>JBBQJL010000044.1:0-26410 GCA_038325875.1 Candidatus Limnocylindrales bacterium
AGGGCGATGATCGCCACCAGCGCCGCGCATGTGGCTGTCATCACGTACGTATCGCGACGATAATAGCCAGACGATACCTAGACGATGTCAAAACCGGACAGCACGACACAACAGAAGAACTGACGGATCGCCCGGAGGACCTCCCTGGTGAGCATCCCACCGGGTTCCGGGGTCCCGGTCCCGGGGGCGAGGCCCGGGTCGATCACGTCGATGTCGATGCTGAGGTAGATCGAATCCGGCCCGTCGAGCGCCTCCGCGATGGCATCGGCGATGACGGCTTCGGCCCCGCGCTCCTCGATCTCGGTCATGAAGTGGTAGCGCAGGCCGTGGTCCTTCATCCATTCGAACACGTCCACCGGCGGCCAGTAGCCGCGCAGCCCCACCTGGACGAAGTTCTTGCCGTCGACGGCGCCCGATTCGATCAGGCGGCGCATGGGGGTGCCATGGCCGCTCAGGACCCCCCAGTCCTCGTTGGCGGTGTCGGCGTGCGCGTCGAAGTGGACGATCCCGATCGAGCCGGGACGGCGGACCTCGGCGATCGCGGTCGCCGACGGCCAAGTGATCGAGTGGTCGCCTCCGAGGACGATCGGGATGGCGCCGGTCTCGGCGACCTCGCGGACCTTGCGGTAGATCAGGGCATGGGCGCGCTCGATCCAGGCCGGCACGACGTTGGCGTCGCCGGCATCGACGACGTCGAGCACCTCGAACGGCTCGACGCCGAGCTGGAGCGAATGGATGGACCCGGACGTGTACTGCGCCTCGCGGATGGCGCGCGGACCGAACCGGGCGCCGGGCCGATGGCTGACTGCGTCGTCGAACGGCGCACCGATGATCGCCACGTCGGTCTTCCGCCGGCGAAGTTCATCCGGATCGGTGATCCATGGCAGCTTCATGAACGTGGTCGGCCCGACGTAGGTGGGCAGGTCGAAGTCGCTGTAGACCTCGAACTCGCGATCCCAGCCGTTCAGGGCCGCGAAGTCGCTCCGGGGGTCGGGATCGTGGCGCTCGGACATCGGAGTCCTCCGGGAGACCGGCCGGCACGGTGGTCGCGGGACCGTGGCTCGGGCTCAGCCGTCTCTTGGAGCGCCGCCGGTTCGCAACCAGCGTCCAGCGGGGCGCGCCGGCGGCGATGGTACCACCCGGTTCACGCCTCTCCGCGGAACTCCCGCCAGGCCGCCTCGACCAGGCTCGGGTCGGCGAACAGCTCGTAGGCCGTCTGGGCGACGACCGTCGCGGCCAGCAGGGTGATCTCGTCGGCCCGCGGCTCGGCGGCAAGATCCCGGAAGGCGATGGAGTGCCCGGCGACCCCTGGATCGCAGATCGCGATCGACGGGTGGATGGTCGGCACGACGAAGCTCACGTTGCCCATGTCGCTCGAGCCGAGGTTGTCGACCGGCGGCTGGTCCATGACGCCATACGCCTCCATGTTCGCGCTGAAGCGCCGATCGAGGGTGAAGTTCGGGTGCATCGTCGAGGCCCCGCCCTCGAACACGACCTCGGCAGTGCAGCCGGTCGCCAGCGCGGCGGCCTCGCACATCTCGCGGAACCGCTCGCGCATCTCGAGGTACTCGTCCTCGCGTGGCGAGCGGACCATGAACCAGGCCCTG
This sequence comes from Candidatus Limnocylindrales bacterium, assembly GCA_038325875.1. Taxonomy (GTDB): domain Bacteria; phylum Chloroflexota; class Limnocylindria; order Limnocylindrales; family CSP1-4; genus Chersky-267. The sequence continues at coordinate 1,608 of JBBQJL010000044.1, forward strand.
GTCCGGCTCGGGATCATGTTGGCGGCGGTTCCGCCCTCCTGGACGATGCCGTGGACCCGAGCGTCGGGCCGGAGCTGCTGTCGCCACAGGCCGACCGAACTGAACAGCAGGATCAGGGCGTCGAGCGCGTTGCGGCCCATCCACGGATCCGACGCGGCGTGGGCCTGCCGCCCGTGGAACGTGACGTAGATGTCCTCACTGGCGAGCAGGCGGCACTCGACCCCGGTCACGTCCGACGGGTGGTAGAGGAGGGCCGCATCGAGACCGGCGAACAGCCCGTCCCGGATCATGATCCCCTTGCCGGACCCGCGTTCCTCGGCGGGCGTCCCCAGGAAGACGATCTCACCAGGAAGCTCGGGGGCCAGCGTGGCCAGGGCGATCGCCGCGCCGACGCCCGAGGCCGCCATCGAGTTGTGGCCGCAACCGTGCCCGAGCCCGGGCAGCGCATCGTACTCGGCCAGGATGCCGATCCGCGGCCCGGCCCCTCCCCGACCGCCGGCCAGCCGCCCGCGGACCGCCGTGGCCAGGCTGCCGACCGGACGCTCGACCGCATAGCCGTGCCGGGCGATGGCCTCGGCCACCCAGGTCGACGCCTGGACCTCCTCGAAGGCCGGCTCCGGGTTGGCGTGGATGCGCTGCGACAGGCCGACGATCTCGGCCCGGTTGGCATCGACGGCCGCCGCGAGTCGGCGCTTGGCGTCGGCGAACGGCTCGGCCGGGGCGGTCGCCAGGAAATCGAAGCGCTCGACGGTCACAGATCCTCCTCCGGGCTCCGCCCGGGCATCAACGCTCGGCGGACAGGGTCGCCTCGGCGACCGACACGATGACGACGACGAACAATGCGATCGGCAGGCTGAACGCTCCCTGCAGGCGCAGGACGATGAAGACGGCCACCACCACCGCGACCCAGGCCCCACGACGAACAGCTCGAACCCAGTCTCCACGATAGGCGATGCGTCCGTGACGGCCGAACACCACCAGCCAGAACAGGGGGATGCAGGTCAAGCCGACGGCGATCCCCATCAGCCCCGCTCCGAGCAGCCCGGCCGACGGATCCGCGCGGGGATCGCGGGTCGCTACGACCAGACCGACCAGGATCCAGTCGATCGTGGCCAGGCCGAAGAAGCCGAGATTGGTCAGCCGGTCTCGTGGGTCCATCGCGCTGGAGTCTAGTCGGGCTCGGGCTCGCGCCGCCGGTCCGCGGCCTCAGGGCAGGGCGACCTCGATATCCGACAGACGGTCGAACCTGAAGTCCGCGTCGGCGCGATCATCGCGCCGGCTTGTCGGGAAGGGTGACTCGCCCGTCTCGGCCGGCAGGTAGGCCGCCAGCCAGCCGGCCTGCTTCGCGCCGACGACATCGGCCGCCCAGTCGTCACCGACATGGAGGATCGCCGCCGGTGGCGTGGCCAAGGCCCGCTCTGCGGCGCGGAACATCCGGATATCCGGCTTGATCGTGCCGACTCGTTGAGACACGACCACGGCCGTCAGGTGCGGAGCCCAGCCGGCCGCCTCGACGAACCGGTCGATGGTGGCGGCCAGCGGCCAGTTCGAGCAGATCCCGAGGACGAATCGGCCAGCCAGCCGCTCGAGCAGCGGCCCGACCTCAGGCGGCGGCGGGATCGCCGCGACGAACGCCGCCGTGTAGGTCTCCAGCGCGAAGTCGACCTCGTCTTGCGTACTGGATCGGGCAGCAGCGACGTCGTCCCAGGGCGTCGTCTGGTCGGGTGCCGGCATCCCGCGCATCCGGGCGAGAACGCGAACGGTCCGCTGGGCGAGGTCCACTTCGCGCATCCGCGGCACCTCCTCGGCGAACTGACGGTCGCGTTCCTCGGCCCATGCCTGGGCAAAGACCGCCGGGTCGAACGGACCGCAGCGACGCGCCACGGCGTTGGTGGTCCGTTCCACCACGACGCCAAGGTCGGCCCGACTGACGGGCAGGAGGGTGTTGCCGAAGTCGAAGCTGATCGCGCGGACCGTCGCGTTCGGATCCTCCCCCGCAGCCCGGGTCATCGGGCCAGGCTCGCCGGGCAGATATCGCGGAATGGACAGTAGCTGCAGCTCATCACATCCGGGGTCGGCTCGAAGGCTCGTGCCCGGATGCCCTCCGCGGCGCGGGCGATCTTGTCGCGGCCCCTGGCCAGTCGCTTGTCATCGACCACGGCCCGGCCGACCAGGCCGGTCTCGAGGAAGTGGAGCTGGACGGCGTCCGGACGCTGGCCGGTCATCGCCTCATAGCCCATCGCATAGATCGTCAGCTGGAGCGAATCGCGCGCCCGCTGGCGGGCCTTGACCGGATCGCGCACATCGCTCGACTTGTAGTCGGTGATCGTCACCCGTTCGTGCGGCAGCAGTGGCAGGACGGGTTCGACGACATCCGCGACGAGTCGGGTCGCTTCCTCGGCGATGGGCGAAGGGTCCGGAGGCAGCCCTGGGTCGGCCGGCTCGACGTCGACCCGGTCCCAGCGCCCGCGGACTCGGTCCCCGTCGAGGCTGAACGAGAAGTCACGCTCGACATAGGCCGGCACGACAGCGTCCGGCCGGAGCTGGTCCTGGCGGAAGCGACGAAGCGCAGCTTTGCCGGCGGCGAGCCGGGCATCCTCGTGCTCGCGGGTCAGGAATCCTTCGCTCGACCAGGCCGCGACGAACGCGGCGTCGAGCTCAGCCTCGGTCATGATCTCGCCCCGGGCCTGACGCCGGTGGAACTCCTGGACCGCCCGATGCAGGGCGGCCCCGTAGATCAGCGAATGGTGGGGCGCGACCGGGATGCGGACGACGTGGCCGTACTTGTATTTGCGCGGGCAGGTCAGGTAATCGTCGATCTGGTAGAAGCTCAGCGACAGGGGCTCCTCGGCGGACCGCCGGGTGGCCTGAGCGGGCACGCCCGGCGCGGCGAAGCCGGCCAGCCGCTCGATTGGGTCGGCCGACCGGCTCGCACCTGCACCGGCATCTACTCTGGGCAGATCGAGTGCCTCGAGGACGAACGGCGAGACCCGCCGGACGCGACGCCCGGCGTAATCCGCCGCGTTGGTCATGATCAGCTCGTCCCGGGCCCGGGTCATCCCGACGTAGAACAGGCGGCGCTCCTCGCGGAGGTGCGCATCGCCGCTCGACACGGCTCCGCCGACGAGGGCGACAGGGACGGTCAGCGGGTCGCGCCGGTCGGAGGCCGGGAAGCGTCCATCCACGAGCCCGACCAGGTACACCGTCGGGAATTCGAGCCCCTTGGCCTTGTGAACGGTCAGGACCGACACCGCATCGGGTCCGCCGTCCAGCTCGACCGTCGACGGATCGTCACCGGCCTCGACCAGCGTCCGCAGGTGACCGGCGACGAACGAGCACCGGTCGTCGGCCAGCAGGGCGGACTGCGACCGGACGATGTCGAAGAAGCGGGCGACGTTCTGGAGCGCCTCCTCGGCCGCGTCGCCGTCCGCAGCGGCCAGGCGGGCAAGGAGGCCCGAGCCCTTCAGGAACGCGTACAACACCTCACCGGCCGGTCGCCGATGGGCGAGATCGCTGTAGCGCCGAAGGTCCGTCACCAGGCGGGACAGCGCCGTCCGGGTGCCGCGGGCGAGGCGGAGCAGGCCCGGCTGGCGATCGAGCTCCTCGAGGACGTCCCACAACCTCCGGTTCCGCCGGCGCGCGCTGGCCACGATGTCCGTCAGGTCCTCGCCACCGAGCCCGTAGACCTCCGACGTGGCGAGGGCGTACATGTCGACGCTCGAGCCCAGGTCGGCCATCGTCCGCAGGAAGGCGAGCAGGAGACGGACCTCTGGGCGCGCGTACAGGCCGGACGTCCCGGAGAATCGCCACGGCACCCCGGCGACGTTGAGGCTGCGCAGGACTCCGTCCGCCTCGGCATTCGAGCGGACCAGGATCGCGTGGTCCCCGGGGGCTGCCCCGGCGGCGATCCGCTCGACGATCTCGGCGGCGATCCAGTCCGCCTCGTCGGATCCGGTCGCGAACGACTGGTGCCTGACGGCAGGCGGACGGTGACCGGCCGGTGGCTCCGGGCGCTGAGCCCGTAGCCGCTTGTCGATCCCGGCCTGGACCTCGAGTCGGTCCGGGTCGTTGAACCGGATGAGCCGATGGCTGGCCGCCAGGATGCCCGTCCGTGACCGGTAGTTCCGACGAAGGACGACGATCCTCGCCCGCGGCCGGCGATCCCGGAACTCCACGAGGTTGCTCATCGCCGCGCCGCGGAATCGATAGATCGACTGATCGTCGTCCCCGACGACGGTCAGGTTGCGCCCGGGTGCGGCGATCAGCTCGACCAGCTCGGACTGAGCCCGATTCGTGTCCTGGAACTCGTCGACGAGGATGTACCGGAATCGGCGGCGGACCTCGGCCCGCGCCGTCGCCGAGTCGCGCAGGATCCTGAGCGCGAGCGAGACTTGGTCCCCGAAGTCGATGAAGCCGGCGGCCTCCATCAGGGCCCGATAGCGGGCGAACGCGCGGGCCAGCTCGAGCTGCCGGGCGGCAGCCTCAACGGCCGCGTCGGCCGTCGCCCGGGCTTCGTCGTCGGCCTCGGTCTGACCGGCCAGTTCTGCCAGCAGGGCCGCCTCGCCGACCTCGCGATCGGCGTGGGCGAGATAGGTCGCCGGGTCGATGTCCTCGTCCTTGAGCCGGCTGAAGTGGGTCGCCATTGCGGCCAGAAAGCGGGTCGGATCCCCCAGCGGTCGATACCGATCCAGGTCGAAGTCGAACAGCCGGTCGCGCAGAAAGATGACAGCCTCGGCGCGCGACAGGACCCGCACGTCCGGAGCCAGCCCGGCCTCGAGCGCGTACTCGCGGATGAGCCGGTCGCCGAAGGCGTGGAAGGTCGAGATGGCCGTGTCCGTGTAGCCGTATGGGACGAGCCGGTCCACCCGTGCCTGCATCTCGGCGGCCGCCCGGTCGGTGAAGGTCAGAGCGAGGATCTCGGACGGTCGCGCTCGCCGGGTGGCGATCAGCCAGGCGATCCGGCGGGTCACGACCTGGGTCTTGCCCGTGCCCGCCCCGGCCACCACCAGCTGGGGACCTTCGCCGTGGGTGACGGCCCGGAGCTGCTCTGGATCGAGCCCACCGAGCAGGGCGTCGAGACCGGTCGGCGGATCTCCAGATCCATCAGCACCCGATCCGATCGGCTCGATCCAGACTGGGATCTGCTCGAGCGGGCGTCCGGCGCGGCGACGGCTGGTCCGGGCTGTCATCTGGGGGGCCGTCGTCCGGATGGCGAGGGGTGTTCGGAGGGGCATGCTATGACGATGACGGTCGGTCGTGACAGCTCGCGCGTCACGTCGTGTCGATCAGCGTCCGCCGACCCCGGCCGCAGCGCGATCGGCCAGGGCGACCCGCCCCGCGGTCGCACCGCGGGCCAGCCCGAGTGCCTCCGCCTCCTCGTCGGACAGGGTCGCCTCCGGGCGCCCGGCCGCGACAGCCTTGGCATAGATCCGCGTCCCACCGCGGGCATGGAGGCTGCTGACGATCACCCCGTCGTCGTCGGCATCGAGCAGGGCCAGGGCGAAGCTCTGGTTGCTACCGGTGTCCTCGAATGGGTTGAACCGGACCAGGCCGATCCGCTGGAAGGCCCTGCGCCCGCTGGCCTCGAGAGTCGTGGTCCGCGCGGTCAGCCGGTCGACCGCAGCCGAGACCTCGACGACCCGGCCGAGGTGCGCCTCGAGGACGCCCTGGAGGCTCCGTCCATCCTCGCCGCGAGTCAGGGCCTCCAGGTGTCGGCCAACCTCGCTCGCGCGGCGCAGGGCGACGACGGCGACGATCACGGCGACCAGGAGCCCGAGGACGAGCGCCCCGACGACGGCCGCGAGGTTGTCCTGGATGAACGTGGTCACGGGTGATTCGCGCGCCTCAGCTGGGATCGACCGAGTCTAGCAGGTGGTCCGATCCGGGCGACCGACCGGTCCGGTGGTATCCTCCCGCCGGCGGCACCTCCGGACGCAAGACGGTCCGGGCGCCGACATCCTGCGGAGGACCACCGAGCCGATGGCCAAGCGAGCGCGCGGCGCGACCGGCCGCCCGGGCCAGCGACGCGCAGTCCGGCGCAGCGCGGCGCGTCCGACCGGGTCGATGGCGGCGGCGGCGGCTCCGAGCACGGCAAGCCCGATGGCGGCTGCCTTGGGAGCCGCGACCTCGGGAGCCGCTGCCGCGGAGGCCGCCCTCACGACGGCCGCGGCGAAGCCAAGTGCGCGCGGGCGCGCCCGCACCGGCACGGTCGAGTCCGGTGCGTTCATGGCGGAGGAGGCCGCGGAGTACCGCTATGTCGTGGCGGATGTCCGCCGGATCCTGGTCGTGGCAGCCGGGATGTTCGGGATCATGGTCGCCCTGTTCGTGCTCATCGACCTGACCGGCCTCATCCGCCTCTGATCGCGGCGCGACCGCCGTCGACCCCGGCCTGACCGAGCGCTCGACGTAGACTGGCGCGGTGCCGAGCCGCAAGCCTCCATCCGACCAGGTCGCCCTGTTCCAGCCGCCGCCCGGCCGTCAGCCACTGGCGGCCCGGATGCGGCCCCGGAACCTGGCTGAATACGTCGGCCAGGACCACCTTGTCGGGGAGCGCGGACCACTCCGGCGCTCGGTCGAGCGGGGCTACCTCGGCTCGCTCCTGCTGTGGGGACCGCCCGGGACCGGCAAGACGAGCCTGGCCAGGCTGCTCTCGGCTGAGATCAACGCCCGCTTCGTGAGCATCTCGGCGGTCATGAGCGGCGTGGCCGACATCCGCGCGGCCGTCGCGGGTGCACGAGACCGGCTCGAGCTCGACGGCAGTCGCTCGATCCTGTTCATCGACGAGATCCACCGCTTCAACAAGGCCCAGCAGGACGGCCTCCTCCCCCATGTCGAGGACGGCACGATCATCCTCATCGGGGCGACCACCGAGAACCCCTACTTCGAGGTCAACGGCGCGCTCCTGTCGCGGCTACGGGTCTGGCGCCTGGAACCGCTGTCCGACGAGGATGTCGCGACGGTGGTCCAACGGGCGATCGGCGACACCGAGCACGGCCTCGGCGGCGAGCTGGGTCCGACCGGTGGGGTCCATCTCGCCGATGAGCCGTTCGCCCACCTGGTCGGGCTGGCCGGTGGCGATGCCCGGCAGGCCCTCAACGTGCTCGAGGGGGCGGTCACCCTGGCCGAGTCCGAAGACATCCGAGACGACGACGGCCGAGTGTCGCCCAGGCTGGCCGACGTGGAGGCCGCGGCCCAGCAGAAGATCCTGGCCTACGACCGGGCCGGCGACGGGCACTACGACACCGCTTCGGCATTCATCAAGAGCCTGCGCGGCAATGACCCGGACGCCGCCCTGTACTGGCTGGCCACGATGATCGCCGCCGGCGAGGACCCGAAGTTCATCGCCCGACGCCTGATCATCTCGGCGTCCGAGGACGTCGGCAACGCCGATCCCCGAGCCCTCCAGGTCGCGGTCGCCGCTGCCGAAGCCCTCGACTGGATCGGACTGCCCGAGGCCCAATACGCCCTGGCCCAGGCGACCACGTACATCGCGACCGCGCCCAAGTCGAACCGCGCCGGCAGCGCCTACTGGGCCGCCGTCGCGGATCTCGCGACGTCCGGCGCGCTACCGGTCCCGATGCCGATCCGGAGCGCCGGCCATCACGCCCTGAAGCAGTACGGCTACGGCGTCGGCTACCGCTATCCGCCCGAGTTCGACGGCTCCGACATCGCCCAGCAGTACCTGCCCGACGCGCTCGTCGAGCAGCGCTACTACCTGCCCAACGACCAGGGCTACGAGGCGACGATCGCGGCCCGGATGGCAGCCCGCCACGAGGCTCGCGAGGAGACCCGCCAGCGCGGTCGCCCGCAGCGCGAGATCATCCCCGCCCCCAAGGCGGACATGAAGGCCGGCGGATCGATCATGCGCACGCGCGAGGAGAACCGGCGCAAGCTGGCCGAGACCGAGAAGCGCGACGCCGAGTAGGAGCGGGCGGCTCGGCCGCGGGCGGCGGGCGCGAACCGTGGTTGAGCACCGCACCAGACCCGGCGAGCGGAGTCAACCACCGCCGTCCGTGGCGCAGGTGCACCACCCTCGTTGACCCGGGGCACCGTTCTGCGCGACCGCGCGGACCCGTCCGGGGAGGTGCTGGTCGATCAGGTCCGGTTAGTGCTGGCCCCATCTGCTCCGACAGTTGGGTACCGGCGGGTGATCCCCTTCCAGAGGGGCAAGGTCCACGGTAAGGGTCCACCGAAACGACCGGGCCAATCGTGCCCGACACGCGAGGAGGCCCCCAGATGCCGCTCGAAGCGCATGAGGCCACGTCCGCCGCCCCACCCAAGTCTCACGGCCACCTCGGCCGGATCGTCCGCCTCGGGCTGATCGGCCTGGCGTTCGTCCCGTTCATCCTCGGCGATCGACTCGGCCTGGCCGCGTCGACCCAGTCGGTCACGGTCCAGGCGACCGCCGACGCCCAGGTCCGCTCCCACTTCCCCGACCGCAATTATGGCGCGGGCGTCCGGCTCCGGACCCGGGTCATGGCGGGGGATCACCAGCGGACGCTCATCCGGTTCACCATCCCGTCCGTCAAGGACAAGATCACGGCCGTGCAGCTCCGGCTGTACGTGCGCGATCGGAGCAACAAGGGTGGCGAGGTCCACCTTGTCGTCGGGCCGTGGAGCGAGAACACGGTGACCTGGGCCAAGGCGCCCTTGACCGCGCCCGCCGTCATCGGCCGGATCGGTTCGACCGGCCGGATCGGTGGCTGGGTCACCGTCCCCCTCGACCTGACCGGGCTGAAGTCCGGCAAGAAGGTCGACCTCGAGATCGTCGGCGCGAGCAGCAACGGCGCGCTCTTCGCCAGCCGCGAGACCGGCAAGGGCCCGCTGCTGATCCTGACCGTCGCCGCCACCCCGACCACCGCCCCGACCGCCACCCCCAAGCCGACCGCCACGCCGACCGACGGCGCCGGTGGGGCCGGCGGACCGACCCCGACCCCCACCGCCACCACTGATCCGGGTGCCACTCCGACGGCGACCCCCAAGTCGACCCCGACGGCGACGCCCGTCCCGACGGCCACCCCTGCGCCGACCCCGGCCCCGACCAGCGGGACCGGTGGGCCCAAGGCTCCATCGGTCGGGATCGTCATCAACAAGGCCGAGCTGGCGGCCCTGCCCACGTCGGGCTCCGCCTGGTCGAACCTCAAGTCGTGGGCCGACGCCTCGGCCGGCAGTCCGGACATCCAGAACCAGGATGAGGACAACGACATCCACGTCCTGGCCAAGGCCCTCGTCTACGCCCGCACCGGCGCGGCCAGCTACCGCGTCGATGTCCTGGCCAACCTCAAGGCCGCGGTCGGCAGCGAGTCCGGCGGGCGGACGCTGGCGGCCGGCCGGAACATCCCCGGCTACGTCATCGCCGCAGACCTGATCGACCTGGCCAGCTACGACCCGTCGTTCGACAGCAACACGTTCCGACCGTGGCTCCGCCGGCTCCTGACGGAGACCCTCAGCGGCGACACCCTGATCTCGACCCACGAGGATCGCCCCAATAACTGGGGCACCCACGCGGGGGCTGCCCGCGCCGCCATCGCCCGCTACCTCGGTGACTCCGCCCAGTTGGCCCGGACCGCCGCGGTCTTCCACGGCTGGCTCGGTGATCGGGCCGCCTACACCGGCTTCAGCTTTGGCGACACGTCCTGGCAGTGCGACGCGACCAAGCCGGTCGGGGTCAACCCGAGCGGCTGCTCGAAGAGCGGTCACGTCATCGACGGCGCCCTGCCCGACGACATGCGCCGGGGCGGCAGCTTCCAGTGGCCGCCGACCTTCACCAACTACGCCTGGGAGGCGATGCAGGGCGCGACCCTCCAGGCGCTCATCCTGGATCGGGCCGGCTACGACGCCTTCGGCTGGGAGAACAAGGCGCTCCTGCGCGCCGCCAACTTCCTGTACGACCGCGCCGGCTGGGCTCCGAGCAGTGACGACACCTGGCAGCCCTGGCTCCTGAACAACGCGTACGGGACGAACCGGGCCACCCAGGCCGCCCACGCCGGCAAGAACTTCTCGTTCACCGACTGGCTGTACGGCAACTGAGCGCGGTCCGGAGGCGGCCGACCGCCGCCACCGAACCCCCCACCGACCTCGGCGCAAGCCCGGCAGACTCCAGCAGGAGCTGCCGGGCTCGTTCATGTCCGCGGGCATGCCGACCGCCGAAGACGTCGCTTGTGCCACCATAGGCATGGCGCAGGCATGGATCGCGCCCGACGCTCCGTACCTGCACCTGACCCAAGGAGGCTCCCGTGAATCGCTTCGAGCCGAACCTGCGGATCCCCGGCCCGACGGCGCTCCCGCCGAGCGTGCGAGAGGCGGGCGCCCGCCAGATGATCAACCACCGCGGGCCCGAGTTCGCGGCCATGCTCGAGCGGGTGATGACCGGCATGAAGCCGTACTTCGGTACGACCGGCGATGTCGCCATCCTGTCGTGCGCCGGGACCGGTGGTCTCGAGGCGGCGGTCGTCAACAGCCTGTCGCCGGGCGACCGGGTCCTCGGCGTGTCGATCGGGTCGTTCGGTGACCGCTTCGCCAAGATCGCCTCGACCTACGGCGCCGACGTGACCAAGATCGCCGTCGAGTGGGGCCAGGCGGCCGATCCGGCGGAGCTCCGGGCCGCCCTGGTGGCTGAACCCGCGCCCGGCTACAAGGCCGTCCTGCTCACCCACAACGAGACCTCCACCGGGGTGATGAACCCGATCGCGGTCCTCACCGCAGCGATCCGCGAGGCCTCCCCGGACACGCTCATCCTGGTCGACAGCGTGTCGGGCCTGGGAGCGGTGCCGTTCGAGATGGACGCCTGGGGGATCGACCTGGTCGTGACCGGTTCTCAGAAGGCATGGATGGCCGCTCCGGGCCTGGCCATGGTCGCCGCCTCGGAGCGTGGCTGGGCCGCCATGGAGACGGCCACGATGCCGCGCTTCTATCTCGACCTGCGCGCTCATCGCGACGCACACGCCAAGGGCCAGACCCCGTGGACCCCGGCGATCGCGGTCGTCTACCAGGTCGACGAGGGCCTCGCCCTGATGGCGCGCGAGACGGCGCCGGGGATCTTCGCCCGCCATGAGGCGTGCGCCGCCGCCGTCCGGGCCGGCCTGACCGGCCTCGGCTTCGAGCTGTTCGCCGATCCCCGCTTCGCCTCGCGGACGGTGACCGCGGCGAAGGTCCCCGAGGGCCTCGACTGGAAGACGTTCAACGGCGCGATCAAGGCCCGCGGGGTCGTCCTTGCCGGAGGGCAGGGCAAGCTGACCGGAATGATCTTCCGGCTCGGTCACCTCGGCTCGGTGACCCTCGGCGAGATCCTCGACGCGATCGGAGTCCTCGAGGAGGTCTCGATCGAGCAGGGCCGCGCGGTGGAGGCGGGCTCGGCGGTGGCGGCGGCGCAGCGCGCGGCGCTCGAGACGCTGGGGGTCCTCGACCCGGTCCACGTGTGAGGATCCTCGTCGCGGAGCCGGTCGCCGAGGAGGGCATCGAGCTCCTTCGCGCCGGTCACGACGTCGATCTCCGACCAGGTCTGAGCCGCGAGGAATACGCCGCGATCGTGCCCGACTATGACGCGCTGATCGTCCGCAGCCAGGTCCAGGTCGATGCCGAGCTGATCGCCGCGGGCAGCCGGTTGGTGGTCGTCGGGCGGGCCGGCGTCGGGGTGGACAACGTCGATCTCGAGGCGGCCACTCGGGCCGGGATCGTCGTCGTCAACGCTCCGACCGGCAACACCATCGCCGCCGCCGAGCACACCCTCGCGCTGCTCTACGCGGTCGCCCGTCGAGTCGCCGCCGCCGATGCCTCGCTCCGCCGCGGGGAGTGGAAGCGGAGCAAGTTCACCGGCGTCGAGCTGCGCGGCCGGACCCTCGGCATCGTCGGCCTGGGCAAGATCGGGCAGGCCATCGCCAAGCGCGCCCGGGCGATGGAGATGACGGTCCTGGCAGTCGACCCGTTCGTGTCCGAGGAGCAGGCCGCCCACCACGGGGTCGAGCTGGTCGAGTTCCCGGTCCTGCTCGAGCGGTCTGACGTGATCACCCTCCATGTCCCGCTCAGCCGATCCACCCGCGGCCTGATCGGGGCCCGGGAGATCGCCCGGATGAAGCCGGATGCGATCCTGCTCAACGTGGCGCGCGGCGGGATGGTCGACGAGGCGGCCGTGGCCGCTGCGCTGCGCGACGGCCGCCTGGGCGGCGCCGGGATCGACGTCTTCGAGCACGAGCCGCCGATCGACTCGCCCCTGCTCGATGCGCCCAACAGCGTCCTGACCCCGCATCTCGGGGCGTCCACCGCCGAGGCCCAGGTCCTCGTCGCCGAGGAGGTCGCCGCGCAGGTCATCGACGTCCTCGCCGGGCGACCGGCGCGCTACGCCGTCAACGCCCCACTGCTCACCCCGGAGACGGCCCAGGCCATCGCCCCATATCTGCCGCTGGCCGAGATGCTCGGGCGGTTCTTTGCCCAGTTCTGCCGGACCGGAGTCAAGACACTCACCCTCGAGGTCGCCGGCGAGCTGGCCGCCCATAACGTGACCCCGCTCGTCGCGGCCGTCCTGCGCGGGCTGCTCGAGACGGTCACCACGGAACGGGTCAACCTGGTCAACGCGGCCGCGCTGGCCAAGGCGCGCGGGATCGCCGTGGTCGAGCACAAGACGCCGGAGGCCGGCCAGTTCGCGTCGCTGCTGACCCTGTCCGGTGAGTCGAACGGCGTGACGACGACGGTCGGCGGGACCGTCGCTGCCGGCGAGCCGCGCCTCGTCCGGGTCGACGACTACTGGCTGGACATGGTCCCGACCGCGACGATGCTGGTGACCCGCCACCACGACCGGCCCGGGACGATGGGTCGGATCGGGATGATGCTCGGCGAGGCCGACGTTAACATCAGCGCGATGCACCTCGCCCGATCGGCTCCGCGGGCCGACGCCGTGATGATCCTGGCCGTCGACGAGGAGGTCCCGCCGCAGGTGGCCGAGGCGATCCTGGCCGAGCCGGCGGTGATGGACGTGTGGACGATCCGGCTCGGAGCCGAGCGCTGAGGAACCAGCCCGGCCTGAGCGTCCCCGACGGGCTCGAGGCGAGCCTCGTCCTCCTCCGACACGGGGAGTCCGTGGCGATCGTCGAGGGTCGCTTCCAGGGCCGGCTCGACACGCCGCTGTCACCGCTCGGCGAGCGCCAGGCCGCGCTGGCGGGAGCACGACTCGCGGCGCCGTTGGCGCCGCCGCGGATCCCCGTCCCGGAGGGGCCTCCGATCGAGATCCGACATTCGCCGCTCGCACGGACTGCCGCGACCGCGGCGGCCGCAGCGACCGCGCTCGGCCGGATCCACGGCGCGGCGACCGTCCCGAGCCTCGCGCCCGATCCGGGCCTCCTGGAGCTGGCCCAGGGAGACTGGGAGGGCCTCCACCGCACGGAGGTGTACGACCGCTACGCGACCGAGCTCGAGGCGTGGCGGCTCCGTCCTGCCGAGGCCGTGGCGCCCGGCGGCGAGCCCCTCCGCGACGCGGCGGCGCGGGCCCGGATCACGCTCGAGGCGTCCCTGGCGGCCCTGGCCGGCGCGGTGCCGGGGTCAGGCCCGGAGGGAGCCAGCTCGGGCGGCTACCCCGAGATCCACGGTCGGACGACGCCCTGGACGCTCCTCGTCGGACACGACGGGATCTTCAAGGTCACCCTGCTGACGATCCTCGGCTTGCCGCTCGACCGGTTCTGGACGTTCCCATGGGGCCTGACCGGGATCACCGTGATCGAGTTCGTCGACGGCCGGCCGATCCTCCGCGCCCACAACCTGACCGACCATCTCGGTCCGCTCCAGGCCGAGGCCGGGGCGACCGAGGCCGGCACGGTCCCGGCAGAGATCCGAAGCGAGGAAGACGCGGCCGAGCGCGAGCGGACCGGCTCGCTCTAGGCGACCCGACAGCTCATGGCCGGCGCGTTCGACGCGCCCGGCGCTCACGTCGACGGAAGACGAGCCCCAGCAGGGCGACCCTCAGCCGCCGCTGCGCATCGCGGATCGAGCGCAATCGGTCGGCGTCGAGGGAGGCCCGCCCATAAGCGACCTCGACTTTCGCCCTGGCCACGGTCTGCAGGTCGGGACGGGCCTTGGGCAGGACCTCGCCGAGGGCAGCGCTGTACTCGAACACGGTCTGGTTCGGCCGCGGCGCGAAGCCGAACCGACGGGCCAGCCCGACGATCCCCCGCCACGCCGCGTCCGGCTCCGACGCACCGCGCGGGCCACGCCGCCAGGCGACGAAGGCGAGCCCACCGACGACGATCGCCAGGAGCAGCCCGGTGACGATGAGCGGCCCGCCGCCGGGCCCCCCACCGGTCGATCCGGCGCCGGCGGTGAAGTCCGTGGACAGCGGCCGGATGCTTCGATTCCGGTCGTCGCCGGTGTCGGCCGAGCTGACCGGCCGGGACCGCGATGGGCGAGGGCTGACAGCGGGACCCTCGATCAGCGGGATGTCCTGGCCGACCTGACCGCCGGTCGGGTCGAAGTGGTACCAGCCATAGCCCGGGAAGTAGACCTCCACCCAGGCATGCGACGCACTCTTCCGGATCGTTTCGATCCCGGCGCTGCTCGGATCACTGGGCAAGAACCCCTCGGCCAGGCGGGCGGGGATGCCCTCCATCCGCAGGAGCACCGCGAGCGTGCTGGCGTAGTACTCGCAATAGCCCACCCTGTACCGGGCGAAGCACTCGGACACGCTCATCCGGCCGCAGGCCACGTCCTGGACGTTGGCCCTGTATTCGAAGCCGCCCTCGTACAGCAGGTAGTCGGTGATGGTCCGGGCCATGTCGTACGGGTTGGCCTTGGCCTCGGGGTGGGCCGCCAGGATCGAGGCCATCAGGGCCTCGGTCGACGGCCCGACGATGCCCGGGTCGAGCGGGCTGAGATAGAGCTGCCTGATGCTGGCCGGGTAGTCGGTCCCGGCGACCTCGAGCTTGCGGGCAGTGAAGCCGTTCTTGGCGTCGGCCCGACCGTCGATCGGGACCAGAGCAGTGACCTGGTAGCTCGACGCGTCGGCCTTCAGCCCCCCGAACGGCGGGGTCGTCGACGTTCCCACGCCGACCACGGTCGAGTCGGTGTCGAGGGCGGTCGGAGTGTCCGGGCTGAAGACGGCCTTCGGGTCGTACTTCGTCAGCTCGGTCACGGTGAACGTGGCTTCGCGCCGGGCCTCGAGATCGGTCGGGTCGTCGACGCTACCTGCCAGCAGCTCGCCGCCCGAGACGACCTTGGTCTCGACCGGCTTCGACCAGCTCCAGGCGTGCCCGTCGAAATGATCGTAGGCGACCGCTCGCCAGTAGTACTGGCCCTTGTCAGGGGTCTTGATCTCCAGGACCGGCGTGTTGTCGGTGACCCACACGCCGGTGATCTGGGCGCTTCCGCCGAAGTCGATGACCTGGAGCTTGGCGCCCTCGCCGCCAGCCGGGAAGATACGCTGGATGTCGCGGCCGATGTCGATCAGGCTCTGGTCGGCGCCACTCCACATCCCCGCGAGCGGATCCGAGTGGGCAGCGATGGTCAGGAACAGCGAACTGACCACGGCCGCCGCCACGAACACGGCCCCGCCGCGCAGGTACATCCCGCTGAGAGCAGCGGAATCGCCGATGCGGTGCCGGATCCAGAGCGTCCGCTCATCGAAGGCGTGGAACCGGATCAGGAGGAACAGGGCTGCCAGGCTGTAGATCACGAGGAACAGCAGCTGGTCGCGGACGGTCACGGCCATGTTCGCGACGAGCACGACGCCGACGACGATCACCGCGTTGAGCGGCCGCCGGTGATGGAAGGTCACGTAGCCGGCGAACTGGCCGGTCGCCCAGATCAGCAGGCCGAGGACCAGCAGGAAGTGCCCGATCTCGCCGGTCAGCGGCTTGCCCAGGTAGGTCAGGTCGAGATAGGCGTCTGCGGTCGAGGCGGCCGTCGCCTGGAACCATTCGATCGGTCCGCCGCCGTCCACCAGATGGGAGCCGGCCAGGATCGGCACGACCAGGGCAGCGACGATGGCGCCCAACAGGTGAGCCAGCGGACGCGACCAGCCGATCTTGGCGCTGAAGAACCCCCAGCCCACACTGAGGACGACGGTCAAGGCCAGGAAGTCGGTCAGGCCGCGCGGCCCGGCCACCCAGCTCGCATCGTCGACCGACCATGCCATCGTCAGGCACAGGAGCACCAGCAGGGCGAGCGCCGGCCAGCCCTCGGCCGGCGAAAGCGGGAAGCGGCGCGCGCTGATCTCACCCCCCCGATCGCCCTCCTGGGCCCGCTGGAATCCGAACGTCGACGAGGTCATCCGATCAGCCCGCCAACTGCTCACCGAGAGGCACACCGGCGACGATCCGGAACGCCTTCAGATCGTGCTCCGCGAGCGCGTGACGGAGCGCCTTCGCTTGGGCATCCTCGTCGGGGCTCGTCTCGACAACCGCGTCACCGTGACCGGGCGCGCGGTAGCGATTGTCCGAGGCGACCCGGGCGCTGTGCGGATCGACCAGGAGCACCACGCACGCGACGCCACGAGAGCGCAGGCTGGCCAAGGGCCTGATCCAGTCGCGCTCGGCCGACGCCGTGATGATCACCGCGGTCATCCCTCGGCGGAGCCGACTGAGGCCGGTCACCAGGCCCTCGACGAGCGGGGCGCTGCCGTCCGCGTCGACCGCGGCCAGCGTCTGCATGATCTTGAGGTGCTGTCGTCCGCCCCGATCGGCCGGCAGGATGGACATCCGGTGGCCGAAGGCAGTCAAGCCCACCGCCCGGTTCTCGGTCAACGATCGATCGACGATCGAGGCGGCGGCCCGGATGGCGATCTCGGTGGTCGACTCCTCGCCGGAGCCGGCCTGCACCCGCCGTTCGAGATCGAGGAAGATCCAGACGTCGGCCGTCTGCTCGAGGTCGAACTCCTTGACCTGGATCTCGCCGTGCCGGGCGGTCGACTTCCAGTGGATCCGGTTCATGCTGTCGCCCGGAGCGTACGGTCGGACGGTGGTCGCCAGCGGGCTCGTCTGAAGGGTCCGCTCGCGGGCGGAGTGGCTGCCCTCCAGGCTGGCCGACGGCAGGCGCCACATCGGCAATGCCTCGATCCGCGGGTAGACGATCAGGGTGACCGCCTGGCCGACGGTGGCCGACGCCTCGAAGAAGCCGAACGGATCCCCCGTCCGGACCTGGAGCGGCTCGATCCGGAAATGACCGCGGCGGGTCAACGGGACCTTGGCGACCCAGCTCCGTTCGCCGCGTGGACCGAGCGAGATCGCCCGACCCGGGATGGCGACCGGCAGGCTGGTCGGGTTGTGGACCTCCAGCCACGGCTTCGGCAGGCGACCGGCGTTGCGCAGGGTATAGGTCACCCGGAGCTGCTCGCCCACGTGGCCCTGGAGCTGACCGACCGCATAGCCCGCCTCGAGGTCGGCCAGGCCGAGCCGGGTCAGGACGTAGCTCCCGCCGACGACGAGGATGGCCAGGTAGAGCAGGTAGAACAGGAACGGCATGCCGGTCGAGAACGCCGCCACCACCAGGACGATGGCGAGGATCAGGAACTCGATCCGGCGGATCATCGGTCGATCGCTCGATCAGTGCCGCGCCGCGCTCAGCGCCGCGTCCCGCCCTCGACCACCGGGGCAGCGTTCGCCGGGATGGAGCGCGGCCCACCGACGGGCGCCCGGATCGGCTCGACCGGGAGGGTCTCGAGCAGCTCGCGGACGACCTGCCCCGCGTGCACGTCGTGGATCGTCGAGCTCGTTTTGATGATGAGTCGGTGGGCCAGGGCAGCCTCGGCCAGGGCCTTCACGTCGTCCGGGATGACGTAGTCGCGACCGAGCAGGCCGGCGAACGCCTGGCTCGCCCGGTAGAGCGCGATCGAGCCACGGGGGGACGCTCCGAGGTAGACGTCGGGGTGGTTCCGCGTGCCGTTGACCAGCCGGACGATGTAGTCGCTGATCGACGACTCGACGTGGATCTCGCGGATCGATCCCTGCATCTCACGCAGCTCTTCGAGCCCGACGACCTCGTCGAGCGCGTCCAGCGGATGGGTCCGCTTCTGCTCGTCGAGGATGACGATCTCGTCGATCGGCTGCGGATAGCCCATCCGGATCCGAAGCATGAACCGGTCGAGCTGCGCCTCGGGCAGGGCGAACGTGCCCTCGTACTCGATCGGGTTCTGGGTGGCGATGACCAGGAATGGATCCGGCATCTGGTGGGTCACCCCGTCGATCGTCGCCTGCCGCTCATCCATGCACTCGAGCAGGCTCGACTGGGTCTTCGGGGTCGCCCGGTTGATCTCGTCGGCGAGGACGACCTGGGCCATGATCGGGCCCGGCCGGAACTCGAACTCCTGGGTCTTCTGGTTGTAGATCGACAGGCCGGTCACGTCGGACGGAAGGAGGTCCGGGGTGAACTGGATCCGGCGGAAGGAGCATCCGAGGCTGCGAGCGAGGGCCTTGGCCAGGACGGTCTTGCCCGTCCCCGGGACATCCTCGATGAGCAGGTGGCCGCGACACATCAGGGCGACCAGGGCGAGGCGGACCTCGTTGTGCTTCCCGACGATCACTCGCTCGACGTTGGCGACGACCTTCTCGCCGGTCTCCTGGATCTTCGTCGTCATCGGTCCCCCTCACGGGATGACGTGACGCCCGATGGTCTGGGCGCACGGCGTGGCTGGTGGAGCGGCGCTGGACTCGGCCCATGCGGGCGGCCCAGGTGTCGACAGATAGTACGTCCGGGACGCCGAAACGGTTCGGTCGGTGACGGCCGCCATCGTCCATGACCGTCGTCTCCGAGACGTCGCACCACCGGTCGGCGTCCGACGCGGTCGCTCGACCCGACCTGGCCCGACCCGCGCCGGGTCAGCCGCGGAATAACGTCAGCGCTCCGACCCACAGGGTCATCAGACAGCCGACCGCGCCCATCGCCGCGAGGAACGGCTCGCCACCGCCGAACGCGGCCACCGCGACGAACCCGAACAGGCCAGCCAGGACGATGGCGATCCCGGCAAGGCCGATCCGCTCGATGAGCGGCCTGCGAGCCGGCCGGTCGTCGCCGCTCATCGGCCGACCGACTTGAGGTAGCGGGTCATCAGCTTGCCGGCGATCGGCGACGCCTTCGCCCCACCGCTGCCGCCCGACTCGACGAGGACCGCGATGGCGACAAGCGGATCGTCGGCCGGGGCGAACCCGATGAACCACGAATGCGGCTTGGCCGAGCCGTCGAGCTGGGCCGTCCCGCTCTTACCGGCGGTGACCACCCCGGGGACGGCGGCACCCGGCGTGAACAGCTTGCCGTAGTCGCCCTCGACGGCCAGGACCATCGCCTCGTTGATCTGCTGCGCGACATCGAGCGAGACCACCTGCCGCCAGACCTCGGGCGCGATGGTCGTCGTCCCGTCACGGCCGGAGAGCTGGGTCACCAGGTGCGGCTTCATGAGCGCACCCCGGTCGGCCACGGTCGCCGCCACGAGGGCCATCTGGAGCGGCGTCGCCAGGGTCTCAGCCTGGCCGTAGGCTGCGTTGGCCAGTTCGACGTCGTCGGCGAACCCTCCGCCGTAGGATCCGCCGCCGTTGGTGACCTGGCTGGTCGCGGTCGGCAGATCGAACGGGATCGGCGCGCCGAAGCCCAGCTGGGCCGCCCACGAGGCAAGGGGGTCGCCGCCGGTCTGCAGCCCGGTCAGCGCAAAGTAGATGTTGCAGGACACCTCGACCGCCTCGCGAAAGGCCAGCGGCGTCGACCCGGTGAAGTCGTGATGGCCGTCCTTGATCCGGAACCCGGACACCAGCAGGCCGTTCTTCTCGGCCGGCGGCTGGCGCGCGAAGCGGGTGGAGGTCGCGATCGCCCCCGAACCCAGGCCCGCGATCGCGGTCACGATCTTGAATACCGAGCCGGGGACGTAGCGGCCCTGGACGGCCCGGTCGAGGAATGGCTTGGCCGGGTCGCTCGAGGTCGCCTCGAAGGCCGCCGTGGCCGTGTCCGTATCCGGGTCGGCGATCGCACCGGCGTCGTAGGTCGGGGTGGAGGCCATGGCCAGGACCTGGCCGCTCCGCGGGTCGAGCATGACGACCGACCCGCGGTCGTTCCCGAGAAGCCGGACCGCCTCCTTCTGGAGGTCAAGCGACAGACTCAGCTTGAGGTCCTGGGGACGGTAGCGCTCGGTCGCGAACTTGGCCGTCAGTTCGTCGACCGGATCCGGCGCGCGGATCCCCGACAGCTCGGCGTCGTAGGCGCGTTCGAGGCCGGCCGTGCCGTACTGCCGGGAGGCATAGCCGATCAGCGGCGCCACCGACTTGCTGGGATAGACCCGGTAGGGTTCGCCGTTGGCGTCCTTCCGCGAGGTCGCCAGGAGGTGACCGTCGCGGTCCCGGATCTGCCCGCGAACGACATTCCGTGCGGCCGCGATGAGAAGCGGATCGTCGGGCCGACCGACCAGGTCCGCCGAGCGGGCGACCTGCCAGTAGCCGGCACCGGCGGCCAGGACGCCGAACGCTGCCAGCAGGACGATCCCGAGTCGGACGATCCCCTGTCCGATCGGCGTGGCGCGCGGCGGCCCGCTTCGGCGTGCGGCGCTCACGAGCCGCTCACGCGGGCGGTCGCCATCGTGCTCACGAGGCGGCCCGGCGGAGGAGGCGATCGATCCGTCCGCGGCTGCGGCGCGGCGGGGGCGGCGGTTCGACGCCCTTGTCGGACAGGGCCAGCAGGAGGCCGACGACCACGGCATTGGCCAGCAGCGACGAACCGCCGTAGCTGATGAACGGCAGGGTGATCCCGGTCAGCGGAATGAGCTTGAGGTTGCCGGCCGCGATGATGAACGCCTGGACCCCGACGACCAGGGCGAGACCGGTCGCCAGGAGTGCCCGGAAGTCGTCGGCCGCGGACGCCGCGATCCGGAGACCACGCTCGATGATGACCAGGTAGACCCCGAGGATGGCCATGATCCCGATCAGCCCGAGCTCCTCGCCCAGCGCCGCCAGCGGGAAATCGGTGTGGAGCGCCGGGATCGGGAGACGGCCGCCGACCATCGGCAGACCGCCGCCGAGCCCGGTCCCCAGCAGACCGCCCCGGGCGAAGGCGATCAGTGCCTGGACGACCTGGTAGCCGTCGCCCGACGGGTCCGCGAACGGGTCCAGCCAGATGTCCACCCGGATCCTGACGTGACCGAACAGTTGATAGGCGGCGATCGCGCCCAGGACGAGCAGGATCAGCCCGATGACCACGTAGCTCACCCGGGACGTGGCCACGTAGACGAGGGCGAGGAACACCGCGAAGAACAGCAATGCCGCCCCGAGATCGCGCTGGACGACGACGATCCCGAAGGCGATCGCCCACATCACGATCATCGGCAGGAGATACGGCAGCGGTGGCAGTCGAAGCGGACCGATCCGGGTGCTCTGCTCGATCAGCAGCGGCCGGAACTCGGACAGGTAGCCCGCCAGGAAGACGACCAGGATGACCTTGAGCAGCTCCGTCGGCTGGCCGCTGAACGGGCCGATCCTGAGCGTCAGCAGGGCGCCGTTGGCCTCCTCGCCGAAGACGAACGTCAGCAGCAGCAGACCGATCCCGGCGGCGGCCCAGGTGTACTTGTAGCGGCGCAGCCAGGTATCCGACCGGACGACGATCGACAGGATCGCGATGACCGTGATGGCGATGACCAGCCAGACGAGCTGGACGCCGGCCAGGCCGAGCGTGTCGCCGAAGGCTGAGCCGGCCAGGTCCTGGGGCAGGCGCTCCATCAGCAGCAGGCCCAGCCCGCCGAGGAGACCGACGGCCGGCAGGAGGACCTGGTCGGTCCGCCGGCCGGCCAGGACCTGGGCGACATGGGCCATCGCCAGCGCCGCGAGATAGACCAGGAGACGGGCCAGGTCGGCCCGTCCGAACGACGACGTCCCGTCGACGAGGGCGCGCGTCGTCCCGAGCGAGATGCCGCCCACCAGCAGGGCCGCGCCGACCAGGACGAGCAGCCCCAGCTCGCGCCGACGGAACCGGGGCCGGATCGGCCCGAACGGCAGCCGTGCGGGCCGGACCGAAGCCACGCTCACCGGCTCACGCACCGACCCGCTCGAGCCGGAAGCGGACGCGGCCGACCTGGACCTCGTCGCCGAAGGCGATGGTCGCCAGACCCTCGATCGGGGTCCCATTGAGGAACGTCCCGTTCGTGCTCTGGAGGTCCTCCAGGTACCACGCCCGGCCGCGGAACGACAGGACGGCGTGCTCAGTGCTGGCGAACGGGTCGTCGATCACGATCGTGTTGTTGACATCGCGCCCGAGGGTGGCCACGGCGTCGAGCGGGAAGACGGTGCCGCTCGTCGGTTCGTCGACCTCAGACGCGACCACCCGCAGCCGTCCGAGGGCGGTCACCGGCTCCCGGGCGGCCGAGCGCAGGTCGCGCAGCAGCACGCGCACCACGCCGAACAGGAAGACGTAGAGCAGGACCAAGAAGAGGACCCGGATCAGCCAGATCGTGGCGATGGTCGGATCCATCAGTCGGCGGCGACCGCGTCCACCATCAGGACCGTGCCACCGACCTCGATCCGGTCGCCCACGCCGAGGGCCACCTCGGACACCCGGACCCCGTTGACCCGGATCCCGTTGGCCGAATCGAGGTCGCTCAGGACGAGCATCCCGTAGCGCGCCCGGAGCCGGGCATGGTGGCGCGACACCCGGCTGTCGTCGAGGACGAGCCCGTTGTCCGGGGCACGGCCGATGGTCAGCTGGGAACCGTCGATCCGGATCTGGCGCTCCCGGCCGTCACCCCCGACCTCGCGCAGGACGGCCGACGGCGCTCGGGGTGCGGGGACGGCGAAGATCATCGTCGCATCCGAGGCGGCCTCCGGATCGGATGACGGGTGCGGAGCCGCCACCCCGACCGCGACCCGGACGTCGCCGGCGCCCACCAGCGGGTCGGCGAAGAGCTCGACCCGCGGACGGCTGGCCAGGGTGAAGCCGCGACCCCGGGCAAAGACGAGGGCGGCGTCCGCCAGCTCGGCGGCCACATCCTCGGCGCCGTCGCCCAACCCGGCCAGGTCGGGCGGGGCCAGGTGGATCATGAATCGATCGGGGACCCGGTCGCGATCGCCGCCGATCCCTCGTTCGCGCTCCATCGCGCGTTCGATCCGGCGCTGGATCTGGATCGGCTGGATCCGTGTCCTGAACAGGCGAGCAGAGGGGCGTTCCAGGAGGCGCTCGAGCATGCGCTCGACGCCGGACAGCGGTCGCATCGTCGGCCGGAGTCTAGCAGGGGGTGGCTGGAAGCCCGATCCGGGACGGTCCACCATGACCTTCGGGAACCGTTGGGCGGTACCTGCGGCGGAGGGTCCGGGCAAGGGCCTGCGCTATACTCTCGACCCCAACGGAGCGGTCCACGCCCTCCGTTCGTTCGACCTCGCGCGGGGGCAGCATGCCCGAGATCCTGACCGAATCGTTCTGCGAGCGGTGTGGCACTCGCTACACCTTCGAGGCCGCCGCCCCACGGGGCAAGCGGTTGGGCAAGCTCAAAGTCTTCTCAAAGGGCCTGGCCAACTTCGTCACGAACGACGACGCCTCGATCGACGAGGCCTTTGCCGACGCGCGCAGCGACCAGCAGCGCGAAGTGACGAACCAGCAGCTCGACGCCTTTCACCAGACCTTCCAGTTCTGCCTGTCGTGCCGGCAGTACACCTGCGCGAACTGCTGGAACGTGACCGAGAGTCGCTGCCTGACCTGCGCCCCCCACCTCGGG
Source organism: Candidatus Limnocylindrales bacterium (assembly GCA_038325875.1). Classification (GTDB taxonomy): domain Bacteria; phylum Chloroflexota; class Limnocylindria; order Limnocylindrales; family CSP1-4; genus Chersky-267. Next base: position 25,258 of record JBBQJL010000044.1, read on the forward strand.
ACGGATGCCCTCGGGACGGCCTTCCCGAACCTGGACCCGTTGGCCGGGATCGGCTTCGGTGCCGCGGCCCAGTCCGAGCTCGCCCCAAATGGGAACGGTCCCGCCGTCGAGCACCCGGTGATGGACGCCTGGCCGACCTCCGATCTGCCCGCGCCAGCCCCCGAGGCGGAGGCCGAACGGGTCCGCCAAGCTGAGGCCGAGGCCGCCGTGGCCGCAGCGGCGCTGATCGCCGCGGAGCACGCCCGCCAGGCGGCCGAGGAGGAGGCCCAGCGGGTCCGCCAGGCCGAGATCGAAGCCGAGGCCGAGCGCCAGCGTCAGGCAGCCGAGGCGGAGGCCGAACGGGTCCGACAGGCCGAGGAAGCTGCCGAGGCCGAGCGGGTCCGGCAGACCGAGGAAGCCGCCGCGCAGGCCGAACGAGTCCGGCTGGCGACCGAGGCCGAGGCCGAGCGCCAGCAGCGGGCTCTCGTCGCGGCCGAGGCCGAACGCGCCCGCCAGGCCGAGTCCTTGCGACAGCGTCAGGCGGCCGAGGCCGAGGCCGAGCAGGCGCGCCTGGCAGCACAGGTAGAAGCCGAGCGAGCACGCCGGGCCGAGGCCGAGGCGGCCGCCGAGCAGGCCCGTCTCGCTGCCGAGGCTGAGGCCGAGCACAGCCGCCAGGCGGAGGCGGCGGCGGCCGCTGCGGCAGCGGCCCTGTTGGCCGCCGAGGAGGCTCGTCGGGCCGCCGAGGCCGAGCAGGCCCGTCTCGCTGCCGAGGCTGAGGCGGAACGCATCCGGCAGGCCGAGGTCGAGGCGGAAGTCGAACGACAGCGGCAGGCTGCCGCCGCAGCGGCCGCCGCTGAACTCGAGCGACAGCGTCAGGCGGAGGCTGAAGCCGAAGCCGAACGACAGCGTCAGGCGGAGGCAGCCGCGGCCCACGCCGAGGCCGAGCGGCAGCGCCGGGAGGCTGAGGCGGAGGCGCAGCGCATCCGACAGGCAGAGGCGGTCGCTGAGGCCGATCGTCAGCGTCAGGCGGCGGCCGCCGATGCCGCCGAGAAGTCCCGCCTGGCCGCGCTCGCGGCGGCCGACGCTGAGGGCGCCCGGCAGGCTGCCGAGGCCGAGGCGGACCGCCATCGCCGGGCGGCTGCCGAGGCTGCGGCCGCTGCGGCCGCTGCGGCCC
>JBBQJL010000045.1:0-24700 GCA_038325875.1 Candidatus Limnocylindrales bacterium
GGGTGGACGGGACCCCGTGCGCCTGCGGCGCTATCTCGAGGCATTGGCGCTCAATACGGCCGGCATCGTCGAGGATCGGACCCTCTTCGAGGCGGCCGGGATCAACCGCAGGACGGCACTCGCCTACGAGCGCCTCCTCGCTAACTTGCTCGTGGTGGACGCCGTGCCCGCCTGGACCTCGAACCGTCTCAAACGGCTCGTGCTGTCACCCAAGCGCTACGTGATCGATCCAGGCTTGGCCGCCGCGGTGCTCGACATGGACGTTGACCTTGTGATGCGGAACGGGGACTACCTCGGTCGGCTCCTCGACACGTTCGTCGCGGCTGAGCTCCGCGCTGAGCTCGCTGTCACGGCCTCGCGCCCGCGCCTGTTCCACGTGCGCCAGCAGCAGGGGCGGTTCGAAGTGGACCTCCTGGCTGAGCTGGCCGGTGGTCGGCTGATCGGGCTCGAGATCAAGGCCAATGCGGCCCCGACCGTCCACGATGCACGCCATCTCGCGACACTTCGCGACCGGTATCCGGACACGTTCCTGGCGGGGGTCGTCCTGCACACGGGTCCGCGCGTCTACCGCTTGGGCGATCGGCTGCTCGCCGTCCCGATCTCGACGTTGTGGGGCTGACCGGCATTCGCCCGTTCAATGATGCTCAGCCGGCGGCGGCATCGGCACTCCGGCCGTCTCGAGACGCGATCCGCACGATCAGCTGGATAGCCTCGGCCTGACTCCTCTCGCCCCGACCAGAACATCCGTTCTACGGTTTCGTGCTCACGCGCCGCCCCGAAGGACCTTCGGCGGCCGTCCGATGTCGCACCGACCTACCTCAATGTCCCGTTCGAATATCGAGGCACACCCTTGGCGTCGATGACCGAGTCGAGAGAGAGACGGGCGGGTGCGGCCTGAGTCCGTGCCGGGTCGGCGGCAGGCCGCGGCGCTGCGCCGGTCAGCCTACCGCCCGTCGTCCGCCCGTCACCGCAGGGCGCCTACCGGCTCGGCGTCGACCATGCGCAGCAGGTCGATCGTGTCCGATAGGTGCGCGTTGAAGATCCTCCGGGCCACGTCGAGCAGCTCGAAGATGTCAGGGTCACCGACGGCGTAGATGACCGTCGTGCCGTGGCGTTCGGTGGTGACGATGCCCCGGCCGCGCAGGACCGCGAGCTGCTGCGAGACCGACGACGCTGGTGCTCCGATCGCCTCCTGGAGCTGGCCGACACTGAGCGGGCCATCCCGGAGCAGCTCCAGGATGCGGATGCGGATCGGATGGGCGAGCGCCTTGAAGAAGTCGGCCTTGAACTGGCGGAGGCCATCGGGATCATCCGGCCGTTGGTTGACGGGCATGGCCGAACAGTAGCGGGCAAGGGCTATTGGCGCAACTGCCGAATGTTGCGAACAATGGAAGTATCGGCTAGGCTTGAGAAGTGCACGAGGGTGCCAGCCAGGTCGGAGTCCCGGCCGAGGGGCCGCGCGATGGTCGAGCGTCGTGGGCCTTCTCGGTGAACGAGAGTGCGCGACAGGACGACATCGAGATCACGCTCCTGACCTTCACGGTCCTGGACGATCTCGTCCGGATCTCGGCGATCTTCCGGCTGGGGACCCGCTCCGATGCGCGGCTTGCCTCGATTCCGGAGCTCGCCCTGTGCGGCGGTGACCAGGGAGCCCTCGATCGCGTGTCGGCACACGCCCTGCCCCAGCGTCAGCTGGTCTGGGTGTCTTGGCTGTACAAGCGCCCGGTGGAGGTCCTCTCCGCCTACGAGGCCCGCATCGACTCGGTCGAGGTCAGCCACGATGTCGGACGCGGCTTGCCCGTTGCGCATTTGGACCGCTGGGCGTTCCGGTTCGAGCTCCCCTCGAGACTGGCCGCCGACCGGATGCTCGCGGCGCTCACCAGGTGATTCGGAGGTAGTCATGCAGCTTGTCGTCCTCCTCGACCAGGCCCGGACGGCGTCGCCCGGGGAGCGCATCGAGTGGCGCGACCGCATCGCACCCTACGGCCAGCGCGCGATCGACGGCGTCACGCCGTGGCTGGCCGACAGCGTCTTGGCCGCCTTCGCGATCCGGGTGATTTGGCGAGTCGGCCAAGCGGGCTCGCCCGAGGAAGCGACGCGGGCTCTCCGGGCCGCGCGCGGGAGGCTGTCGCCATCGGACCGGCGTGACGCCGATTGGGCCCTGGCGGACCTGAAGCGAACCGCACACGCCGCGCCAGCCGCAGGCACCGAGCGACCTTCGGTGGCGATATCCACGGTGCCGCGCACGCTCGAGACGCCGCGGTTCACCCAGGTGGCACGCCGGCGATCCCGCTAGCGACAACCTCGGGTCATCGATCAGGTCGGCCGGTTCGGTCCCGACGTGATTCGATTCTGCCCACCGCGGTCAAGATGCCCTCGATGATCGCCTCCGGCCGCGGCGGGCAGCCCGGCACCAAGACATCAACGGGCAGCGTCCCGGTGACCCCATCATGGCCCGCATAGGTTCCGGCAAAGACCCCGCCGCTGATTGCACAGGCGCCCACCGCGACCACGAGCCTCGGCTCGGCCATCGCCTCGTAGGTCCGCCGGGCTGCCTCTTCGAGATTGCGGGTCATGATCCCGGTCACGAGGAGCAGGTCGGCATGGCGCGGCGACGCGACGAAGTCGATCCCCAGGCGCTGGACGTCGTGGTAGGGGTTGAGGAGCGCCGTGATCTCCCAGTCGCAGCCGTTGCACGAGCCGGCGTCGAGGTGGCGGACGTGCAGCGATCTGCCCAGGTGCCGGGTGATCCACGCGCGGAGGCGTTCGTTGGCCCGTGTCGCATCGGGGACAGGTGCCGTGCTCACGGTCGGTTGTCCAGGCTGGTCAGCTGCACGAGCGCCGCCCGCTCGGTCCCTGCCAGCTCGACGCGCTGGCCGAGCCGGATCGCCTCGGGCCTGCACGCGTCGGCGCACAGGCCGCAGAAGACGCACCGCCCGGCATCGATCGACCAGCCGCCGTCGCGGAGCTCGATGGCGCGGGTTGGGCAGGCAGTGACGCACGCACCATCGCGTTCGCAGCGCGCTGGATCGACCTCCGGCAGCCCACGGGTCGCCTCCTGGAGGAGCGGCTGCGCGTCCGGGTAGCGCGACGTGACGATGGGCTCGCGCAGCGGGGTGAGGAGACGGCGGACGACGTCGAGCGGCATGGTCAGCGATCCGTGCAGGCGTAGCAGAGCTCGAAGCTCTTGTTGATCACCGGGAAGTCGGGCACGAGGTTGCCGGGCACCGCGGCGGCGACGACCGGCCAGTTGGCGAACGAGGCGGACCGGAGATGGAGCCGCTCCACGCGGCCGTCGGCACCGGCCATCAGCCAGATCCAGGACGCCCCGCGAGGGCCCTCGACACCAGTGAGCGTCGAGGCGCCGGGCTCAGCCTCGGCCGCCAGCGGGACGCGGACCGCGCCCGCCGGCAGTCGCCCCGCGAGGTCGCGGACGATGCCGGCCGAGATGGCCGCCTCCTGTGCGCGGACGTGAAACCGCGCCGCCACGTCGCCCGAGGACTGCGTCACGATCGGGATCGCCAGCTCCTCGTAGCCGTCGGCCGGCCGGTCCACGCGGAGGTCGAAGGCGAGGCCGCTCGCGCGCGCGCCGACGCCGACGGCCCCCATGCGTCGTGCCTTGGCGGCCGACACGACGCCCGTCCCATGGAGGCGGTTCATGAAGCCGTCCGACCGGACGAGCCGGCGGACGATCGCCCGCACGTCGTGGTCGATCTCTCGCACAGAGGCCGCGAGGGATGCCAGCCTAGCCGGGTCGAGGTCGATGCGCAGGCCGCCCGGTGTCACGATCCCGGTCAGGTAGCGGTGGCCGGTGAGCGCCTCGTTGCAGCGCAGGAGCCGCTCCTTCTGCCAGCCGAGGCGCGATGTCCCGTAGTGGAAGCCCACCCCGGCGCAGATGTTCCCGAGGTCGCTCACGTGGTTGTAGAGCCGCTCCATCTCCGCGAGGAGGACGCGGGCGAGCCGCGCCCGCGGCGGGACGACCGTCCTGGTCAGGCGCTCGACCGCCCGGCTGAACGCCGTCGCGTGGGTGACCGTGCACACGCCGCAGGACCGCTCCACGATCGGGAGGGCACGGTCGAACGTGCGGCCCTCGACGAGCTTCTCGATCCCGCGGTGCGTGTAGAACAGCCGGGCATCGAGATGAAGGATGGACTCGCCGACGGCCGAGAAACGGAAATGCCCAGGCTCGATGATCCCGGCGTGGATCGGTCCTACGGGCAGCTCGTACACGCCCTCGCCGTGGGCCGCGAACGAGCGGAAGGGCGACGGCGTCGTCTCGCCGGACGGTGGGACCTTGAGCAACGGGTGTGGCAGCCCGGGGATTGGCGCGTGGAGCACCAGCGGGCGAAGGTCCGGGTGACCGGTCGGGACGATCCCGAACAGGTCGTGCGCCTCGCGCTCGTCCCATTGGGCCGCCGGCAGGAGGGGCGTGATCGACCGGTGTGAGGGCTGATCCACGGCGACGGACGCGCGCAAGCGGACGACCGGCCCGTCCGGGACGGCGAGGACCTCCTCCACGGCGAGGTCCCCGGCCGGGTCGAGACCGCGGAGGTCCAGTCCGAGGAACATGACGTGGAGCGCGCCGAACTCCGTGACCACCTCCACGGCGTGGGGCAGCTCGTCGCGGGGGATAGCTACGAGCAGCTCGTCGGCCGGCCCCGAGACCGTCACCGGGTGCCCCAGGCGCTCCTTCAAGGCCGCGCAGACGGCGGCCGCGCCACCAGCGTGCCCGCTCCCGCCGATCTCTGGCTCAGCCATGGGAGCCACCCAGCACCGCCCCGACGGTGACGAGCAGGTCTTGGACCCAGGCCGGGGTCCACAGACCGACGACCGCGACGAACGCGAGCGGCAGACCCAGCAGGAGACCCGCCATCCGACCCGCGCGATGGAAAGTGATCCCCGGCACAGGCTTCCCCCACAGGATGTTGGCGCCGTGGAAGGCCAGGGCGACGAACGAGAGAGCGAGGAGCAGAGCGGCGAGCGCCGAGGCCAGGGCGTAGCCACGCAGGACCCCGCCGACGATGATGGCGAACTCGGTGACGAAGACGCCCGAGGGTGGGAGTCCTCCCAGGAGGATGATCCCTGCCCCCAGCGCACCGGCGGCGCCGGGGGCGTCCCGGAGCGCGCCCCGCATCCGGGAGAGGCGCCGGGTCCCATATTGCTGGACCAGCTCTCCGGCCGCCAGGAACAGGCTCGCTTTGAGGAGCGCGTGGAGCCCGAGGTGGAGCACCACCCCGAGCAGCGCGACCGGGCCGCCGAACCCGATGCCCAGGGTCAGCAGGCCCATGTGCTCGATGCTCGAGTAGGCGAGGAGCCGCTTGAGGTCCTCCTGGGCGACCATGAACGGCAGGGCGACGGCCAGGCTGAGCAGCCCGAAGACGACCAGCAGGGTCGCCGAGAAGTCGGGCCCGAGTGTCCCCGTCGCCACGAGATGGAAGCGCGACAGGGCATACAGGGCCGCGGCCAGCGAGGCGCCGGACAGCAGGGCGCTGATCGGGCTCGGCGCCTGACTGTGGGCGTCCGGCAGCCAGGTGTGGAACGGGACCAGGCCCGCCTTGGTGCCGTAGCCGGCCAGCGCGAACACGAACGCCAGGCGCATCAGGTTCGGGTCGAGTGACGGGGCGATCGAGACCAGCCGCGTCCAGTTGAGCGCGTCCGAGCTCTCGCCGAGGACGCTGACGGACGAGGCGTAGGCCAGGATCGTGGCCAGCAACGCGAAGCCGACGCCAACCGTCCCGAGGACGAGGTACTTCCAGGCGGCCTCGATGGCCTCGGAGGTCCGTGTGATCCCGACGAGGAGGGCGGAGACGATGGTCGTGGCCTCGATCGCCACCCACAGGAGGCCCAGATTGTCGAGCAACGGGACGGCGAGCAGACTCGCCACGAAGCCGAGGAAGAGCGCGTAGTAGCGACCCTCGTCCGGCCGGCGCAGGATCCCGGTCGCGATCTCATGGCGGACGTATCTCGGGGAGGCGGCCAGGGCCATCGCGGCCACGGCGACGATCAGAAGCAGGAGATAGGCCCCGAGGGCGTCGAGAACGACGATCCCGTCGAACGCGACGAGCGGGCCGCCGACCTCAGCGAGGCCGGCCAAAGCGAGGCCGGCAACGGCCGCCAGGGCGAACGACACCTGCGCCACCCGCTCGGCGACTGGTCCACGCCGGCCCCAGGCGACGACACCGCCGAGGATGGGTGCGAGGAGGAGGACCGCGATCAGCAGCTCGCTCATCCGCGCAGGCTCCGCAGCTCGTCGGTCGATGTCGACCCGAGGACGGTGAGCATCCGCCTTGCGTAGACCCACACGACGACGATCGCGATCAGGAGGTCGAAGGCGACCCCGAGTTCGATGACGAGGGGCATGCCGTAGGTCAGGGAGAAGGCCGTCAGCGCCAAGCCGTTCTCGAAGACGAGCAGGCCCACGATGATCGACAGGGCCTTCCGCCGCGTCATGGCGATCAACAGGCCCGTGAGGATCTCCGCCACCGCCGCGGGGAGTGCGCGTGGCGCGTCCAGCGAGCCGCCGAACGCCGCCCCGTCCACGGCCGCGGCAGCCACGAACACGATGGCGATCGCGACTATCAGCGATGCGCGCGGGGCGAGATACGGGTGACGCTCTGTGCGCACAGGACTCTGGCGCAGGATGCGGCTCAGGATGAACGGGACGACCAGCCCCTTGGTCACGCCGGCGAGGAGCCCCCCGACGACCAGGTGGCTCGTCCCCGTGGCGACGCCCACGCTGATCCCGGTCACCGCCAGGAGGATGGACTGGACGGCGACGAGCCAGATCGCTCGCCCGATCGAACGCGTGCCCGCGATCAGGATGCCGACCAGGACGATGCCGGCCGCGCAGGCGTCGACGAGGCGCCCGACGGCGACGGGGTCGAAGTTCATGGCGTAAGGAGCAGCTGCATGCCGAGGCCCGCCAGCGCGAGCAGCGATGCGGCGCCGATGAGGTCCGGGAGCGCCAGGATCCGCATCTTGGCCACCGACGCGTCGAGCAGGGCAAGAATCTGGCCGACCAGGAGCAGCTTGCCGAGCCCGACGATCGTCCCGACGAGCAGTGGTCCCGGGGCGATCTCGGTGGCGGCGCCGAACGGGAGGAACGCCGCCGCGAACAGGGCGGCGAGGAGGACGAGCTTGAGCTCCGACCCGAACACCAGGGTCGCGAGGGATCGCCCGGAGGCTTCGAGGAGCATCCCTTCGTGGACCATCGTGAGCTCGAGGTGCGTGTCGGGGTTGTCGACTGGCTGGTGCCCGGTCTCGGCGACGAGGATGATCCCGAAGGCCGCGGCGGCGAGGAGGTGTGCCGGCCCCAGGAGGCCCAGGCCCTGCTGCGACCCGAACGCGCTGATGGTCGCGAGGTTGCTGGACCCGGCCGCCAGGGCGGCACCGGCAAGGGCGAGGACGAGGCCGGGCTCCGCGAGGGACGAGATCGCCATGTCGCGGCTGGCGCCCATGCCGCCGAAGGCGCTCCCAGCGTCGAGGGCCGCGAGGGCCAGAGCGAAGCGGGCCAGGGCCAGCAGGCCCACCACGACGAACAGGTCGCCCCAACCGTTCAGCGGCGGACGGACGGCGGCGAACGGGATGAGGAGCGACGCGGTCACCAGGGCTGCCAGGACGACGGCGGGTGCAAGTCGGGCGACGCGTCCGGCAGGGCCGCCCACCAACGGGGCCTTCCCCCACCACTTGGCAAGGTCGCGGTAGGGCTGCACGAGCGCGGCGCCACGGCGGCTCTGGAGGCGGGCCTTCGTCCGCCGGATTGTCGCCGCGAGGAGGGGCGCGAACAGCAGGAATGTGGCCAGTTGGAGGACGACCAGGACAAGCGTGGTGACCACGGTGGTGCTCATCGGGCGAACAGCAGGAGGATGAGGACGGCGACGACCGTGTAGGCGAGGTAGAGTTGGATCGCCCCGTTCTGAAGCCGCCTGGCGACCTGCGCCAGCCGGATGCTCAGCTCGTGCCCCCGCCGGAAGAGGCGGTCCTCGAGGACGAGAGTGATCTCGCTCCGGTACCGGATCGAGACGGGGAAGCGCGTGCCTGGGTGGTATTCGACATCGACTTGGCGCTCCGGGAGCAGGACGCGGCGGAAGAAAAGCCGGATCGGCTTCGCGAAACTGGTCGCCGTGTATTGGAAGGCCGGTTGCGGGGCGATCCCACAGGTCCACGTGTCCACGCGGCGGGTGCGCAGGCGCGCCCGTCCGACGAGGAGGACGAGGCCGGCCACTGCGACGAGGAGGAGCGATCCGCCGGCCAACGCGGCGTAGGTTGCCGCGGGGCCTGAGCGAGGCAGCGAGACCACGGCGGCGAGGTCCACCGGCTGAGCTGGCACAACACCGATGACCACCTGAGACACCGTCATCAACGCATCGGTCACGACACCCGCTCCCAGGCCAAGCACCACGCACGCAGCCGCCAGGAGGGCCATGGCAGCCTGCGCTGGGCGCCGCGTCTCCCCGGCCGCAGCGGCCTCGGTGCTCCGCGGTAGCCCGAGGAAGGTGATCCCCGTGGCCTTGACGAAGCAGGCGACCGCCAGGGCCGCCGTGAGCGCCAGTGCTCCGATCGTCGCCGCGGCGGCGAACTGGAACAGCGGCGGGACGGCACCCGTCCCGGCCGTCCCCAGCAGCCCCTGGAACGTGAGCCACTCGCTGGCGAACCCGTTGAGCGGCGGCAGACCACTGATGGCTGCCGCTCCGATCCCGAACGAGAGCGCCGTGACGGGCATGGCGCGACCCAGCCCCCCGAGCCGGTTCAGATCGCGCAGTCTCGTCGCATGGAGGACGGCCCCCGCACCAAGGAAAAGCAGCGTCTTGAATACGGCATGGTTGACCGAGTGGAAGAGCGCCGCCGTGAGGGCGAGCGCCGCGAGGGCGGTGGCGCCGTGTGCCGCCAGGATCAGGGCGCTGCCGATGCCGAGCAGGATGATCCCGATGTTCTCGATGCTATGGAACGCGAGCAGTCGCTTGAGATCGTGCTGCATCAGCGCGTAGAGGACGCCAAGCACGGCCGACAGGGCACCGACGACGAGGATCGTGAGGCCCCACCAGTCCGGTCCGCCGCCCATGACGTCGATCACGATCCGGATCAGGCCGTAGATCCCGATCTTGATCATCACTCCGGACATCACCGCCGAGACGTGCGAAGGCGCGACCGGGTGCGCGCGCGGGAGCCACGCATGCAGGGGTAGCGCTCCCGCCTTCGTCCCGAACCCGACGAGGGCGAGAAGGAAAACGACATCGCGAGTCGCAGCCGGCATCGATGGCGCGGCCGCCTGCCATGCGGCGAAGTCGAGCTGGCCCCCGGTCGCTGCGATGAGGACGGCGAACGCGACCAGGATCGCAGCCGTCGCCACGTGCGTCATCGCGACGTAGAGGTAGCCGGCCGACACCACCGCGCGGCTCGGGCGGAGGCCGGTGACGAGCAGCGCTGAGAGGAGGGCCATCAGCTCCCAGGCGAAGAGGAAGGCAAACCCGTTCGCAGCGCCGAGGACGAGGACCATGCTCAACAGGAATGCGGGAAACGCCGCGGCCTCGAGGGAGGAACGCGCTCGTGTTCCTGCGATCGACAGAGATGCAGCGGTCGCGGAGATGCCGAGCGCCAGGAGGAACACCCCGCTCAGCCCGTCGAAGTGGACGTCGAGGGCCGAGAACCCGAGGAACAGCGCGTCCGCCCGGGCGTCGAGCGGGCCCCCGCCGGCCAGCAGGGCGACTCCGAACAGTGCGGCGGCGATGCCACCCGCGGTCGAGAGCGCCGGGGACAGTCGGGCGATCGGCCGGACGAGTGCCGCCCCGGAGGCAAGGGTGAATGCACCTGCCGTCGCCCCGAGCAGCCAGGCCATGGCGTCAGCAAGGAGAGCGGCATCGGGCGCAGGGATCAAGCGCAGCTCCACCTTCGAGGCGGTCGGTCAGCCCCCGATCGTCGTGGTGGGACCGTCCATGGGTATGTATCGAAGATACCGCATGTTGCAAGATTACGATGCTATCCAAGCGGGGTCGTCCCTGCTGACCACCAATCCGGCACGACCCCGGTCTCGAAGGGAGGGCAGAGCGGCCTGACTGACTGGCTTCCCACACGGAAATGGATATCCAGGCCGTTGCAGCTGAGGCACTGACCAAGATGACACCAGTCGACATGATCTGGACGTACCCGGAGGAATCGGGGGAAGCCGGTCTGTTCGAGATCGGGCGACGGCTGGCGGAGACTCTGGGCCGTGGCCCCGACGTGACACGGTTCACCTATGACCCGCGCGAGATGATGCAGGCCACCCGCCAGATCGAGCACGCGGCACGGGGCGGCCGCCTCGTCGTGGGGTTCCAGACTGCGGAGAAGCTTGCAGTGGAGGCCGATCGCTACCGCGACCTGCTGGATGCCGGGACACAGATCACGGCGTGGGCGATCGGTCCGCGCCCGACTCTTCCGGGCCTTGCCACGCTGGACTATCGCTCTCTACCGCCCGACCCTAACCGTCTCCAGAACCAATGGTTCCTGGTCACCGATCAGCCCGAGCCGCTCGCGTTCGTCTCCTACGAACTGGGCGATCGCGCGAACTTCGGGATCGGCGGGGCGGGCACGCCCGGCAAGCGGTTCGTGGGGTTCGTCTCCGACGACCCCGGGGTGGTGGACCTGTTGATGCGGGCCGCCCTCGTGCCGATCGCGCCGCCACCATCACCGCCCGGGCCGCGCCTGCCCTCTCCGGCGGCGCTCGAGCTTGCCGCGTCAAGCGATGCGACAGAGGACAGCCCGGCCTCGGGCGCGGGCGCAGGGTCCGTGGTCGTGGCTGTTGGCCGTGGTGCCGACCGGGACGCATTCGTCGCCGCCCTCCGCATCGCCCGCCGTGAAGGGAGGGACCTCGTCCTCGTTGACCGCTCGGCCGAGGGCTTTGCCAGCCCGTACTCGGACCTCAGGGGTGATGACGCCGACCGCCCCAGGCCGGACCGGCTGTTCGACATCGCGGTCGCACGCCGCGAAGGGCGCCAGCCGGTCTCCCTCTTCCTGGAGGCTGCAACTGCTGCCGGCGTGACCGCGGGCGGCTGGTTTCCCACACACGCCGGTTACCGCGGGCTGGTGGAAGCCGTTGGACGGTTCGGCGGCGCGCTCCTCGTCCTGCCGCCGGACGCTGCCCACCCCGGCCTGGCCGAGCGCCTGCGCGGCGTTGTGCCGGACCAGCTGCGTGCAGGTACGGGCCTTCCGGTCGTCGTGGCCGGGGCCCCCGCGGCCGTTGTCGGCGGCTGACCGGGGCCGCCGCAGAGCGCGTTTCCTGCGCGATCAGCCCGCCGCGCTTGCCTCCGCTCGCCTGGCAAGGGCACGGACCATCCCCCGGAAGATGACCGCGTGGGCCGGGTACAGCGCGTACCAATAGAGCAGGCCGGGTAGCCCCTTCGGTTCGAAGAACGCCGTCTGCACCAGGCGACAGCCGGCCCCGTCCGGGACCACTTCGTACTGGAGCCACGCCCGGCCCGGGACCTTCATCTCGGCCCGGAGACGAAGGAGCGTCGGCCGGCGGAGTTCCTCGACCCGCCAGAAGTCGACAGCGTCACCCACGCGGAGACGGTCAGGGTCCCGCCGTCCAAGGCGCATACCGACGCCGCCGACGATGCGGTCAGCGAGGCCGCGCAGGCGCCACAGGATGTTCCCGTACGGCCAGCCTGACGCCCCGCCGACGCGCTCGACGTCGGCAAAGGTCTGGTCCGCGGTCGCGGCCACGCGCTGCACCCGGCGGTCGATGATCACGCCCTCGTGCGACTCCACCGACGCCAGCGGGCTTCGGCCGGGAGCGCGGAGGGCGTCGAACCAGGTGGTTTCAAGCTCGCCGGCGCCCGAGCGGTCGATCGCCGATCGGAGCGCCTCGTCGTACGTGGCCGGCGTGATCCCGAACGCCCGGGCCGGTCCCGGGTCACGGACGATGACCTCGTTCCGCAGCCCCTCGATGAGGGGCCGGGCAATGCTCGCCGGGACCGGTGAGATGAGATTGACCCAGTAGGAGCTGAGCCTCGGCGTAAGCACGGGGACCGGGATCATGAGGCGTCGCAGTCCCCGAAGACGCGCGTAGCCCAGCATCATCTGGCCGTAGGAGAGGACGTCTGGCCCGCCGATCTCCACGATGCCGCTGACCTCGGGATGGTCGAGCGCCGAGACGAGGTACGCGAGGGCGTCTCGGATGCCGATCGGCTGGCACCGGGTGGAGACCCAGCGCGGGGTGATCATGACCGGCAGCCGCTCGGTCAGGTGGCGCAGGATCTCGAACGATGCGCTCCCGGAGCCGATGATGATCGCCGCCCGGAACTCGGTCACCGGGATACCGTGGCGCGCGAGCTCCGCCCCCGCCTCGTGGCGGCTGGCGAGATGGTGCGACAGGTCTGCGGCATCGTCTCCGAGCCCACCGAGGTAGATGATCCGCTGGACCCCGGCTTCAGCCGCTGCTGTCGCGAACGCTCGCGCCGAACGCAGGTCACGCTCCGCGAATCCAGCCTCGCCGCTGCCCATCGCGTGCGCGAGGTAGTACGCGGCGTCGATCCCTGCCACCGCCTGCGGGAGCGTATCCGGATCGAGCAGATCGGCTCGCAGTGTCTGCGTCCCGGGGAAGCGGTCGGCGAGTGCGCCCGGATCGCGGCCCACCAGCCTCAGGTCATCTCCCCGCCGCTGCAGGAGCGGCACCAGCCGCCCGCCCACGTAGCCGCTCGCACCGACGATGAGGACGTGCATCGACACGAGTATGGCCCCAAACCACGGGGGCACGACCCCAGACCCCGGGCGATGCCCCTGGCCGGTACCGCAGTCGAGGCGCCGGCTGCCTACGCCGATCGCCGCAGGTGCTCGCCGGTCGACCGGTGCTCCGGCTCGGGCCTGCGCAGCCAGACCGACACGGACAGCGGCTGCAGGATCCGCTCAACCATACTCGCGATCTCGGCGCTCACTCCGCGCTGGGCATCCGCGGAGCGAGCGGCTTGCTCCCTCATCCTATGTCCGTTGTTGGCGTCTATTTCCTTGTCGGGTCCTGGTTTCTGGCGGCGGTGATCTGGGTGCTCCTCGCGGTCCGAGCGAGGCGATGGCGCCGTTGATGGTCCCATACCGGGACTCGACATGGACGATCTCTCAGTAGATAGCTGAACCGCGCTGGGTTCCGGCCTCTCCATCGGACCCGGTACATGCCGTCTAGTTGACTGCTGCGGGGTACCGGCGTAGTCTCCAGCCAATCGGTAGCGTTGCTTGGCGCCAAACGGTAGCGTATGTAGCCGTTATCCGGGAGTCCGATGACCGACTACAGACCCCGAGTCGTCGACGATGAACTCGACGCCCTGATGACAGGCATCGCCGCGATCGCGATCGAGGGACCGAAGGGCGTCGGCAAGACGGCGACTGCGGAGCGTCGTGCCAGGACCATTTACCGGCTCGACGATCCCGGCCAGCGGGCTGTCGCCGAGGGCGACCCGATGCGCCTCGTCCTTGGCGACCGGCCCGTCCTCATCGACGAGTGGCAGCGGATCCCCGAGTCATGGGACGTGGTTCGGCGCGCCGTCGACGCCGACCACCAGGCCGGCCAGTATTTGCTCACCGGATCGGCGACTCCGACCGACGCGCCTACCCACTCGGGGGCGGGCAGGATCGTGACGGTCCGGATGCGCCCGCTGGCCCTGTCCGAGCGAGGCCTCGACACGCCGACCGTGAGCCTCCGGGCTCTCCTGGCCGGTGACCGACCGGCGATCACCGGCGTGACCAAGCAGACCCTCGAGGACTACACACGAGAGGTGGTCGCGTCTGGTTTCCCGGGCTTGCGCCATCTCCGGGACCGGGCGCTTCGAGCCCAACTGGACGGCTACATCGAACGGATCATCGAGCACGACTTCACCGAGATGGGCCGGACGGTCCGCAATCCCGCTGTGCTACGGCGCTGGATGACCGCCTATGCCGCCGCGTCGTCGACGACGGCGACGTTCGAGACGATCCGCGATGCTGCGACGGGTGGCAACGGCGAGAAGCCGGCGAAGTCGACCACCCAGCCGTATAACGACATCCTCCAGCGACTGTGGATCGTCGAACCGGTCCCGGCCTGGCTGCCGACACGCAGCCACATCTCCAGGTTGGGTTCCCCGCCGAAGCACCAACTCGCCGACCCTGCGCTGGCAGCCCGCCTGCTCGGCATCGGCATCGACGGACTTCTTGAGGGTCGTTCGGCGGGTCCGCGCGTGCCTCGCGACGGGACCCTGCTCGGGGCGTTGTTCGAGTCGCTGGTCACCCTCGATGTGCGCACCGGCGCCCAGGCGGCCGAGGCGTCGGTCTCGCACCTGAGGACCCGCGGTGGTGAGCACGAGGTGGATCTGATCGTCGCCCGAGACGATCAGCGCGTCGTCGCGATCGAGGTCAAGCTCACTCGCACGGTCAACGACAACGACGGCCGCCATCTGCGCTGGCTTCGGGAGCAGATCGGCGAAGACCTGCTCGACGCGGTGATCATCACGACCGGCCCCGAGGCCTATCGACGCCCCGACGGGATCGCGGTCGTGCCACTTGCGCTGCTCGGCCCGTAGGCTTGCGTGGCTCTTCCGCGATGGGCTCGGCCGTCACCTCGGCCGCGCTTCGCCCATCATTCGAGCGCACGACGCCGACTCGCGGTCGACGCGGTCACCGCACGATCATGACCGCGGTCGAGGGCGCAAGGCGATCGTCCTCGCAGCCAGCCATCGGAGGCAGGTCCGTCGCATGCGAAGATGGACGCCTCCGCCGTCTCGGTGCGGACCCTTGGGACGGACGAAGTTCGCGTGACCATCCGTCGGCTCGAGCTCACGAGAGCGCAGATCCTCGCGTACCGACAGACCGTCGGGGCGCTCGCCGAGCGGCTGCCACCCGGCGCCGACTCCCTCCGTCGGGCAGCGTGGGCAGGCCTGCAGGACAGCATGCCCCGGGCCGCGCTCCTGTCGATCCACGCCCGTGTCGAAGGGAGCGAACCCTCCGCGTTGGACGACCCGTCACTCGTCCAGCTCTGGGGCCCGCGGTTCAGCGCGTACGTCGTCGCGGCCCGCGACCGCGGCGTCTTCGCGCTCGGGCGGATCCCAGACGATGACAAGGGCCGGCGGTTCGCCGAGGACCTGGCCATCCGTCTGGATGCCTTCCTCGACGGCCGGAAGATGACCTACGGAGAAGCGGGACGCGCCCTCGGTGTCCACCCGAACATGCTCCGCTACGCCGCACCGACCGGCCGAGTGCTGATCCGGTGGGACGGTGCTCGACAGCCGACGGTCTGGACGGTACCGCCACCCCAGGTCGATCCCCGCGAGGCCCGTCTCGAGCTCGCGCGGCGGTACCTACATGTCTTTGGTCCCACGACGCCCGCGGCGTTCAGTGCGTGGGCGGGGATCGCCCCGGCTCGTGCCCGCGCAGCGTTCGAGGCGCTCGTCGCGTCGTTGACACCGGTTCGAACACCGGTCGGCGATGGATGGATCCTGACCAGCGACGAGCCGATGCTCCGCGCCGCCCCAGGGCGTTCGGCGGCAGCACGGCTCCTCCCGAGCGGCGACGCCTACGTCCTCCTCTGGGGAGCGGATCGCGAGCTCATCGTGCCGGACGGCGATCGTCGCCGCGCGCTGTGGACCACGCGCGTCTGGCCCGGCGGCGTCCTCGTGGGGGGAGAGCTGGTCGGGACGTGGCGACGCGCAGAGGCGAGCTTGAGCATCCAGCCCTGGCGCCGGCTCTCGCGCGCCGAACGCGACGCGGTCGAGGCGGAGGCGGAGTCCTTGCCGCTGCCCGGTGTCAAGGCGCGGATCCGGGTCGGCTGGGAGAACGAGGCCGAGTGACGCCGCCCGGTACCTGATCCCGATACCGAGCGCGCGCCGTCCCGCCGCGGTCGGGCCACGTGACGGTCCGATCGCGACGGCATGAGCTTGGCTGGTCAGTCCCCGACGAGCTGACCCAGGGTCGAGTCGGCCGGATCCACCCAAACCAAGCCCGGGACGAACGCAAAGGCTCGGTCGGCGGAGACGAGGGCCTGCGCTCGGCGGTCCAGGGCGACGGCGGCCAGGACCGCGTCGAACGCGCCGAGGGCTGGATACTGCTCGAAGAGGCTTAGGCCGCGGTCCAGGTCGTCAGGCGTGGTGACCAACAGGCTGAAGGCGGCTGCGAACTGTCGCGCAACGTGGACGGCGTCGGGCCGGGTTCGGCGGCGGGCGCGGATGTGGGCGAACTCCTGGATCACCTCGACCGTCGTCGTCGCCTCGATCCGCTCGTCGGCGTGCGCGGCCAACAGGCGTCGACATGGTCCGCGCAGTGGATGCTCTTCCCCGACGGCGTAGGCCAGGATCGTCGCGTCCAGAACGATCATGCCGAAGGCTCGTGGGCGAGGTCCAGCTCACGTCGGAGCTCGCTCGGATCGATCGGCATCGGCATCGGCTCGGCGGCGAGGACCTCGGCGATGGCGGCCCGGCGGCGATCTGCGCCTTCGGGCAGGCGATCGATGGTTTCGCGGATGACGGACGCCACCGATACGTGGCGGCGCCCGGCCTCGCCGGTCACCTTCCGATAGCGTGGCTCATCAAGGAGAAGATGGACGCGACGTTCAAGGTTGCGCATGTGCATACGCCAGCGCATGTCCGTCCCGAGCGCCAGTCGTGAAGTCCGGCCCGGCGCGCACGCGGCGCTCGGCTCACCCAACGAGGCCCGCTGACTCCAGGCGCGTTCGGGACATCTGGCTCTTGCCCGGGGATGAGGGCCGGCTATCCTTGATCTGATCCACCACGAGATCCAGGAGGAGACCACCCATGGCATGGAATGACGACATCGTCGGCTGGGCCCGGCAGAACGCGAACTTCCGCGAGGTCCTCGCGACGGGCCCGTACAGCCAGGTCGTCGTGATGAGCATCCCGCCCGGCGGCGAGATCGGTGAGGAGGTTCATCCCCACACGGATCAGGTCCTGGTCTTCGTCCAGGGTCAGGGCGAGGCCATCCTCGAGCACGATCGAAGTGCGATCGTGCCGGGCCGCCTGATCCTCGTCCCGGCGGGGACCCTCCACAACGTCGTCAACGTCGGCTCGGATGACCTTCGGCTGTACACCGTCTACGCCCCGCCGGAGCATGCCCCGGGGACGATCCACCGGACGAAGGCCGAGGCGGATGCCGATGAGTCGGACCATCCCGTCCGCGTCACCACGATGTCGGGCGCGTGACCGTCTCCGGCTCGTCACCGTCGAAGCTCAGGACCGCCGGTCAGGACTGAAGGAACCGGCGCTCCAGCTCCTCCAGGAAGGCCACGGACAGGCGTTCGAACCGGTCACGACCGCCTCAGGATGGTCGGACGGCGAGCTCGGTCGTCACGACTGGCGGCGCCAGGAGGGTCTGCAGGACGACGCAATACCGGTCGGTCCGTTCGCGCAGCCGCTCGAGGCGATCCTCCGGGATGTCACCGGTCAGGTCGAATCGGACGCGGATCGCCTGGAAGCCGACCGGGACCTGTGGGTCGCCGAGCGTGCCGCGCAGGTCGAGATCGCCCTCGACCGTGACGCCGACCTCCACGCCATCGAGGCCCATGTTCGCCGCGACCATCTGGCAGGTGATCTGGGCACAGGCCGCGAGGGCGCCGAGCAGGAGATCGCCCGAGCACGCCGCCGAGCCCGATCCCCCGACGCCCTGGTGGGCGCCCGCCGCGTAGAGCGCCCGCCCGATGTCGACCGAGCAGCTCATCGGGCTGCCGGAGGCACTGCTCCCGCTCGCCCGCAGGGTGACCCACGCCGCCGAAGCGTCCTCCCGATAGTGCTCCTTGATGGGTGCCTGGATCTCACGGATGGACGTCATCGGTCGGCCCTCCCAGGTTCGTCCGCCGTCCTGGGCGGTGCGCTGTCGTCGCACAGGGTAAGTCGCGCACTTCGCACCCGCACGATAGCGTCCCCCTCAACGCGGTCGCTCTCGCCTCAACGCGGTCGCTCCCGCCTGACCTGTAGCTGCTGACCGCGGATCCGGGCACCGCGAAGCGCATCGGCGACGCCGTCGACGACGTTGGCCTGGACGTCCACCAGGGCGAACTCGTCGAAGATCTGGATCGCTCCGACGACCGACCCGGGGACGCCGGCCTCGTTGGCGATGGCGCCGACCAGGTCCCCCGGCCGGAGGCCGACGCGACGACCGCCGCCGACCCACAGCTGCACCCAGCCGCCATCGGGGACCGACGGATGCGGTGCTCCGGGCGGGCGAGGACCGCGCGGAGCTGGTCCGCGCCCAGCCGGCATCGGGCCACGCCCGGGCCCGCCTCCGGAACGTGGCCGGTTGCCGGGACCGCCGGGACCGCCGGGGCCACCTCGGCCGCCCGGCCCGGGCCGGAACGGCGGCGGTGTGTCCTGGAGCGATGCCGCCGCGAGCTCCACCTCGTCCGCCTCGCGGACCCCGGCGCCCTCGATGAGTGACACCGCCGCCAGGGCGATGTCCACCAGGTCGAACTCCTCGGACAGCGGCTCGACAACGCCCCGCAGCCGATCGTGATCGCCGCTCAGCAGCGCCTCGCGCAGGTTGCCGCGGATGATCTCGACCCGGCGCTCGCGCAGGTCGGCGACAGTCGGCAGCCGCTCGATCGACAGCTTCGTCCGGGTCGCCGTCTCGATGTTGCGCAACTGGCGATGCTCTCGCGGTTCGACGAGGGTGATGGCCACGCCGTCGCGGCCGGCACGGCCGGTGCGACCGATCCGATGGACGTACTGGTCGGGGTCGGACGGCACGTCGTAGTTGACGACATGGCTGACGTGGTCGATGTCCAGGCCACGCGCCGCCACATCCGTCGCGACGAGGACGTCCAGCGAGCCGTCGCGGAAGCGACCCATGATCCGGTCGCGTGCCTCCTGGGCGAGGCCGCCGTGGAGTGCGCCGGCGTCGTGACCGCGTCCGCTGAGCGCCTCGGCGAGATCGTCCACCTCCCCCCGGGTCCGGGCGAACACGAGGGCCGAGGTCGGGTCCTCCACGTCGAGGATTCGGCAGAGCGCCGCGAGCTTGTCAGACCGACGGACGACGTAGGCGGTCTGGCGGACGCGGGCGACCCCGTCGCGGGTCTCCCGCTCGGCGTGGACACGGACCCGCGCCGGCTCGCGAAGATGGCGTTTCGCGATCCTGGTGATGGTCGGCGAGATCGTCGCCGAGAAGAGTGCAGTCTGGCGGGTGGCCGGTGTCGCGGCCAGGATCGTGTCGAGATCCTCGGCGAAGCCCATGTCGAGCATCTCGTCGGCCTCGTCGAGGACGACCACGCGGACGTCATCCAGATCGAGGCTGCCGCGCTTGAGGTGGTCGACCGCACGACCGGGCGTCGCCACCACGACATCCACGCCCCGCTTGAGGCCACGCAGCTGCTGCTGGATCGGCTGGCCGCCGTAGACCGGCACGACCCGCACCCCGACCGCCTTGCCGTAGCTGTGGAACGCCTCGGCGACCTGCATCGCAAGCTCGCGAGTCGGCACGATCACGAGCGCGGCCGCCCGAGCCGGCCCGGCGCGCCCGACCTCGAGGTGGGCCAGCACGGGCAGCGCGAACGCGGCGGTCTTGCCCGTGCCGGTCGGGGCCTCAGCAAGCAGGTCGCGCCCGCCGAGGAGCAGCGGGATCGCCTCGCGCTGGATCGGCGTGGGCTCCTCGTAGCCCAGGCCGGCCAGCGTCGTCAGGAGCGGCTCGTCCAACCCGAGCGCGGCGAAGCCGTCACCGTCCGCGGCGGCGCTCTGGGCGTTATCGGGGTCGGTCGAGTCGTCGGACATGCGGACAGTGTGACTCGGGTCCAAGATAGAGGTGTCAGCGCAGTGTCGACGACGCCGATCGGGGAAGGAAGCTCATGGGCGTGATCATCCAGGCCGACAAGCTGACCAAGACCTACGGCTCCCATCGCGGCATCGTCGACGTCGACCTCAGCGTGGAGCCGGGCGAGGTCTTCGGCTTCCTTGGACCGAACGGCGCCGGCAAGACGACCACCATCCGCGTCCTGCTCGATCTGATCCGGCCGACGAGTGGCCGGGCGACCGTGTTCGGCATCGAGACATCGGTCGACCCGGTCGCGATCCACCGGCGGGTCGGTTACCTGCCCGGCGAGTTCACCCTGTACGACCGGCTGACCGGCGGACAGACGCTGGACTACTTCGCGAACCTCCGCGGTGGGGTGGACCGGGCATACCAGGACTCGCTCGTCGAGCGCTTCGACCTCGACCCGAGCCGGCGCTTCAAGGAGTACAGCAAGGGCAACAAGCAGAAGGTCGGGCTCGTCATCGCGCTCCAGCACCGGCCCGAGCTGCTGGTCCTCGACGAACCGACGGCCGGCCTCGATCCGCTCGTCCAGCAGACGTTCTTCACCATCCTTCGCGAGGCCGTGGCCGGCGGGTCGACCGTCTTCCTGTCGAGCCACGTCCTGTCCGAGGTCGAGAAGAGCTGCGACCGGGTCGCGATCATCCGCGAGGGGCGGATCGTCAAGGTCGGCGCGATCGACGCGCTCCGAGACCTCGCCCACCACCAGGTCGAGCTGCGCTTCGCCGGGGTGGTGCCGGAGGCCGAGTTCGCAGCCCTCCCAGGCGTGAGCGACGTCGCCCTGGACGACCACGTCCTGCGCTTGCGCGTGAGCGGCGCGATCAGCCCGGTGGTCCGGGCCGCCGCCCGCTACGAGCTGCTCGACTTCGTCAGCCGCGAGCCGAGCCTCGAGGAGACCTTCCTCGCCCAGTACGGCCAGGCGGCTGTCGAGGTGGACTAGCCATGGCCGTCGACGCCGGGTCGCCGCGCCGGGCGGCGCCCATTCCGGCCATCCCGCTGCGCCGCCGGCTGTACGGCTTCGGGAGCATCTACGGCAAGACGATCCGCGACTCGCGGCTCGCCTTCATCATCGCCGCCGGCCTGCTCGGCGGGATGGCCCTGATGATGGGGGTCGCAGTATCGAGCGTCTTCCCGACGCCGGCCGCCCGGCTCGAGGTGGACCAGCTCGTCGGGAGCATGCCGGCATCGATGATCAACCTGTTCGGGAAGCCCGTGAAGCTGGGTACGCTCGGGGGCTACATGACCTTCAAGTACGGGGCGATGTTCGCCCTCGGAACGGCGCTCTGGTCGATCCTTGCGCTGTCCTCGACCCTGGCCGGCGAGGCCCGCCGGGGCAGCCTCGACTTGGTCGCGGCGGCGCCCTACGGCAAGCGGCGGATCGCGCTCGAGAAGCTGGCGGCCCACCTGACGATGCTCTGGCTGACCATGGCGATCCTCGCCGTCGCCACCACGACCAGCTCGACCCTGTTCGGCGACGCCACGCTGGGCGATCAGATCCCGCCCCTGTCCTCCGTCGGCTTCGCGCTGTGGGCCGGGTTCATCGCCCTGTTCTTCGGCGGGCTGGCCTTCGCCCTGGCGCCGGTCCTCGGGCGCGCCGGCGCCGCGGGCGTCGCCGGTCTCGCGATGGTCGTCTTGTGGGTGGCGAACGGCCTCGACGTCCTCGGTCCCGTCGCGGCCCTGAGCCCGTTCCGCTGGACCGCCGACCACGTCGCGCTGGTCGGCCAGTACGACTGGGCGGGGCTGGCCCTCGTCGGGATCGTCGGCGTCGTCTTCCTCGCGATCGGGGTCGACCTCTTCCTGCGGCGCGACCTCGGGGTCACCGCGGGGCTCTCGCTCCCGAGCCTGCCTGCGACGGTGCTCGGTGTCCAGGGTCCCGTGAGCCGCGCGTTCGGCGACCAGCTGCCGAGGGCGCTGTCGTGGGGGATCGGGCTCGGCCTCATGGGCGCGCTCATCGCCTCGCTCGTCGAGCCGATGGCCGCCCAGCTCGCGAACGACCCCAACCTGCTGCAGACCTTCGCTGCGATCTTCCCGGGCTTCGACTTCAGGACCACCGGCGGCTGGCTCCAGATGTACGCCCAGCTCCTGTACATCGGGGCCGGCTTCGGCGCGGCGACGTTCGTCTCGAAATGGGCGTCGGACGAGACCGACGGGCGCCTCGAGCTGGTTCTGGCCACGCCGCTGAAGCGGGCGCGCTGGGCGGTCGCCGGGGGCGTCGCAGCGATCCTCGCGGTCGCTCTGATGACCGTCCTCTTCGCGGCGGGGATCGGCCTCGGCGCGGCGTCCGGCGGCGTGGCCGCCGGCGACGCGATGGTCGGCTCTGCCGCACTCGGCCTGTACGCCGCCGCGATGGTCGGCATCGGTATCGCCGTGGGTAGCCTCGTCCGGACGTCGATCGCCGCCGAGGTCGTCGCCCTCGTGGTCACGGCGACGTTCCTGATCGACCTGCTGGCGCCGGCGCTGGATCTTCCCGACGTCGTCCACCAGCTCGCCCTGACGGCCCACATGGGTCAGCCGATGGTCGGCGCCTGGGACTTCGCCGGGATCGGCGCGTGTCTGGTCCTGGCGATCGGTGGGGTGGCGCTCGGTGGCTGGGGGATGCGTCGGCGCGACATCGCTCGCTGACCCACAACGGCCTTGGGCCCAGGCAACCGTCGACGGGCTGAGTGCAGGGGCTCGCCCGTCGACCGGCAGCCGTCGATCGTCAGGGAAGCCTGATCAGCTTCGTTCCACCGATCAGCGCGTTGGCGGCCTGCTTGAACACCTTGGACAGGTCGGCCGAGCCGCCGCCCTTGGGCACGCAGAAGAAGTGATCCCCATCGTCGTTCTCGGCAGGTGTGCAGCCATCGTCCGCGGATGGTCCGGTGGCCATGCCCGCGAGGAGCTGCCGTGCGCGCGTCTCCTGTCCGGTCGTGGACCAGCCGGGGGGTGAGCCGCAGCTTCCGTGGATCTCGCCCGGCCCAAGGCCGAAGCCGATCGTGAAGATCTCGATCCCGCCGGCGATCGCCGTCTTCGCCGCGTTGGCTCGGGCCAGCGCCTCGGCATCGTACTGGGCAGACGTGCCTGCGCCGCATGGCCCACCGCCCTTGACCACCGAGTTGTTCGGCTGGCCGTCGGTCATGAAGATGATGCCCTTGGGCACGCCCGCCCGGCCGTTCTGGGCGAGCTCGTATGCCGCCGCCGGGAACGGGTCTGCCAGATCGGTGGCCACGCCGCCAGGCGATGCCCCGAAACAGCTGATGGCGTTGGCAAGGGCGGTGCCCGAGCTGGTGTAGCTCTCGTTATGGATCGGGGCGCCGATCCCGCTCATGCCGATCGGGATCCAGCGGCGCAGGTCGCTGGGCAGGTTGGCGGTCCCCAGCGAGGCCGCGGCGTCGCTCGGGCAGGAGCCCGTTCCAGTGCTCGGTCCGATCATCCCGTAGGCGACCCACTGCTCGGTCGGGTTGAGCGACTTGCGGAGGTCGTCGGCAGCCCTCCGGGCGTTGGCCAGGTCGCCGGCGTCCATGCTCGGCGTGCGGTCGACGATCAGCACAAGATCGACGGGTCCGCTCAGTTTGGCTCCGCACGGTCCCTTGCAGGCGGCTGACAGGACCGTCTGGGTCGTCCCGGTGGTGACACCCACAGCGGGCCCGAAGTTGTAGGGCACGGTCGCGGCCTGTTCGAGGACGATCGTATTGCAGCTATCGCCCTCGGCCGGGATGCACACGCTGCTGCAGGTGGTCGAGTTGCACGTCCAGACTGCGTTCCCGCCCGGATCGCAGACCACCGGGAGGTCGGCTGCTCGCGGAGCGCCACCAGAGCTGCCGACGACGCAGCGGAAGCCGACCGTCACGCCCGCCGGCAGGCCGCCGGGATAGTTGTCGTCGGCGTACTGCAGGGCGATCGCGCTGGCATTCGTGGCGTCGGCGGGCAGCTGGGACGCTCCGGCCAGGGCTCCGGCGTCGAGCGCGTTCCACAGGTTCTGGTTGGCGTTCCGGAGGACGCCGACGTCGACGACCATCGCCGCGGCGCCCATGATCACGATGAGCACGAACACGAACAGGATGATGATCTGGCCTCGCTCCTGCTCGCGACCGCTGCGCGGCTTCGGCATCCCTGTCCCCCTCGATGCGTTCAGTGTCATGGCTCGGCCGCCTACTCGATCCGCATCTGGACGGTCGACGACAGGTCGAGGTGGTTCCCGAAGGCCAGCGGCCAGAGCATCCCGTAGTTGTAGTCGACCTGGACGACCACGGCGTCGCCCGACTGCCACTGGGGTGCCGAACAGGCGACGAACGATGAGCCCACCGGGCGCTTGCAGCTGATCGTGACCGTCAGCTTCGTCTTGTCGAGGCCGCCGCTCATGGCCTGGACCCGGTCATTGACGTCCGCGACGAGGGTCGCGGGCGGGGTGACGACGCCGACACGGGCGCCTTCGCGGGCTGCGTTGATGACCGTCATCTGGGAATAGAGGCCCAGGCCGAAGTCGAGGATCCCGGCCAGGATCAGAAGGAAGACCGGGAGGACCACGGCGAACTCGACCAGGGACTGGCCTTCCCGGCGCTTCCTGGCGCTCCGGCTGATCTGCACTCGAACCCCCTCGACCCCGTCATCCGGTGTCGTACGTGTCACGGCGCGATTCCCGCGTCGGCCCCTGGTTGGGAAGGCGACGTTGACCGCGCGAGCTTTCAGCCAAACTTTCAGCGGTGACCGATAGCACCACTTTCTGGTGCATGCCGACACCGATTCCCGCTCGGGCACGGTGGCGATGCCGCCGCCCCGCCCGTGCCCCGCTCGCCGCACCGCGCCCGCACCCCGCTCGCCGCACCCCGCCCGCACCCCGCTCGCCGCACCCCGTCCGTGCCACTCCGGGTGGTGGATCCGCGAGTCAGCAAGCGTGCGAGCGTCGCGTTCCGGTTCGATCTGGCCGCAGACCACTCCTGCTCGACCCTGGAACCGCCACCCACAGTGGCGGCGGGGG
>JBBQJL010000046.1:0-24244 GCA_038325875.1 Candidatus Limnocylindrales bacterium
TAGGTCTGGAAGGCGACGACGGTCACCAGGGCGCTCATGGCCAGTGCGTTCGTCAGGCGGGCGCCGAGCAGGGCCCGGAACTCGCCCGACGCAAGGAGCGATCGGCCGTCCGCCGGCAGCCCAGCCCCGGCGGACACGTTCTGACGCGATCTCGGCGGTGGGTCCCCTTCGCTCGGCCCGCCCGCGCCGCCTGAGCCGAGTCCGGCTTCAGTGGGCAGCGGTCTGCCCCTCCCCGAGGTAGTGCCGGATCCGCTCGAACATGAACCGCGAAGACTCGACGGCCCGCTCCTCCCAGGCGAACACGCAGCTGGTCAGGATGCCGTCGAAGCCGACCTGGCGGAGCGCCCCGAACAACGCGTCGAAGTCCACCTCGCCCTGGCCGATGTCCAGGTGCTGGTGGACGCGTGCCGACGAGCCGGGCGGATTGACGATGTAGCGGAGCCCCGACGAAGCCCGATGGTTGAGGACGTCCGCGATGTGGACCTGGGCGAGGACCGGCGCGGCGCGCTCGATCATGGCGGCGACGTCATCGCCCAGGTAGTACATGTGCGGAGCACAGAAGACATAGCCGACCAGCGGCGAGTCGATCGCGCGGACCAGGTCGACGGCTTCGTCGTTCCGCTCGATGAAGTCGTCCGGATGCGCCTCGAGGTTGAGCCGGATCCCCTCGCGCTCGAAGATCGGCAGGAGTTCCTCGAGCGAGCGCCACAACTGGGCTTCGCTCCGGGCAGCGGCCTCCGGGCGTCCGTTGAACTCCGAGTTCATCACCGGGCAGCCGACCTCGACCGCGAGCTGGATCGCCCGCTTCCAGTAGCGGACGGCGGCCTGCCGCTCGTCCTCGTCAGGGCTCGACCAGCGGTAGAGCGGCAGGATCGAAGCCAGCTCCATCCCGCTCTCGCGAAGCGCGTCGCGGAACTCGGTGACCCGGGCGCGATCGGCCCGCGGGTGGCTGAAGAACGGGATGAAGTCGGGGCGCGGCGACAGCTCGATCGAGTCGTAGCCGATGTCGGCCGCGATCCGACAGACCTCGC
Source organism: Candidatus Limnocylindrales bacterium (assembly GCA_038325875.1). Lineage (GTDB taxonomy): Bacteria > Chloroflexota > Limnocylindria > Limnocylindrales > CSP1-4 > Chersky-267. The sequence continues at coordinate 1,032 of JBBQJL010000046.1, forward strand.
CGAACGGACGGTCGCGGAGCATGTACGGATCGAGGGCGATCTTCACCTTAGTCATCCTCCCGTGTCGCGCGGTCAAGTCGGTCGCGGAGGGCGGCTCCGCTGGCGGCGATCCGGCCGACCATTCGCGCCCGTTGCAGCGGATCGCCGATCGTCGCCATGGTCTGCAGCCACCGTGCGGTCCCATCGATGACCTCGAGGATCGCCTGGGCGTCCGTCGTCGCGAACGTCGGGTGATCCAGGACCTCGACATAGACCGGCGAGGTGTGGGCAGCCATGCTCGTATTGAACGCTGAGTGGATCTCGTAGTCGCTCCGGGATCGCGCGGCGACCCATGCCCCGGCCCGGATGTCGAGGCTGGTCTCGAGGCTGAGGTCGGCCGAAGGCGACGACGCCCCCAGCTCCGCCGCGACTCGTCCGTTCACGACCAGCTCGACTCGACCGATGACCGGTTGAGCGGCACGAGCGCGGGCACGCACCTCGAGCCGACCGCCCGTCGCCGGCAGGGCCACGACGTCGCCGGGCTCGTGCCCGTCGACCGACAGCTCGATGACCGGGCCCGACGTGGCGAACGTCCTGCCGGCCCGGACCGCGGACGCCCAGGCGTCGAACGTCGGCGGCGCAGCGGGATCGAGTCGGGCATAGGTCCGGACCGCCCCGACCGGCACCTCGGCCGTCATCTTGTCGGTGCCGCCCAGGATCGGAACGCGGTAGCCGCAGTTCAGGAGCCGGTACCACTCGAGGATCGAGGGGTTGTCGAGCCCCGGGGCGAAGGTCTGCATCTCCACCGCGTCGATCAGGCCCGACACGATGTCGGCGGCGATCTCGGCGAAGGGCAGCGGGAAGTGGGCGCCGACCACGAGCCCGCCCTCCGCGTGGCACCGATCGGCCCAGTCCGCGAGCAGCTCGGTGACCGCTCCGCCGAGCCGACCTTCCGGGGCGCCGCCGGCCGCCAGCGGCAGGACCGGCCGGCGTGCCCCGAGGAGCGCCAGATGGCCGAGCATGTTCTGTCGGTTCTCTGTTCCGACGATCACCGCGTGGCGCCCGCTCGGATCCTGCTGCGAGCCCCATGACAGGTCCGGGATGTTGGTGAAGTTGTCACCCCATTGGGTCGCCAGGAGGTGGACGAAGGTCACGTCCTCGGCGGCGGCCTGGAGGAGTGCGCTCGAGGGCGAGATGTAGTGGACGTGCGAGTCCGACGACCTCCAACCGGCGTCGCGCAGGTCGATCGGCCGATCGAGCGCGATGGCCAGGTCGCGCGTGCCGGGCTCGACGCTGAGCGTCCTGCGTTCGGGGCGGTGGTCGAAGCCCTTGACGACCTCGACCTCGACGGTGCCCACCGGCAGATCGATCTGAAACGCACCGGGGACATAGGCGTAGGTGTCCGGGCCGAGGATCATGTCGGCGCCGGTGTCCTCGCACAGGCCCGGGCTCACCTCGTCACGATGCCCGAGTGGCGGCAGGTAGCGCCCGTCGGCGGCCACGAACCGCACCCGGGCCGGCGTCGCCTCGTCGCCGACGCTGATCTGCACGTCGACCCGGATGTCCGCGGCCGGGATCGGCCGGACCGTGATCCGGCCGTCGTCGCTGACGGCCTCGCCCCCGAGTCCGGCGATCGGGACCTCCCAGTCGCCGAAGCGGAGCCGCGCATCGGGCGCAGTGGCGACGTCGACGACCGAGCCCGATGCTTCGCCGGGCCGGACCGGGAGACCGTGTCCGACGGTCCGAGGTCGGCCCCAGCCGATCGGAGCGTCGCCGACCGCCGGCGTGTTCTCGCCCATCGATGTCTCGAGCGGCCGGGATCGGATCGCGACACCCAGGTCGACCTCGGGCAGCGCGGCTCCGGCGCCGTGGACCTGGAGCTGGCGGCGCGGTTCGAGGACGAGCGGGTCCGCGGTCCCGTCGAACAGGGTCAGCGCGGCCAGCACGACCCCGCTGCCAGGCCGGCCGTTCCCCAGCGGCACGAGGCGAAGGCCGACCGGATCCCGATCGTCGCCGAGCGGGATGGAGTGGAGCCAGTAGGTCACGTCGTCGTCGAAGGTCGGCACGAAGTCGGCTACCCCGGATTGGGCCGGCCCCCACGAGCCGGGCAACATCGTCAGTGGTCCGGCGTGTCCCGCCGGCGCGTAGCGACCGGGTTCCAGGCGCGGGTGCGGACCACGCCAGTCGACGGTCTCATCGAAGCGGTGGCCGATCGCCGCGAAGGGCACGAACCCCCAGCCGATGATCCCGTCGGCGATCTCGACCCGCCGACGGACCTCGACCTGGCGGACGCGTCCATCGGCCAGCAGGAGGTCGTAGTGAGCGAGCGGTTCGCCGGTCGGCAGGACCCACCCGACCGGGGTGCCCGGCGACCGCTCGCCGTCCGTGTCGCGCCAGCTGTCGGCGAAGTGGACGATCAGGAGGTGGCTGGCAGGACCGAGTCCGCGGAGGTCGATCGTCAGCTCGCTGTCGATCAGGATCCAGCGTTGCCCGTCCGCTCGCGTCCCGAGATCGAAGGGCAGGCCGCGGAACACGGACGGCCCGTCCGGTAGCCGCCGGAGCGCCTGCCCGTAAAGCGGATGGAATCGCTCCGCGACGTCGCCGTCGGTGGCGTTCCAGACCGACGACAGGTCGACCGGACGGGCGAGCGGCGTCGCGGGCGGGTGGCGGATCACGGTCATGGTTGGACCCTTCGACCCTGTTGACGGGGAACGAGTCGCGATGATACCGTCTCTGCAATCGGTTGCGCAAGGAGGCAGCGGTGGATACTGTCCGACTGACCGTGGGTCAGGCCGTCGTTCGCTTCATGGCTCGCCAGGACGTCGAGCGCGACGGCCGGCAGCACCGCTTCATCGCCGGCGTGTGGGGGATCTTCGGGCACGGCAATGTGGCCGGTCTCGGGCAGGCGCTCGAGGAGTTCGGGGACGCCGAAGACATGCCCTACTACCGACCCCAGAACGAGCAGGGCCAGGTCCACATCGCGGCCGCCTTCGCCAAGCACCACAACCGGCTGCGGACCTACGCCTGCATCTCCTCGGTCGGGCCGGGTGCGGCGAACATGATCACCGGCGCGGCCGGGGCGACCGTCAACCGGATCCCCGTCCTCCTCTTCCCGAGCGACTACTTCGCCAACCGGGCGCCCGATCCCGTACTCCAGCAGGTCGAGCATCCGATCGAGCGCGACACGAGCGTCAACGATGCCTTCCGTCCGGTGTCCCGGTTCTTCGACCGGATCTCGCGCCCGGAGCAGCTGCTCGCGTCGCTGCCCGAGGCGTTCCGGGTGCTGACCGACCCGGTGTCCACGGGGGCGGTCACGATCTCACTGCCGGAGGATGTCCAGTCGGAGGCCTTCGACTGGCCCGAGCGGTTCTTCGATCGACGCGTCTGGCGGGTCCGTCGGCCGGCGCCCGAACCGGCCGACATCGCCGATGCCGTCCGCCTGATCGCGGCTGCCGAGGCGCCGGTCATCGTCACCGGCGGCGGGACGATCTACTCCGAGGCGACCGCCGAGCTGGCAGCCTTCGCCGAGCGGTTCGGCATCCCCGTGGTGGAGACCCAGGCCGGCAAAGGCGCCCTGCCCTGGGACCATCCGATGAACGCGGGACCGGCCGGCACGAACGGGGGCCTGGCCGCCAACCGGCTGGCGCGCGACGCGGATGTCGTCCTGTGCGTGGGCACCCGGATGGGCGACTTCGTGACCGCATCGCGGACCACCTTCCAGCACCCGGACCTCACCTTCATCGGGATCAACGTCGCACCGTTGGACGCCCACAAGCTGCGGGCCGTGCCGGTCGTCGCCGACGCGCGCGAGGCACTGCGAGCCCTGGATACGGCCCTGTCGGCCGCCGGCTACCAGGGCACGTCCGCCGCCCACCGGGACCGTGTCGGCGAGCTCAAGCGAGAGTGGGACGACATCGTGACCGAGCTGCGGACCGTCAACGACGAGCCGGGCGACCTCGGGCAGGCCGAGATCATCGGGATCGTCAATGAGTCGGTCGGCGGCCACGCCACCGTCGTCTGCGCGGCCGGCAGCCTGCCCGGCGACCTGCTCCGACTGTGGCGGGTCGACGATCCCAAGGCGTACCACGTGGAATACGGCTTCTCGTGCATGGGCTATGAGATCGCCGCGGGCCTCGGCGTGCGGCTGGCCGATCCCGATCGCGACGTCGTCGTGATGGTCGGGGACGGCTCCTACCTGATGCTGAACTCGGAGATCGTCACAGCCGTCGCGGAGGGCCTCAAGCTGACGATCGTCGTCGTCGACAATCACGGGTATCAATGCATCCTCGCGCTCCAGCGGTCGGTCGGCGTCCCCGACTTCGGCAACGACCTTCGGTTCCGCGACCGGACCCGCAACCGGCTGACCGGCCCCTACGTTCCGGTCGACTTCCGAAAGCACGCCGAGGCGATGGGCGCACTCGCGTTGCTGGCTCTGACCCCGGCCGAGCTGCGCGCTGCCCTCGACCAGGCGCGCACGCACGACGGAGTCACGGTCATCGTGGTCCCGGCAGAGCCCGAGAAGCGTGTCCCCGGGTTCGAGTCCTGGTGGGATGTACCGGTCGCCGCGGCAAGTGCCCAGCAGGGGGTTCGCGACGCACGAGAGACCTACGAGCTGAAGCGCCTTCGGCAGCGGGCCGAGCTCCACTAGGACGCGGCCAGATCCGTCCCGGCCCCGGCCGGCGATCCGGCGGAGCCGACCGGCCTACAGCGCACTGAGCCGAGCAGACGAGGAGAGAACATGCCAGGACCCGGGATCGAGCTGATCGGCGAGGAGGAGATCGCCGAGGTCCTCGAGGTGCTGAACAGTCGCTACCTGAGTCGCTACGGTCCAGCCGACGATCCGAGCTTCGGTGCGAAAGTCCATCACGTCGAGGAGGAGTTCGCCAGGATGGCGAGCGTGCGCTACGGGCTCGGCCTGAGCGGTGGCGGCTCGGCCAGCCTGTGGATCGCCCTGCTCGGGCTGGGCATCGGATCGGGCGATGAGGTGATCGTCCCCGGGTTCACCTACGTGGCGTCGATCTCGTCGATCGTCTACGCCGGAGCCACCCCGGTCCTGGCCGAAGTGGACGACACGTTCGACCTCGACCCGGCCGATGTCGAAGCGAAGATCACTCCGCGAACCGCGGCCATCCTGGTCGTCCACATGCTCGGCGGGCCGGCCCGGCTGAACGAGCTGAAGGCGATCGCGGACAGGCACGGCATCCCGCTCATCGAGGACTGCGCCCAGGCGGTCGGGGCCACCTATCAGGGTCGCGGCGTCGGCGGGATCGGGACCATCGGCACCTACAGCTTCAACGAGTTCAAGACGATCACCTGCGGCGACGGCGGCCTGCTGGTGACCGATGACCAGGACCTGTACGAGCGCTGCTTCGCGATGCACGATCAGGGCCACGCCCCATACCGCCTCGAGTCGATGTACGCGCCCCGACCGTTCCTCGGGATGAACTTCCGGATGATCGAGCTGTCGGCCGCGGTCCTCCTCGCCCAGGTCCGCAAGCTGGACTACATCAAGACGCATCTGCGGGCCAACAAGGCGATCGTCAAGTCGATCCTCGGGGAGGTCCCGGAGATCGGCTTCCGGACGTTGACCGATCCGGCCGGCGACCTGGCGACCCATCTCGTGGTCATGCTGCCGACGGCCGAGATCGCCCGGAAGGTGGCGGACGACGTCGGCTCGAAGGTCCTCTCGGATTCCGGCTGGCACGTCTACAGCCAGATGGACCACCTCCTCGAGCGGAGGACGGCGACCGGCAAGGGCTGTCCGTTCGACTGCACCTGCACGAACCATCCGCGCGAGGAGTACTGGATCGGGATGCTGCCCCAGTCCGACGCGATCCTCGGCCGGTCCCTCAGCATCGGGATCGGGGTCCGGGACGCGAATCTCGCCCCGTTCGGTCTGCGCATGCGCGATGGCGAGGACGAGGCGCGGGCGTGCGGCATCACGTTCCGGGACGCGGTGCTCAAGCACCTGGCATGACCGGGCGAGACGGTCAGTGATCGAAGCACTCGTCGTCGGTCGGGTCGGGGTCGACCTCACGCCGGCCTCGCCGCGCACGTCGCTGGCCGCGGCGGACTCGTTCGTCCGGGCCGTCGGCGGGTTCGCGGGGAACATCGGCACCGGGCTGGCCCGGCTCGGGGTCTCGACCGCGGTGGTCTCCGGCGTCGGCGACGATGGGCACGGCGATCACGTCCGCACCTTCCTGGCCGGCGAGGGGATCGACGTCCGATCCATCGTCACGCGCCCCGGGTCGAGGACCCAGGTCGCCTTCTTCGAGGTCTGGCCACCGGAGCACTTCCCGGTGACCTTCTACCGGCCGACTCCGGCGCCCGACACCCTGCTGGCCGCCGCCGACGTGCCCACCGAGCTGCTCGCGGAGGCACCCCTGGCGATCGTGTCGGGAGCGCTCCTCGCCGCCGAACCCGCCCGGTCGACCACGATCGGCCTCCTCGAGGACCGGGCCGCCGCGCGGGACCGGCGATCGCCTTCCTGGACGATCCTCGATCTTGACTGGCGCCCGACCCTGTGGGCCGACCCGGGCGAAGCGCCCGCCCTCGTCGCCCGGGCCGTCCGCCTGAGCGACGTCCTCATCGGCGGCGACGGCGAGTTCTCGGCTGTGCATCTGCGTCCCGACGACGCCATCGGCGCGGGTCCAGGTCTTATCGTCCTCAAGCACGGCGCGGCCGGGGTGTCGCTGTTGACCGGCGAGGGGCGTCTGACGATGCCCGGGATCCCCGTCGAGGTCCTGTGCGGGACCGGGGCCGGAGACGCGCTCAGCGCCGCGTTCGCGGCGGGCCTCCTGAAGGGGCTCGACCCGGTGGCCGCGGTCGAGCGGGGCAACGCGGCCGGGGCGATCGTGGCGTCGCGGCTGATGTGCAGCGCGGCGATGCCGACCGCGGACGAGATCGACCAGATGCTCGCTCGACTCGCGACCACACCCCTGGAGGCGTCGACGTGACCGATCCTGACCGACCGTCGGACCCGCTGATCCACCCGGCCAAGTTGCCGGCCCGGCTGCCACCGGAGATGCTCCACATCCAGCCGGGTGCCGGCGGTGTCGTGGCCACGGATCCAGCTCGCTCCGGGTGGCGCTATCTGTCGTTCAGGGCGTTCGGGCTCGACGAAGGCGAAGTCGTCCTGCTCGATCACCCGGATCAGGAGGCGGCGATCGTCACGATCTCCGGTGGCGGCGTGGAGATCGCCCTTGATGATGGCCCGAACCTCCACCTCTCCGGCCGGCCGTCGGTCTTCGAAGGCATGCCCTGGAGCGCCTACATCCCGGCCGGGACGACAGCACGGCTGATCGGCCGGCCGCTTCCGGGGCGGCGGGCGCTCATCGCCGTCGCGCAGGCGCCGTTGACCGGCCGCACAGGCGTCGCGGCGACGCCGGTCGTCGTCAGGCCCGAGGATGTCGAGATCGAGATCCGCGGCGCCGGGAACGCCACCCGGCAGGTCAACAACATCATGATGCCGAGCTTTCCGGCGGACCGGCTGCTGATCTGCGAGGTGTTCACGCCGTCCGGCAACTGGTCCGGTTGGCCGCCCCACAAGCACGACGTCGACGATCCGCCGCGGGAGGCGGTCCTGGAGGAGACATACTTCTACCAGATGAGCCGCCCCGAGGGCTGGGCGATCCAGCGCGTCTACCACCGAGACGGTTCGCGCGACCTGCTGATGCCGGTCCGCCACGGCGACCTGGTCATCGTCGACCAGGGCTATCACCCGTTCGCCGCGACACAGGGCTACGACGCGTACTACCTGAACGCGCTGGCCGGCGATCGACGGACGATGGCCAACTCCGACGACCCCGACCTTGCCTGGGTCCGCTCCCTGTGGCCCGGGATGGCAGCGGATCCACGGCTGCCCCTCGTGCGGCCGTGACGTCCGGGCCACCCGCGCCTGCCGATATCGCCTCCAGCGCGGGCCGGCGTCGGCGGTTGCTTCGTCTCGGCGGCTCCCGCGGCGTCATCGCCGGGATCGCCATCGATCACCGAGACAGCTTCCGGGTCATCCTCGAACGGCGTGGGGTCACCGGGTTGACCGACGGCGATCTCCGGTCGCTCAAGCTCCAGCTCACGCGGGCGCTGGCGCCAGTCGCGACGGCGATCATGCTCGACGAGGAATTCGGGGGTCTGGCGCTCGAGGAGGGGGCGGTCCCATCGACCGTCGGGCTGATCATGCCCCTCGAGGCGCAGGGCTACGAGGCCGTCGGGGACGGTCGTAGCACCACCCTCATGGACGACTTCAGCCCGACGGTCGCGGCCCGCTACGGAGCCGACGCCTGCAAGCTGCTCCTGCCGTACCGCGTCGACGATGAGCGGTCGGCTGCCCGCCAGGATGTGCTGGTCTCCACCACCGTGGCCGACTGCCACGCCATCGGGCTGCCCCTGGTCGTCGAGCCGGTCGTCTACCAACGCTCGACCGAGAGCGCGATCGCGTATGCCGAGGCATACCGAGCGCTGGTCCTCGGCGCCGTGGCCCGACTCCAACCCCTCGGTGCGGACCTGCTCAAGGTGCCGTTCCCGGTGCTCGATCTCGCGGCGACGACGGAGTCGTCGGCCATCGAGGCGTGTCTCGCACTGGGGCAGGCGTGTCGTGACACGCCGTGGGTGCTCCTCGGTGGTGGCGTCGACACGGACACCTTCCTCGAGCAGATCCGGCTGGCCGGGGCAGGCGGTGCCGCGGGCTTCCTGGTCGGCCGTGGGATCTGGGCTGCCGCACTCGGACTGGACGTGGCCGAGACGGAGCGCGTCGCCAGCGAGGTCTGTCGACCGGACCTGGAGCGCTGCCGCGCGATGGCGGAGCAGGTGGCGCGGCCCCTGGTAGCGACCGGCGGCGGCTGAGCCCACGGCCACCCACGAACCACGGATGCTGCCGATCGTCGGCCCGGTCACGGAGCCAGCCATGCGCCTCGTCTACAACTCCAACTCCACGATGCACCTCCCCGCGCTGATGCAGATCCGGGTCGCGCGAGAGACCGGTTGGGACGGGATCTTCGTCCGGGAGGAGCACCTGCGGCGCTACCTGGCCCAGGGCTTCGACGTCGCCGGCCTGCGCGCGGCCCTGGACGGGTTCGGGCCCGTCAACCTCGGGGCACTGGCCGATGTCGAACGATGGCGACCGGACGAGCGCGCCGCCATGCTCCATGAGGCTGAGGCGTTGACGGAGCTCGCGGTCGATGCCGGGGCGACCTACGTCCAGCTCTTGACCGGGCCGGTCCAGCCCGGCGGCCCCTATAGTGGCCCGGGCGAGCTGACCGCAGCCGAGCTACGGAACGTGACCGCGAGCGCGCTCCGATCGGTCGCCGATCTCGGGGCGGCGTACGGGATCCGCTACTACCTCGAGCCCGTCGCCTGGACCCCGCTGTCGTCGCTCACAGCCGCCGTCGAGGCCATCGACGCCGCCGAGCGCGACAATATCGGCCTGGTCCTCGACTTCTGGCACCTGTGGCAGCGGGGCGTCACGCCGGACGATCTGGCCCGGCTCGACCCACGGCTGATCTTCGGCGTCGATTTCGCCGATTCGCTCGGGCCGGTCGGGGACTTCGGGCCGGACCAGCGGACCCGCTGCGTGTGGCCCGGGGAGGGCGAGATCCCACTCCGCGAATGGACCGACGCCATCCGCTCGACGGGCTTCGACGGCTGGTGGGACAACGAGCTGTACAGCCCGCCGCACTGGGAGCGGGATGATCCGTTCGCCGTCGCGACCGGGCTCCTGGAGGTCCTCAATCGGATCCTCGGTCAGGATCCGGAGCGCCCCTGACGGGACGGGTCCTGTTGACGCGACAAGGGGCCGATGCTACGGTCTGCGCAATCGGTTGCGTTGTACACGGGTCCCGTCCCAGTGCAGCCTGCGACCTCGGGAGGGCGCTTGATCGAGAACGGAGGGGCGGCTGAGCCGCGCCGCAGGGTCCTCCTGACCGACGTCGCCAAGTCGGCCAAGGTGTCCGACTCGACCGCGTCGCGGGCGCTCGCCGACGATCAGCGGATCAGCCTGGCCACCCGCCGGAAGGTCAAGGCCGCGGCGGCCGAATTGCACTACGTCCCGAACGCTGCCGCGCGCAGCCTGCGGGTCCGGCGGACCAAGACCCTCGGCCTGCTCCTGCCCGACCTGCGCGACCCGGTCCACGGCCAGGTCGCATCGGCCTTCGAGCAGGAGGCGCGTCAGCGCGGCTATTGCGTGATCATCGTGGCCGGCGAGAAGGATCTCGCCCGCGAGCGGGTGGCCCTGCGGATCTTCGCGGAGCACCGGACCGACGGCGTCGCGATCGTGTCGTGCGTGATCTCACCAAAGGACGCTCGCGAGCGGGTCGATCCCGATCGCCTGATCTTCGTCCAGCCCGATCATCGGAGCCTGTTCCGGAGCGACGGCCCCCGTGTGGCCGGGGTCATCCAGACCGATGACGCCGGCGGCGCGAGGGCGGCGGTCGACCACCTCGTGGACAACGGCTATCGACGGATCGCCTATGTCGGAGGTGGCGCCCGTGCGTCGAACGCCGTCCGTGCAGAGGCGGTCGCGAAGGCACTGCGCGACCGGGGGATCCGCACGGCTCCGATCAGCTACGCCAACTCGGCCGAGGGCTGGCGCACCCCCGGCGACCTTGCGGCGGTCATCGCGGCCGACCTCCCCGAAGCGCTCGTGTGCTACGACGACAAGCTCGCCCTGGCCCTCATGGATGCCCTCCGCGCCCTCGGCGTCCGGGTCCCCGACGACGTCGGGATCGTCGGCTTCGACGGGATCCCATTCGCCGGGATCTCGAATCCGCGCCTGACGACCGTCAATGTGCCATCTGCCGAGATGGGCTCTGCGGCGGCGTCGTCGTTGATCAGGGCGGTCCAGCTCGGCACCGTGCCGGAGACCGTGCTTATGCCGCTCGACCTCGTCGTCCGCGAGAGCACGCGGACCCTGCCGAGACCGGCCGCCCCCACCAAGGAACGGACGGCCCGCGCGTGACGGCGCGACGATGACCCTCGGCGCGCCGACTCGCGAGCGGACCGAGCTCGAGGCGCTCGCCCGGCGCGGCCGGATGCTGGTGATCGATTCCGTCGCGCACAGTGGCGCCGGGCACACCGGCGGCCCGCTGTCGGCGATGGACCTGCTCATCGCCCTGTTCTTCGGCGTCCTGCGGATCCGGCCGGACGTGCCGGACTGGCCCGATCGCGACCGGTTCATCCTGTCCAAAGGCCACTGTGCGATCGGGCTCTACGCCGCGATGGCCCTCCGTGGCTACTTTCCGGTCGAGGAGCTCCGGACATTCGATTCCGGCGGCAGCCGGCTGCAGGGCCATCCTGACATGACCCGGCTGCCCGGTCTGGAGGCCTCGACCGGATCGCTCGGCCAGGGCCTGGCGGTCGGCCTCGGGATCGCCCTCGGCGCCCGGATGCGCGGTCTCGACGCCCACACGTTCGTGATGCTCGGCGACGGCGAGGCCCAGGAGGGGATGGTCTGGGAGAGCGCGATCGTCGCCGCCAAGTACGAGCTCGGCAACCTCAGCGCGATCGTCGACTGCAACGGGCTCCAGCAGTACGGCTGGCCGCTGCTGAACGCGGAAGCGCGGGATGAGCGACGCGACCCATGGGCTGGAGCGCGCCTGCGCGGGGCGTTCGAGGCCTTCGGCTGGCGCGTGCTGGAGATCGACGGCCACGATCTCGAGGCCATCCTGGCGGCCTGCGCGGACGCCCGTGACGCCGCGAGTGGGCGACAGCCGACGGCGATCCTGGCCAGGACCGTGAAGGGTCGCGGGCTGTCGTTCACCGAGGGTCGCTTCGAGTGGCATGCCCGGGTGCCAACGCCCGACGAGGTGGCGGCGGCCAGGATCGAGCTCGGGCTGACCGACGAGGCCGGATCGTGACGTTGCCGATGCGCGATGTCTGGGCAGCGACCCTGATCGAGCTGGCCGAGGACGATCCGGACATCCTCGTGCTCGACGGCGATCTCGCCACCTCGACCCGCGCCGATCGCTTCGCGCTGGCGTACCCGGACCGGTTCCTCCAGATGGGGATCGCCGAGCAGAACATGGTCGGTGTCGCGGCCGGACTGGCGACCCTGGGCTATGTCCCGTGGCTGTCCTCGTTCGCCGTGTTCTTCACTCACCGTGCGGTCGACCAGGTCCGGATGGTCGTGGCCCAGGCCCACGCGAATGTGAAGATCGGGGCGGCCTACTCGGGTCTGCTGACCGGCTTCACCGGCAAGACTCACCAGGACGTCGAGGACCTGGCGATCATGCGGGCGATGCCGGGAATGACGGTCCTGGTGCCCGGCGACGCGACCGAATGCGCGGCGATGGTCCGCTGGGCGACCGACACCCCGGGGCCTGTCTACCTCCGACTCACCCGCGATGCCGGGCCGGATCTGTTCGGGCCCGACTATCGGTTCGAACCCGGCCGGGTGGTCCCGCTGCGCGACGGCTCGGATGTCCTCATCGTGTCGACCGGCCCGCAGTCCGCCCGCTGCCTGGCGGCGGCGGTCATCCTCGAGGCCGCGGGCATCTCGGCGGGGGTCCTCCACGTCCCGTCGCTGAAGCCGGTCGACGCGGCGGCGATCGCGGCAGCCGCGGGCCAGGTCGGCCTCGTCATCAGCGTCGAGGAGCACACGGTCCTCGGCGGCCTCGGGGGCCTGGTCGCCGAGATCCTCAGCGAGCGGGCGCCCCGACGGTTGGTCCGGATCGGGATCCAGGACACCTGGGGCGAGTCCGCCTCGAACGACTTTCTGCTCGACCAGCACGGGCTGTCACCCGAGCGGATCGCCGAGCGGGTCGGGTCGGAATGGTCCCGTGACACCGACCTGCCGAGCGTCGCGGATCGATGGGAAAGATCGAGATCGATGAGCCAGGAGACCGAATGACCACGTTCAAGGTGAAAGACGCCGACAGCATCGGCGTGGCGTTCCTCGGAGTCGGACGGATGGGCCGGACGCACGTCCAGACCGTCGCCGGGATCCGCAATGCGCGTGTTGTCGTGGTCGGGGATCCGGATCTGGAGGCGGCCAAACGCGGTCAGGCCATGCTTCGGGCCGACCGGGTGACGACCGACGTCCTCGACGCGATCAACGACCCGGCGGTCGAGGCGGTCGTCATCGCCACGCCGACGAGCACGCACGCCAGCCTCATCGAAGCCGCCCTGCGCGCCGGCAAGGCCGTCTGGAGCGAGAAGCCGATCGCCCTCGACCTGGCCGAGACGAGTCGCGTCGTGGATCTCTGGCGGGCGACCGGCCTGCCCGTCCAGCTCGGCTTCATGCGTCGGTTCGACCCCGGCTATGTCCGGGCCAAAGAGCTCATCGACTCGGGCGAGATCGGGCGGATCGAGCAGTTCCGGGCCTACTCGCGCGACACCTATCCGCCGTCGATCGACTTCCTGCGGACGAGCGGTGGGTCGTTCCTCGACATGAGCGTCCACGACTTCGATCTCGCCCGGTTCCTGGTCGGCGAGGTCGCCGAAGTCCACGCCTGGGGGACGGTCCTGTTCGACCAGCGAGTCGCCGAAGTCGGCGACGTCGACACCGCGGTCACGATGCTCCGCTTCCACAACGGCGCTCTCGGCGTCGTCGAGATGTCACGCCATTCCGAGTGGGGCTACGACATCCGGACCGAGGTCGCCGGCGCGACCGGCAAGGTGGTCGTCGAGGCGCTTCAGAAGACGCCGGCGACCCATTCGCGGCGGTTCGGCTTCGAGCGCGACCACTTCGAGAACTTTCCCGACCGGTTCGAGGTCGCCTTCCGGGTCGAGCTCGAGACGTTCTTCCGGACCCTGGCCGAGGGGGGCGCGCCGACGCCCGGGCCGGAGGACGCGCTCGAGACGCTCCGCCTGGCCCTGGCCGCGACCCAGAGTTGGCGCGAGAACCGGCCGATCCGGCTGGAGGACGTCGGCGCGGAGGTGTCGACGTGACCGACCCGGTCGTCCGTCACCTGCGGCCTGGGCCAGGCCCCGGGACCGTCCTCGAGATCACCCCGGCGAGCGTTGGCTGGCGCTACCTGTCGTTCCGCGTCATCCGCCTGGAACCCGGCGAGACGTTCGACGGCGACACCGGCGCCAGCGAGATCGCGATCGTCCCGCTCGAGGGCTCGGGCTGGTTTGGCTTCGATGGATCCAGCCATCAGGTCTCACGCCGGGACGTCTTCTCCGAGAAGCCGCATGTGGCCTACCTGCCGCCGTCGACCAGCTACTCGATCGGTGCCCGAGACGGGTTCGAGGTCGCCATCGGGTCGGCACCGGCGGTCGGCCGCTATCCGGCCCGTCTGTACACCCCGGCGGAGCTCCCGAGCTTCGTCCGCGGCGGCGCCAACGTCGAACGCGGGGTGACCTGCACGGTCGATCCGACCTTCCCGTCAGAACGCCTGATCGCCTACGAGATCCTCACCCCGAGCGGCAACTGGTCGAGCTTTCCGCCGCACCGCCATGACGGCCGGTCCGGGACGAGCTACCACGAGGAGTCCTACTACTACCGGCTGACGCCGCGCGACGGCTTCGCGATCCAGCGGCTGTACACGCGCGACACCGACCTCGATGTGTCGATCGCGGCCGGGCACGGGGACCTCGTGCTCGTCCATGAGGGCTATCACACCGTCGTGACGGCGCCCGGGACCAACGCCTACTACCTCAACTTCTTGGCCGGCGACACGAAACCGGTGACCCAGCTCAACGATCCGGCCTACGCCTGGGTCGCCGACGAGTGGGAGGGGCGGCCGATCGCGATCCCGCTCGAGCCCACGGCATGACGTTGGCGTCGGCCCGCTAGCGATCCTGATCCGATCCAGCCCGGCGGAACCAGCTCGATCGCGTGGAGCCACAGGAGCGCGTCGTCGGTCGGGCTGGGAACGAAGTGGGACATCCTCATCTGGCTCGTCATGTAGGTCCCCGGCATGATCGTCAGCGACCCCGACTGGCCGGCCGGCGCGTAGCGTCCCAGGCCCTGGATGGGATGCGGCCCGTCAGTCGATCACCTTGTTAGCCAGGTGGGGGATCGCGGCGAACGCCCCGGACCCCCAAGCGAGATCCCATCGTCGATCTCGAACCGGCGTCGGATTGGTCCGTAACGACATCCGACCGCGCGGGCTCGAGCGCGTCACGAGGCCGGGTCTCGCGGCCCAGACGCATCCTTGTATTGACGGGCCATGGACCGGACGCTAGCATCGTACAAACGGTTGCACAAGAGGGTTCCGATGTCCGGTCGGGATCCGGATCTTGTCGGCCGTGACAGGTCGGAGGAGGGCGCGGGCATGGCCGTGGGCGCCGTTGCAGCGACCATGACGCACGTCCAGTCGATGACGCTGCGCAGGGTCTCATGTGGACTCGGACTTGCCTGAGTCGACGCCCGCGATCGAGCTTGTCCATGTGACGAAACGCTACGGCGAGACGGTCGCCCTGGACGACATCTCGATGGTCGTCGAGCCCGGTGAGTTCTACTGCCTGCTCGGGCCATCCGGCTGCGGCAAGACGACCACCCTCAACCTCATCGGCGGGTTCCTCCCGATGTCCTCGGGGGAGTTGCGCATCGAGGGCCGCACGGTCAACGAGCTGCCGCCGCACAAGCGCAACGTCAACACGGTCTTCCAGAACTACGCGCTGTTCCCGCACATGACCGTCGCCCAGAACGTCGCCTTCGGGCTGCGGATGGAGAAGCTGCCGGCCGCCGAAGTCACCAGCCGGACGGCTGAATACCTCGACCTTGTCGGCCTGGCCGGGTTCAATCGGCGGATGCCCTCCGAGATGTCCGGTGGGCAGCAACAGCGCGTGGCGCTGGCGCGGGCACTGGCCAAGCGACCGGCCGTGCTCCTGCTGGACGAGCCGCTCGGAGCGCTCGATCTCAAGCTCCGCAAGCAGATGCAGACGGAACTGTCCCGGATCCATCGCCAGGTGGGGACGACGTTCGTGTTCGTGACCCACGACCAGGAGGAAGCCCTGTCGATGGCGACCAGGATCGCCATCATGTCGGGTGGCAAGGTCAGCCAGATCGGCACCCCGCGTGAGGTCTACGACCACCCTGTCGACCGGTTCGTGGCCAGCTTCGTCGGCGAGACGAACTTCCTGTCCGGGTCCGTGACGACGGACGGCGGCTGACCGTTCTTCGTCCTCGCCGGGGGCGACCGGGTCGTGGCGCCGACCGGATCGACGGATGGACCGGCCACCCTCATGGTCCGCCCGGAGTACATCACGGTGGGATCGAGCCGCGAGTCAGGTGCGGAGCCCTGGATCAGCGGCCGGATCGTGAACGTCGCGTTTCTCGGCGACCACACCCGGATCACGCTGGCCACGGGCGCCGGCGATATCGTGGCGGTCCGTCCGCACGGCACGAATATTCGATCGACCCACCTGGAGGAGGACGTTGGGGAGGAGGTGCGCGTATGGTGGCCCGCGGATGACGCCGCATTGATCGGGGACTGAAGCGAGTCCGCTACGTTGACGATGGAAGGAGCGTGGAATGACTGATCAGCTACGCGATTACAGCCGACGGCAGTTCCTCAAGGTCGTGGGGGCCGGGGCAGCGGCCGTCGGGCTCGGAAGCATCGCCGCCGCGTGCTCCAGCGCAGCGAGCTCATCGGCTCCCGCGAGCGCGGCTCCCGCGAGCGCGGCGGCACCGAGCGCGGCGGCACCGAGCGCGACGGCGCTTCCGACCGGCACGTTCAACTGGATGACCTGGGGGGACCATTCCTACCCGGCCCAGATGGAAGCGATCGCTGCCGCCAACAACATCAAGGCGAACCAGACCCTGTTCAGCGACAACATCGAGGCGTACACCAAGCTCAAGGAAGTCGGCGGGCAACTCGACCTCGTGTCGGGTGACGCGCTGTGGGTCCCCCATTACTTCGAGTCGGGACTCATCGACGCCTTCGACATCAACTCTCTCGCCGTCGCCAAGCAGCTCTACTCCATCGCGAGGTCCTTCCCGATCTGGACGAAGCCGGAGGGCTATCTCGGCTATCCGCTTGGCTGGTCGCCCGTCCAGATCTACTACGACCCGGCCCATGTGTCGCCGGCGCCGGATTCGTGGGAGGTCCTGCTCGACCCGAAGTACAAGAAGCGGGTGGTCGTCGAGGACCAGGCGGTCGAGGCCATGGCCTACATGGGCAAGCTGACCGGAGCGAAGAACTCCTACAGCATGACCGACGACGAGGTCGCCAAGGCGAAGGAGGCGCTGACCCGGCTCAAGCCGAACGTCCTGAAGCTGGCCAACCAGGCCACCGACACGATCGCGGCCCTGAAGAGTGGGGAAGCGTGGATCGCCACCGGCAACCTCGGAACGGATATCCGGGTCAAGGACCAGGGCGGTCCGGAGCTCAAGCTCTTCACGCCCAAGGAAGGGACCATCGGCTGGATGGACTCCGAGATGACCGTCAAGGGTGGCGCCAATCAGAACCTCATCATGCCGTTCCTTGAGCTCGCTGAGCAGGCCGAGTACGTCGCCGCGAACTTCATGCTCAACGGCCGCCCGCTGTTCAACGAGGCTGCCTACAAGCTCCTGGTCAATCAAGGCCAGAAGGACCGGGCCGATCGGTACCTCTTCAACAAGCCCGAAACGGTCCAGACGATGGACCTCAAGGGCCCCGGCACTTCGACCCAGGCAGCGGTCGACGCGTTCAACGAGGTCTTCGGCGCGTAGTCCGCGGGCCGAGACCGAGCGAAGGACATGACCTCGGAAACCGCCAGCGGGGCCGACCGGGCTCCGCTGGCGGGGTCGACTCGTGGAGCATCGGCGCGGCTGGGGCGGGCTGCTCCGTTCATGCCTGGCCTGTTCGTGCTGGTCTTCCTGTTCCTGATGCCGATGGCGATCATGTTCGTGTTCAGCCTGTGGCGCACGAACACCAGCTTCGACGTCGTCCCGATCTGGAACCTCAACAACTACGCCAGGTTCTTCAACCAGCCGACGTACCTCCGGACGTTCGCCAAGACGCTGGTGATGGCGGCTGCGGTGACCGGGGCGGGCCTGGCCCTGGCCCTGCCGTTCACCTATTTCCTGGTCAGGTATGTCAGCCGCCGCACCCAGCGCTGGGTCCTGCTGGCCGTCATCGTCCCGTTCTGGACGAGCTATCTGCTGCGGGTCTACGCCTGGCAGGCGATCCTCGGCGAGAGCGGGGCGCTCAACCAGTTCCTGATGGGCATCGGGCTCATCAAGGAGCCCACGACGCTGCTCGTCTACAACGATCTCGGCGTATTCATCGTGCTCGTCTACGTCTACTTCCCGTTCGCGGCACTGGCCCTGTACGCATCACTGGAGAAGTTCGATTTCACCCAGCTCAACGCGGCCCAGGACCTCGGGGCGCGGCCCGACCAGGCGTTCCGCCACATCCTGCTGCCCCAGATCCGGACCGGGATCATCACCGCCTGCATCTTCGTGTTCATCCCGATCCTCGGTGAATTCCTGACCCCCACCCTGGTCGGCGGCGCCCAGGGCAGTCTGATCGCGAACCTGGTCGTGAACTTCTTCCGGCAGGCGCAGATCCCCGAGGGTTCCGCCCTGGCGATCGTCATCGCGGCGTTCGTGACGATGGTCCTGATCTTCTTCCGCCGGTCGCTCCGAGTCGAAGACGTGGTGGCCCGTGGTTAGGCGGATGAGCCCGCTCGAGACCATGCCGGTCAGCCCGCTGGCTCGGCAGACCCGGGCGGGCCTTGCGTTGCTTGCCGGCGCGATCCTGATGTTCCTGTATCTGCCGATCGCATTCCTCATCCTGTTCTCATTCGAGGAGGCGGATAACCCGGGGTTCCCGATCACCGGGCTGACCACCCACTGGTACGAGGTGATGGCGTCGGACAGCGCCATCCATACCGCCCTGTTCAACTCGATCCTCGTCGCGTTCATCGTCGCGGTCCTGGCGACGGTCGTCGGGACGATGGCGGCCTTCCCGCTGGTCCGGGGCGGGATCAGGTTTGGGGGAACCGCCCGACTGCTGTTCACCTTGCCGATCATGATCCCCGGCGTGCTCCTCGGGATCGGCCTGCTGATCTTCTTCCGGCGGGCCCTCGGGGCCCAGCTCGGGTTGAATACGGTCATCGCCGGCCATCTCGTGTTCACGATCCCGTTCGTCGTGCTGATCGTTGCCGCTCGCCTGCAGGGGTTCGATCGACGACTGGAGTGGGCGGCTGCCGATCTCGGGGCGAGCAATCGACAGTCGCTCCGCTACATCGTCATGCCACTCATCGCGCCGGCGATCGCCGCCGGGTTCCTCCTGAGCGTGACCCTGTCGATCGACGAATTCGTCATCACGTTCTTCACGATCGGGCCGCAGCTGACGCTGCCGCTCTACATTTACACCCAGATCAAGTTCGGGGTCACCCCGGAGGTCAATGCGCTGGCGACGGTGATCCTGGTCGTCACCCTCGGAGCGTTCGCCGTCGGCTCGATCCTGCTGAGCAGCGGACGCCGGTTCAGGCGACACGACAGAGAGTGAGCGGTCTGCTCGGCCCACGTCCACAGCCCGGTGATCCGTTCCGGATCGGCTTCCAGCTCTGGGAACAGGCGGTCGCCTGGCCCGACCTGATGGCTGCCGCCGAGCGGATCGAGGCGCTCGGGTTCGCCAGCCTGTTCGCCAACGACCACTTCATGCCGATCCTGGGCGATGCCGACGGCCCGGTCCTCGGTTCGCACGGTTCCGTGTTCGAAGGCTGGATGACGCTTGCGGCGTTCGCTGCCCGCACGACCCGGCTGCCGCTCGGCATCCTGGTCAGCTCGGTGAGCTACCGCAACGTCGGGCTGGTGGTCAAGATGGCGACCACCCTCGATCACGCCAGCAACGGTCGAGCGATGCTCGGCCTGGGCGCCGGCTGGCATGAACCTGAGCACCGGGCGTTCGGCTACGACCTCCTGTCGCTGGGCGATCGGGTCAGCCGGTTCGACGAAGCCAGCGGCGTCGCCCGCGCGTTGCTCGATAGCCGACCCGTCACGGTCGATGGCCGATGGGTCAGCGGACACGCCATGCGCAACGATCCGCCGCCGGTCCAGCCGCGGATGCCGCTGTTGATCGGGGCCAGTGGCGAGCGGCGGATGCTCCGGATCGTGGCCCGCGACGCCGACATCTGGAACGGCGAGGGCGACCCGGCGACGTACGCTCACAAGGCGGCCGTGCTCGACCGGCACTGCGCCGAGATCGGTCGCGATCCGCTGGAGATCCGCCGGACCGTCGGTGTCCCGCCGGTCTGTATCCGCGCCACGCGTGAGGCCGCCGTCGATGCGCTGGCCGCGATCTTCGCCAAACAGGGCAGCGATGCGGCTCAGGCCAGGGCGTGGGCCGCGACTTCCCCACTGGCCGACACCCAGGACGCCGTCGTCCGGCTGTTCCGGGCGTGGCACGCGGCCGGCGCGGAGGAGGCCATCATCGACCAGCCGCACCCGCTCGACGACGAGACGATCGAACGCCTGGCCGGGCCCGTCCGCGACCGGCTCGGCTGATAACCGTCATCATTTCTCCGACTGGAGGTCCCGTCTGATGCGTGCCGCTGTCTACGAAGGCGAGGGCAGGCTCGTCGTTCGCGACGTCCCCGATCCCACCCCCGGGCCGGACGAGGTCCTGATCGAGGTCGAAGCGTGCGGTGTGTGCGGCTCCGACGTCCAGATCATCAACGTCCCGCCCGGTCACCCATCGACCCCGCCGGTCATCATCGGCCACGAGTTCGTCGGCTGGATCCGCGCGATCGGGTCGGCCGTGCGCGACGTCGAGATCGGCGCCCGGGTCGTGGTCGATCCGGACCCGAAGTGCGGCCGCTGCGAACCCTGCCGCACCGGGCGACCGGCGAACTGCGTCAACATCGCGGCGCTCGGCGTGCATCGGGACGGTGCCCTGGCCCGCTACGTCACCGCGCCGGCCAACAGCGTCTACCCGATCTCGGCGGATGTGCCGGCCGAGCTGGCGGCGCTCGTCGAGCCGCTGGCCTGCGTCGTCAACGGCACGAACCGGGCGGCGATCCGGCCGGGCGAGTCGGCGGTCGTGTTCGGCGCCGGGGCGATCGGCTGTCTGTTCATCGCGGTGCTTCGAGCATCGGGCGCGGGGCGGATCGTGGCCATCGAGCCCAGCCCACAGCGGGCGCCGGTTGCCCTGGCCGTCGGCGCGGACATCGTCCTGACCCCGGAGGAGTGGACTGCCCGACGCGCCGACGTCCTGCCGGACGGCGCGAGCGTGGTCGTCGATGCCGTGGGCAGCGTCCTGCCGCAGGCCATCGAGGCCGCGGCCATGGGCGCCCGTGTGGTCGTCTTCGGGATGAACGGGACGGCTCGTCCACCGGTCCACCAGGTCGAGATCGTCCAGAAGGGCCTGACCATCCTCGGCTCGTACATCTCGAACTTCACGTTCCCGGCGGCCATCAGCCTGGTGGAGGGTGGCCGGCTCAACCTGGCCCCGATGATCAGCGCGACGATCCCGCTCGAGGATACGGTCGCCGGGATCGCCCGGATCCGCTCGGGTGAGGCCGTCAAGATCGTGATCAATCCCTAGCCGCACTGCTCAACCTGGAGGATCCACCATGTCACCCACCACCCTGCGCGTCGCGAGCGCGCCGGTCTCGTTCGGGGTCGACGAGATCATGCAGGACGATGCCTGGATGCCGGCCCCGGACGATATGCTCGACTGGATGGTCGACATCGGGTTCGAAGGGACCGAGCTCGGGTCGCCCGGCTACATGGGCGACTCCGCCCAGGTGCATCAGCGGCTGTCGTCGCGCGGGCTCGAGCTCGTCGGCGCGTTCCTGCCCCAGCACTTCAGCCGGGCCGAGAAGGTCGACGAGGACCGCGCCTGGCTGCGCGCGACCCTGCGCCTGATCGCCGAGGGGTCGCCCGCCGGGTCCCGGCCGTTCGCGGTCCTGTCCGACCACTTCGATGAGCCCGACCGCCGGGCGTACTCGGGACGGATCCAGGAGCACCCCGAAGCCTGGCTGTCGGCGGCCCGCTTCGACACCCTCATCGACAACCTCCACGCGGTCGGCGAGATGTGCCGGGCCGCCGGCTTCGAACCGGTCCTCCATCCCCATGCTGGAACGTACATCGAGACGGCCGACGAGATCGCCCGGGTCATGGACCGGATCGACCCGAAGATCCTGGGGCTATGCCTCGATACTGGCCACTTCCGGTTCGGCGGGGCGGATCCGACCCAGTCGGTCCACGACTATCACGAGCTGATCCGCCACGTCCACATCAAGGACTGCACCACGGCGGTCATGGACGGCGTGAAGGCCGAGGGCAAGGGCCTCGACGAGGCACTTCGACGCGGGGTGTTCTGCCAGCTCGGGGCGGGCGATTCGGGCATCGACGCCGTCATCGAGGCGCTCCGGTCGTATGACTACTCGGGTTGGCTGGTGATCGAGCAGGACCAGTTCCTCCGCTCGTCTGACACGCCGGCCTCGGTCCTGGCGGGACAGCGCGCGAATCGCGACTACCTGCGCGGCCTCGGGATCTGAGCGACGGCCATGGACGCGACTGCAGAGACGCCGCTCGGACGGATGACCCGGATCACCCCGACCGAGTACTGGAACGACTCGTGCGCCACCGCGGAGCTGACTGACGCCGTCGCAAACGGGGCCGTCGGCGCGACCTCCAACCCGACCATCGTCGGCGAGGTCCTGCGCAAGGAGATCGAGCTGTGGCGTCCCCGGGTCCGCCAGATCCGGGACGAGCGGCCGACCGCCTCGGACGTGGACATCACCTGGCAGGTCATCGAGGAGATGGCCGTCCGGGGCGCGGCGATCCTGGCCCCGATCTACGAACGTGAGAAGGGTCGGAAGGGGCGGCTGTCGATCCAGACGAACCCGACCTTCCATCGCGACGCGGCCCGGATGCTCGATCAGGGGCGCCGGTTCGCCGAGCTCGCGCCGAACATGCAGGTCAAGTTCCCCGCGACCTCGGCGGGGCTCATCGCCATCGAGGAGGCGACCGCGCTCGGGATCTCGATCAACGCGACGGTCTCGTTCACCCTGCCCCAGGCCCTGGCCGTGGGTGCCGCCGTGGAACGAGCGCTCGAGCGACGCGAGGCCGCCGGCCTCGATGTCAGCACGATGAGTCCGGTGTGCACGCTGATGGTCGGCCGGCTCGACGACTGGATGAAGGTGGTCTGCGAGCGAGACGGCCTCAGCGTCGATCCCGGCGCCCTCGACTGGGCCGGGATCGCCGTGTTCAAGCGAGCCGCGGCCATCTACCGCGAGCGGGGCTACCGGACCCGCCCGCTGGTCGCGGCGTTCCGCCATCACCTCCACTGGTCCGAGTTCATCGGCGGCGACGTGAGCCTGACGATCCCGTACGCCTGGCAGCGCCGGTTCAACGC
>JBBQJL010000047.1:0-24223 GCA_038325875.1 Candidatus Limnocylindrales bacterium
CGTGTTACCGCCGTCGACGACGACGCCCTGGCCGGTCACGTAGCTCGCCGCGTCCGAGGCGAGGAAGGCGATGACCTGGGCGACCTCGCCCGGGGTCCCCGATCGACCGAGCGGCGTGTTCTCGCCACCGATCGCCTCCTCGGGGAGCTGCGAGCCGCTGGCGATCCAGCCGGGCAGCACGGCGTTGACGGTCACGCCCTGTCGGCCGACCTCGATGGCGAGCCCGCGCATGAGCCCCAGGATCCCCGACTTGGCCGCCCCGTAGACCGCCGAGCCCGGGTTGCTGACGATCGGCCCCGTGACCGACGAGACGAAGACGACCCGACCACGCCCCGAGGCGATCAGGCTCGGCAGAGCAGCCCGGGTCACCCAGAAGGCCGTCCCCAGGTTGCGGGCGATGCCGCGCTCCCACTCGGCTGGGTCCAGGTCAAGGACGTTGGCCGACTCTTCCGGCGCGCCGAGCGCGACCATACCTGCGTTGTTGACCAGGATGTCGAGGCGTCCGCCATTGGCCTCGAGGACCTCGGCGATGAGTCGCTCGGCGGCACCCTCGACCATCAGGTCGCCCTGGTGGCCGGTCGCGCTCAGTCCGTTGCGGCGCAGCTCGGCCACCCGGTCGTGGATCCGCTCGGTCGTCGACGCGATCGCCACGGACGCCCCACCCTCGCCGATCAGTCGGGCTGCGGCGAAGCCGATCCCGGTAGGGCTGCCGGCACCCGTGACAAGGGCGACCCGTCCGTCGAACCGACCCATGCTCAGCCGAGGTCCGGGTAGCCGGCCGGGTGGCGCCGGCGCCAGTCCCATGCCGAGCCGATCATCTCTTCGAGCGATCCGCGGCGGGGGGACCAGCCGAGGACCGCGCGCGCCCGGCCGTTGGCGGCAACAAGGACCGGCGGATCGCCCGCTCGGCGCGGTCCGGGCTCGGCCGTGATGGGCCGGCCGACGGCTCGCTCGGCGGCGGCGATCACCTCGAGCACGCTGAAGCCGGCGGCGCTGCCGAGATTCAGGGCGACGAACCTGCCTCGAGCCGGGTCTCCGGGCGCGTCCGGGTCGTCGGTCCGGGCGTCGTCGTCGGCCGTGGCCTCGAGCGCGGCCAGGTGGGCGTCGGCGAGGTCCGCGACGTGGATGTAGTCGCGGACGTTCGTCCCGTCGGGGGTCGGGTAGTCGGCCCCGAAGACAGTCACTGGGCGACCGGTCTCGATGGCGGCCAGGACGTTCGGGATGAGGTGGGTCTCCGGGTCGTGGCGCTCACCGTTGCGCTCGGACGCGCCGGCCACGTTGAAGTAGCGAAGCGCCACGCTGCGCAGTCCGTACGCCACGCCGTACCAGCGGAGCATGCCCTCGAACGTGCGCTTCGTCTCGCCGTATGGGTTGATCGGCGCCAGCGGTGCGTCCTCGGGGATCGGCGTCACGGCCGGGACGCCGTAGACGGCCGCCGTCGACGAGAAGACCAGGCGCCGGACACCCACGGTTCGCGCGGCCTCGAGCAGGGCCACACCGCCGGCCACGTTGTCGCGGTAATACTTTGCCGGATCGACCAGCGACTCCCCGACCAGCGAACGCGCAGCGCAATGGAGGATCGCCTCGATGCCGTCTCGCTCGAGGAGGGCGGCCACGGCCGCGCTATCGGTATACGAACCCTGGACGAACTGCGCGCCTGCGCCCGACTCTCCCTCGGTCGGGCTGCTGACGGCCGCCCGGTGGCCGGTCGACAGGTCGTCGAGGACGGTCACCCGACGGCCCGCCTCGAGCAGCCGCTCGACGCTGACCGACCCGACGTAGCCGGCCCCGCCGGTGACCAGGATCCTCACCGCGTCCTCCGTGCCGATTTCACGTGGCTATTGTCCGTGAGCGCGCCGCCGAACGTCTGCCGCGCCTACTCCTCCTCGGCGAGCTGGGCCTGGGCAAGGAGCAGGAGGGTCGGCCGGTCGTTGAGGGTCGGGTCGTCGACGACGGCGTCGAGCAGCCGGTCGAGCACGACCCCGAGCCTGGGCCCGGGTGTCGCGCCAAGCTCGGCGATGAGGTCGTCGCCGTCCACGGCGAGGTCGGCCCGGTGGAGGACGACTTCGGCGGCCAGCTGCTCGTCGACCCGGCGGCACAGCTCGTCGAGACCGCCGGCACCGGGTGCGAGCCCGCTCCCGAGGTTGTCGGCTCGGCGCAGCTCGAACAGCTCGTCGAGGGCCGCCGGCCCGATCTTGGCGATGAACCGCCGGACCGCCGGGTCCCCCCACGACGACTCGTAGGCGAACATATGCTGCCGGACGAGGTGGGTCACGCGCTCGGTCGGCGAGCGCGGGAAGCGCAGCCGTTCGAGCAGGGCCGCCGCCAGATCCGCCCCGACGGTGTCGTGGCCGATGAACCGCCCGTCGGCGAAGGTCGACGGCTTGCCGATGTCGTGGACGAGGGCGGCCAGGCGAACGACTGGATGATCGGCCGGCGTCGCGTCGACCGTCCGCAGGGTGTGATCCCAGAGGTCCTCGC
Organism: Candidatus Limnocylindrales bacterium; assembly: GCA_038325875.1. GTDB lineage: Bacteria > Chloroflexota > Limnocylindria > Limnocylindrales > CSP1-4 > Chersky-267. Next base: position 2,482 of record JBBQJL010000047.1, read on the forward strand.
CGGGGGCCTTGTTCTGCGGGATCCCTCGCTGGGCGGCCAGCTCGGGCGAGATGCCGGCCAGCAGGCCGGTGGCCTGCAGCGGCCGGAGCCCGACGGACGGGATCGGGCTGGCCAGCAGTTTCTCGAGCTCGGCCGCGATCCGCTCGCCGGACAGGTGCCGGACGAGCTCGGCTCGCGTCGTGATCGCCGACAGGGTGTCGGCCTCGATGGCGAACCCGAGGACGGCCGACAGGCGGACGGCCCGGATCATCCGGAGCGCATCCTCGCCGAAGCGCTCGGCCGGGTCGCCGACGGCGCGCAGGATCCGTGCCGCCAGATCCGTCTGGCCGCCGTACGGATCGACGAGGTCGAAGGCCGAGCTCGCCGCCGCCGGGCTCGCCGGCGTCCCGCCCCAGGCCATCGCATTGACCGTGAAGTCGCGCCGGGCGAGGTCGACCTCGATCGTGTCGCCAAACTCGACCCGATGGGGTCGCCGGAAGTCGGCGTAGTCGTGGTCGCGCCGGAAGGTCGTGATCTCGAAGGTCTGGCTGGCATGGCGCACGGCTACCGTCCCGAAGGCGTTCTCGTAGACGGCCGCCGGGAACAGCTCGAGGATCCGCTCCGGGCGGGCGTCGGTGGCCAGGTCCCAGTCGTGCGGCGCGCGGCCAAGCACCACGTCGCGGAGCGAGCCGCCCACGACGTATCCGGCATGGCCACCCGCCCGGAGCGCCTCGATCACCTCGACGACGTCGGCCGGGATCGCCTCGGCTAGTTGCGGCCGAGGAAGAGGTAGTCCCGCCATGCCTCGTTCCTCGCGTCGATGAGGTACGGCGTGAACAGCGAGTAGACGTCGCTGCGCGGCTCGAACGGCGCCCGAACGAGCCGGATCCGCGCTTCCTCGAGCAGCTTGCCGCCCTTGCGGTGGTTGCACGTCTTGCACGCCGCGACGAGGTTCTCCCAGGTGTGCCCGCCGCCGCGGTGACGCGGCACGACATGATCCAGGGTCAGGTCGTTCGACTGGCGTCCGCAGTACTGGCAGCGGTGGTCGTCGCGGGCGAAGATCTCGCGCCGGGTCAGCTTGACCCGGGGCCGCGGCCGCCGGACGTGGTGCTGGATGCGGATGACCGACGGGGCGCGGAACTCCGTCCGCGGCGTCCGGATCATCTGGTGGTCGTACTCGACGACCTCGGCCTTCTCACCGAACAGCAGGCGGAAGGCGCGCGGCAGATTGCAGACGTTGAGCGGCTCGTAGTTCTGGTTCAGGACGAGAACGACACCGTCCATGGCCACGGCAGGATAGCAGGAGCGCACGTGGGCGCCGTGCATCTGGTCGAGTCGTCGCCCAAGCGCTGCTCAGGCCAGTCCGGTCGACCCTCCGCTCATCGGATCCCATCCGCCGGCCTGACCGACCTTGGTGGTCAGCGGCCGGCCCAGCTGTTCGGCCATGAACCGGGCCGCCTCGAGGACGCGATCGAGCTTCACCCCGTGCCGCCAGCCCTCCGCGTCGAGCAGGTAGACGAGGTCCTCCGTGGCGAGGTTGCCAGCCGCTCCCGGGGCATACGGACAGCCGCCCGTGCCCCCGGTCGAGGCATCGAAGCAGCGGATCCCGGCGGCCAGTCCGGCCGACACGTTGGCCAGCGCCGTCCCCCGCGTGTCGTGGAAGTGGAAGGCGAGCCGGTCGAGATGGAGTCCGGCCTCGATCGCGTGAACGACCAGCTCGGTGACCTTGGCCGGGACGGCGACCCCGATGGTGTCCCCGAAGCAGACCTCGTCGGCACCCAGCTCGAACAGCTCGACCGCCAGCTCCAGCGCGCGGGACGGATCGACCCGACCGGTGTATGGGCAGCCGAACGCGGTCGACACGTATGCGCGCCGCCACCAGCCGAGCTCACCGGCACGTTCGAGCACCGGCGCGAACGCATCGAGTGAGTCGGTCACGGTCATCCCTATGTTGTGCTCGGTGAAGGCATCGGTCGTGGCGGTGAAGACGGCCAGCGCATCCGCTCCGGCGGCCTCCGCGCGGGCCATCCCGCGCAAGTTCGGGACGAGTACCGGGTAGCGCACGCCGGTGACGTCAGGCAGAGCCGGCAGCAGCTCGTCCGCATCGGCCAGCTGGGGGATCGAGCGCGGCTTGACGAAGCTGGTGGCCTCGATCTCGCGCAGCCCGGCGGCCACGAGCAGCTCGACGAAGCGGACCTTGGCCGCCGTGGGGACCTCGGTCGCCTCGTTCTGGAGGCCGTCGCGCGGCCCGACCTCGTAGATCCGGACGTGCCGGTCCATGTCGATCGCGGGGCCGTCGGTCATCGGATCGGCCTCAGCTCTTCTTCGTCCCCGCGCCAGCGGCGATCTCGATCTCGGCGATCCGGACCTCGATCGTGGCGATGTCCTCGCAGGCGGCCCGGTAGTCGTCGCCGCCGAGCGGCGCCGCCGCGCGTCGACGGCGAGCCCCGGCATGAAGGACGAGCAGCTCCTCGCGAGTGGCCGGCAGGGTCTTGGTCACGGAACCTCCTTCGTACCTGTGGAGCGTAGCGTGCGCCGACCCGTCGGTCACCCCAGGATCACCAGGATCTGGCCGCGGCGGACCTGGCCGCCGGCCTGCACCCTGACCTCGCTGACGATCCCCGGGCGGGCCGCGGTCACGATGTGCTCCATCTTCATCGCCTCAAGGGTCACGAGCGGATCGCCGATCGCGACGGTCGCCCCGGCGGTCACGTGGACTGCCAGGACCGCGCCCGGCATCGGCGCCGGGACCTCCTCTGCTCCACCGCCGTGTCGGACCGCGGCGATTCGGATGGCGCGATCCACGTCCGGGGCGGGAGCCGGTTCGAAGGCGAAGCTTCGCCCGTCGACGTCGACATGCGCGATCCCGTCCGAGGCGAGCACCGCCCAGCGAGTCGACTGGACGTCGGGGGCCGGGACCACGACCATGCGCTGTGTGCCGTCCTCCGCGGCGAGACGAAGCCGGGGCGGCGCATTGAGCCGCCAGCCGCCCGCCCAGGGGTCGCGAAGGGCGTCTTGGGCGAGGAGGCGTGCCGCGACGGCCCAGGCGTCGTCGGGCGGTCCGGTCGCGTCTCCGTCGGCGACGGCGTCGGCGGTGGTCGATGGTGGCCAGATCTGCTCGAGGGTGTCGATCCGGGCATCGCCGTCGAGGACGATGGGTTGTCGGACGAGCCAGCGCAGGAAGCGCAGGTTGGTCGTCAGGCCGAGGACGACGGTGTCGTCAAGGGCAGCCGCCAGCCGCTTGAAGGCCGAACGGCGGTCCGGGTCGGCGACAACGATCTTGGCCAGCATCGGGTCGAACCGCGGGTCGACGACGGAGCCGGGCTCGATTCCCGTGTCGACCCGGACCAGACCGCTCGGGTCGCTCGGCCAACGGAGCGCCTCGACGCGCCCCGTTGCCGGCAGGAACCCGACATCCGGGTCCTCGGCGTACAGCCGGACCTCCACACCGTGGATCCCGCGGGCCAGCACGGCATCGACCTCCGCCTGGCTGATGCCGAGCGGCGCCCCGCCCGCGATCCTGAGCTGATCCGCGACCAGATCGCGGCCGGTCGCCATCTCGGTGACCGGGTGCTCGACCTGGAGCCTGGTGTTCATCTCGAGGAAGAAGTAGCCGTCGTCATGGACGAGAAACTCGCAGGTCCCGGCGCTGACGTAGCCGACTGCGCCCGCCAGCGCGAGCGCGGCGTCACCGAGCCGACGGCGAAGGTCCGCGTCGACGGCGGGCGACGGCGTCTCCTCGAGGATCTTCTGGTGGCGCCGTTGGATCGAGCAGTCGCGCTCGCCGAGATGGACGCCCTGACCGTGGGCGTCGAACAGGACCTGGATCTCGACGTGGCGGGGCCCCTCGAGGTAGCGCTCGAGGATGACCCGGTCGTCGGCGAACGCCGCGGTCGCCTCACGACGCGCCGACGCGAGGGCGTCCGCCATGCCTGCCAGTTCGGTCACGACGCGCATCCCCTTGCCGCCGCCGCCGGCAGCGGGCTTGACGATGAGCGGGACTCCGATGGCGTGGGCGGCGGCGGCGATCGCGGCGTTCGACTGGTCGGCGCCGTCGTAGCCTCGGACGACCGGAATGCCGAGACTCTGGGCGAGCTGGCGCGCTGCCGCCTTGTCGCCCATCGCCCGGATGGCGGCGGCCGGAGGGCCGATCCAGATCAGCCCGGCATCGACCACGCGCTGGGCGAACCTCGCGTTCTCGCTCAGGAACCCGAAGCCGGGGTGGATCGCGTCGGCTCCTGCGTGCCGGGCTGCCCGGATGATCGCGTCGGGGTCGAGCAGGTCGACGAGCGGCTCGGTGCCCTCGCCCGGGACGGCGATCCGGATCCCCAGTCGGTCGCCCGTCCGGCGGATGCGCGCCGCGATCTCGCCGCGATTCGCCACGAAGACGGACCGGATCTGCGAGGGCACGGGTGGGGCGGCGTGCGTGGCGTGCGTGGCGTGCGCGTCGCGCTCGGCGGGTGGTTCGGTCGTCGCTTCGAACGCGTCTAACGCGTCAAACGCGACTCGCCAGCGGTCGCCGAGCCTCCGGGCCGGGAGGATGCCCCGCGCGATCCAGCGTTGGACGGTGCGAGTGGAGGTGCCGAGGCGGGCGGCCACCTCGCTCGGACTCAGCTCGCGACGGTCGGTCATGGCGCGATTGTCGCGTTTGGTCGTCCGCGGCGCAAGCGGGGTCCGTCCGTGATGCGAGTCGCCGCATCGGTCGGAGGGGCGGGCATCGGCGGGTCGGCGACGGAGGGTCGGCGACGGAGGGTCGGCGTCCCAAAGCCGACGTCGGTGTCAGGGTTGGGATCGGTCGTCGGGGTCGGGGGCCCAGGCAGGTGGCCGCTTCTCGGTGAAGGCGCGGAAGCCTTCCTGCGCTTCGGCGCTTCGGCGTTGTCGGGCGATGATGCGAGCGGTGTGCCACTTCGACGAGCCATGGGGCAAGCCACGGACTTCGCGGACGATGGCCTTGGCCGCTCGGGCGGCTGTCGGCCCGGCTGCCAGGAGATCGCTGACGGCGGCGTCGACCGCCGCATCGAGCGCCGCCTCACCCTCGACCACTTCGTGGACCAGCCCGATCCGCTGCGCCCGGACGGCATCGAACCGACGGCCACCCGGGAAGAGCGCCCGAGCGTTGGTCTCGCCGATCTTGGCGATGACGAACGGCGAGATCATCGCCGGGAGGATGCCCATCCGTGTCTCGGTGAAGCCGAACCGCGTGCCGCTCTCGGCGACGACCAGATCGCTGACCGCGCACAGGCCCATCCCGCCGCCGAGCGCGGCGCCGTGGACCCGGGCGATCAGCGGCACGGGGCAGCTGTCGATCGCCTCGAACATCTCGGCCGCGGCCATCGCGTCCTGCTCGTTAGCCTCGACGTCAAGCATCATCGCGGCGCGCATCCAGGTCACATCGGCGCCCGCGCAGAACGACGGCCCGTCGCCGGCCAGGACGATCGCCCGGAGCGTCGTCGCCTCCTCGCGGCCGAGGGTGGTGAACGTCGAGCGCAGGCTGGCGATGAGGCTCGCGTCCAGCGCGTTATGGACCTCCGGTCGGGCGAGGATCACCCGGGCGACGACCCCGCCGGGACCGCTCCGCTCGACGCGCAGTCGCTCACTCACCCGCGCATGGTACGCGGTCGGTCGGGGCGCTCGGCGCTAGGCTGGGGACATGCTCCTGGGAATCGATCACCTCGTCATCGCCTGCGCGGACCCGGACGCCGCGGCCCGTGAGCTCGAAGAGCGGATCGGACTTCGGGCGGGAGACGGCGGGCAGCACGACGTGCTCGGGACGTTCAATCGCCTCGTCTGGCTAGGCGACACCTATCTCGAGCTGATCGGTCTCTTCGATCGTTCGCTGGCCGAGCAGTCGTGGGTCGGCGCGCCGACCGCCCGGGCGCTCGACGGCGGCGGCGGCCTGGCGACGTGGGCGGTGGCGAGCGATGCGATCGCGACCGATGTCGACCGGTTACGGACGGGTGGCTCGACGCTGGGTGACGTGCGCTCGGGCGAACGGGTCCGGCCCGACGGTCGGGTCGTCCGCTGGACGCTAGCCGTGCCTCCGACGCTCGACCGAGGTGACCCGCCATTCCTCATCGAGCACGATCCCGCGGGTGCTGAGTGGTCGCCGTCCGACCGGGCTCAACGCGCGACGCAGGTCCACCCGCTCGGCGGCCCCGTCCGCATCGAAACGCTCGAGATCGCCGTCGACGACCCCGGGGCGGTCGGGCTCCGGGTGCTGCGGACCGTAGGAGTCGGGCCGTTCCGCCCGTCGCTGGCGGGCCACGGCGCTCGCGACGCCGCGATCGGCCGCCAGACCATCCGCTATCGGCGTGGCGCCGAGCCCGCTCTCGATCCGGTCACGATCCATCTTGTCGTGTCGAGTGTCCCGCTGCGGCCACGCGAGGTCGAAGCGATCGGCTGCCGGTTCACCATCCGGGGCGAGTGACCCGCCGGCCTACGGCGACGGAGACGGCGCCGGCGCCGGCGTCGAGCCGTCCTTGACGCACAGGCTGAGCAGGTCGACCGCGCCGATCGCCGGCTGGACGAAGCCGCAGCTGATCTGCTCGGCCACGATGAAGGGATAGACCGAGTGGCCGTAGGGCAGAACGATCGCCTGCTCGTTGACAAGCGACTTGGCGAGCGCCGCCGCGCCGTCGACCCGGGCCTGACCGCTGAGGCTCCCGAGCCGATCGAGCTCGTGGAGGTTCGCCTTGCCCAGCCAGGCATTGTCTGCCAGACCGCCGATCTGGGCCACCGGATCGGGGTAGTCGGTCCCGATCCCCCAGTAGAGCATGTCGATCCCGCTATCGGGCTTGACCGCGCTGCCGATCGGATCGTCCGCACGGCGGACCTTGACCTTCACCCCGATCGCCTGGAGCTGGCCGACGATGGCCGTCTCGACATCGGTGCAACCGGCGCACTGCCAGTCCGCCGGGACGCCCCTCAGGGTGACCGTCGGCGTCCGGCCCTTCAGCAGGGCTCGGGCGGCGTCGAGATCAGGCGGCGGCACTGCGGCGTCCCCACCGGCGGTCCCCCGGACGCTCGGCGCGAGCAGCTCGGCACCCGGCGCATCGTTCCAGGCCTTGATCAGGGCGACCCGGTCGAGGGCGAGCGAGACGGCGCGCCGGATGTCCGGGTCGCGGAACGCCGGACCTGTCGGGTTCAGGGCGACGAAGCTCACGTCGAAGCGCGACGCGCCGAACCAGCGCTGATCGCCGGCTGCCGCACTCGGGCTGCCGGGGCCCCATTCCGCGGCGATCGTGCTGCTCGGGTTGGAGACGGCCTGCGACCGATCGAGCATCGCCGCGTCGATCGTCCCGCTCCGGACCTGGGAGATCGACGAGGATGTCGAGCTCTTGGTCTTGATCACGATGTTGTCGAACGGCTGTGGCCGCGGTCCGTGGTAGTTCGGGTTCTTCTTGAGCACGATCAGTCGCGACGTGAGATGAGAGTGCCGACCGGCGGCGGCCAGGTAGTAGGGTCCGGCCCCGCTGATCGGTGGATCGGGATCGAGGCCGCTCAGGAGCACCGGGGTCCTGGCCGGGACCGGGCAGGTGAACGGCATCGCGAGGCGATCGAGCAGATCGGGCGCGGTTGCCTTGAGGGTGATGGTCAGCTGGTCGCCGGAGGCCGCCAGCCCGCTGACATGATCGGCCTTCCCCGCCCGGTACTCCGTCACTCCGACGATGTCGCTGAAGTAGCGCGGCCCCGGGCTCCCGTCATCGAGGATGGGCGACAGCGCCCGCTCGATCGTCGCCCTGAACGTCTCGGCCGTCACCGGCTCGTTGGACGGCGGCGAGAACATGAACCCTGGCTTGATGGTGAACGTGTACGTCCGGCCGTCAGGGCTGATCGTCGGCATCGCGGCTGCGACCTCCGGCTCGAGGTTCCAGCCGTCGGGCGCGGGCTTGTCCGGGTAGTTGACCAGTCCAACGCAGGTGATGTAGAGCACCTGCCGAACCTGGTCATCCCAGTTCATCGCCGGGTCGGGGGACGGATCGGACCAGGGCGCGCCGGAGGTGGCGACCGTCAGGACCATACCGTCCAGACCGGCGATCGTCTCGTCCGCGGTCGGACCGACCGCCATCATGATCTGGTCGCCACCGGCGACGACGGAGATCGTCGCGTGGCCGGTGTCGATCTCGCGATCCTGCTCGCCGGTCACGAGGTCGATCCCGACGACGTTGCCGTTGTTGGCATTCGACGCCCACATGGTGTCGCTCGTCGACGACAGCTCGCCGACGCCGGCCGGCAGCGTCACGCTCGACTGTCGGCCGCTTCGGTCGATCCGCCAGACGTGACCGGTGCTCGACTCGGCCACCCAGGCGTCGTCGTCGCCGAAGGCGATGTTGCCGAGGTTCCCGTTCGGAACAAGGAGGACCGGATCGAAGCTCACGGTGTTGGTGGCCGAGTCGATCCTGCCGATCCGTTCGCCCGTCGCGTACCACAGGGCGTCGCCACCGAAGTTGAGGGTGAACGCCTCGATGTCCGGGATCCGCGCCTGCACCTTGCCGGTCTCTGGGTCGAGGCGCACGATCTCCGGGTTGTCTCCGAGTCGCGAGATCCAGACCGAGCCGCCGCCGACCACTACGTCCGACCCCGGCTCGAGATCCTTGGGGTCCTTGCCGATCGGAAAGGTCTGGACGACGCCGGTCCGCTGGTCGATCCGGATCACGTGGGGACCCGCGCCGTCGGTGATCCAGATCGAATCGCTGTCGAGCGTATAGCCGCGCGCCTCGAGCGCGGGGATCGGGATCGACTGGGCGATCTCGTGCGAGGCCGGGTCGATCCGGTTGAGCGCCCTCGGGTTGTCGCCGAGGCTCCAGAACGAGCCGTTGCTGAAGAACGAGACGTTGGTCGGTGCCTTCAGGGGCGTCGTCGCCTTGAGGGCGCCGGACGCGGCGTCGAAGAAGGCGAGGACGGGTAGCTCGACTCCGCCCAGCGGGTCGGGGGAGGCGCCGGGTGAGCCCACCGGCGACGCCACTGCCGCGCTGGAGGGGGTCGCGGCGCCGGTCGGGGTCGCCGAGCCTCCACGGTCGACGAGGCCGCTGCCCAGGACGCCGGCCAGCAGGGCGACGACCACCACCGCGACCCCGGCCACGGCATAGCGCCGCCGGTCCGTTCCGCGCGAGCCGTTGCCCGACGCGAGGCGACGACCCTTGGCCCGGTCCGACGGCACGACCACGACCGCCCGGACCGAGTCCTCGTAGCCCTTCAGCTTGAGCGAGCGCGGGTCGACGTAGCTGATTCCGTCCATCTTCGCCGCGAGGTGGATGACCGCCTCGGACGCGAGTGTCTCGCCGGAGGCGGCCTGGGCGCACAGTCGCGCGGCCAGGTTGAGGGCGGTCCCGCGGTAGCCGTCGCCGACCGGGATCGCCTCGCCGGCGTCGAGCCCGATCCCGACGCCGCGCGGCAACTCGGCCTCGATGAACCTCGCCTGGAGGTCGATCGCGGCACGGAGGGCCTTGCGCGCCGACACGAACACGACCAGCGCCTCGTCGCCGCGCAGCTCGAGGAGGAACCCGTCGCGGGCTGTCACGACCTCACCGACGAGTTCCGCAAAGCGCGACGCGAGGGCCGCTCCGGCCTCATCGCCGCGCTCCCGGGTGTACGTCGTGTAGCCACGGATGTCGGCGATCAGGAACGTGCGGAGTTCCGTCTCGGGGGCCGCCGGGGAGCTCGCAGGCTCGAGCGTGATCTCCGCCTCGGATGCGGTGGGGTCGCGTGGTTGGGTCACGTGGTCCTCCGCGAGCTGACCAGGACGTGACAGAGTGTACGAACGGCCGCAAGGGCTCGGTGTCGGCCAGTGGTCAGGAGGGGTGTCCGGTCAGGGCAGAGGGATCCACGTCGTCCGCCGAGCGCCGTGGTCAGGGGACGACGCGAGCCTCGTCGCCGACCCGGATCGCGCCCGGCTGGTCCACTTCCCCGAGGACGCCGAAGTCCGCGTACTTGCCCTCGCGCAGGCCGCGATAGGCGATCAGCGTCCGCAGCGTGTCGAGGTCGCGGACGCCGGTGTCGGGGTCCTGCGTGGTGATCGCGCAGCGTGCATCTGGCTTGGTGATCGCCAGGATCGCCCCGCCGACGGTGACCCGCCGACCGATCCAGGTGTCCTCCTCGTGGGGCTCGGCGCCGGCCAGCTCGATGAGCATCCGGAACCGGCGAGCGTCGACCGAGGCAACACCGATCTGCCGGGCGAGCTCGGCGAGGGATCCATCAGACACGAGGCTGGTCGGGTTGCCGCGTCGGGTGCCGGCGGGGTCGTCGCAGCGGACGAGCGTGATCGGGCGAGCGCAGAACGCGGACAGCGCCTCTGCCCAGGGTCCATCCACGACATGTCCCACGCCGGAGCGTCCGTGGATCGGGGTCACGATCGGCTCCCCGAGCCGGACCTCGTCCTCGATGGTCCGACCTTCGGGAAAGGTCATCCGCAGGGCCGTGGCGTCGGGGTCGGTGTGCGTCGCGATCTGGACCAGCTCGGGGATGACCAGGCGGTCGACCAGGCAGTTGGCCTCGTCGGCCAGGAAGAAGCGCCGGTCCTCGAGGACGCCGAGGTCGGTGACCCGGATCTCGTCGGGGTGTTCGAGACCGAGGCTCCGGACCGGGGCGATCGACAGGCGACTGACGTGGGTCACGGCCGGATGCTACCGGACGCCACGGACGGCCGCCCCGAGCACGGGACGGTCACATCCGGAAGACGCCGAAGCGCGTCTCCGGGATGGGGGCATGGAGGGCGGCGGCGATCCCCAGGGCAAGGACGCGCCGGGTGTCGAGCGGGTCGATGACGCCGTCGTCCCACAGCCGGGCAGTGGCGAAGTACGGGCTGCCCTCGGCTTCGTAGCGCTCGAGGATCGGCGCCTCGAATGCGTCACGCTCGGCGTCGCTGGGGAACTCGCCCCGGACCGACGATAGGACACGGGCCGCCTGGGGACCGCCCATGACCGAGATCCGCGAGTTCGGCCAGGACCACAGGAAGCGCGGGCCATACGCCCGCCCCGCCATCGCGTAGTTGCCGGCCCCGAAGCTGCCGCCCACCACGACCGTGAACTTGGGCACCTCGGCACAGGCGACCGCCATGACCATCTTGGCGCCGTCCTTGGCGATGCCCCCGGCCTCATACTCGCGACCGACCATGAATCCGGTGATGTTCTGGAGGAACACGAGCGGGATCCGACGCTGGGCGCACAGCTCCACGAAATGGGCGCCCTTGAGGGCCGACGCCGAGAACAGGATGCCATCGTTGGCGACGATCCCGATCGGCCAGCCATCGATGTGGGCGAAGCCCGTGACGAGCGTCTCGCCGTAGAGCGGCTTGAACTCGTGGAAGCGGCTGCCGTCGACCAGCCGGGCGATGATCTCGCGAATGGCCAGGGGTCGGCGGAGGTCGGTCGGGAGCGCCGCGTAGAGGTGGGCGCTGCCGGCGTCGGGGTCGCCCTCCGGCGCGACCGCGGGTGGCTCCGGCTCGTGCCGATCCCACGGTGGTTCGGGCGTCCGCCGGTTCAGGTTGGCGACGATCGACCGGCCCAGCGCCAGGGCGTGCTCATCGTCGAGCGCCTCGTGGTCGGCGACCCCGCTGACCCTCGTGTGGACGTCGGCCCCGCCGAGCTCCTCGGCCGTGACATCCTCACCGGTCGCCGCCTTCACGAGCGGCGGTCCGCCGAGGAAGATCGTGCCCGTGCCGCGGACGATCACGGTCTCGTCGCTCATCGCGGGGACGTATGCGCCGCCGGCGGTCGACGAGCCCATGACCAGGGCGATCTGGGGGATCCCGGCCGCCGACAGCCGCGCCTGGTTGTAGAAGATCCGGCCGAAATGCTCGCGGTCGGGAAAGACCTCGGCCTGGAGCGGGAGATACGCGCCGCCGCTGTCGACCAGGTAGACGCAGGGCAGCTGGTTCTCCAGAGCGATCTCCTGCGCCCGCAGGTGCTTCTTGACCGTGATCGGGAAGTACGTCCCGCCTTTCACGGTCGCGTAGTTGGCGACGATGACGCAGGTGGTGCCGTCCACGCGGCCGATGCCGGTGACGATCCCGGCGCTCGGTGCTTCGTCGTCGTACATCCCGCCGGCGGCCAGCGGGCTGAGCTCGAGGAACGCGCTCCCGGGGTCGAGGAGGCGGTCGATCCGCTCGCGGACGGGGAGCTTGCCTCGTTCCCGATGGCGGGCGATCGAGGCGTCATCGCCGCCGGCCCCGCGCCGTGCCACGGCGTCCTGGCGCGCCCGGAGGTCGGCGACGAGCGTCTCCATCGCCTCGACGTTGGCGCGCGCGTCGGCGCTCGCTGGGTCGAGCCGACTGTGGAGGACGGGCATGACCCCGATGATACCGGCCGCCGCTTGACGACTGATGCCCCGGAGTTGATGATGACAACGTCATCAAGACGAATGGAGACGAACATGTCGATGGCCGGTCGGATGCTCCGTCACGCCCGTCGCCGAGCCGGGCTCACCCAACGTCAGCTGGCGGCCAAGGTCCGTATTCCGCAGGAGACGATCGCCCGGATCGAGGCTGGTCGGGCCGACCCACGGGTCGGGACGCTGGACCGCCTCCTCGAAGGCTGCGGGTTCGGCCTCGAGCACCTGCCCCGCCTGGGCATCGGCGTGGATCGGACGCAGATCGACCAGCTGCTTCGCCTTCCGCCGTCGGAGCGACTGACCGTGGCGATCGCCAACGATCAGCACTTCGTCGAACTGCGTCGATCCATCCGCCGGGTCGCCGAGTGAGCGAACATCCGCTCCTGAGAGCGGACCAGATCCTCAAGACCCTGCTCGACGCAGACGTTCGGTTCGTCCTGATCGGCGGGCTCGCTGCGCAGGTCCACGGATCGCCGTCCCTGACCGGGGATGTCGACATCTGCTTCGCGCTCGACGGCGTCAATCTCCATCGACTGAGTGGCGCCCTGGGCTCGCTGGCAGCCGTCCGGCGCGGTTTCGTCGAAGGCGTTCAGGCGCCGATCGACCATCGCGCCTTGCGCGCGGGCGACGTTTTCACGCTGTCGACCCGATTCGGCGACCTCGACCTTGTGGCCCACCCGGATCCGCGACTCGACTTCGAGCAGCTCGTCGAGCGGTCCATCGCCGTTGAGTTCCTCGGCGTCGAGGTCAGGGTCGCCGGCCTCGACGATCTGATCGCGATGAAGCGCGCCGCTGGTCGCCCCAAGGACTTGATCGAGCTCGAGATCCTCGGAGCTGTTCGAGAGGAGATCGATCGGCAGGGGTGACCATGCGAGACGAGGCGTACGATCTCCCTGAACAGGCTACTGTCAAGGTGCAAGTAATGACGACGGACGGGGATCCTCGACTGCGCGGATCCGGCTCCGAGGCGACCACCAGCGCCGAGGCGATCCGGATCGAGCTGGCCGATGCCTGGGGCGAGATGGGTGCGTCGTGGGGCGTCGCCCCGGCGATCGCCCGGGTCCACGCCTATCTGATGGCGCGCGGCGAGCCGCTGACCGAACGCGAAGTCCGCGAGGCGCTCGGGCTGTCACACCGGGCGGCCAGCCTGGCGCTCGATTCGGCGGTCGGCTGGGGTGTCGTCGCGAAAGTCGCCGGGGCGCGACGGGTCGGGCGTCGCGGACCGGCGGGCACGGCCTATCTCGCGGTCGACGACCACTTCGTCTGGTTCTCGCGGGTCATCGCCCATCGCAAGGCGCTCGAGGGCGACCCCATCGTGGCCGTCCTCGAGACGACTCTGCGCGACGCCGAAGCCGCCGCCGCCACGGATCCTGACGACCACGAGCTGGCTCGCCTGCAGGTGTGGCTCGGGACGTTCCTGGGGTTCGTCCGGACGTTCGATCGAGCGATCGGGATCGTCCCGGCGGTCGAGCCGGCCGAGCTCGAGCGGATCCTCGGCCTGCTGGCGAAGCTGCCCGACGAGACGCTCCTCCGCCTGGTCCGGCTCGTGGCCGAGCTGCCGGACGACGACGTCGTGTCGCTGGTCAACGGCCTCAGCCGTCTCTCACCGACCGGTGCTCGCCGTGCCACGAAGCTGATGTCAGGGGTGGTCCGGACGGTCGGCCGGTAGAGCGGAGGTCGGGGCATAGCGCAGTCGGGCGCCGCTCGTCAGCCCGATCCACTTGCTGGCTGCCGCCGTCCCGATCGGGCTCGGATCGGGTCTCCGCAGCTTGGGTTTCGGCCTGAGCACCCCGGCTGCCGGCGGCGCTGCATCGACGCGCGCGAGTCGGCCGAACGCGTTCATCAGACCGCCAAGTCCGAGGATCACGGGAGATCGCGCAGGTACGCCGTCGCGACCACGTCCTGGGCGGGTCCGCCCCGGAAGAAGTCGGTCGCCCGGTAGTCGTGCTGCGGCCACCGGACGAAGCCGGTTCGCACATAGAGCACGATGGCCGAGGTCATGAACGCGGCCGTGTGGAGCGCGATCGCGCTCGATCCCTGGGTCGATCCAAGGTCGCAACACGCCTCGACCAGGCGCCGGCCGACACCGACCCCGCGAGCCTCGGGCAGCACCGCCGTCGCCCGCAACCCGGCGGTCCCGGGCGGGAAGACAACCGGCATCCCCTCGTCATTGGCATCGTTGTAGTGGGTGATCGAGCCGACCACCCTGCCGTCGAGCTCGGCCACGAGCACGCTGCCAGCGGTCCGCCGGCCCTCGACATCGATCGCGCTGGCGAGATACGAGCGGAAGAACGAATCGGGTAGCGTCCCTCGGAACTCCTCGTTCGCCGCCCGGATCACCTCTCGGGTGACATCGATCTCGGAGGCCTCGATCGGTCGAACAAGCAGCCGGATCATCGTCTCCATCGTTGCCCTCGGCGGGGTGTGTATACTCCTGTGTGGAGTATATCATTGATACTCCTGTCTGGAGTAAGTGTCAAGGGTTCAGATGCAGCGACTGTCAGGGACCTCGTACGCGATCTTGGGCTTGTTGGCGATCAAGCCCTGGTCGACCTACGAGCTCACGAAGCAGATGAGCCGGGCGGTCCACCTCGTCTGGCCGAGAGCCGAGAGCAACCTCTACAAGGAACCGGCGAAGCTGGTGGCGGCAGGGTACGCTACAGTGGATCGACGCCTCGTAGGTCGTCGGGCTCGGACGGAATACTCGATCACTCCTGCCGGACGGAGCGCCCTCGAGGCCTGGCTGGCCACCCCCGCGGCGCCGACCCTGCTCGAGTCGGAGACGATGGTCAAGGTGCTGTTCGGGAACTACGTCCCTCCAGAGGTCCTGATCGAGCATCTTCGGCGATTCGGCGAGGAGGCTGAGGCGACCACGACACCGTGGCGCGCGATCGCCCTCGACTACGTAGAAGGCGGCGGCCCATTCCCCGAGCGGATCCACGTCAACGCCCTGTTCTGGGTGCTCCTCGACCGATGGGCGCGGCTTCGTGCCGAGTGGGCGCGCTGGGCCATCGAAGAAGTCACGGGCTGGCCCGATTCCAGCGGGCCGGACGATCTCGAGTCGGTCAGGCAGATGCTGGCGGGAGCGCTTCGCGATGGACCCGAGCTCCCGCCCGCTACGGTCCGGAGGGGCCCGGCAACCAACGGACGGGACGACCGCGAAGGATGGGAGGACGTTCCGTAGCTGCTCCGCCGGGACGGGTCGGGATCACAGTCGCCGCCCGACCTGATGAACATGCCGCGAGGAGTGACTCGACCAGCAGTCCATCAGGCACTCTGGCCCGGCACGTTCGGGTGTGGCGTGGGCCGCGCCCTCATCAGCTGGCGGGACGGAGACCGCGAACGGCCCGCACATCGGTCCTGGCCGAGGGTCGGACTCGGAATCCCACGCTTGGCGTGCGATAATCGGAGTGACGCGAGGCGATCCGAGCGGCTCGAACGGGCGAGGACCCCGGGGCCGGCCGGCCGGCTGACCTCCGCGCCAGACCTGAGGATCAACCAGATCATGACTGTCGAGACCTCCACCTGGGTCACCAAGAAGGGCCTCGCCCAGATGCTCAAGGGCGGCGTCATCATGGATGTCGTCACGCCCGATCAGGCCAAGATCGCCGAGGATGCCGGCGCCGTCGCGGTGATGGCCCTGGAGCGTGTCCCGAGCGACATCCGGACCAGCGGCGGGGTCGCCCGGATGTCGGATCCGTCGATGATCGTCGGGATCATGGAGGCGGTCTCGATCCCGGTCATGGCCAAGGCCCGGATCGGCCACTTCGTCGAGGCCCAGGTCCTCGAGGCGCTCGGCGTCGACTACATCGACGAGTCGGAGGTCCTCACCCCGGCCGACGAGGAGAACCACATCGACAAGCACGCCTTCAAGGTCCCGTTCGTGTGCGGCTCGCGTAACCTCGGCGAGGCGCTCCGCCGGATCAGCGAGGGCGCCGCGATGATGCGGACCAAGGGCGAGGCAGGGACAGGCAACATCGTCGAGGCGGTTCGCCACATCCGGACGGTCAACGCCGAGATTCGACGCCTCCAGGGGATGCGCGACGACGAGCTGTTTGCCGCGGCCAAGGAGCTGGCCGCCCCGCTCGATCTCGTTCGCGGCGTCGCCGCCGAGGGCAAGCTGCCGGTCGTCAACTTCGTCGCCGGCGGGATCGCCACCCCGGCGGACGCGGCCCTCGCGATGCAGCTCGGAGCCGAAGGCGTGTTCGTCGGCTCGGGTATCTTCAAGAGCGAGGACCCGGCCCGGATGGCGAATGCGATCGTCCAGGCCACGACCCACTTCGACAACCCCAAGATCATCGCCGAGGTCAGCAAGGGTCTCGGCGCAGCGATGCGCGGGATCGCCATGGAGCAGATCCCCGAGGGGGAGCGGCTCGCCGTCCGGGGCTGGTAGGCCTCAGACCGATGAAGATCGGCGTGCTCGCGGTCCAGGGCGCCTTCATCGAGCATGTACGCGTCCTGAGCGCGATCGGCGTGGAACCCGTCGAGGTCCGGCTGCCCGCCGACCTCGTCGGTCTCAGCGGCCTGATCCTGCCCGGCGGCGAGAGCACGACGATGCGCAAGCTCATCGATCGCTGGGGACTGCGAGGGCCGATCCTCGACCTGGCAGCCTCTGGCGCGCCCGTGTTCGGGACCTGTGCCGGGATGATCCTGCTCGCCCGACAGATCGTCGGTGACGAGCAGCCGGTGCTCGGGCTGCTCGACGTCAGCGTCGAACGGAACGCGTTCGGCCGGCAGCTCGACTCGTTCGAGGCGGACGTCGCGGTCCCGATCCTCGGCGACGGCCCGGTCCACGGCGTGTTCATCCGGGCCCCGGTCATCGACGACGTCGGCCCCGAGGTCGACGTCCTGTCCCGGCTCGATGACGGTCGGATCGTGGCCGTCCGCGAGCGCAATGTCCTGGCCACCGCATTCCACCCGGAGCTCGCGGGCGAGACGCGCTTCCATCGGCTCGTCGCGACGATGGCCGCCGAACACGACGATCCTGGCGAAGGTTCCGGCCGTCGCCCGCACCCCACCAGGCGCACCGCCCGAGCCGAGCAATGAGCGCTCGCTCGGGCAAGGTCCGGGTAGCTCGGTTGACGGACCTGGCCGCCCTCGGCGAGTTGTCACGGCTGTGCCAGCAGGAAGCCGCCGATACCCGCTCGCTGGGGCTGCCCGTGAGCGGCCCCAGGATCGGCGTGTTCAGCCTGTTCCGCCTACCGCTCGGCGCGTTCCGCCCGCACGACCTGCTGTACGTCTACGAGGAGGAGGACGGGCTGTCCGGGCTGGTCCGGGTCGAGCGCGAGACCCCGCGCGACGAATGGACGATCGTCGAGCTCGACGCCATCGGGCTGGCCGAAGCGGGCGACATCCGGTTCCGCCTGGTCCAGCACATCCTGCGCGACGGCTCCAAGCGCGGGGCGATCCGCTTCCACGTGGCCTGCGCAGATGCGGCCGGCAACGTGGAGCTGTTCATGCAGGCCGGCTTCGCGCGGTACGGCGAGGAGCTCCTCCTGTTCCGTCCGCCGGGCGCCCTGTTGCCCGAGCCATGGACCGACGAGCAGGCCGCCGAGGCGCTCATCCGGCCAGCCGTCCAGCTCGACGCGATCGCCCTGGCCAGGCTCTACGCGGAGGTCACACCGCGGCCGGTCCAGCGCCTCGAGTCATACCGGATCGGCGACTGGGAGCGGCAGGGTTCGGGCTGGCGGTTGCCCCGCTCGAGCCTCGCCCCGATCCTGCGCTTCGCCGACGTCGAGGCGTTCGTGCGCGAGGCGCCCGGTGGCGGTCCGGACGGGACCCAGCTCGACGGCTTCCTCCAGATCGGTGTGGCCAAGGAGGATCAACCGCACTACCTGAAGATCCTGGCCCGACCGGATGCGGACACGACGCCGCTGGTGGAGTACGGTCTGGGGGTGATCTCGGCTCGGACCCGCAACGGCGGCCGCAGCGACCATGGGGTGATCGCGCCCGTTCGGACCTATGAGTCGCCGATCGATCGTCGCCTCGAAGATGCCGGCTTCGGCGTCGAGTCGACCGTCACCCTGCTGATGAAAGAGAACGTCGTCCGGGTCGCCGAACCAGCCCTCGTCCCAGCCATCCGATGATGGATCCGTCCTGCTCCCCAGGGAGGAACCGTTGAACCCCAAGCCGATCGACCGCGAGACCATGGACGACCTCGAGCTGCTCCTGGCGGCGCTCCCGCCGGAGGTCGTGGCGGCCGTCCATGCGCTGCCCGCCAAGGAGTCGCTCATCGAGGTCGTGCTCGACCTCGGCCGCCGGCCCGAAGCCCGGTTCCCGGACAGCGAGGAGACCCTCCTCGAGCGAGAGATCGACGAATCCGACATCGCCCATGTCGTGGAGCACATCGGCACGTTCGGCGACGACAACCGGGCCGGGATCGAGCGGACCCTCCATCGGATCAGCGCCATCCGCAACCGGAGCGGCAAGATCGTCGGGTTGACCTGCCGGATCGGCCGGGCCGTCTATGGCACGATCGAGATCATCGACGACTTCGTCGAGACCGGGAAGTCGATCCTGATCATGGGCCGGCCGGGCATCGGCAAGACGACGATGCTCCGCGAGGCCGCGCGCGTCCTGGCTGACGACATGGGCAAGCGCGTCGTGGTGGTCGACACGAGCAACGAGATCGCCGGGGACGGCGACATCCCTCACCCGGCCATCGGCAAGGCGCGCCGGATGCAGGTCCGTACGCCGTCGCTCCAGCACGAGGTGATGATCGAGGCGGTCGAGAATCACATGCCCCAGGTCATCGTCATCGACGAGATCGGGACCGAGCTCGAGGCCCAGGCCGCTCGGACGATCGCCGAGCGCGGCGTGCAGCTCATCGGGACGGCCCACGGCAACAACCTCGACAACCTCATGCTCAATCCGACCCTGTCCGATCTCATCGGCGGGATCCAGAGCGTGACCCTCGGCGACGAGGAGGCCCGCCGCCGGCGTACCCAGAAGAGCGTCCTCGAGCGGAAGGCGCCTCCGACCTTTGACGTCATCATCGAGATCCAGGACCGCGAGCGGGTGATGGTCCACAGCGACGTCGCCGACACCGTCGACGCGATGCTTCGCGGCGACCCGGTCGCTCCGGAGCTGCGCTGGCGCGATGAGGAGGGAGTTCATCGCTCCCAGGCGCGCCCGCGCCCGTCGCCCCGTGACCAGCTCGGCGCGGAGCGCTTCGCGGGGCTGGTCGGGACCGGCTCACCGTGGCGGATGGAGCCCGGCTGGCGCGGCGATGGACCGTACCGGGGCGGTGGCTATCGCGATGCCGGCCCCGGCGGCACCGGCTCGCCGGGCGGTCCCGGGTATCGCGCCGGCTATCGGCCCGGTGCCAGCGGCGGATGGCGTCAGACGCGAGGAGGATCCGCGCGGGAGACCGGCCCGCGCGGCCGGATAGTCGACCCCGGGGCCCCCGAGGGCGCCCTGGGGATGCTGCCGGGTGAACGGTTCGCGGTCCCGCCGTCTGGGACGCCCGCCCGGATCCGGTCGGGCGCCCGGGCCGCCGATGCCCCGTTCGTGGCCGGTGAGATCGCCGATCGAGGTCCGCTCGAGCGCGGCGACACGCCGCTGCCCGAACCCCGTGCTCGGGACGCGCGCGAGTGGCAGCGCCAGCAGGCGTGGCGCGAGCAGGCAGCCCGTGCGTTCGTCGACTTGAAAGCGGACGAGGGGACCGGTCCGATCAACGCGGTCGATCTCGATCCCGAGCTCGACGAGCGCTACGACGACGCGCCGGCCCTTCCGTCCGACAACGCAGCGTCCGCCGATTCCGGCGAGGACGGGAGCGTCCTCCGGGTCGACACTGCGGGCGCGCTGCCCACCTTGCGGGTGCTGCCCCACGGGGTCAGTCGGAAACGACTCGAACAGGCGGTCCGGGAGCTCCAGCTGCCGGTCGTCGTGGCCCGTGAGGTCGACGAGGCGGACGTGGTCATGACCCTCCGCAGCGAGTATCGCCAGAAGACGCCGATGCTCCGCGAGGCCGAGGAGCGGGCGATGCCGATCTACGTCCTCAAGAGCAACACGATCCCCCAGATGGAGGCCTCGCTGACCTCGATCTTCTCGCTCGAGGTCGATCCGCGCGAGGCCGCCCTGCGCGAGACCGAGGAGGCGATCGACCTGGTCATGCGCCAGTCCGAGGCGGTCGAGCTGAGTCCCCAGAACGCCTATGTCCGGCGGCTCCAGCACCAGATGGCCGAGCGAGCGAACCTCGTGTCGCGTTCCCGCGGGCGGGAGCCCTACCGACGGGTCCGGCTCTACCCCGACCAGGCCCGAGCCGGCTGGCGCTGAGCAGGCCGGCGGCTTCGGACGGCCCGCCCCGGCGGGCCGTCAGCCCGCGAGCCGCTTGTAGCGGATGCGGTGTGGCTGGTCGGCCGCGGTCCCGAGCTCCTTGTGGCGGAAGGCCTCGTAGTCGCTGACGTTGCCTTCGAACCAGCGCACCTGGCTGTCGCCTTCGAAGGCCAGGATGTGGGTCGCGATCCGGTCGAGGAACCAGCGGTCGTGGCTGATCACGACGACGCAGCCCGGGAAGGACTCGAGGCCGGCCTCCAGTGCGCGCAGAGTGTCGACGTCAAGGTCGTTGGTCGGCTCGTCGAGGAGCAGGACGTTTCCGCCCGACTGGAGCAGCCTGGCCAGGTGGACTCGGTTGCGCTCCCCCCCGGACAGCGTGCCGACGAGCTTCTGCTGGTCGGTGCCCCGGAAGTTGAAGCTGGACACGTACGCTCGCGCCGGGATCTCCCGCCTGCCGACCTTGACGACCTCGACGCCGTCGGTGATCTCCTCGAACACGGTGCGGTCCGCGCGGAGCGCGTCGCGGCTCTGGTCGACGTAGCTGAGCTGAACCGTCTCGCCGATCTGGATGGCCCCGCCGTCCGGCGGCTCCTGGCCGACGAGCATCCGGAACAGGGTCGTCTTGCCCGCACCGTTTGCGCCGATGATGCCGACGATCCCCGCCCGTGGCAGCGAGAACGTCAGGTCCTCGATGAGCAGCCGGTCGCCGTACCCCTTGCGCAGGCCCCGGACCTCGATGACCGTGTCACCCAGGCGCGGCCCGGGCGGGATCGCGATCTCGAGCTCGCGCTCGGCGCTCTTGGCGTCGTTCGCCTCGGCGAGCAGCTGCTCGTACGCACTGAGGCGGGCCTTGCCCTTCGATTGGCGCGCTCTCGGTGACAGGCGGACCCAGGCGAGCTCGCGGGCGAGCGTGCGCTGGCGGGCGTCGACGGCCTTCGATTCGTGGGAGAGGCGATCCAGCTTCTGCTCGAGCCAGCTGGAGTAGTTGCCGGAGAACGGGATCCCGCGGCCGCGGTCCAGCTCCAGGATCCACTTCGCGACGTTGTCCAGGAAGTAGCGGTCGTGGGTGATCGCGACGACGGTGCCTGCGTACTCCCCGAGGAACCGCTCCAGCCACTCGACCGACTCGGCGTCGAGATGGTTGGTCGGCTCGTCGAGC
>JBBQJL010000048.1:0-24072 GCA_038325875.1 Candidatus Limnocylindrales bacterium
GGCGTCCGGGATCGACGCCCTGAATCTTCGCTGGCGGTCCTGGACGCCCGACCGGATCCGGGCGGTCCATCGTCACGGACTCCGGGTGTTCGCCTGGGACGCACACGACGACACCTCGTTCCGACGGCTCCTGGGGCTCGGCGTCGACGCGATCTACACGGACTTTCCTGATCGTCTGGTCGCCGCAGCCGCTGCCCACCGTTGACCGGCTGATCCGGCCCGCTCAGTCGTCGGCGAGGTTCGGGGCGAGCCAGCGGGCGGCCACCTCGACCGTCATGCCCTTGCGCTGAGCGTAGTCCTCGAGTTGATCGTGGCCGATCCGCCCCAGGCCGAAGTAGGCCGCCTCGGGGTGCCAGAAGTAGTAGCCGCTGACCGCGGCCCCGGGCAGCATCGCGAACGACTCGGTGAGGATGATCCCGGCGCGCTCGGGCGCCTCGAGCCACCCGAAGAGTGGGCCCTTCTCGGTGTGGTCGGGACAGGCCGGGTAGCCCGGCGCCGGGCGGATCCCCTGGTACTTCTCCGCGATGACGTCTTCGTTCGACAGCGTCTCGTCCGGTGCGTACTTCCACAGCTCGCGGCGGACGAGCTCGTGGAGGCGTTCGGCGAAGGCCTCGGCCAATCGATCGGCGAGCGCGCTGGCCAGGATGGCCGAGTAGTCGTCGTGGGCGGCCCGGTACTCGGCGGCCAGGTCGTCGAGGCCGTGGCCGGTGGTGACGGCGAACGCCCCGACGAAGTCCGGCAGGCCCGTCTCACGAGGAGCCGTGAAGTCGGCCAGGGCGAGGTTCGGCCGTCCCGGCGGTTTGACCATCTGCTGGCGGAGAGTGTG
Organism: Candidatus Limnocylindrales bacterium; assembly: GCA_038325875.1. Taxonomy (GTDB): domain Bacteria; phylum Chloroflexota; class Limnocylindria; order Limnocylindrales; family CSP1-4; genus Chersky-267. The sequence continues at coordinate 827 of JBBQJL010000048.1, forward strand.
GATCGTGCCGAGGAGCCCGTCGCGCCGGTCGTCGGTGTACAGCTCGATGTCGTCGCCGACGCTGTTGGCCGGCCAGAACCCGACGACGGCTCGAGCCCGAAGACGCCGCTCGCGGACGATCCGATCGAGCATGGCCAGCGCATCCGCGTGGAGCGACCGCGCCGCCTGGCCGATGACCGGATCGGACAGGATCGCGGGATAGCGCCTGTTCAGCTCCCAGGTCGCGAAGAACGGGGTCCAGTCGATCCGCTCGACCAGGTCGTCGAGTGGATGGTCGTCGATCGTCCGGACCCCGAGGAACGTCGGGTGCGGCGGGTCGACGCTGCTCCAGTCGATCGCGAGTCGGTGCCGGCGCGCCTCGGCGATCGAGTGTCGGGCGATCTTCTCCTGGCGGGCGCCCCGCTCGCGTCGGACGGTCTCGTATTCCTCGCGGATCTCGGCCGCGAAACCCGCTCGACGATCGCGGTCGACGAGCGCTGCGGCGACCCCGACCGCCCGCGACGCATCGGCGACGTGGACGACCGGACCGTGGTAGTTCGGCTCGATCTTGACCGCAGTGTGGGTCCGCGACGTGGTCGCGCCCCCGATCAGCAGGGGCAGCTCGAACCCCTCTCGCTCCATCTCGGCGGCGACGTGACGCATCTCCTCGAGCGACGGCGTGATCAGCCCCGACAGTCCGATGAGGTCCGCCCCGCTCTCGCGGGCCGTCTCGAGGATCCGCTGGACCGGGACCATCACCCCGAGGTCGATGACCTCGTAGTTGTTGCAGGCGAGGACGACCCCGACGATGTTCTTGCCGATGTCGTGGACGTCGCCCTTGACTGTGGCCATCACGATCCGCCCGTTCGTTCGGGCCGACCCGGGTTCGCGTTGCGCCTCGATGAACGGCACCAGGTGGGCCACGGCCTTCTTCATGACCCGGGCGCTCTTGACGACCTGGGGCAGGAACATCTTGCCGGCCCCGAACAGGTCGCCGACGACGTTCATCCCGTCCATCAACGGGCCCTCGATGACCTCGATCGGCCGGCTCGCGGCCTGGCGGGCCTCCTCGGTGTCCTGGACGATCCAGGCATCGAGACCCTCGACCAGGGCGTGGGTCAGCCGGGAGTTGACCGGCAGCTCGCGCCAGGCGAGGGCGTTGCCACCCGGGCCGACGGCGTTGGCGCGCTCACCGGCGTATCGGTCGGCGACCGCGAGCAGGCGTTCGGTGGCGTCCGGCCGGCGGTCGAGCACGACATCCTCGACGAGGGTGCGCAGCTCGGGCTCGATGTCGTCGTAGATCGCCAGCGCGCCGGCGTTGACGATGCCCATGTCCATCCCGGCCGCGATCGCGTGGTACAGGAAGACCGAGTGGATCGCCTCGCGGATCGGGTCGTTGCCTCGGAACGAGAACGACACGTTCGATACGCCACCCGAGACCAGGGCACCCGGAAGGGTCGCCTTGATCCGTCGCGTCGCCTCGATGTAGGCCACGGCGTACCCGGCGTGCTCCTCGATCCCGGTCCCGATCGCGAAGATGTTCGGGTCGAGGATGACATCCTCGGGCTCGAACCCGACCCCCTCGGTCAGGAGCCGATAGGCGCGCGTCACGACCGTCACCTTGCGCTCCACCGTGTCGGCCTGGCCCTGCTCGTCGAAGGCCATGACCACGACCGCTGCGCCGTAGCGGCGACACAGCCGGGCGTGCTCGAGGAAGGGCGCCTCGCCCTCCTTGAGCGAGATCGAGTTGACGACCCCCTTGCCCTGGAGGCACTTGAGGCCGGCCTCGATCACCTCCCAGCGCGAGGAGTCGAGCATGACCGGGACCGTGCTGATGTCCGGCTCCGACGCGATGAGGTTGATGAACCGGGTCATCGCGGCGACCGAATCGAGCATCGCCTCGTCCATGTTGACGTCGACCAGCTGGGCGCCGGCATCGACCTGTTGACGAGCGATCTCGACACCTTCGTCGAAGCGGTCCTCGATGATCAGCCGGGCGAACTTGCGTGAGCCGGTCACGTTGGTCCGTTCGCCGACGTTGACGAAGACGCCGCCGGGTTGCGGGATGGTCAACTGCTGGAGGCCCGCCAGCCTGGTCTTGCGCTCGATCGTGGGGATCTCGCGGGGAGCGACCCCGGCGACGGCGTCGGCGATCGCCCGGACGTGGGCCGGCGTCGTGCCACAGCAGCCGCCCACGATGTTGACCAGGCCGTCGCGCGCGTACTGGCCCAGGAGCTCGGCGGTGGTGTCCGGTCCTTCATCGTAGCCGCCGAACTCGTTGGGCAGGCCGGCATTGGGGTAGGCACTGACGGGGATGCCGGCGATCCGGGCGAGGTCGGCGATGTGGCCGCGCAGCTGACGCGCCCCGAGCGCGCAGTTGAGCCCGATCGCGATCGGACGGGCGTGGGCCACCGACGTCCAGAACGCCTCGACGGTCTGCCCTGACAGGGTCCGTCCGGACGCGTCAGTGATGGTCCCCGAGATGACCAGCGGGATCCGGTCACCGAGCGCGTCGAAGGCGGCCTCCATGCCGAAGATCGCCGCCTTGGCGTTGAGCGTATCGAAGATCGTCTCGATGACCAGGAGGTCGGCGCCGCCGGCGATGAGGCCCTCGGTCGCCTCCTGGTAGGCCGCCGCGAGCTCATCGAAGGTGACATTCCGCGCTCCCGGATCGCCCGCGTCGGGCGAGATCGACGCCGTCCGGTTGGTCGGCCCGATGGCGCCCATGACGTAGCGCGGCCGCCCGGGTTCGGCCGCCTCCGCCTCATCGGCGGCCTCGCGCGCGAGGCGAGCCGCCTCGTGGTTCATCTCCCGAACCACCTCCGCCAGCCCATAGTCGGCCTGGGCGATCCGCGTCGCCGTGAAGGTGTTCGTCTCGATGATGTCGGCGCCGGCGTCGAGGTAGGCAGCGTGGATGGCGCGGACGATGTCCGGCCGGACAAGTGACAGCACGTCGCTGTCGCCCCGCAGCTCGCGCGGATGATCGGCGAAGCGCTCGCCGCGGAAGTCGGCCTCGTCGAGCTCGTAGCTCTGGATCAGGGTCCCCATCGCACCGTCCATGACCGCGATCCGCCTGCGCAGGAGGGCCGGCAGCTGATCGAGCCGCGCGGTGCGCCTCGATCGTCGTTCCGCGGCGGTCGTCGTGCCCGCGGCGGTCATCGTGCCCACGGCGGGCCGGCCGGCGATCGTCATGACCCCGGGTGGGCGCCGGCGATGGCCGGCGCCGGCCTCGGATGCCGCTCGCGGATCGTCCTGACCAGCCCGGCGCACTGCTCATAGCGGCCGAAGCTGGGCATGATGTAGGTTCCCGCCAGCTCGTGCTCGACCGTGGCGAGCAGTTTGTCGGTCATCTCGATGCCCAGCTCCGAGCCGCGCTCGCCGGCGGCCTGCATGGCTGCCCGCGCTGCGGTGGGGATGGTGATCCCGGGGACCTCGTTGTGGAGGAACTCGGCGTGGCGCGCCGACACGAGCGGGAGCACACCGAGGAGGACCGGCACCGGGAAGCCGCGTGGACCGAACCGCCGCCGGGCTTCGTCGAACATCGTGTCGACCTGCTCGACCGAGTAGAGCGGCTGGGTCATCACCAGGTGGGCACCCGCGGCCAGCTTGCGTTCCAGTCGTTCCCACTCGGTGTCGGCGTCGGCGGCGGTCGAGTCGAGGGCGCAGGCGATGGTGAACCCAGCGCGCTGGCCGACCGGCGAGCCGGCCTGATCCTCGCCGCGGTTCAGTCGGGTCAGGATCTCGATGAGCCCGATCGAATCGACGTCCCACACGCCCGTCCCGGTCGGATAGTCGCCGACACGCGGCGGATCGCCGGTCAGCGCGATGATGTCGCGAACCCCCAGGGCATGCGCCCCGAGCAGCTCCGACTCGAGGGCCATCAGGTTCCGGTCCCGGGTCGTGCAGTGGACGAGGCACTCGAGATCGAGGTCGTGCTGGATCCCGAACGCGACGGCGAACGCGCTCATTCGGACCCGCGCCATGGCCGAGTCGGAGATGTTCACGACGTCGACGCCGGCATCGCGCAGGAGCCGGGCTGCCTCGATCGTGCGCTCGATCCGGACGCTCCGCGGCGGGTCGATCTCGACCGAGACCACGAAGTCGCCGGCCGCCAGCGCTCGCGCCAGACGGGTCAGGGAGGGCGCCTCGTGCGGCCCGGCCGCAGCCCGCGTCTCGACGATCGTGGGGGCCGGGCGGTCGATCGGGGGTGCGGCCGGGGGGATCTCGCTCGAGCTGACACCAGCCAGCGCGTCGAGCGCGGTCCGCATCGCCGCGATGTGATCGGGCGTCGTCCCACAGCAGCCACCGACGACCCGAGCACCGGCCGCGAGCAGGCGGGGCGTCATCGTGGCGAAGTACTCGGCGCCGGCCGAGTACACGAACCGTCCCTCGAGCCGCTGGGGCAGCCCCGCGTTCGGCATGATCGAGCGATATGGCCCGCTGCCGCTGGGCAGTCCCATCCGCTCGAGCGCGTCGAGGCAGGCGGCCGGTCCGCCTCCGCAGTTGATCCCGATCACGTCGGCCCCGACCGCCGCCAATGCCGCCGCCGCGTCAGCCGGCGTGGTGCCGTCGGCGAGGGCGATCTCCTCCCCGAACGTCAGCGACGCGAGGACCGGCAGGTCGCACAGCCGATGGACCTCCTCGACGGCCAGGCGCAGCTGATCGAGGCTGCTGAAGGTCTCCAGCACGACGAGGTCGACCCCGCCCTCCAGGAGGCCCTCGACCTGCTCGCGGACGAGTGCTCGGATCTCGCCCTCGGCGACGTGGGCGAGCTCGCGCGTGGGCGTGTCGAGCGGACCGACCGAACCCCCGACCAGCGCCTCGCGACCGCCGACCTCGCGCGCCTCGCGAGCCAGCTGGGCCGCTCGGCGGTTCAGACGCCCCACGCTGGCCTCGAGGCCGTGGGCCGCCAGTCGGCGACGATTCGCGCCGAACGACAGGGTCTCGATCAGCTCGGCGCCGGCTTCGAGATATTCGCGATGGACTGCGCTGACCATCTCCGGCCGACTGGCGACGAGCTCGTCGAGGCAGGCGCGCTGGGGGACGCCGCGACTGAACAGGAGCGTGCCCATCCCACCGTCGACCAGCAGAGGTCGATCGTCCAGGCGTGCCCGGAGGCGCTGGCGGGGGGTTGTGGCGGGTGACACGGAAGGTACCTCGGCTCCTCGTAAGCGACGGGACCGGGGAAGGGAAAGACCCCTCCTGCCGCGGAAGGGTCTCGAGGGGAGGTCCCTTATCTCGCAGGCGGGCCTGCCCGGATTTGGCACCTTGCCGACTCGACGCCGGTAGGTTGTCGTGGCTTCAACGGGCCGGTCCCTCCGCCACTCTTGATAAGAGCTATTCAGTTACGGACCGATGCTACGGTCCCGCCACGGGACCGTCAACGGCGACGCAATGGAGGTTTCGAGTCGCGTCGCCCATACTGCCCGGTGAGCGAGCCCCGATCGGCTCGACCAGAGCGAGGTCACGAATGGCAAAGCACTCGAGACGAGAGCGCGAACGACGCACCGAGGAGACCGAACGGGTCCGCCAGATCGAGGCGGCCTGGTTTGATCGCCTGCCCACGGCCGTTGCGAGATCCTTCGCACTCGAGGTAGAGACCGCCAGGGCCCGGGGCCCGCAGCAGCGCCGACCCGACATGGCCCCCGGCACGGCCCCTCGCCCGCCACGTCCCGGGCATGAGCCACGTCCGCCCAAGGATGCCGAGCGACCTCGGCGGGGCGGCTAGCCCAGCTCTCGTCGGGTAGCTCGGCGACGCGGGTCGCCTAGTAGGTCAGGACGCGGTCCGCCTCGAACGCCAGCTCCACCAGCTTCGACGGCGGGGCCATGGTCACGGCCAGGCCGCCGAGCGATGCGGCGTCGATGGAGCGCGCCTTGCTGGACATCCCCGAGGCGTAGAACGTCGCTCCGCCCGCGCTGAGTGCTTCGACGTGTTCGCGAAAGCCGCCGGTCCCGATGCCCTGTCCTGCGTCGAGCGTCGCCGGCCGAAGGATCCCGACGCCGTCGCCCGCGATGAACAGGTCGACCGTGTGACCAGCCTCGAGCGCGGTTCGGGCGACGAGCAACCCCAGGGCGGCCCTCGTCGGGTTCTCGGGACCAGTCGCGATGTGGACGAGCAGACGACCCATGGAACGCCTCGCACAGAACGGTCTCGGGCGGGCGAATGCCAGGTGGCATCGGTCGGTCGAGACGGGTCGACTGTACGCCGATCCATCGGGCTCCTGCCCGTGGTCTCGATGGATCAGGTGTCAGCGCGAAACGCGAACACCATGGACTGCTTGATCTCCGCGTTCTCGATCTCGAGGCTCGTCCGCACGCGATAGGTGGCCAGGCGCTCGAGGTCCGGCGGCAGGTAGGTCCGGCCTGGATCACCGATGAGCACTCGCGTGCCGCGCCGCGCGGCGACGCGGAGCCAGTCGATCATCCGGGCGGCCATCGTCTCCTCATAGCAGACGTCGCCGGCAAGGATGACGTCGCATGGCGGCGGCTGATCGCCCAGCAGATCCTGCCGGCTGAACCCGATCCGCACACCGTTGGCCCGAGCGTTGAGGCTGACCGCTGCCTCCGAGAGGGGATCGATGTCGACGGCGTGCGCCGAGGCGGCGCCAGACCGCAGCGCGACGATGGCGCACAGCCCCGAACCCGAGGCGACGTCGAGCACCTGTCGGCCGGCCACCTCCTCCGGATGGTCCACGAGGTAGCGGGCGACGGCCAGTCCGCCCGCCCAGGAAAAGGCCCAGTAGGGCAGGGGCGGATCCGTCTGGCCAAGCTCGCTGCCTGCCAAACGGAGGACCGTCATCACGTCGTCGGAGAGCTGAAGGCGCACGTCCGGGAGATCGGGCACCGGCATGAGGCGAGTATTCCGTCGGACGAACGCGCGCAGGCGGGCGGGTGACGGCGTTGCCATCGGGCAAGACTAGCGTCCGCCCGAGCGCGGACAGGCTTACGAGGGTGCAGCCGTCCCGGCGTCGACGGTCTCGCCGGCTTCAGCCCGCGCCGTCGCAGCGGTTGACGCGCCATCCGCGAGGGCAACCTCCAGCCGCTCCAGGAACGGTGTTGCCCGCAAGCGGGTCAGGATCTCGCGGGCGGACTCGGCGGCGGCGCGGACCTCGGGCTCGCTCGCGTCGAGCAGGGTCACCATGCCGATCGCGCACGTCGCCTCGTCCCAGGGCAACCTGAGGTCTCGCCACGCTTCGAGGGCTCGTCGGTACGTCGTCAGCGCCGCGTCCTTCCGCCCATCGAGGGCCTCGACGCCGGCCGCCAAGGTCAGGCCCTCTGCCCGGCCCGTGGCGCCGTGCGGTCCGATCTCGTCGAACAGCCCGATCGCCTGCCGGAGGCGCGCCAGATCGCGAGCGCAGATGGCGATGAACCCCGCCTGCCGAGCACCACTCTGCAGCTTCTCGCGCGCCACGGAAGCCGCCTCGATGGCCAGGTCGAACCCGGGAACCAGCCGGCCGTCGGCGAGGGCAACGATGGATCGGGCCGACAGATGATTGGCCAGCGTGAACGGGTTGGTGATCCGTTGGAGCATGCCATCGACCGAATCCAGCAGGCGCTCGGCTTCAGCCGGATCGCCCCGCGACGCGGCGATCTCGGCGCGCAGTTGGGCGGAGTGGATCGCGATCTCATCGGGGACGAGGCCTTGCTCAAGGTCGGCCATCATGGTCAGAGCGGCGTCCCAATCGCCCGTCCCGAAGCAGAGGTCAGCGTACAGCCGCCCAAGCTGGACCAACCACCCGCGGTCCCCGATCCGGCGCGCCAGCTCGAGCCCGCTGCCGACGATTCCGACGGCTTCGTGTGGCGTATCGATGTAGAGCCCGATCGCGAGGTTGTTCACCGCGCGGAGCTCAGTCGCGGTCAGGCCGTTGGCGACGGCCAGCGCATGGGCCCCGCGGAGGAGGGCGATACCCTCCCGGAATCGCGGCGTGTCGGTCAGCGACGTGCCCTTGGTGATCAGGGCGTCCGTGATCACGGGCACGACGTCGTCCTTCGCGGCAGCGCCAAGTGCGCGATCGGCGTCCTCGATCGCCCGGTCGAACTCGTTGTGGAGCATGTGTGCTCGCGCGAGCTGTCCCCATAGCTCCGCCGTCGTCGCGTCGGACGCGCCGCCCGCCTGGATGGCGCCGTCGAGCAGCTCGATCGCCGGTTCGATGCGTCCCCACCAGACGAGCGCGCGCCCGAGTTGCGCGCTCGTGGCCGCGGCGGCCTCCGCTGAGCCCTGGCTCCGATATCGGCCCGGGCGACGATCGTCGCGATGGCGGTCTCCGGAAGGCCAGGGACCAGGCCGACGAGAAGCTGGCGCATCCTCGGCGGCAGCGGCTCCAGGTAGATCGAGTCGAAGTTCCGCTTGCCCGCTCCCCAGGTGGGTCGTTTCTCGAGGAGCTCCGGCCGGGCGAGGGTCACGACCAAGATCGGGACATTCCTGCTCCACTCCACCAGATGGTCCACGAAGTCGAGCAGGCCGCTGTCGGCATGGTGGTGGTCCTCGAAGACCATGACGACCGGCGCAGACAGGGCCAGCCGCTCGAAGAACGTCCGCCAGGCGGCGAACAGCTGGTCGGAGCCGACGCCCGACTCGAAGCCGAGCAGGGTGAGGAGGGCCGGCTCGATCCAGCGCCGATCTTCGGGGTCCGGGACGTGCCTGCCAAGGGCGTCGGCGATCTTCGCCCGGGTCGTCGGCTCATCATCGCCCTCGATCAGCCCGCACCGTCCGCGGACCATCTCGCCGAGCGCCCAGAAGGTGATCCCATCGCCGTACGCGGGCGAGCGGCCGGAGTGCCACCAGACGGTATCGACCAGCCCGTCGGCGTACTTGAGGAACTCCCAGGCCAGGCGTGTCTTGCCGATCCCGCCCGGACCGATGACCGACACCAGCCGGATGCGCTTCTCTCGTTCGGTCGCGTGGAAGAGGTCTTTGAGCATTCGCAGCTCGCCGTCGCGGCCGACGAAGGGCGCCTCGAGGCTCTCGCTTCGGTTCCGACCGCCGACCTCGCTCACCACCCGGATGGCGCGCCAGGCAGGCAGCGGGGCTGTCTTCCCCTTGAGCGCCTGAGTGCCGGCCTCCTCGAAGGCGATGGCCTTGGACGCCGCCCGGTGGGTCGCCTCACCGACCAGGACTGTGCCCGGCGCGGCGACCGACTGGAGCCGTGCCGCGGTGTTGACCAGATCGCCCGCGACCATCCCCTGGTTCGTGGCGCCGAGGGTGACCGCGGCCTCCCCGGTCAGAACGCCGGCGCGGGCCTGGATGCCGGGCCCAAGGGCGCGGACCGAGTCGACCAGGTCGAGTGCCGCACGGACGCTTCGCTCGGCATCATCCTCACGGGCGGTCGGCGCCCCCCAGACGGCCATGACCGCATCGCCGATGAACTTCTCGACCGTCCCGCCGTAGCGGGTGATGACCTCGGTCGCGAGATCGAAGTACGTCGTCAGGGTTTCTCGGACATCCTCGGCGTCACGCTCCTCGGCGAACGGGGTGAAGCCGACCAGATCAGCGAACAGGACCGACACGAGCCGACGCTCGGCGACGGGCGCGGATGACGCGGCGGCGCCGGCTGGGGTGCCCCGGGTGACCGCCGCCGAACCCGCCTGGGCCGGAGTTCCGCACTCAGCACAGAACTTCGCACCCACGCTCAGGGGCGCGCCGCACGAGGTGCACTCCACGGCAAGCCGCGTGCCGCACGCCTCGCAGAACTTGGCGCTGGAAGGGTTCGTGCTCCCGCAGGCCGAACAGATCAACCGGGATCGCCCCCTCGTTGACGATGTCCGGTCAGGGTATCAGCGGATGCCCGGCCGAGGGAGCGGAGCGCTTCGTCATGCGTGAGATGATCGATCGATGGATCGGACCCTCGACCGGCATCGCCAGGGCCGCTTCGACTGATGCGGCCATGCTGACCCGGGCCCACATCCAGCAGGCGCGCGAGCGGACGGCGGCCGTCCTCGAGGCTGCCGGCGTCGCCCTGACCGCTGAGGAGCGCGAGGCCATCGAGGTTGTCGACTTTGGGCTCGATATGCTCGACGAGATCGGCCTGCAGCTCGTGGTCTACGTCAACACTGAGCGCGTCTGCTCCAAGGAGATCGTGCTGTTCCCGAACCAGACCTGCGCCGAGCATCGCCATCCGCCGTTCGAGGGCACACCCGGCAAGGAAGAGACGTTCCGGGTCCGGTCAGGCGTCGTCTTTCTCCACGTCGAGGGAGCGTCCACCCGGGACGCGAAGGCCCGCCCGGCCCGCGCCGAGCGCGGTGTCTACACTGCCGCTCGCGAGATCGTGCTCCACCCCTCTGAACAGCACACGGTGCCGCCGGACACGCTCCACTGGTTCCAGGCCGGTCCCGAGGGCGCGATCGTGTCGGAGTTCTCGACCCAGAGTCGGGACGATCTCGACGTCTTCACCGACCCCGACATCGTCCGGGCGACGATGGTGGCCGAAGAGACACCCGAGCCACGATCCTGACGAGGGTCCCCTCGGCTGCCGCCGCCATCCACAACGCGCGATCGCCGATCATCCGGACGGCGCGCTACGATCCTGCGACCACCGCCAGTAGCGGCGCAGGACCGGCCGCCGACAGGAGCCAGCTGACATGAAGGTGCTCGTCGCCGATCCGTTCGAGCCGTCCGGTCTCGAGGCGCTCGAGACTGCCGGCTTCGACGTCGTATTCGACCCAGCCCTCAAGGACGACGCCCTCGTGGCGGTGCTCGAGCAGAGCCGGGCTGAGGTCCTGATCGTCCGCTCGACGAAGGTCAGCGCGGCGATGATGGCCGGCGACCTGGCGCTCATCGTCCGGGCCGGGGCGGGCTACGACACGATCGACGTCGAGGCGGCGTCTGCGCGCGGGATCTACGTGTCGAACTGCCCCGGCAAGAACTCGATCGCGGTGGCCGAGCTGGCCTTCGGGCTCATCCTCGCGCTCGACCGCCGGATCCCCGACAACGTCGCCGAGCTGCGTGCCGGCCGCTGGGACAAGCGCGAGTTCGCCAGGGCGAAGGGGCTTCAGGGCAGGACGCTCGGGCTGCTCGGGTTCGGCAACATCGCCCAGGAGCTCGCCAGGCGTGCGCAGGCATTCGGGCTGGATCTCGTCATCTGGTCGAGACGCTTCGAGGGCAACGCCGGCGCCGATCTCGAGGGCTACGGCCTCGACACGACCGGTCGTCGAACCCAGGTGGCGATCGCTGCCACGCCCGGCGATGTCGCGGCTCGCTCGGATGTCCTCAGCGTCCACCTCGCCCTGGGCCCCGAAACCCGCGGGCTCGTGAACGAGGCGCTCCTCGCCCGCCTCCGGCCGGGGGCGACGTTCATCAATACATCGCGCGCCGAGGTCGTCGACCACGCTGCCCTGGCCGATGCCGTCAGCGAGCGGGGGATCCGCGTCGGGCTCGACGTCTACCCCGACGAGCCGACGACGGGGACCGCCGAGTTCTCGATGCCGCTCATCCAGTCGCCGGGGGTCTACGGGACCCACCACATCGGGGCATCGACCGAGCAGGCTCAGGAGGCGATCGCCACCGAAACGGTCCGGATCGTCATTGCGTTCAGGGACAAAGGACGCGTTCCGAATGTCATCAATCTCACCCGCCGGACGCCGGCGACGCACTTGCTGGTCGTCCGTCATCGGAACCGGCCGGGCGTGCTGGCCCACGTGTTCGAGCACCTGCGCCTCGACGGTGTCAACGTGCTGGAGACCGAGAACACGATCTTCGAGGACGCCCAGGCGGCCGTCGCCCGGATCAACATCGACGGTCCCCTGTCCGCCGCTCGCCTCGCCTCGATCGACGAGGGCAACGACAACATCCTGAGCCTCCAGCTCGTCGCCCTGTGAAGGAGTCGCGATGATCCCCGATCCCGCGGCGACGCTGCCGCCGGACAGCCCCGCCGCCCAGGCGATGGCGGACGGTCGCAGCCGTCGGACGGCCGGCGACCTGGCGTCGACAGCGCGGACGGGCACGATGGTCCAACTGTGCGGTGACGCCCCGAGGCGACGGCCCGGGAGATAGCACGGGTCGTCGGTAATGAGTACCGGAAGTGGATCCGGACGTTCGCCGGGATGCGGGCGGTCGCGCGGGCCGATGCCCGATCCGGCGATCCGGCCGTGATCGACGCCGAGATCGGCATCTGAACGTTCGCTCCTGCGCATGGCCGAACGGCCTGCCTGAACCTGTCGTCCGGCACTCCCCGCAAGGCCTGCCGCTGCCTACGGTAGGCATCGGAGGTGGAGATGGTCCTCGCCACCGTCACGTCCGCGGCTGCACAGCCGGGGCTCGAGAGCTTCGAGCCACTCGAGATCGCCGCGGACCGCTGCAAGGGCTGCGAGCTGTGCGTTCACATCTGCCCGAAGCACGTCCTCGAGCTCGACATCGGGATCGTGAACGGCCTCGGCTATCACCCGGTCCGGCTGACCGACGGGGGCGCCTGCACCAGCTGCGCGCTGTGTGCCCGGATCTGTCCAGACGCCGTGTTCAGCGTGTTCGCCCGTCCGAGGGACCGATGATGATCGACGCTCCAGTCGCTCCGGCGGCCGTGCTCATGAAGGGCAACGAGGCGATCGCCGAGGCCGCCATCCAGGCCGGCTGCGACGCGTACTTCGGGTATCCCATCACGCCCCAGGCGGAGCTCCTCGAGTGGATGGCGCGGCGGATGCCGGAGTGCGGTCGCGTGTTCGTGCAGGCCGAGAGCGAGCTCGGCGCGATCAACATGGCCCTCGGTGCCGCGGCGACCGGGGCTCGCGTGCTCGTGTCGTCGTCGAGTCCGGGTATCAGCCTGATGGCCGAGGCGATGAGCTACATGGCGGGCTCGGAGTTGCCGGTCGTCCTGGTCAACGTCATGCGCGGCGGTCCGGGGTTGGGCAGCATCGGCCCGTCCCAGGCGGACTACTTCCAGGCCACCAAGGGCCATGGTCACGGGGACTACCGCGTGCCCGTCCTGGCGCCGTCGTCGATCGCCGAGGCGGTCGATCTCGTGGCCGACGCGTTCGAGATCGCGGAGCGGTACCGCACCCCGACGATGATCCTGACCGACGGGCTGATGGGCCAGGCGATGGAGCCGATCGTGCCGTCCTATCGGACACCCGCCCGACTGCCCGACGACTGGCAGCTGTCCGGCGCCGACCGTCGGCCACCCCGGGTCGTGCGCTCGCTCCACCTGTTGTCGGAGGAACTCGAAGCGCACGATCGGCACCTCCAGGCCAAGTACCGGACGATCTCCGAACGCGAGGTCCGCTGGGCCGGTGAGCAGCTCGACGACGCCGAGATCGCGATCGTCGCCTACGGCACCGCGGCCAGGGTCGCCCGGACGGCGATCCAGCGAGCTCGAGCGAGCGGCCTGGCTCTCGGGTTGTTCCGGCCGATCACGCTCTGGCCGTTCCCGTCGGATGCGCTCACGGCCCTTGCGCCTCGTCTGCGCGCCCTGCTCGTGGTCGAGATGTCGGCCGGGCAGATGGTCGAGGATGTCAGGCTGGCGGTCGGCGATCGAGCCCCCGTCCTGTTCCATGGCCGGATGGGCGGGATGGTCCCGACCCCCGGCGAGGTCCTCGAGGCGGCTCGCCGTGCCGGGGCCATGACCGAGGCGCCGACCAAGGCGGCGAAGGGACCACGATGACCACGACCACGACCGACCGACCGCCCAAGGACCCGCGGCGCCTGATCTACGGGCATCCCATCCTGCTCGCCGATCGATCGAGCCACTACTGCCCTGGCTGCGGGCATGGGATCATCCACCGGATCGTGGCCGAGCTGCTCGACGAGCTGGAACTCGGGCCGCGGACCATCGGCGTGGCGTCGGTCGGCTGCAGCGTGTTCGCCTACGACTATCTGCCGGTCGATTTCGTCGAGTCCCCCCACGGGCGCGCCCCAGCCGTGGCGACCGGGGTTCGTCGGTCACGCCCCGAGGCGTTCGTGTTCACCTACCAGGGCGATGGCGATCTAGCCGCGATCGGCACCGCCGAGATCGTCCATGCCGCTGCGCGTGGCGAACGGATCAGCGTCATCTTCGTCAACAACGGGATCTATGGGATGACCGGCGGCCAGATGGCCCCGACGACGCTCCTCGGCCAGCGGACGACGTCCAGCCCGACCGGCCGCGACGCTCGATCGGCGGGCTATCCGCTCCCGATCACCGAGATGCTCGCCCTCGTGCCGGGGGTCTCCTATGCCGCCCGGGGCTCGATCGGTGACCCTGGCCTGATCGGCCGGACGAAGGCGATGATCCGGCGGGCATTCGAGGTCCAGCTCGGTGGCGGTGGATTGACCATCGTCGAGGTCCTGTCGACCTGCCCGGTCGGCTGGGGCATGACCCCGACCGAGTCGATGGCCCATCTCGCCCGCGACGTGGTCGAGACCTACCCCCTCGGGGTCATCGTCGATCGGGCGCTCGACGCGCAGCGATCTCCGGGGGAGGGCTGATCGATGGAGCACGGAACGATCCTGTGCGGGTTCGGCGGCCAGGGCCTCCTGTTTGCCGGCCAGGTCCTCGCCGAAGCAGCCCTGCTCGACCGCCGGCAGGTGTCCTGGATGCCGTCATACGGACCGGAGATGCGCGGCGGGACCGCGTCGTGCTCGGTCGTCATCGCCGACCAGCCGATCGGGTCGCCGCTGGTCGACCTGCCGGACAGCGTCCTGGCGCTCAACCCACCCGCGCTGATCAGGTACGAGTCGCTCATCGCGCCCGGCGGCCTGCTCATCCTCAACAGCTCGCTGATCGAGGCCGAACCCACCCGAGGCGACATCGAGGTCGTCCAGCTGCCGTGCACGAAGCTGGCTCGCGCGGCTGGCGACGACCGGCTGGTCAGCATCGTCGGCCTGGGTGCGCTGATCGCCCGGCGTCCGATCGTGCGTCCGGAATCGGCTCGTGCAGCCCTCGCAGCGCTCGTTCGGAAGCACCACCCGGAGATGGTCGAGGCGGACCTCGCCGCGTTTGCCGCCGGGTTCGACCGGGCCGATATCGCCCACGCCGGCCGGCTCGCGACCGTCTAGGCCGGCTCGTCCACCGATGTCCGTCGATCAGGCGCCGATCTGGGCTGCTACCATCGCGCTTCCGTGATCCTGCTGATCCGTCATGCCGAGAAGCCCATCGGCGAGGTCCCGCCACACGGCGTGTCGACCGACGGCGTGGAGGATCACGAATCCCTGACGACGCGCGGCTGGCAGCGGGCCGGTGCATTGGTGTCGTTGTTCGGGCCGGACCGCGACGATGCGCCGGGCTACCGGCGGGCCCTCCCGACACCGACCCATCTGTTCGCCTCGAAGGTCGGCCCGGACAGCAGCAGCCGGCGGCCAGTGCAGACGCTCGAGCCGCTGGCCGATCGACTCGGGTTGGCGATCGACACCCGATTCCTCAAGGAGCAGGTGCTCGACATCGTGGACGCGATCCGGACCGTCAACGGGATCGTGCTCGTGTCGTGGGAGCACCGCCTGCTCCCATCGATGGCGGCCCGGATCGTCGGCGACGGCACACCCGTCCCGAGCGCCTGGCCAAGCGATCGCTTCGACATCGTGTGGGTGTTCGAGCCTGCCAGGATCGGCCCGGGATTCGAGTTCCGCCAGGTCGCCCAGATGCTTCTGGCGGGAGACCGGCCCGACCCGATCGGATAGCGCGCAGATCCGGCGCGATCACGAGGCCCGGTTCGCACGGGACCGAGCCTTCCCGCCCGGCTACGATGGTGGGATGACCGAGCAACGGATCGCAGTCCCACCGCGGATCGTCGAGAGCGGGGTCATCGCGATCGGCCGACGGCTCGATCCGAGGACCGTCGTCCGCATCGGCGAGGGCCTGGCGGCCGTCCGGATCGGCGCATTCGAGATCACCGTCGGCAGCCCGGGCGCGTTCGATGCGATCGCCGCGCTCGCGGCCCGGTTCGGTGCCAGCGGCGATCTCGTCATCGGGGCAGGCACGGTGCTGACCGTCGCGGACGCCAGCGCGGCCCTGGATGCCGGGGCGACCTTCCTGGTCATGCCGGTGACCGATCCGACCCTCGTGGCCTGGGCGGCGGCGAAGGGCATCCCGACCTTCCCCGGGGCGATGACGCCGACCGAGGCGCGGGCCGGCTGGCTGGCCGGGGCGGCTGGGATCAAGCTGTTCCCTGCCTCGGTGACCGGTCCGACGTTCATCCGTGAGCTCCACGGCCCGTTCCCCGAGATTCCCGTCGTGCCGACCGGTGGCGTCACCGTCGACACGGCCGGAAGCCTGATCATCGCCGGCGCCGTGGCGGTCGGGATCGGTGGCTGGCTCATCGGCGACGGCGACCCCGGCGGGATCGCCGGCCGCGGCCGGCGCGTGATGGGGGTCATCCGGACAGCCCGCGAGAGCGGGCGATCGGGTGACGAGTCCCGAGGTCGGGGCGCTCCGCTGAGGGCCAGTTAGCCCACGAACGCGGTCGGCGGACGGCCTCGGACGCCCGGGCGGACGCGGAAGAGCGCGCCGGCCAGCGGTTCGGCGGCGTGCTGGATCTCGCTCAGCCCCTCCCACGCCGACGTGATGTACAGCTCGTCGAGGTCGGGACCACCGAAGACGGGGCAGCTCACCTCGGACACGGGTAGCCGGACCTCACGCTCGAGGGTGCCGTCCGGCAGGTAACGCCGGACGATCCAGCCATCCCACAGGGCGAGCCACACGGCGCCCTCGGCATCGACGGTCAGGCCGTCCGGGGTGCCGTCAGCCGGGTCGATCGTCACGAAGGGTTGGCGACCCGAGATCGACCCGGTGGCCGGATCGAAGTCGAACCGGTCGATCCGCTGGGTCGGCGAGTCGACGTAGTACATCGTCCGACCGTCAAGGCTCCAGTCGAGACCGTTCGAGATGGAGACGTCGTCGACCATCCGGTGGACGGTCAGGTCCGGGTCGAGCCGGTACAGCACCCCCGCCCCTACTCGTTTGTCGCTGGCCATGGTGCCCGCCCAGAATCGACCCTGCGGATCGCACTTGCCGTCGTTGAAACGAAGGTCCGGCCGGTCGGACTGGACGTCGGCGATCCGCTCGACGGCGCCGTCGTCGGCCACCGCCCAGAACCCATCCGCCAGTGCGGCGACCCAGCCGCCCGAGGCGCGCAGCGCGATCGAGCCGACCGCCGACGGCAGCTGGATCGTCCGAGTCTCCCCTTCGCCTGTCGTGAGGTGTAGGCGGCCCGCAGGGATGTCGACCCACGCGACCCGGCCGATCCGAGCGTCCCAGACCGGCCCCTCGCCGACCACCGAGCCGTAGGCGGCGATCAGCTCAGGAGTTCCGAGGTCGGTCGAGTGGTCGTCGTTCATCGGTCGATGATAGGGAGGTCGACGGGCGTCGGCAGGGGCTCGCCGCGCACCCCGGCCAGCAGGTTCGCGGCGGCCATCGCTGCCATCCGGCCACGGGTCGCCCGGGTCGCCGAGGCGATGTGCGGGACGACCAGGCAGTTCGGCAGCCGCAGGAGTGGATCGTCCGGCTCGATCGGCTCTGGATCGGTGACGTCGAGGCCGGCGCCGCCGATCGTGCCCTCCGCGAGGGCGAAGGCGAGGGCAGACCCGTCGACGATCGGACCGCGCGAGGTGTTGACCAGGATGGCGGTCGGTCGCATCCGGGCGAGCGCCGCGGCGTCGATCAGGTGGCGGGTGTCGGCCGTCAGGGGAACGTGGATCGACACGACATCGCTCTGCTCGAGGAGGTCGTCGAAGGCGACCCACCTGGCCCCGAGCGCAGCCTCGACCCCTTCAGGGGCTCGGTTTCGCTGGTGGTACAGGATCGGCATCCCGAACCCGACCGCACGGCGGGCCACCGCCTGGCCGATCCGCCCGAGCCCGACGATCCCGAGCGTCGAGCCGTGGACGTCGGCCCCGAGGAGGAGCATCGGTCCCCACGTCCGCCAGCTTCCGGAACGGACGTAGCGGTCACCCTCGGCGACCCGGCGCGCAACGCCCAGGATGAGCGCCCAGGCGAGGTCCGCGGTCGATTCGGTCAGGACTCCGGGCGTGTTGCCGACGGCCACCCCGCGCCGGGCGCAGGCCGCCAGGTCGATGTTGTCGAAGCCGACGGCGAAATTGCTGACGACCCGGAGCCCATGCCCGGCGGCGTCCAGCAGCTCGTCGTCGACCCGGTCGGTCAGCAGGGTCAGGATCCCGGCGCAGCCCGCGACCCGCCGCAGCAGGGCATCCCGCGGCGGCGCCAGGTCGTCGGTCCAGACGTCCAGATCGCAGGTCGCCCGAATGGACGCCAGGCCGTCCTCAGGGATCAGCCGGGCGACGAACACACGGGGACGTTCGGCTGTCGGTTCCACGGTCCACAGCCTACCGCGCGTCCGCAGTCTCGCAACCGGCATCGAAGCGCGACCAGCCGCATCGCTGACGCCCCCGGTTCAGGTTGGGGGAGTACTGACCTCGACGTGGGCGCGGATCCCGACCCGGGCGAGGCGCCGGACCTCCCGGGCGGCCAGCCGCTCGGTGGCGAACTCCTTCTCGACCTCGTATCGGTTCTTGTCCTTCTCGATCCGGTAGCCGAAGAATCCCCTGGACTTGAGCTTGGCCAGCCGCTTCATCGCATTCGCGCGGGTCTTGAACGTGGTGCTGGCGGCCTCCCAGCGCGGCTTCGGGACCGGCGCGAGCGGCGGCTCCACGACCGGGGACGGCGTTGGCGAGGCTGACGATGGCGTCCGCAGCGCCGCTGATGCCGTCGGCGAAGGCGGATTCGGGCTCGCCGTTACGGGTGGCCTGAGCGCGGCCGGCGTTTGGGCATCGATGGTTGGCCCACACGAAGCCGCGACGCTTGAGGCGGCCAGGATCCCGACCGCAGCGATGACCCACGGAGGGCGGCTCGACCTGTCGAAACTGGTCATCGACCTGCTCACTACGAAGTTGGCCCGATCGGGCGTACCGGCATGGATGTGTGCGCGATGGCTCCCTGATTGTCGTCCGCGCAGACGGTATCGGCAAGAGAGACCGGCGTCGCCGCGCGGGCGGCACTGCCGCCGCGGAGGGCTAGCGTGGATCCGTCGCCGCAGGCGGGCTCGGGACCCGGAGGGCGGGGTAGAGTGAAGACCTCCGCGACGCGGTCGGCCAGCCCGCCGACGCCACCTCGCGGGCATCCAACGAGGAGGTCACGATGGCCAGGTACCTATGGCAAGTGTCCTACACCATCGAGGGGATCCGAGGCCTGATCAAGGAGGGCGGCAGCAGTCGCGCCGCAGCGATCGCGCGCCTGGCGGAGAGCCACGGCGGCAAGGTCGAGTCGTTCGACTTCGCCTTCGGCGAGGACGACGTTTACCTCATCGCGGAGCTGCCGAGTCACGTCGAGGCCTCGGCGATCGCCCTGGCCGTGGCGGCATCCGGCGCGGCCAGGGTCAAGACGGTCGTCCTGCTGTCACCCGCCGAGATCGACCAGGCCGTCAAGATCGATGTCGGCTACCGGGCGCCCGGGGCCTAGATCCGGGATCGGCCCCCAGATGGATGGGCCGGCCGCGACGATCGCAGCCGGCCCGTAGCTCTCCGCGCGTCGTGGTCAGCCCTCGATGCCGCCGCCGCCGCCCTCCGACCCATCGCAGGTGACCCAGAACGTCTTGTGCTTGACGTTCTGGTCGTTGCGTCCCTGCCAGGACAGCTGGTAGTGCCCGATCGGGAGTCCGTAGACTCCTGTCTGGTATTCGCCGTTGAGATCGGTGAGATATGTACCGGCCAGGCCCGAGGGGGCCTTACCGGTCGGCGCCTGCTGGTCGACCTGCCACGACCCGGTCTGCCCCGCGTCGGCGAAGAAGAAGTGCAGATGGAACGTGCAGACATGCGGCTCGTTCTTGATCGTCGGCTCGCTATCCGACGCGCCGTCGTGGACCTTGACCGTGCCGTTGTTGCCGTTGCCGGCGAAGGCGACCGTCGACACGAGGCCGGCGAGGACGACGCCGAGGAGGAGGGCCCGACCCAGTCGGCCCCGCTTGATCATCGATGCACCTGTCACGGATGGAACCTCTACCCGGATGAGTCCTGGACCGGCGCGATCGCGCCACCATCGGTCTACCAGCCGG
The DNA here is from genome assembly GCA_038325875.1 of Candidatus Limnocylindrales bacterium. GTDB lineage: Bacteria > Chloroflexota > Limnocylindria > Limnocylindrales > CSP1-4 > Chersky-267. The sequence goes on from JBBQJL010000048.1 coordinate 20,771, forward strand.
ATCGAGCAGATGCCATTGATTCGGTTCGCGGGTGCAACGCGAATCGCCAAACGTCCTGGTCAACCGGGTATGGTCGGTGTCGTGGCGGTGCGCTCATGGACGGATGGGTCAGGACCGTGGCAGTGGCGGGAGGTCCGCTCCGGTCCGGAGTAGAGCGGTCACCTCGCAGAGTCGGTCAGCGGACGTCCCCGTCGGCCGGGTCCGACGCGATCCGATCGATCGCTGCGAGGTGCTCGGCGTCATGGGCGACCGTCTCGCGGAGCATCGCGCTGACGTCCAGGACGCCCATCGAGTGGTGCGTGCCCGACCGTGCCCAGCCGTCCGGATCCAGGCTGCGGACGTGCTCGACCAGCGCCTGGCGGCCGCTCGTGAAGGTATCCAGCAGCACCGCGATCGGGCGGTCTGCCGGACCGTTGTCGAAGCGGGGCTCGACCCAGGTCCAGGTCGGGGACAGGCCTTCGGCCAGCTGGCGGAGCCGCGGCCCCCAGACCTCCTGATCGACGGCGATGAGGTGCCGGATGATCTCGCCCGGCGTCCATTCCCCGGCCGGCACAGAGCGGCCCTCTGCAGCGGCCACCTCGGCGGAGGCTCGGTCCGGCGTCGCCGCGAACAGTGCCAGCAACTCGGCCCGACGAAGCGCGTCGCGCGGCGTCACGCCGGGACCGCGACGACAAGATTCTCGAGGAAGGTCCGCCGCCAGTCCTCGGTCGCCTCGACGCCGTTGAACGTGTAGAGGTGGATCCCGCGGATCGCGGCGGTCGGATCCGCGAACAGGGGCGCCAGCTCGAGGATCAGCTCGTCGGGCCGGTAGAAGCCACCGGAGCGCAGCATCCTCGTCACGAAGCGCGCGTTCTTGAGCACGAATCGGCGGGTGTCCTTGACTCCGATCCGGGCGCCGATCGTCATCAACCGCTGGGGATCCGCGACCCCCGGGATCCCGACGATCGCGGGCAGGCCGATCCCTTCGGCGCGGCGGTCCGCCAGCCACGACCCGATCGCCTTCGCGTCAAAGCACATCTGGGTGGTCATCCACCGGGCGAACGGGGCCTTATCCGCGAGCGCCTCGAGCAGCCGGTCGTCCGGGATCGCGGGATGGCCCTGCGGGTAGCACGGGATGCCGATCTCACCCAGGCCATGGTCAAGCTCGGCCATCGCCCGCAGGAGGGACAGGCCGTCGGGGAAGTCGCCGGGGTCGTCCGTGTCGCCGCCGACCACGAACGCCCGGTCGATCCCGGCGCCGTCGAGCCGCCTGAGCAGCTCGGCCAGGTGGGACCGGTCGCGGATCATCCGCGCCGACAGGTGGGGGATCGCCCGGTGGCCGCGCGTCTGCAGGTCGATCGACAGCGCGACCGTCGCGTCGATCCCCTTGGCCGGCGACGCCGTCACGGACACCGTGGCACCGGTCGGCAGGAACGCTGCCTGGTCGTGGACGTTCTTGAGCGGGATGACCTCGAAGATCGGCGCTTCGAGGATGCGGGCCAGGGCCGACCGGTCCGTGGCGTCGAGGGTCCGGGCACGCCCCATCAGACGAAGGCGTCCGGCATCGACGCCTTCTTGCGGATCATGTACTCGAGCAACTCGTCGTCGATCGCCTGGTCGAGCGGCGGCTCCTGGTACTCGGCCAGCATCCGCTTCCAGATGCCGTTCGCCCGGGCCTGCGCGTCGAGCCCGCCGTCCTCGAGCCACTGCTCGAAGCTGTTGTTGTCGGCGGTCTCGGACCGATAGAACGCGGTTTCGAAGTTGGCCAGGGTGTGGGCGCTGCCGAGGTAGTGCGTTCCCGGGACGTTGGTCCGGATCGCGTCGAGCGCCTGGCCGTTCTCGCTGAGATCGATGCCCTGGGCGAAGACCTGCATCATCCCGCACTGATCGGCGTCGAGGATGAACTTCTCGTAGCCGACGGCTAGCCCGCCCTCGAGCCAGCCGGCCGCGTGGAGGACGAAGTTGACCCCGGCCAGAACCGTCGGCTGGAGGGTCGCGGCCGACTCGTAGGCCGCCTGCGCGTCGGCGATCTTCGAGGCGCACAGGCTGCCGCCCGACCTGAACGGCACCCCGAGGCGCCGGGCCAGGGCGGCCATCGCATACAGGACGAGAGCCGGTTCCGGGGTGCCGAACGTCGGCGCGCCGGTCTGCATCGACATCGAGCTGGCGAACGAGCCGAGGACGACGGGCGCTCCGGGTCGGGTCAGCTGAACGAAGGCCATCCCGGCCAGTGCCTCGGCCAGCGTCTGGGCGCACACCCCGGCGGCCGTCACGGGGGCCATCGCCCCGGCCAGGATGAACGGGGTCAGCAGCGTCGCCTGGTTGGCCTCGGCATAGGCGCGGGCCGCCCCGAGCATGACCGAGTCCCAGACCAGCGGCGAGTTGGCGTTGATCAGGCTGAGGACCACCGGGTGATCCTCCAGGTAGTCGGCCCCGAACAGGATCCGGGCCATGTCCACCGTGTCGCGGGCGCGCTCCGGCGCGGTGACCGAGCCCATGAACGGCTTGTCCGAGTAGCGGATGTGGGCGTAGACCATGTCGAGGTGGCGCTTGTTGACCGGGACGTCGACCGGCTCGCAGACCGTCCCGCCGCTGTGATGAAGGTGCGGGCTGGCGTAGGTCAGCTTCACGAAGTTGCGGAAGTCCTCGATCGTCCCGTAGCGCCGGCCGTTGTCCAGGTCGCGCACGAACGGCGAGCCGTAGTTCGGGGCGAAGACCGTGGCCATCCCGCCGATCTGGACGTCGTTGTCGTGGTTCCGGGCGTACTGGGTGAAGATGCCCGGCGCGGTCGCCTGGACGATCGAGCGGCACATCCCCCGGGGGAACCTGACCCGCACGCCGTCGACGTCGGCACCGGCCGCCGCGAACAGCCGGAGCGCCTCATCGTCCCCGCGGAACTCGACCCCGACCTCCTCGAGGATCGTGTCGGCGTTGTGCTCGATGAGCGACAGGCCCTCCTCGTCGAGGACCTCGAACGGGGCGAGCTTGCGGGTCAGGAACGGGACTCTCTCGACCTGGGCGTGGAGCCGCGCCGCCTGGCGCCCGGCCCGGCCACCGGAGCGTCGCCGCGGACTGTCGTCGGTCATCGGTCCTCCTTCGCGGCGGCGGCCATGACCGCTCGTCGTCGGCGCTGGGCTGCGCGGGGATCCGCGCCGGCGCCGCCATTGGCTCGGCGGGTCGGGAGCTCGACGACCCGGGCGAGGTTGCTGAACTCGGCAGTCCTGTGTGGAAAGGCGAGGGCGTCCACGAAGTGCTCCTGGAAACGCGGCTCGACGGCCGTCTCGATCTTCTCGACCCGCCGCACGACGTCTTCGATCTCGCGC
>JBBQJL010000049.1:0-23888 GCA_038325875.1 Candidatus Limnocylindrales bacterium
GTCAGGCGATCCCGAGTCGGTGGGCCTCGAACGCAAGTCGGTCGCGATGGTCGGGATGGGCGATCGCGATGAGCTCGGCGGCTCGCTCGCGCAGGCTCCGGCCGAACATCTCGGCGACGCCCCACTCGGTGACCACGGTCCGGACATGGGCCCGCGTGGTCACGACGCCCGCCCCTGGTGCGAGGGTCGCCGAGATCCGCGAGATCGTGTCGCCGGCGGCGGTCGACGGCATGGCGATGATCGCCCGCCCCTCCGCTGCGAGGGCGGCGCCGCGAACGAAGTCCATCTGACCGCCGACGCCGCTGTAGATCCGCGAACCGATGGAGTCGGCCACGACTTGCCCGGTCAGGTCGACCTCGATGGCCGAGTTGATGGCGGTCATCTTGCTGAACGAGCGGATGACGTGGGTGTCGTTGGTGAAGTCGACCGAGCGCATCTCGACCATCGGGTTGTCGTCGACGAACCGGTACAGGCGCTCGCTGCCCATCAGGAACGCCGTCACGATCTTGCCCCGGTTGCGCTCCTTGCGCGCGCCGGTGATGATGCCCGCCTCGACCAGGTCCACGACGGAGTCGGTGAACATCTCGGTATGGATCCCAAGGTCGTGTTTGTCCCGCAGGGCGAGCGCGGTCGCCGCGGGGATCGCGCCGATGCCGAGCTGAAGCGTGGCGCCATCCGGGACGAGCTCGGCCACATGCTCGCCGATCCGGCGTTCGACCTCGCTGATCGGGCCGACGGGCTGGGCATAGGGCGGCACGTCGACCTCGACCGCCAGGTCGATGTCATCGACGTGGATGAAGCTTTCACCCAATGTCCGGGGCATCGCCCGATTGAGCTGGACGATGACCGTGCTGGCCGCCCGGACGGCCGCATGGACCGCCTCGACCGACACGCCAAGCGAGCAGAAGCCGTGGGCGTCGGGCGGCGTGGCGTTGAGCAGGACCGCGTCGAGCGGCAGCGCGCCGCGGTCGAACAGATGGGGGACATCGGACAGGAAGACGGGCACGTAGTCGGCCCGGCCCTCATTGACAGCGGCCCGCGCGTTGGGCCCGATGAACAGCGCCCGCACCCGGAAGTGTGGAGCCATGTCGGGGGCCATATGGGGACCCGGCCCCTCGATGTGGAGGTGGATCATCCCGACGTCGCGCAACTCGGGCGCCCGCGCGACCAGCGCGTCCAGAAGCACGGACGGAGCCGCGGCGGCGCACTGGACGTAGACCTGCTGGCCGCTCTGGATCCCGGAGACGGCCTCGGCCGGGGAGACGATGCGCATCATCCGATGGTTGGTGCGGGACGGCCCACTGTCAAGGCGACGGCGGCGCGATCAGCCACGGTGGCGGGCCTTGAGTCGCTCTGGCGTCGTCGGCTCGACGTCGACCAGGCGGTCCGGCCGGTGAGTGACCGCGACATAGGCGCGCTCGAAGCTCGTCCGGGCATCGGCAGGCCCGGACACGAGGACACGATCAGCGTCGAGGATATCCTCCAGGGCACGCTCCTCGAAGGCGATCTCGCTCTCCGCCGCCGCCCGCTCGAGGATCTCCGCGGTCGGCGGACCATCGGGTTCGCTGGCGACGACGAGGGCCTGGTCGTGATCGATCCAGACAACGGCTTCTGACTCGACTGGCGATGCCGCCGGCTCCGTCGCTCGCACGTGCATCGGTGCGCCCTTCATGTCGTCTTCCTCTCGATCGGTGGCGGCATCGACGCGCCGCGGTGGTGGTCCTGTCGGCTTCCAGCCTGCGAGCGCCGTGCGACCCGGGCGAGGGCGGGAGGTCGCCTGCTGGCATGCCGTTCGGCCCGAACCGTTCATCAGGAAGGTCCACGGACCCGTCAAGGAAGGGCCGTCCGGCCCTCCTGCGGACGGGATGGCGCGTTCAGCATGGATCCATGCTCGACGGCCTGCGCTGCCGATCGGGCTCGAGCTCGCTGGAGGTCGCGAGATGAACCTGTTCGACGAGCCTCGCACCGTCGGCGAGCTGATGACGGACGACCCAGTGGTCGTCGCGATCGACATGTCGCTGGTGGATGCCGCCGAGCTGATGGAGTTCTACCGCGTGAACGGGTTGCCGGTCGTCGACGGGGACGGCTCGCTGGTCGGCGTCATCAGCCAGACCGACCTGCTCCATGCGCGGTCGACGCCGGCCCTGTGGAGCGTCTGGCCGGACCTCCGCGTGGGCGATGTGATGACCCGCCCCGCGGTGACCGTCACTGCCGGGGTCGGGCTCGACGAGGCTGCCCGGCTGATGGAGTCGGGCCGGATCCATCGCCTGGTGGTGACCGCGGCGGATGGCGAGACGCCGATCGGGGTGCTGTCGGTCAGCGACCTCATTCGGACGATGGCCGACCGGGTGGATTCCTGAACGAGCACGCGGGACGCGTCTGAGCGACGCGACGGGCCGGCCGCTGTGAACGAAGATGAACCGGTCATGTCGTCGTCGTTCAGGCGTGGTCCGTTCACGTTGTCGGTCATCGCCGAGACTGGCGAGCGGTTCGCCGACTTCGCGCCGTACGTGGCCTCGATCGCGGCCGATGGGACCGTGGCGTTCCAGGCGACCCTTCAGGGCGGTGGCTCCGGCGTGTTCGTCGGCAGCGGTGGCGCGGCCAGCGCCCTGGCCGTCTCGGGGACGGGGTCGATCAGCGGCATCTGCAGTCACCCGGCCGTCAACCGAGCCAGGTCAGCCTGCTTCTACGCGGACGGTGAGGGGGGCCGCGGCGTGTTCGTGGTCGCGGGCACTGACGCCGGCCATGACCCCGAGGTCGTCCTGGGCACCGAAACCGTCCGCGTCGCCGACTTCGCCGGTCCGCTGGGTCCGACGATGAACGATGCGGGGACGATCGCGTTCAGGGCGGAGCCGAGCGGCGGAGGCGGCGCCGTGTTCACAGCGTTCGAGGGATCGGTCGAGCTGATCGCCGACGCGACCGACCGGTTCAGCCGGTTCCACGGTCTCCCGGTCATCGACGGCGGAGGTGCTGTGACGTTCCGAGCGGACCTCCGCAGAGACCGGGCGGGGATCTACCTGGCCGAAGCCGGGCGCCTGACGGCGGTGGTCGAGACCGGCGACAGGTTCAGCGACCTCGGGTCCTTCCCGATCCGGAACGACGCGGGCAGCATTGCGTTCTGTGCGAGCCTCGCGGCCGGCGGCTCGGGCGTGTTCGTGGCGGCCGGCGGAAGGATCGAGTCCGTCCTCGATACGAGCGGGCCGTTCGAGAGCTTCCGAGGCGTTCTGCTCGATGGTCTCGGAAGACTCGTCTTCTATGCGACCCCGATCGGGGGTACCCTCGGTGTGTACACCGGCCCCGACCCGATCGCCGGCCGGTTGCTCGGGATGGGCTCGCCGCTGTTCGGCTCGACCGTCGTCGACTTCGCGCTCAACCCCGTCTCGATCAACGACGCCGGGCAGCTGGCGATCCGCGTGGCGACGGCGGACGAGCGGCAGTTCATCCTCCGGGCCGACCCGACCGAGGGTTGACGCTCGGGCGGCGACTGCGGCTCAGGCGTCCGACGCGCTGGGGCCGTCGCCACTCGAGCTGACCCAAGACCGGTTCTCACGGCCTAAGTGCTCAGCGTGCTGCAATGCACTTTCCAGCTGACCTCTCCGGTCGTTGGACCCGCCATTCGTGCGTGTACGGAGTCGCCCGTCGCTGGATCCGGGGCTCGATTCGTCGGATACCAGCATCGGGGCCGGTATCCGGCAAGAATCAGCCCGATGACGGGACCGGGCAGAACACCCGTGGAGGTTGACATGTCGGCGTTCGGCCGGCCCGCCCCCGACCGTCTCAGACCCGGACCGGCGCCTCACCTGCCTTCGCCCGGAGCGTCTCGGCGATGCTCAACGCCCAGGCTGTGACCGCCAGACCCAGGTCGCGACGGTCGAGCTTCCCGGCGAAGGTGGCATGGGCCGCCTGTCATCAGATGGCAGTCGACGGCGCTTGCCGGCACGGCGAGGCGGCGAACGGGCCGGATGGCCCGCAGGATCGTGACTTCCGCGACTGCCGGCCGGCCGGCGGCTGGACGATCGTTGAGGTCGCACAGCGGATCGTCCCGATCTCCGATCCAACGCGAGGACCGAACGATGGTTGACAAGGCAGGCGCTCCGGGGGCCGTGTGGTCATTCACTGAGCACGAGCATCGAGAGCTCACCCGCGGGATCAACCACATCCACGATGTCGCCTGCAGCGTCGGCGACTGGGTCACATCGGACCTGTCGGTCCGTGTCCTCGACGTCCTCGGATGGCTGGACCGCGAGTTGGAGCCGCACGTCTCCTGGGAGGAGTCGTGGCTGTATCCGGAGATCGACGCGCGAACGGGGACGCCGTGGGCGACACGTTCGATGCGTTTCGACCACCAGCAGATCCGCGAGATGGTGGCCCGGTTGCGGACCGACCAGCAGCTCCTCCACGAGGACCCAAACCGCGCGCGGGTGCCCGAGCTGCGCTGCCACCTGTTCTCGCTCGAGGCACTCCTTCGCTCGCACATCGAGCGAGAGGAGCGCTACCTGATCCCACTTCTGGCTGACGACGCCTGGGTGGAGCCGCTCACGGTCAAGGGGACCATCACGGCCGGCTGAATCAGGCGCATCATGGGTCGATGAGCTCCCGGATCCCGGACCTGGGGCCACGTGGCGAGGGTTGGGTCGTCGCCCAGCTGGTCCTGTTCGCGGCAATCGGCGTCGCGGGCCTGCGTGACGCTGCCGGCCACGGCGTTGCCAGTCCGTGGGGCCCTTCCGCCTCACTGATCGGTCTCGCGGCGATCGCCGTCGGCGGGTTCGTGGCGATGCGAGGCGTCTGGGACCTTCGGCGGAGCCTGAGCCCATTCCCGCGACCGATCGCCGGAGCGCCGCTCGTCGAGTCCGGCGCGTACCGGCTGATCCGTCACCCGATCTACAGTGGGCTCGTCCTCGGCGCGATCGGCTGGGGTCTGGTCACCGGCTCGATCGTGGTCGTCGCGGCGGCAGGCCTGCTCTTCCTGCTCTTCGCCGGGAAGTCACGACGCGAGGAGGTCTGGCTGGCCGCTGAGCACCCCGCCTACAGCCAATACCAGCGACGGACCAAGCGCCTGATCCCCTGGGTCTACTGAGCGGCACGTCCCGTCGCCTTCGGCCGGAGCCCCATCCACACGGCGCTCCCGAGGAGGATCGCGGTCGCGCCGAGACCGAGCGCCTCCAGGGCGGCACCGACCCCGACGAGCGACTCCAGTCCGAGGGGCAGGCCGACCGCCAGCGCCGCGACGCCCAGGTTGAGCAGCGCGAGGCGGACGGCAGCCACCCGCCCGAGGCGTCGGCGCTGACGCCCGTGGACGACCGGATCGCCCGGACCGACGGCCGGCAGCAGGTGCGTCGCCGACGCGACGATCGCCAGCCCAACCCAGCCGATGACGAGCGGCCCCGCGACCGCACTCACCAGCCAGGCAGCGGGCTGAGCGCCGAACATGAGGACGCGACCCGCGGCCAACCCGATCCCGATCTCGAACCAGGCGATCGTCGAGACGAGGCCACCGATCGCGAAGAGGTGCCAGGCTGGGTCGGTCGTCCAGTGTGCCCTCGCCTGCCAGGTGCGCCAGGCGTATTCGGCGAGGGCCGACGCCCCGGCCAGGACACCGGCCGCTCCCAGGCGCGCCATGGGATCCGAGGACAGGGCGAACCCGAGGGCGACGAGGGCGGCGCCGACGGCGAGTCCCCCGACCGTGATCCGTGCGCTCGGGCGGAGGGTGATCCGGGCCCCGACGACGGTCGGGAAGAAGTGGAGCAGCGTCGTCGCGATCACGAGCGACACGAACCCGACCAGGTTCAGCCAGGCGTGGGCCGGCTTGATCCGGCCCCACGCCTCGACGATCGGCGGCCAGCCGGCGACGAAGAGGGTGGCCAAGGTCGCCCCGACGGCCACCTCGGCGAGGGCGATGACATACCCCTGGATGACCAGTCCTCGACTCGGCCCGACGGCACCTCCGAGCGGCAGTATCGTGGTCGACGCCGTCAGGGCGATCCCCACCACGAACCCGATGCCTCCGGCGACCGCAGCGCCGGTCGCGTTCGCGACGACGCCGACGGATACGGCCAGGGCGCTGACGGCCATGGCGCCGACCGCGCCGGCCCGCAGCCAGACCGGACTCGGACGGGCCGCCGCAAAGGTCGCCGCGAAGAACGGCATCACCCCGGCGATCGCTGTCGTCGCCCCGCCGGCGAGCGCCAGGTGGAGTGGCAGCCAGGCGCCACGTCGGACGCCCGCCGGGAGGAACATCGCACCCACGGCGGCCACGAGGAATGCGACGGCGATCGCGATGGCGCACAGGGCCACGAGCCGGTCCGACGACCGATCGATCGGGACGGCACGGCGACGCAGCGACGCGGGATCGATCACCGGGCGCCGCGACGAACGACGTATCGCCCTCGCGAAGGGCGGCTCAGTCGCCGATCCAATCGTGCATCCGGGCGATCCATTCCTCGGTGACCGGACGTTCGCTGGCGACCGTGTACCACAGGCCTGCCCGCTCGACGTAGGCGCTCAGGGTCCGCAGCGCCTCGGCGAGCTGATCCCAGGTCACGCCCATCTCGGACGGCCGGTACTTCACCCCGATCCGGTCGGCGATGTCCTTGATCTTGTCGGCGCGATTGTCCTGGAGGTCGCTCATCAGAAGCACCCCCAGGGTCACCGGTTGGCCATGGAGGAAATGCTTGCCCGTCAGGAATTCCAGGTTGTAGAACACGAAGTGCTCGGCCCCCTCGATGTGGCGAGGGTTCCAGCCGGCGTTGTGGAAGGACGATCCACCCCAGCGGAGGGATTCGGCGAGGGCTCGGATCCCGGCATCGGTCACGTCATGGATCTCGTCGGCCGCGTCGATCACCCGGTCGAGCGCGACTCGCGCCTCGGCCACGAGTCGCTCGTCGTACGGCCAGCGCTGCTCGACACGGCCGGTGTCGGCGGCCATCCGCCAGTCCCAATGGCCGGTCCAGTAGCACAGGATGTCGCCCACACCCGAGCGGTTGAGGTCCACCGGCGCGCTGCGGACGACGTCGAAGTCGACGTAGACAGCCTCTGGGACGGCGAACCCGACGTAGCGGATGACGCCGTCGACCCGGACCGCGGCCCGCTGGCCCCAGGCGGCATTGACCGACATCGCGGTCGGAACCTGGAAGAGCGGCAGGCGTCGCTTCCAGGCGACGTACTTGGCGACGTCGAGGGCCTGGCCCCCGCCGAGCCCGATGACCGAATCACAAGCGGGTAGATCGGCCACGATCCGCTCGACGTCCGCCCGCTCGAGCGACGATACGAACAGCGGGCCGACCAGGCCGTCGTCGAAGTCGTCGGCGAAGCGCGGCCAGAGGTCCTCCATCGTCACGACCAGGTAGGGCCGATGGACGTAGGTCTTGAGCTCCGCGACGAGACCGCGGCCATAGACCGTCTGGAACAACTCAGGCATCTCGGACTCCGTTCACGTGGCGTCGCCGGCCAGCTCGAGGACGGCGGCCACGATGCCGTCGGCCTGCGCGGCTAGGTCCGCCTGATCGATCACCGAGTAGGGCAGTCGCTGCTCGCGGACGAATGTCCCGAGCCCGGCCAGCGCCTGTTCGAGGACCGTCGGCTCGATACCCAGCTCGTCCGGACGCCAGGCTACCCGGCAGCGCTCCAGGATCCGGACCGGCCGTTCGGGGTCGTGGGCCTGGGCCACGGCCATGGTCACCGTCCCGAGCCCGATCAGCTCGCCATGGATGAACGAGCGACCAGTGAGCGCCTCCAGGCGATAGCCGAGGTAGTGCTCCGAGCCCTCTTCGGGCTGGCTGTGCCCGGCCTCGAGGCACACGGCATTGACCTCGGCATAGGCTCGAACGATCGCTTCGACTGCGAGCGGCGAGACGTCACCGATCTCAGCGGCGATGTCGTCCACGCGGTCGAGCACCGCCGCAGACCGGGCGGCCAGCTCAGGCCGGTAGGTCGACCGACCGACGGCGGCACCGCCTTGCCAGTCCCACAGGGCGGTGTGGATGGACAGGAGGTCGCCCACACCGGCGCGATTGAGCCTGGCCGGTGCACGCCGGACCAGGTCCGTGTCGACGACGATGGCGTCGGCCACAACGAACCCTCGATACTCGATGCCGCCCCCGGTCCGGACCGCGATCGTGTTGGTCACGCAGGCATCGACACTGACGATCGAAGGCAGGAGGAGGAGGGGAAGGCCGCGCTGCCAGGCGACATACTTCGCCGCGTCCATCGCCATCCCGCCGCCGAGCCCGACGATGGCCTCGACCGGAGGAAGCCCCGCATCGAGGTCGTTCAGCGCTTCCTCGGACAGGGTATCAACCAGCCGGGTGGCGGCCACGGCCTCGAGGGCGGTCGGGTCGAGCTCCGCGAGCGGCTCCGGCTGGCTGATCAGCGCGACCCGCCCTACGAGCGCGCGGATGGCTGGGCCTGCACCGCCGGCGACGAACCGGAGGTCGGGCGTGCTCGCGAGCTGGCGCAGGTATTCGGTCGGGACGGTCATCGGTGGTACGGCAAGCCTCCACTGACGATCAGGTGGCTGCCGGTGACCTGATCGGCCGCCGGTGAGGCGAGGAACAGGACGGCTCCGGCGATGTCGTCGGGACGCTCCAGCCGGCCGAGGATCAGCCGTTGCCGGTATTCCTCCTTGACCTCGGCCGGGGGCATTCCGCGGCGTGCTCCCTCGAGGTCCCATTCGGCCGCCATCATCTCGGTCTCCACGTCACCCGGTCCGACGGCATTCACGGTCACCGACGGGGCGAATTCCTGGGCCGCCACCTGGGTCAGCCCGACGACGGCGAACTTCGCCGCGCAGTACGGCCCGAAGAACTTGGTCGTGCAGTTCACCTGGGCGACGTAGGAACCGAGGTTCACGATCCTGCCCCAGCCCCGGGCCATCATCGTCGGGGCCAGCCGGCGCATCGTCAGGAATGAGGCCTTGGCCATGATGTCGAGGTGGCGGTCCCAGTCGTCCTCGGTGCAGTCGACGATCGACCGGTAGAGCGAGATCCCGGCGTTGTTGACCAGGATGTCGACGCCACCGAGCGCGACCTCGGCCGCGTCGCACACGGCGTGGACATCCGCCGTTCGCGACAGATCGCCGACCACCGCGGCGCTCACCCGACCGAGCGCCGCGACCTCAGCCGCGGTTCGCGCTGCGGTATCCGGATCGAGGTCGTTGACCGCGACATTGGCCCCGGCCGAAGCCAGCCGCAGGGCGATCGCCCGACCGATCCCGCGGCCGGCTCCGGTGACGAGGGCACGTCGCCCAGCGAGGTCGATCTGTTCGCTCATTTCACAGCTCCGAAGGTGAGGCCCTTGACCAGGTAGCGCTGGGCAAGGGCGGCGAAAAAGATCATCGGGACCACGGCAAGGACGGCCGCGGCCGCCATCTCCTGCCAGCGGATCGCGGCGTACCCGCGGAATCCGGCGACCGCGATGGTAACGGTCCGCGACTGGTCGAAGGTCAACGACAGGGCGATCGTCACTTCGTTCCACATGTTGATGCCGACCAGGACCGCGGTGGCCGCCAGGCCGGGAGCGGCCAGCGGCAGGTAGATCCGGAACAGCGACTGGAGCTCCGAGCAGCCGTCGACCCGGGCGGCATCACCGAGGTCGGAGGGCACCTCCATGAAGAACGACTGGATCAGCCAGACCGCGAATGGGACGGCGAAGACCTGGTAGATGAGAGCCAGGCCGATCTGGGTGTCATACAACCCGATCGATTGGTACAACACATACATCGGGATGACGAACAGGAACTCCGGGATCGCGTACGCCAGCAGCAGCCAGACCTTGATGAACCGGCCGCCACGTGGTCGGAAGCGGACCAGGGCGTAGGCTGCCGGCGTGGCCACGATGAGCGCGAAGGTCACCCCCAGGATGACCACCATGATGCTGTTCAGGAACGCCTGGGCGAACCCAGCCGTGCTCCAGATCGAGATGTACTTGCTGAAATCCGGGATGTAGATGAGCGTTGGTGGCGACTTGAACGCTTCGCGGGGCGGCTTCGTGGAGATCACGAACAGCCAGTACAGCGGGAACAGCGTGAACACCGTCGCCCCGATCGCGATGACGTACGCCGCGGCGTCGCCGAGCTGACGCCGCAACCGTCGGCTCGAAAGCGGATTGGTCACGCCTCCGGCCCCGATCGCGCACCCAAGCGCTGGTAGACCAGGACGATGACCAGGACGACCAGCGAGAAGATCACCATCATCGTCATGGACTGGCTCATGTTGAGTTGCTTGAAGGCGACCCGGTAGGCCAGCACCTGGACCGACTCGGTGGTCGTCAGGGGGCCGCCGCCGGTGGTCCCGAAGATGATCGCGAAGACCTTGAGGCAGTCGATCGTGCGGAACAGGAGGACGACCAGGATGACCGGGCGGAGCAGCGGCAGGGTGACGTACCACAGCCGCTGGAGCGTCCCGGCCCCGTCGACCTCAGCGGCCTCGAGTGGTTCCTGGGCCAGCGAACCGAGGCCGGCCAGCAGGACGATGAAGACGAAGGCGCTCTGCCACCACAGGTCGATCAGCACGATCGAAGCCATGGCCAGGCCCGGATCGCCGAGGAACCCGACCGGCGCGAACCCGAGCGCCTGAAGGACGTGATTGGCGATGCCGAGGGTCGGGTCGAGCATGATCTTCCAGATCACCGACACGATGATCCCCGAGACCATCAGGGGAACGAGCAGGAGCGTCCGGAAGATGCTCACGCCGCGCTTGATCCGGTGGACCACGAGGGCCAGGCCCAGCCCGATCACGAACTCGACCGCGACCGCGGAGATCGTGAACACGAACGTGTTGAGCAACGCGGTCCGGAACCGCTCGTCGCTGAACAACGCCAGGTAGTTGCCGAGCCCGACGAAATTGAAACGCTCGCCCCAGTTCCAGTCGAAGAAGCTCATGTAGACCGAGTACAGGGTCGGGAACAGCGAGGTGATGCCCATGACAGCAACGAGGGGGATGAGAAAGCGTCCCCCTCGATCCGTCCCGCCCGAACGCGAGCGGGACAGCCTGCCTGTCATCGATGGGGTCCCGCGCAACCGAACGCCCCGCCCGCGCAGTGCGGGTCGGGGCGTTCGAGAAGCAGGTCGGATGTCGGCGGTGCGAACGCCCGACCCACCTTCATGGCTACTTGTTGACGGCCTTGAGCAGAGCGTCGTTCGCCTTGGCGCAAGCGGCTGTCGGATCCCCGCCATTGGCGATGGCCAGCATCCCGTCGACGATCGCGAGCGCGCCGTCCTTCCAGTTGTCCTTGAACACGACAGTCGTCCGCGACGTTTTCATGGCCTCATTGACGGCAGCCACGTACTCCGGGACCAGCTTGCCGGTGTAGACCGGGTCGCTGTAGGACGACAATCTCGGCGCTCCGCCGGTCGTCGCCCCGATCGCGGCGGTGTTGGCTTTGTTGGTCATCCACTGGGTGAAGTACCAGGCCGCGTCCTTGTTCGGTGCGTTCTTGGGGATGCCCAGGCCCCACAACCAATGGCCGGTGTAGGACTGGCCGCCGGCCGTGGTCGGCGGGAGTGCCGAGTAGCCGACCTTGCCGGCCACCTGGGAATTGGCGGGATCCTCGTACGAGGGTCCGAATAGGCTGGCGTCGATGAAGAAGGCAGCCTTACCCTGTGAGAAGAGGGTGTTGGCGTCAGGCCAGTCGATGGCGAACTTGTTGGCCGGACCGGCAGCCAGTGTCCGGGCGTAGTTCGCGATACCGGCGCAGACGGCCGGGTCGGTCAGACGCGGCTTGTCCCAGGCTCCGTCGAACCACATGCCATACGGCGGCGGTGCGTCCTTCGCGGCCCAGGCGTCGAAGACCACCCCGGAGAAGGTGTCCATGATGGTGTCGGAACGGATGCCTCTCATGACCGCCCCAACGACGCCGTCCTTGGCACCGTCCTTGTTGATCTTCTCGGCTGCCGCGATCAGCTCGTCATAGGTCTTGGGCATCACCCCGCCGAGGTACTTGTCGATGAGGTCCTTGTTCGAGAACAGGATGTACGTCTCGAACGAGATCGGGATCCCGTACAGCTTGGCAGCTGGGTCGCCCGGGGGGTAGGTGCCCGGATCGAGGAAGCCCTGCGGGAAGTCCTTGAGGTCGTAGTCGGCGGCGGTCTTGGCCGGGTCCTCGAGATACCCGTTCAAGGGCTCGATCAAACCGGCGTTGAACTGCGAGAAGGCCGTCGAGTCCATCGGCAGGAAGTAGACATCCGCAGTACCCGGGTTGGCCCGCAGGACTTGCTCCATCTTGTCGAAGTAGAGGTCCTCGGCGAACGGCTGCAGGTTGACCTTGATCCCGGTCTCCTGGGTGAACTGGTCCAGGAGCGGCTTCATCCCATCGGTCCAGGGATGCTCGTTGGCCAGGAATGTGATCTCCGTCCCGGCGTACTTCTTCCAGTCGAACGCCGCCGCGGACGGCGCGACACTGCCGCCGCTCGAAGCGGCGGTCGTGGGTGCGCTCGTAGGCGCGGCGCTCGGCGCAGTGGTCGCACCCTGCCCGGCGCACGCGCTCGCGACGATCGCGACCACCGCACCGAATGTCAGGAGTCGACCCGATCTGGTGACCCTCATCCGAACTCCTCCTCCGTGGTGCCCCAAGGGTGCCGTAGCACCGTAGGGCGGTTCGCTGGCCGCGAACAGCGTAGACCCATTATCGCAGCAGCCCGCTCGCTGGTCTTCCGCGGACAGACCCGACCTCAGATGGACGCGCACGCTGTCAACGACCACTTCAGGTCACCGTGATGATAACATCGGTCCCACCTCGACAAGCCCCGTGGATTGAAGGCATCGAGCGGTCTCAGGAGGCCTACGATTCGAGCCCGCGGCGGAGTATCGTTCAACGTGCAACAAAATGACTGACCCGACCCTCGCCGTCCTGCAGGTTCTGGGCGAGCGATCTCGCGCCTCGCGCCCGGAACTGGTTGCGGCGACCGGGCTTTCGGCGGCCACCGTGAGCCGGACCGTCGGTCGGTTGCGTCGCGAAGGGATCGTGCGCGACGGTCCGCCTGTCCCGACCGGCATCGGCCGGCCCCCCCGAGTGGTGGAGCTCGACGACCGGGTGGTCGGCGTGGTGGGGATCGACGCCGGTGGTCGGACGCTCCGGGCGGCGACGGGGGATCTGGCCGGGTCGGTCCGGACGCGGGCAGCACGTCCGGTCCGCGACCCCGACGATCGCGACGCCCTGGTGGACGACCTGGTCGCCCTGGTCCGCGATGTCAGCTCCGGATCTCCGCCGGGAGCCCTGCGAGCACTGGTCGCGGGCGTGTCGGGGATCGTCGATCACTCGTCCGGTCGGGTCCTCCTGTCGCCCGATCTGCCGGGCCTGACCGGCCTCGCCCTGGCATCCGCCCTGGAGGATCGCCTGGGCATTCCCGTCGCGATCGACAACGACGACCTGCTGGCGGCGATCGGTGAGGCGTCGGCCGGGGCCGCCGTTGGCTGCCGCGACGTGGTCTTCCTGGCTCTCGGCTACGGCCTTGGCGCAGGGGTCATCGTCGATGGGCGGCCGGTTCGTGGGGCTGCCAACGCGGCCGGTGCGATCGGCTTCAGTGCACCGGGCCGACTCGATCAGCGTGCCAGCGGGAGGGCCATCCCAGGCCGCTACCGCCACGCCATGGCCCGCTCCGGGACGACATCCGAGATGCCCCTGACCGACGCCCGCGAGGTGTTCGAACGAGCAGCCGCCGGCGAGCCGATCGCAGCGCAGGTGGTGGCCGATGTGCTGGCAGACCTGGGCGACCTCATCGTCGACGTCGCCGCCCTCCTCGACCCCGAGGTCATCGTGGTCGGTGGCGGCCTGACCGACGCCGGGACCGCAGTCTTCGCGCCACTCGACACGCGGCTCCGCGCCGCCCTGCCGTACCCGCCCCGGATCGTCCCGTCCGCTCTCCACGACGCCGCCGTACTCCACGGCGCGATCTCGATGGCCGTCGCCCTGGCCCGCCGCCGGCTGGCTGGCCTCGACCCGCTCGTCCGCTCGGATCCAGATCGTCAAGTTCTGTCACTCGCCTGACCGCACACACCGGAGGAGGATCATCGATGTCGTACTCGACCGCTCGCTCGGAGGCTGCCTATCTGGCCGCCCAGGAAGTCATCGCCGGTGGGGTCAACAGCGGTGCCCGCGGCCCCGGGGCGGGCTGGGTGCCAGGACCGCCGGTCGTGGCTCGTGGCGCCGGCGCCCATCTGTGGGACATCGACGGCAACGAATACCTCGACTATCTCCTGGCCCTCGGGCCGATGATCCACGGGCACGCCCATCCCGAGATCACCGAACGTGTCACCCGAGCGATCCACGAGATCGGCACGATGTTCGCGCTGCCCTACGAGATGGAGACTGAGGCCGCGCGCAAGATCGTCGCGGCCGTGCCGTCGGTGGAGCTTGTCCGGTTCGGGAACTCCGGGACGGAGGTCGTCCTGCACGCCACCCGCCTTGCCCGCGCGTTCACCGGGCGTGATGTCATCGTGCGCTTCGAAGGCCAGTACCACGGCTGGGCGGACCAGCTCGAATGGAGCCATCACCCGGACCTGGCCGCGGCCGGACCGCGCGAGCACCCGCGGGCTCTGCCCGGCACGCCCGGCATCCCCGAGGTCATCGGCCAGACCCTGGCGGTCCTGCCCTGGAACGACCAGTCGGCGGTCGAGCGACTGGTCGCCGAGCGGGGCCACGAGATCGCGGCCATCCTGACCGAGCCGATCATGGGCAACACCGGGGTGATCCCGCCGCAGCCGGGCTACCTGGCCTTCCTTCGGGAGATCACCGCAGCCCATGGCATCGTCCTGATCTTCGACGAGGTCATCACCGGGTTCCGGGTCGCTCTGGGCGGCGCCCAGGCGCTCTACGGCGTGACCCCGGACCTGACCACCATGGCCAAGGCTCTCGGCGGCGGGTTCCCGGTCGCCGCCCTCGGAGGGCGGCGCGACATCATGGACCAGGTGTCCGACGGCGCCGTCCTCCACGCCGGCACGTACAACGCGAATGCGGTCGCGATCGCGGCCGCCAGCGCTTCGCTCGACGTTCTCGCACGACCCGGGACCCACGAGCGCCTGTTCGACCTGTCCGGTCGGTTGATGGCTGGGATCGCCGGCATCTTCGAGCGGGCGGGTGTCCCCGTTCAGGTCCAGGGCGTCGGTCCGATGTTCCAGTTCTGGTTCAGCGAAACACCGATCGTCGACTACCGCGACGCTGCAGCCCACCTGAACTCTCCCAAGTACGCCGCCATCGCCCTAGAGCTCCATCGGCGCGGGGTCATGGTCCATCCCAGCAACATCGAGCTGTGGTTCGTGTCCACCGTCCATACCGCGGCCGACATCGAGACGACCCTGTCCGCCTTCGAGGACGCGGTCAAGGCGACCTCACGACAACTGGTCTGATCGGTCCCGTCCCCACCAACGGAGGTCCCCGGTGTATCAGCACAGTCCGTCGACAATGGCCCCGCGCCTCATGGTTCTGCTCAGCGGCTTGATCCTGCTCGTCGCCGCCTGCGGCTCAGCCGCACCCTCGAGCTCGACGGCGCCGACCGAGGCGATCGCCGGGTCCCCGGCGCCGTCGGCCAGCGCGGCCGCCGCATCGAGTCCGACCGCCGCCCCGGCGGCAACCCCCTCGAATGCGACGCTGCGGGTCGGCTGGTCGTCCGAACCCGACACGATGAACCCCTTGACCACGTACTCGACCGAGGCCGACGAGGTCCTCCACCTGGTCTACGACACCCTCCTCGGCTACGACCTCGAGCTCAAGCCCAAGCCCGAGCTGGCGTCCGCGGTGGAGACCTCGCCCGACGGAACGATACTCACCTACCACCTTCGGCCGAACGCCGCCTGGACCGACGGCAAGCCGGTCACCTCGGCCGACGTCAAGTACACCTTCGAGACGATCCACAAGGAGTCGCTCAGCCAGTACTCGCAATGGCTTACCCACCTGATCCGGGTGGCCACGCCAGACCCGGCGACCGCGATCGTCACGTTCGACAAGCCCCAGGCTTTCAACCCGGGGCTGGTCGTGCCGATCCTGCCGGAGCACATCTGGAGCGCCAAGAGCGCCAAGGAGATCCAGTCGTTCGCCAACGAACAACCGGTCGGCAGCGGCCCGTTCAAGCTCGCCGAATGGAAGAAGGGCGAGTCACTGACCCTCGAGCGGAACGATGCGTTCTGGGGCGACCCGGCGATCGCCGCAAAGATCGCCTACACGCTGTACTCCAACGAGGACGTCGAGGCCCAGGCCCTCAAGGGTGGTGACGTCGACGTCTTGACCGAGGTCCCGCCGACGATCTGGGACGGCCTCACCGGCGCCGACAACGTCAAAGCCGTGTCACTCCCGTCATGGTCCTTCCACCACATCGGGATGAACGTCTCGGACGCCAAGGGATCCAAGGGCAACCCGCTGCTCAAGGACACGACCATCCGCCAGGCCCTCGGCTACGCCCTTGACCGCCAGCAGCTGGTCGAGCTCGCCCTCGCCGGTCACGGCAAGGCCGGCAGCTCGATCGTGCCGCTCGGGATGACCGAATGGCATTGGGAGCCGACCGCCGAGCAGGCGATGAACGCCAACCCCGACAAGGCCAAGCAGCTCCTGGACGCTGCCGGTTACGTCGACCGCAACGGCGACGGGGTCCGCGAGAGCCAGGACGGCAGGCCCCTCGAGTTCCGGCTGATCGCCATCGAGAGCACCAGCGTGGACGTCCGGGCCGCGCAGCTCTTCCGGGACGCCGCAGCCACGGTCGGGATCAAGCTGGACCTGGCGACGCTCGACGAGAACACCCTCGGGAGCACCGTGTACAACACCGACGCGCCCGATTGGGACCTGTTCGTGTGGGGTTGGGACTCGGGCGTACCCGACCCCGACTACATGCTCGGCGTGCCGTTGTGCAGCCAGATCGGCAACAACAACGATGTCTTCTACTGCGACAAGGCCTACGACGCGCTGTACGACCAGCAGGCGACCACCATGGACTCGGTCGCCCGCAAGGCACTGACCGACCAGATGCAGCAAAAGTTCTACGAGGACGCCGCCTACCTGGTGATGTGGTACCAGGACAAGCTCCAGGCGTATCGGACGGACACCTGGACCGGCTGGGCCGAGATCCCAGGCGGCGTCGTGTTCAACTTCCCGCGCGAGAATTACCTCAAGGTCGTCCCGAACCAGTGACCCAGGGCGAACCTTGATCCACGCGTGCCGGAGGGCGTGAACCCCTGTGTTCCGCGCCAGCTACCTCGCCCGCAAGCTGCTCGGCGTCCTGATCACGCTGTTCGCGGTCGCGGTCTTCAACTTCATCCTGTTCCGAGTCCTGCCAGGCGACCCGATCCGGCTCCAGGCCCGGGCCGGGAACATGACCCCGGAGGCGGTCCAACGGCTCAAGGAGGTCTACGGGCTCGACCAGCCGCTCGTGGTCCAGTTCGGGCTCTACCTCAAGAACGTCTTCACGGGACAGTTCGGAACCTCATTCACCTACCACCGCCAGGTGGCGGACATCCTGGCCGAGCGCATCGTCAACACCCTCATCCTGCTGGCCGCGGCGACCATCCTGGTCGTCGGCCTCGGGGTCGCGCTCGGGGTCCTCGCGGCGGTCCGTCGGGGCTCGCGGGTCGACGGCACCACGGTCGTTGGTGCCCTCGTCTTCTGGAGCCTGCCGACGTTCTGGGTCGGGCTGATCCTGGTCTTCGTGTTCGGCGTGTACCTTCACGTCCTGCCCGTGTCTGGGACGTCGTCGCCCGGGCTGAGCCGGGGGTCGCCGTTCGCCGGGGCGATCGACCTCGGACGGCACCTGATCCTGCCCACCATCACCCTGGCCCTGGTCGACATCGGGCAGTTCGTGCTGATCACCCGCTCGTCGCTCGTCGACGTGATGACCGAGGACTTCATGCTGACTGCCCGGGCCAAAGGCCTGTCACGACGGCGGGTCATCTGGCGCCATGGCGTGCGCAACGCGCTACTTCCGATCGTGACCGCGACGGCCCTGTATGTCGGGCTGATCATCGGCGGGGCCATCCAGGTCGAGGCTGTCTTCTCCTGGCCAGGGATGGGTCGGCTCATGTACGACGCGGTCCTGCGTCGCGACTACCCGATCCTCGAGGCCAGCTTCTTCGTCTTTGCCATGGTCATGATCGCGGCCAACTTCATCAGTGACCTGCTTTACCAGGTCCTCGACCCGCGGGTGCGCGAGGCATGATGGTGCTGTCAGCGGAGCGTCGAGCGAGCATCCGGCGGACGTTCGGACAGGTCTGGGCCGATCGACTCGGCCGGACGGGGGTGGTCCTGCTGGGGGCGACGGCGATCGTCGCGCTGATCGGGCCGATCCTGTTCCCGTTCGATCCCAAGCAGGTGGGGACGAGCGCGTCGAGCATCCTGAGGGCTCCCAACGGACAGCACTGGCTTGGAACGGACGAGCTGGGCCGCGATGTCTTCCGGGCGACCATCGAAGGCGCTCGCCTGTCGCTCGTGATCGGGTTGCTGGCGACCGCCATCTCGATCGTCATCGGATCGGTCGTGGGGATCTCGGCGGGCTATCGTCTGGGTCGACTCGACACGGTCCTGATGCGGTTCACCGACTTCTTCCTGGTCCTGCCGGCGGTGCCGCTGATCATCGTCCTGGCGGCCTTGTTCGGGCAGAGCACGTTGATGATCATCGTGGTCATCGGCCTGACCAGCTGGCCGGCGACGGCCCGGATCGTGCGATCCCAGGTCCTGAGCCTGCGTGAACGCCAGTTCATCCTGCGGATCCGTTCGCTCGGCGCGACCGACGTCCGGATCATCAGGTCGCACATCCTGTGGAACGTCATGCCCCTGATCTTCGCCAACACCGTCCTGGTCATCGCCGGGGCGATCCTCGCCGAAGCCACCCTGGCCTTCCTGGGGCTGGGCGACCCGGTCCAGGTCTCGTGGGGGACGATGCTCCACTTCGCGTTCGAGTCGGGCGCGACCGGGCGCGGTGCGTGGTGGTACGTCCTGCCGCCAGGGATCGGCATCGTCATGGTCGTGCTCGGGTTCATCCTGGCCGGTCATACGCTCGATCGGATCCTCAACCCTCGATTGCGGAACCGCTGATGGCCCTCCTCGAGATCGACCAGCTGTCCGTGCGGTTCGCGACGAGTGTCGGCGACGTCCTGGCCGTCGACCGGGTCAGCCTGCGCCTGGAGCGCGGCGAGTTGCTCGGACTGGCAGGCGAATCTGGCTGCGGCAAGACGACTACAGCTCTTGCACTCCCTCGCCTCCTGCCTCCGACCGCCCGCGTTGACGCGACCCGGATGGCGCTCGACGGGCGCGACCTCCTGGCCCTGACCGAGGTCGAGATGGAGGACGTCCGGTGGCGCGAAATCGCGGTCGTCTTCCAGGGCGCGATGAACGCGCTCAATCCGGTCATGTCGATCAGTGATCAGGTCCTGGAGCCGATCCAGGTCCACGAGCCGGCGACCTCGGGCCGCGAGGCGCGCGCGCGGGTCGACCACCTGCTCGAACAAGTCGGGATCCCGGCCCGGCGCGGTCGAGAGTACCCGCATGAGTTCTCGGGTGGGATGCGTCAGCGGGCGATGATCGCGATGGCCCTCGCGTGCCGGCCGAAGCTGCTCATCGCCGACGAACCGGTCACCGCCCTGGACGTGATGGTCCAGGCCCAGATCCTCGGCCTCCTGCGCGGTCTCCGGGACGAACTCGGCCTGGGGATGATCCTCATCAGCCACGACCTGTCAGTGATCGCCCAGGCGTGCGATCGGACCACGATCATGTACGCCGGGCGGATCGCCGAGACCGGAGGCGTGGAGGCCGTCTTCGAAGCCCCGGCGCATCCCTACACCCGCGCGCTCATCGAGGCGTTCCCGGACATCACCGGCGATCGGGTCTTCGTGGATGGCATCCCGGGCGTTCCACCGGACCTGCGCACGCCGATCGTCGGCTGCGGGTTCGCGGAGCGCTGCCCCATTCGGGTCGATCGCTGCCGGACCGAAGAGCCCCTCCTGCGGCCGGTCGGCGGAGACCACCTGGCCGCCTGTCACCTCGCGGAGGTGAGCCGATGAACCAGCCGCTCATCTCGGTCACGGGCCTGCGTGTCGAGTATCGGGCGTCGCGCTCGACCCGCGACGCGAACGGGCACCCACGCCCCGTGCGAGCCGTCGACGGCGTGAGCCTCGAAGTCCACCCCGGCGAGGTCGTCGCCCTGGTCGGTGAGTCAGGTAGCGGCAAGACCAGCGTCGCTCAAGCCCTGTTGCGCCTGGTCGAACCGGTCGGTGGGCGGATCGTCCATCGCGGACGCGACATCACGACGCTGCGGGGGCGCGACTTGCGCGACCTGCGTCGGTCGTTCCAGCTCATCTTCCAGGACCCGTACGAGTCGCTCGACCCACGCCAGACGGTCGCCGAGATCATCACCGAGCCCCTCCTCATCCACGAGGTCGGGGGGTCGGCCCTGGAACGCGAGCAGATCGTGGCGGCATCACTCACCTCGGTCGGCCTCACCCCGCCCGGTGAGTTCACCGGGCGCTTCCCCCACCAGCTCTCGGGCGGACAGCGCCAGCGGGTCTCGATCGCGGCGGCGATGGTCCTCCAGCCGGAGTTGGTCGTGGCCGACGAGCCGGTGTCGATGCTTGACGTCTCCGTGCGGGCGGGGATCCTCAAGCTGATGCTCGACCTGCGGGCCCAGCGTGACTTCGCCTTCCTGTTCATCACCCACGACCTCTCGCTGGCCTGGGTCCTGGCCGACCGGATCGCCGTGATGTACCTCGGCCGGATCGTCGAGATCGGCCCGTCCGACGAGGTGATCCGTCGGCCGATCCACCCGTACACGCGGGCCCTCGTGTCGGTCGTCCCGGTGCCCCGTCCGAAGGTCGAGCGCGAGCAGGTCGTCCTGTCTGGCGAGACGCCGTCGCCGGTCGCGGTGCCGACCGGCTGTCGATTCCACCCGCGCTGTCCGCTCCGTCGCGAGCTGGGCGATCCCCAGATCTGCCAGCAGGTGGACCCCATCCTCGAGCCAGCCGACGCCACGCACTCGGCGGCCTGCCACTTCCCAAGCCATCGACGACCCAAGGAGGACAGCGATGCCAGTCACTGAATACGAGGTTGAGGAGCTTCTGCGTCGCCTCGTCGAGATCGACTCGGTCACGCCCTGGCTGATCCCGGGCGGGGCGGGCGAAGGCGAGGTCGCACGCTTCATGGCGGACTGGCTTGCGCCGACCGGCGTGGAGATCGCGCTCGAGGAGGTCGAAGCAGGTCGCCCGAACCTGATCGCCCGATTGACGGGGACCGGTGGTGGACCATCGCTCTGCCTCAATGCCCACAGCGACACCGTCGGCTATGCCAACTGGGCCGACCGAGCGCTCAAGCCCGAGCGCCGCGGTGACCGGCTGATCGGCGTCGGCGTGGCGGATGACAAGAGCTCGTGCGCGATCGGCCTGCTTGCCCTGCGCGAGCTGGCAGCCACGGGCAGACCACTCCGGGGTGATGTCGTCCTGGCCTGCACGATCGACGAGGAAGGGGCCTCGATCGGGACCTCCGACCTGGTCCGCCGCCACGCGTTCGACGCGGCGATCATCCTCGAGCCGGACCTGCTTGGCCGGGCGATCGTCGAACACCAGGGCTTCGGCTGGGTCGACATCATCGTTCACGGCAAGGCAGCCCACGGATCGGCCCCGGACGACGGGATCGACGCGATCGTCCACATGGCCGAGGTCGTCCGCGGCCTGGCCGAGCTCGACGCGCGGTTCGCGGCCACACCCGACCCACGCAACGGCCGGACCGTCCTTCACACCGGGACCATCAACGGCGGAACGGACTACGCGACCTATCCGAGTAGTTGCGTGCTAGGGATCGAGATCGGCACCCAGCCCGGGGAGACGCTGGCAAGCCGGACGACCGACATCGAGGCGATCTTGTCCGACCTCCGACGCCGACTCCCCGGCTTCTCGGCCGAGGTTCAGGTGCGCATCGAACGCGACCCATTCTTCGCGGTCGGCCACGAGTCCCTCCTCGAGGCCACGGACCGGGCGACCCGGGCGGTCACCGGTCGACCGCTGAGTCTCGACGGACTCAATGCCTGGACCGACGCCGCGCTGATGCAGGCCGCCGGGATCCCGACCATCCTTCTCGGCGCCGCGGGCGGTGAGTTCCACTCACCGGACGAGTGGGTGTCGCTGCCGGAGGTCGTGGCGATGGTCGAGGTCGTCGAGCGGATCGCCGCCGACGTGTGCGCCTGATTGGCGACCTGACGCCCTGGATCGGAGGAATGACGATGCCCATCGACCGCACCGAGCTCGAGATGCTCCTGGCCGACCTCATCCGGATCGATTCGCGGAATCCCTGGCTGATTCCGGGGATGGCCGGCGAGGGTGCAGTCGCGGCCTTCCTGAGGGAGCGCCTGCGCGCCCTTCCGGTCGAGGTCGCGGTCGACGAGGTCGCGCCGGGCCGGCCCAACGTGGTCGCTCGCTGGCGCGGGACCGGTGGCGGTCCGACGCTCTGCCTCAACGCCCATATCGATACGGTCGGCGACGCCAGCTGGCCGGATCGCTCGATGGTGCCGGTCGTGGACGGGGACCGGATGACCGGTCTCGGGGCGGCCGACGACAAGGGCCACGCGGCGATCGAGCTGCTGGTCCTCGAGTCGCTCGTGCGCTCCGGCCAGTCTCTGCGCGGCGACCTGGTCGCGGCGTTCACCATGGACGAGGAGGCGACCTCGACCGGGACCTCGGATCTGCTCGCCCGCCACTCGATGGACGCCGCGATCGTCATCGAGCCGTTCGGGTTGGGCCGAGCCACCGTGACCCACCAGGGATTTGGTTGGCTCGACATCGTCGTCCACGGCCGGGCGGCCCACGGATCGGCACCGGACATCGGGATCGATGCGATCGGTCACGCGGCTGCGGTCCTGCTCCGGCTCGACCGCCTCGGTGCACGATGGGCGGCTGAACCGCACCCGCTCAACGGGGCGACGGTCTACCACGCCAGCACCATCGAAGGAGGCAGCGACTACGCGACCTATCCGGCCAGTTGCCGGATCGGGATCGAGATCGGGACGCAGCCCGGCGAGACCATCGCCGATCGAGTCACCGACATCGAGGCCATCTTCGAGTCGGTGACGGCCGAGCGCCCGGACTTCTCTGCGGAGGTCGTCGTCAAGCTCCATCGAGACCCATTCGAAGCGCGCGGGCACGAGCGGCTGTGGACGGCTCTCGCCGAGGCGACCCGCGGGGTCATCGGCCGCGAGCTCGTCGCCGCCGGCGAGAACGCCTGGATGGACGCTGCCCTGATGCAGGGAGCCGGGATCCCGACCCTGTCCGTGGGTGCTTCCGGCGACCACTTCCACGCCCCCGACGAATGGGTGTCCCTATCCGAGCTGGTGGCCGTCGGCGAGATCCTGGAGCGCACCATCCGCGACTTCTGCGACAGCGACTGAGACGACGTCGACCGCCCCTTGTCGTCGCCCGAGACGTCGGCCGTCAGCGCCCACGTCAGCCGGTCGGGCGACTCGGCGAGGTCGAGGTCAGCTCCCGCGGCGAGACCCACGATCGGATCGTCTGCAGGTAATTGGCGCGCTCGAAGGCGGCCGGGTTGTCGACCGTCGCCTGGCTGGCGCTCCCCTTGAGCTGTTCGACCGCCTCGTACTCGTGCTCGATCATCCAGGCCAGCAGCTCGGTTTCGACCGCCCGGACGTACTCGGGTCCGTGACGGAGCAGGGCCGACGTCATCATCACCACGTCGGCGCCGACCATCAGCCCCTTTACGACGTCGAACCCGGTCTGGGCGCCCGACGTCGCCGCGAGCGACACGCTCGGTCCGAGCTGGGGCCGGAGGATCCCGATCCAGCGGACGGGCAGGAGCAGCTCAGCCGACCGGCTCAGCTCGAGTCGCGGCACCACCTCGAGCGAGTCGAGATCGAGGTCCGGCTGGTAGAACCGGTTGAACAGCACCAGGCCGTCGGCGCCGGCGGCGACGGCCGCCGCGGC
>JBBQJL010000050.1:0-23754 GCA_038325875.1 Candidatus Limnocylindrales bacterium
TGTCCGCCAAGGACGGGTCGGTGGTTGAAGTCCGGGACTACACGGTCTGGTTGACGCCCGCGAGCTGACGCAAGCCGGTAGGTTGATCCGCCATCGCGAACTGCGAGGCCCCCAATTTGGGGGCCTCGTCGTGATTCAGTAGCCGTCGCCGGACTTGCTCGGCTCGGACGAGGCGATGCACGCGGTGACGACGATCGCGAGGCCACCCACGGCCGCAAGCGAGCGGATCCGGAACCGGCGCAGGGTCAAGCGCATATGGGAAACCTCCTGTTGCCGGCCGCCACGGACCGACACCTGAGCGTACGCCGGCCACGTCCGTCCGGTTTCCTCAGGCTTGCGCTATCATCCGACAGCCCTGTAAACGGGCACCCTCGGTCGGGGCGTGGCGCAGCTTGGTAGCGCGCATCGTTCGGGACGATGAGGTCGGAGGTTCAAATCCTCTCGCCCCGACCACTTACGAGTATTCCGACCTCCGCTGGTAGCGCCGTCGCGAGGCCGTGTCGGACGGCGTGCGCGCTGAGGTGGACGATCGCTTCCTGGATGCCCAGGACGTCGATCCGGTCGAACAGGGCGCTGGCCAGGAGCTGACGACCAGGGCCGCCCTCGGCCGTCCGCCAGGTCTCGGGCAGGTTCTGGACGTAGCGGATCGCGACATCGGCTGGAATGGTCTCCGGGGAGTTCCGGTTCTCCGCCGCTGATTGCTCCTGATCGAGTCTGACCATCGTCCGTTCGAGGGTCTCCGGGTCACGATCGCGAAGGTATCCGGTCATCGCCCGCTCGCGTTCGCGCGCGATCCGGTCGAGCACCGACCGATCGAGACGTGGAGCGGCCTTGCTCACCTGGTCGACCACGCCGGCGATGGCCCTGGCTCCGAGCGACGCCTCGGCGAGAAGCTCCTCGACGATCTGCTCGTACAGCTCACGGCGATACGCATGGCCGGGGGACTGACCGCGACCGCGATGCTCGGCTCGGGCTGCGACGAACGGTGGGCACGGCTCGCGGTGGCGGTAGTAGCCGGTGTCGCCGGTGAGCCGCTTGCCACACGCGGCGCAGTGGAGCATGTCGAGCGCGTACGGTCGACGTGGATTCGCTGGCCGGCCCGTTTTCGTCGCCCGCCGGGCCCGCGTCGCCTGGGCGGCTTCCCACAACACGGCGGGGATGAGTGCCGCCCAGCGAGCCGGTTCGCCGTCGCGCAGTCGCCCCACGTACAGCGGCGAGGTGAGGATGCCCCGGATCGTGAAGAGTGGGAGTTCGACGGCTGCTGCGACAGCGCGGTCGGGCAGGCCGGCCGCTGCGAGCTCGAACACCCGCCGGACCGTTGGGAGGCGCTCGGGGTCCGGTTCGAGGAGCTTGGCAGCGTTGCGTCGGAAACCGTAGGGCGGACGGCCACCCGGATCGCGCTCCTTCGCCAGCTTGGACGCGTAGCCCTCCTTGATCCGGCGCGACTGTCGGCGGCTGTAGCGTTCGGCGTCCTTGGCCTCGTCCACGAGCTGGTCCCAGTGGCGCTCGGATGAGGACAGGATCTCCTCGTCGCAGAAATAGACCGGGACACCGGCGGGATGGAGGGTGTCCTCGAGGAGCTCGAGGGTCCGCCGCAGGTTGCGCTGCCAACGCGAGACATAGCCGACGAGGAGCACGTCGAATTCGCCGCGCTGGGCCGAGCCGAGCATGTCCACCATCTCGGCCGAGCGATAGACCGTTCGTCCGGAGTGGGCGGCCCGCCACGCGAGCCCGGAGTCGACGAGACCGAGTCGGGCGATCGCGCGGTCCTGCATCTCGGCCTGGGCTTCGGGACCGTAGCGGTCGAACTGGCCGGCCGTGCTCTCTCGGACCCAGCGGGCAGCGCGTCGACCGGCGAGGTCCTCGATCGTCGCGGGTAGTCGTCTCATGACTGCTCGCTCCCTACGACCCCGAGACGAGCCTGGCGGACGCGGCGCAGGCGCTGCTCGTTGGTCCAGCGATCTCGGACGACTTGGGCGAGGGCGACGACGACGGGATCCATGGATGGATTGTCCCTCGGCAGGCTCGACTCGGCCAGGACGCCACTCTCGGTCACGATCAACAAGCGCGAAAGCGTCATCGGCAGACCTCGCCGGGCTCGCGCCCGGCGAGTGCGATCGAGGCAGCACGGGGCCGATTGGCTGCCCGGTCGCCGCTGCGGGGTCCGTCGGCACCGGCGTGTTCGCCGACGGCGCTCGGTGGTGGCCGCCTCCGCGTCCGACCGTCTCACCGGAGCGCCCCGGTGAAGTCCTCGTGGCCGCCGAGCCCGAGGACCTGGAGCCAAGCGTCGGTGCCGACCGGCGTCGGGCACCGCCGCGGGGTCGGGTCGACGAGCAGCGCGCCGAGCGTCGTCCGGGCCACATTCGGGTTGAGCGCGATGACGCTCGCGTCGAGGCCGCGGGTCCGCAGCTCGGGCAGGACGAGCGCCCAGGCGTAACCGGCGAGCCCCGGATAGCCACCCTTGTGGCGGCCGGTCCCGGCGAGGGAGCCGGCCCGCTCGGACGACGGGACGACGAACAGGAGATGCCAGCCGGGCTTGGAGCGGATGGCCGTCTCGTACCGGCCGAGCTTGTCCCGGATGACCGGACCGCGCTCAGTGTTCTGGTCGATCTCGAGACACAGGACAGCGGAGCCCGTCGCTGCCTGGAGGATGACGACGCCATCGGGATAGGTCTTGGGCAGCAGGTCGTGGGCCATGTCCTCCGCCAGCCAGGCCTGGACGAGCGGCTCGGCCGCGCCATCGGCAGTGGCGGTCACGAGCGCGCAGACGGTCTCGACGGCATTCAGGCTGTGGCGGAGCTGGCTGCCGGCACGTGATCGGGTGAGTGGGAGATAGCCGAGACGACGACGTCCGCGGGGGGAGACCCGGAAGGCATAGGGAGCACCACCGCGGCTGGATGGTGGCAGGATCGCCCGTTCGAGATAGCCCGCGCGGTAGAGATGACTTAGGCG
The DNA here is from genome assembly GCA_038325875.1 of Candidatus Limnocylindrales bacterium. GTDB lineage: Bacteria > Chloroflexota > Limnocylindria > Limnocylindrales > CSP1-4 > Chersky-267. The sequence goes on from JBBQJL010000050.1 coordinate 2,953, forward strand.
TTCCTGCGCCGTTTGTCGGCGGGTGTACACGAGCGTCGTGAGTTGGGAGGTCGTTGCGACGTCGGCGCGATAGAGGATGCGCAGCGCAGCGCGATCGCGGGAGGGCAGGAAGCCTGGATCGACGATGACCCGGCGGGATGGTGCGGGAGCGTGACTGAACGCGCCGATCATGGGTCTGTAGGGTCTCGGCCCGCTTCGTGCATTCCCGCGCACGAAACCGGGGGCAGGGACCGCGGTCCCGAAACCCCGATCCGATACCCCATCCGTGCCGCCTGGCCGCGGCCGAGAGAATGGCTGGCTGACTGATGCAGATCGAATTGCCGTTGAACCATCGGAGGGCGACCTCATAGAAGGACGGTGCGTACCGAGTTTTCGACGACTGGCCACGTTCGTGCCCGCTGGAGCGGTCCCGTCCGAGAGCCGTCACGCCTGGGACGACCCGACCGAACGGGACCCCTTTCCGTCGAAGCAGTCGCGACGCGGACGTCTCAGTCGTCGACCCGAATGGCGTCTGCGACCGCCGGAGCGTTGCTCCTGACGCGATCGACACGGCGGACCGCAGCGCCTGCTGCTCAGCCCGTCGAAACGGCCTTCAGGCGGACCGACCGAGGCGTCAGCCGCCGAGCCTCGATGCTAGACCGAGGTTCGGCCGGACGGAAGTGTTTCTGTGTACGAGATTGTGTGCCACAGATTGCTTGCGACGCGGACGAGGCTCCGAATATCTGCACAACGGCCGGCCGACTGAGCGCGCACAGCACGAGTGACCTCGAGTCAAGAACTTCTGGACCCAGTGGTTGACGACCGCTGTACGCTTGCGCAGCTGGGTTGAGCGCGCCCCTTCCGGTAAGGCTGCGAGGCACGAGTCATGTTGATGACGACGTTGCTACTCCTGTTAGCCGCTGTGGCCGGGATGGTGGCTGCCTCGACCGCGTGCGGTGTGAACATGATCTTCACGGTCCGAGCTTCGCTCGGCCGTGCACCTTGGCATCGCGTCTTCTTGCCCTACGTGGCCGGTTCGCTACTCGGGTCGGTAGTCCTCGGTGTCGCGCTTGCAGCCTTCGGAGCCGCGTTCCACGGCGAACGGGGCGTTGGCGCAGCATGGTCTGAATGGGCGGTGGGGGTCTTGCTACTCGCCGCAGGTCTCCTGGGCCTCCGCGAGCTTGGGTTGGTTCGCAGTGGGCTTCCGCAGCGGTCGAGCCAGCTCAATTCTGACGGCCTCGCTTTGGGGGTGAGCCGACGACTCTTCTGGTTTGGGGCGTGGCTCGGAGCCGCATTCCTCACATATAGTCCCTACGGCGGGTTACACCTGCTCGCAATCGCAGCAATCATCGCGCCTTCGTTTGAGGTCGCGGTGCTGCTATTCGTTGCTTTCGGATTGTCTCGCGGGCTGACAGTGGCGGTTCTTGGAACGCTACCCAAGACTTGGGAAGAGGCCGGTCGGTGGGGCGATCGAGTCGCCGCGGCCTATCGCACCGCGCAGCTCTTGACTGCAGCGTCGCTCGCGGCGATCACGATCGGTGCCACCGTGACGCTTCTCCGATGAACGGCCCCGCGATGCTGGCTGCTGTTGCCCAGGTTGTCGTTGGCATGTGGTTCCTCAGCGCCGCGGTCGCCAAGCTAATGGACCTCACAGCGGCTCGCCGTGTCGCCTCGGAGTACTCCCTGGTTCCTTTGCGATTTGCCCTGTACGGGGTTCCGGCTGCAGTTGCAGTTGAAGCAGCCATCGCAGGCGGTCTGTTGGGCGGGATTGCCGTCATTCCGGCTTCCGCACTTGCGATTCTTGTGCTGCTTGGGTATGCCGGTCTGATGGGGGTAGATCTGGTCCGTGGACTCAGGCATGACTGTGGATGTGGACGAAGCCGAGTAGAGATCAGTTGGGCTCTCGTGGTGCGAAACGCAACCGCTGCTCTTGTTCTGGGCCTCGCAGCAGGCGTGGCGGCACCCGTCGGCCCTACGGATCGAATTCTGATGAGCTTGTCGGTAGTAGCCATTTGGTTGCTGGGACGCGAACTCGACAGGGCCCTACGGCTGGTTCGGGAAGTCCGGTCCGGTGGTTGATCCCCTTACGATCGCCGTGTTCTTGCTGTTCATCGTTGTCGTCCTGCAGGGAGCTCTCCTCTTGGGCACCCTGCGGCAGCTCGGCCAGCTTACGAGGCGCCTCGGCGGCGAGCGGCCGCTCGATCACCCGACCTCTCTACAGGTGGGCGACGCCCTACCTGACGTCCTTCGTCGGCCATCACAAGCCAAATGGCGTGTCGTCCTGTTCGTGTCGCCAACATGTGGCGTCTGTGACCAGGTGCTGTCCGGGCTGTCACGCCTGGTACCAAATCCAAACCAGCTTGTATTGGTACCCCAAGCGTCACCGACTGCCGCCAGGGAGTACTTGGCAGGCTATGGGCTCGGTCGATATTCGAGCGTCGACGATCCGGACGGGGTGGTCTCAGAAAGCGCAGGAGTGAGAGAGGTTCCCTTTGCGGTCCTCGCCGACGCGGCTTGGACGGTTCGGCGGACCGCCGTTGTCAATACGGCCTACCAGGTCGAGACGATGCTGGCAGCGGCGGCTACGCACGACCAATCGACATCGTGACCGACCCGACGGGTGAGCCCCTTGATCGCGCGACGGTCAAGTTTGCCCGATGGCTGAGTGAGCGGCATAGCCGTCGTTCCTTCATGGGCATTCTCGGTCGCCTGGCGCTCGCGATATCTGGTGCCTCCCTCGTCGAGGCCATGGAGTTGACCGCGCCATCCATGACTGCCTTTGCGAGCCACTGCAGCCCCGGGTATCACGCAGGCACCCCGTGCGCCTCTCAGACCACATGCGCCGCGAATGGCTGGACAAACGGGCAGTACTGGCTTTCCTGCTGCTACACCCTTTGCGGGACCTGCAACACAGGCGTGAAGTACACGAAGTTCATGGACTGCTGCGGCGGCACTGGGTGCGGCGGCAAGACCTCCGCCGTCTACTGCCCAAGTCCGAAGTGCTTCAAGTGCAAGATAAAGAGTTGCACGACGACCGTTTGTCGGCAGCCGTGGTGCAATTCGCCAGTGGCGCAGCTGGTGTGATCTCGCCGCGGCTCGACCGATTGCTAATCCACGGGCCAGAAGGCCTTATGCTCAGGTCGGCCGGCCGCGAGGTTCCAATCTCCGGGCCGGAAACGCGGTCCTACGCGGTCGATTCGAACACGTCGCGCGCGGCATTCTCTGTTCTCGAAGGGATGGGCGAGAGGCTCTTCCTTCTCGAACCATCGGGCCGAGTCTCACGGGTATACGACAGCCCGCTCCCCATCGGGGGGCTGACATGGGGTCCGGGTGAGGCGTCGCTCACGTACGTCGAGCAGCCGAACGATGGGGTAGCGCGCGTCAGGATCCTGCACCTCGGATCGGGCGAGGTCCGTACCATCGCGGTCTTGGGCGTGCCGCATCTCGCGGCAGAGCCGTCCTGGAGCGGCGACGGTCGGTGGCTCGCGATCGAGGCACAGCCGACTCAGCAGCTCCGTGGCATGACCGTGTACATACATGATCACTTAGATGGATCGCTGACCCTGGTGGATCCACTCGAGGAACCCGAGCCCAAGAGCGCGTGTCCGAGGTTCGCACCAAACCGACCGATCCTCGCTTACACGTGGACGGACGCCGGCGTGCTCGATTCCCAGGTTCGCCTCTACTCCCCCGAGACCGGGCGTCGCGATGTCATCGAGATGCTCGGGCTCAACGACCCAAGGTGGGCGCGCGATGGAATGGCCCTGCTGGCCGTCTCCCATAGATCCATTTGCGATACGGATCTCGTTCGTCTCGATCCCCTCTCGCTCACAGTTGAGACCCTGTTGCGCGCCACAGGTCATCTCACGCCGATCCTCCTTGACGCAGAAGACGCCCTTTTCGTGCAGCGCCGGTGCAACGGCGCAGAGGAGATCCCCACGGACGCTGGGGAACTTCAAGTGTTGCGGCTAGCAAGCGGCCAAGTCGAGGTGATCGCGAGCGCCGTGTACTCCGCGTGGCCCGTATAGGCCCGATGGGGCGTCCCTGACGCCTCCGGGTCGGGGTCCCGACTGAACAAGTGCAGCAATTGGCCTGCGGCGCGCATCTTGTCTCTATGGAGTCTTCGCTGAACGTGGTCGCCGACGACGCCTTCTTGGCCCGGCGCGCCGCCGAGGGAGACGAGCGCGCATTCGCCGAGATCGTAGAGTTGTACGACGCACAATTGCGTCGGCTCTGCTACGTGATTTGCGGAGACGTCCATACCGCCGACGACGCCGTGCAGGCGGCGTGGGAGAAGGCCTGGCGCGGTATGCACACCTTGAAGCGCCCGGAGGCCCTCCGGGCGTGGTTGTCGAGAATCGCTATCAACGAGACTCGTCAATCGCTGCGTCGGACGCGGGCCCTTCAGCTGCTCCGGCTTCGAGCACGTGCGAATCCGACCCTAACGCATGCGGCGCCGGAGCAGATCGTCGATCTCCACCGGGCGTTACTTCACCTGTCCGTCCGCGATCGCCAGCTCCTCGGGTTGCGATACGTTGCCGGGCTTCAACTCGACGAGATTTCGGAGGTGCTGGGCGAGCGAGCGTCGACGACGAGGTCACGGCTCGCGCGAATTCACGGTCGCCTGCGCAAGGAGTTGCAATATGACTGACCGGGACCCCACGTACGAGCCAAGCCTCGCCAGACTCATTAGCCGGTACGTTGACGAGATCCCCGAACGTCAGCCACCGCGCTTGATGGAACTCAGCCAGAGAACGGGAGGCCGAACATCACTTGTCGTTACGGCGGCGGTCGTGGTGGCGGCCGTCGTCCTCGTCACCTCATTCGCTCTCGTCCGATCGTCGCCCACGGGAGTTGCGGGACGGGCTCCTGCTTCGGCGTGCTCGTCATTGGAATGGCCCTCAACCGCGATCTCCTGCCTGGCGGCGTACCACATCGGTTCACAGGCGGATGCTCGGGTCGATCGAGCACGGATCTGGCTCACCACCCTAGGCGATGCGCGTAAGCAGATGGACTGGCCGCATCAGGTCGCTGAGCCGTCCGCGACCGCACCCGTGTGGGTCATCGTCTACGACGGTCGATGGACCTGCTGCGCGAACGCGTATGACGTCGACGGTCGCTTGGTCCCTCAAAGGGACCAGGTTCAGTGGCTTGTCGTGGCAGATGCCACCGAGGAGGGTGCCGGCTTCATCTTCATCGGCGACTGGAGTGGGAAGGCCGTCCCGGAAACTCTCCCTGCTTCTTCTCCGGGCTGACGGCTCCGGTGAGTGAATTGGGCCATCGCCGGGTCACGCCGACTCGGCCATTGACGCACCGCGGACGATATCCCGTTCGAAGCGAACACTCACCTGGATAGTGAAGGCGTGAGTCCTCTCGCCCCGACCATTTCGACCTCATCAGGTCCGAACGCTTCGGCGAGGCCGTGGTCGCGGGCCTCCTGCGTCGGCTGGAGCCTTACTTGGCGGATCCCGAGCACCTGGATCCGCTCGAAAAGCGTCAACGCCAGGGCGCGCCGATCGTCGGGGTCGGCGTCGGCCCACCAGGCAGGCAGGTGCTCCAAGTACCGGCGAACCTCGCCGGGCGGTAACGCCGGTCGCTGGCGATCGCCGAGAGTTTCGGCCTCTGCCGCGTCGAGGTCGCGCATCGCCTGCTCGAGGGCGAGAGGGTCGCGGTCCCGACTATACGTGGCCAGGGCCCGCTCTCGCTCCTCCTCGATCCGGGCCAGGCGGAGCTGATTGGGCTCGGCACCGGTACCGCGGGCGTACGCGTCGGCGGCCTCCTCGATGTCCCCGGCGCCGAGGCGGACGCGCTCGAGGACGAACGGCACGATCGCTTCGTACTCGTCGCGGCCGTAGCTCTGCCCTGGGATCCGGCGATGCCGGCCGCGCACCTGCCCGCCGGGCGGACGGGCGGCCATGTACGGCTCGCAGGCCTCGAGGTGGCGGTAGCGATCCTTGTCGCCGACGAGACGGCGCCCGCAGGCCGCGCACTCGAGCATCGGCAGGTCATAGGTCCGGCGAGTCTCCGGCCGGCCCGGCGACCGCCGATTGCGGGCAGCCCGGAGGTCCCGGGCACGATCCCACGTCTCGTCGTCGACGACGCGATCCCAATTGGCCACGGACCCGTCGCGTAGCCGGCCGCGATAGAGCGGCGAGGTGAGGATGCCCCGGACGGTGTACAGACCGAGACCGAGTCGCCCTGCGACCTCGCGGTCGGTCAGCCCGCTGGCCGCGAGCTCGTACGCCCGGCTGGCGGTCTCGATCCGCTCCGGGTCGATCTCGATGACCTTCGCCTCCCCGGCCCGCCGGAAGCCGAACGGGGGCTGGCCGCCAGGGTCGCGGTGCGTCTCGCGCTTGGCGGCATACCCGGCCCGGACGTTCCGGCTCTGCTCGCGCGAGTTGATCTCGGCCGCCTTGCACTTGTCGACGAACCGCTCCCAGTCGGCGGCATTGCTGGTGAGGATCCGATCGTCGCAGATGTACACGACGACGCCCTGGCGATGGAACCAGCGCCGATAGGTGAGGGCGAGGGCGAGGTCGCGCATGTAGCGGGCGGTGTAGCCGACGAGGAGGACGTCGAACGCACCCGCCTCGGCCGCGGCGAGCATGGCCCGGAACTCGGGCGTCCGGGTGGCCGGCGGGTCGTCCATCGAATCGGGACCCGACCAGCCCGAGCGGCCGACCGTCCAGGCGAGGCCGGTATCGATGAGCCCGAGCTCCTCGATCGCGGTGTCCTGCATCCGTCGTTGCGAAGGCGGTCCCCAGCGGTCGAGCTGACCGGGTGTGCTCTCGCGGATCCAGCGGGCGGCCCGCCGACCGCGGAGCTCTGAGGCGTCGCGGGCCAGGCGTGGCAACTCGGCGGCGCGGAGGGCGCTCACGAGGCGATCGGGGCGCGGCGGGGTCGGGTGCGGGTGCGGGTGCGCGGAGGCTGCTTCATCGGATCGGTCTGACGGGCGGGTCGGAGGACCCGCATCGTACCCCGTCGCCCGGCCTCCCGGGCGCGTCGCTCGCCGATGTGGCGGAGGCCCTCGGCGAGGACGAACACGAGCCGGCAGGACGGCTCGTGCCGGACATGACCGTTTACCGCCCTGGTCCCTGGGACGCACCGAGGGCGTCGCCGGCGCCGGACGAGGCGCGAGGAAGTCAACCCAGCGCCTCCCCGAGATCCTCGCCACCGCCGGACGCGAGGAGCTCGAGCCAGGCGTCGCTGCCGACCGGGGTCGCACACCGACGCGCCCGCGGGTCCCGGACGATCGACGCGAGCCTGCTGCGCCCGCCGCCGGCCTCGAACGAGACGACCGATGCGTCGCCACCCGCGGTCTTGAGATCAGCAAGGACGACCGCCCAGGCCCGCCCGGCGAGTCCAGGGTAGCCCGGCTGCGCTCGAGCCACGCGGGCGAGGTAGTCGGCCCGTGCGGCCGTCTCCACCACGAACAAGACGTGCCAGCCCGCTCGCGGTCGGAGGGCGGGTTCGTAGCGGGCGAGCTTGTCGCGGATCTCTGGGGCGTGCTCGGTCGACTGGTCGATCTCGAGGCACACGACCCCCGAGCCATTGACGAGCTGGAGGGTGATGACGCTGTCGGGGTAGACGTGCGGCAGGTTGGCGTCGGTCACGATCGATTCGGTGAGCCAAGCTTGGACCGGGTAGCGATCGGGCGGTTCGATCGCCAGTCGGATCAGGGCAGCGACCGTCTCGACGATGTTGAGAGAGTGGCGGAGCTGGGTGCCCGCGCGGGAGCGGGTGAGCGGACCATAGCCGAGACGACGACGAGCACGCGGGGAGAGGCGGAAGGCGAGGGAAGCACCACCGCGGGTGTCGGGTGGCAGGACCGCGCGTTCGAGCCAGCCGGCCCGATAGAGCGCGGATAGATGTTCCTGGGCCGTCTGGCGACGGTGATAGACGAGGGTCACGAGCTGGCTGGTGGTGGCGACGACGGCGCGGTTGAGGATGCGCAGGGCAGCTCGATCGCGGGTGCCCAGGAAGCCTGCATCGAGACTCATGCGACGATCGGGTCGAGGAGCAGGCCGGAACGTCCCGATCATTGTATGGGGTCCCGTCGCTCGACCTGCGCGGTCACGCACGAATCCAGGGGCAGGGATCCGGTCCGGATGACCCGACCTGGCGCCGGATCTGGCGCCGATCGGAGACCCCCTCGCTGCTGCCCGGGTATTTGATGCTGGTTGTCCGCTCCTGAACCATCGGAGGGCGACCTCATAGAAGGACTGTGCGTACCGAGTGTTCGACAGACTGGCCACGTTCCTGCCCTCTGGAGAGGTCCGTCTCGGGAGCCGTCACGCCTGGGACGACCCGACCGAACAGGACCACTTCCGTCGAAGCAGTCGCGACGCGGACGCCTCAGCTGGCGACCCGAATGCCGTCAGTGACCGCCGGAGCGTTGCTCCTGACGCGATCGACACGATGGACCGCAGCGCCTGCTGCTCAGCCCGCCGAGACGGTATTCAAGCGGACCGACCGAGGCGTCAGCCGCCGAGCCTCGATGCTAGACCGGCGGTCGGCCCAGGGGAAGGGGAGATGTGTACGAGATTGTGTGCCGCTGATTCTTGCTCCGGAGGGAGATCGGCTCAGGATGTGTGGAAACTGCGCCGTCGAGGTCGTCCTCAGGCCTTGGGTCAGCCAGGCCGTCGAGGGCGAAAGAAGCGGCGTACCCTACTCGTCTTGTCAAGGCCCGTCGAGGCAAATCTCGGCGAGGCAGGACGCGTCAAAGTTTCATGACGTGGGGACCACTATGTCATTGACTTACGAGCCAGCATAAGTATCCTTCAGTAGGCGCGGGCCTCGAGCACCCGCCTCCCCACGTTGAGTCTGGCGGAGTGCTTCCGCGGTGGTGTGCCCGCCAGAAAGGATGGGGGCATGCGTCGCCGAGTATTGATGCTGGTGATCGCATTCGCGCTGCTATTGCCGGAGTCGGTCGCTTTGGCAGGGCCGGTCGCGGCCGCATCGTGCAGCGCCAACGCGTCGATTCAGAAGGTGTCCACGACCAAGGTCAACCACCTTGGTTCGGGCAGCTGCTCCGGGAGCGGGATCACCCAGATGCAGATCGCGGTCTACGAAGACCGATGCAGCGTAGAGTTGTTTGGCAATTGCGTGACCTGGCAGGTGTGGTACACATTCACGCCGTGCGTGTGGTCGTCGGGAGGATTCCACAGCTGCGGCTGGTTCCAGCGCTCGCCGGGAAACGGACGATACAAGACCAGGGTTACGGTGACCGTGTGGGCGAACGGTGGTTCGTCCAGCACGAGCGACGAGAGCAATAGCATCGTCTTGCCCTAGGGCGCAGGATCCAACGAACGTCTCTGGCGACGGGCTCGACACCGCACGAGGCCGTCGTCCTAGAGACCGAAGCTGGGCGACCTAGAGAAGCCCCGGGACCAATCCTGGGCGTACCCTGCGGTGGACCGGGCGAGGCCCAAAGCAGCGTGAGCAGTGCCGGCGAGTGACTAGGTGAGGGGTGACACCGTGATCCTCGAGGCCCATGGACTCTCGAAGCGCTACGGGCGGAAAGACCCGTGGGCCCTATTTGGCATCGACTTGTCAGTGGCCCCCGGAGGCATCACGGCCCTTGTAGGACCGAATGGTGCGGGGAAATCGACGCTGCTACGCACGTGGATGGGTTTCGAACGTCCGACACGCGGACATGTTCGCGTGTCAGGTCACGACCCGACACGAGAGCGCTCCGCCGCGATCTCGCAGGTCGGTTACGTTCCTCAAACGTCCGCGTTGTACAGGGATCTCACTGTTGCGGACCACCTTGGGTTCGCCGCCCACTATCGGCCTCGGACCTTCGATCGGCCGTTGGCTGAACGCCGTCTCGCGGACCTCGGTGTCGCCTTGGACGCCCGGGCCGGAACACTATCTGGCGGCCAAGCGGCTCAGGTTGGGCTTGCGGTGGCATTGGGACTTCGGGCGCCCGTGCTCCTGCTCGACGAGCCGCTGGCAGGTCTCGATCCCCTGGCGCGCCGCGAATTCATTGACGTGCTCGTAGATGACGTGCGCGGGACTGGCGCGACTGTGGTCTTGTCGTCGCATGTGATCTCGGACATCGAGCAGGCGTGCGACCGCCTGATCGTCCTAGGGGTCGGACGGGCGATGCTCGTCGACTCAATCGCGCACGCCCGCGATAGTCATCGCGTGTTGACCGGGCCAGCCCCAACGGGTACGGAGGTTGTCGCACCGCTACCGGGCAGCAACGATCGGACCCTTGTCCGAGCGGATGAATTCACCGCCCTGCCAGACGCGCAATCCCCCACACTCGAGGACGTCGTCATGGGATACCTCGCTGCCGCTCGAGGTGGCGAATGACGTTCCTGGTTGGCCCGTGGTGGCGCGCGAACCGATTCGTTCTCTCGTGGTTGGGCATCGCGACACTGCTGACTGCAAGCGCAGGGCTCGTGGTGGCGGGACAGCTTCAGTCGGTGGCGTCGACCCTCGGCTGCGCGATCCCAAGCCAGGCCGGTATCGATGATGCCGGCTGCCTGGCTGTCCCCGCGTTCCGAGATCTGTACGCGCCTGCGACGGCAATGGGCCTGCTACTGGCGATTCTGCCGATCTTCGCAGGCGCCGTACTCGGCAGTCAGATGGTCGCTCGCGAGATCGATGAGGGTACGGCCCGGTTCGCCTGGACACTTGAGCCGTCGCGCCTTCGATGGTTCGTGGAAGGCATCATTCGAAACGGGCTATTTGTCCTCATGGTCGGATCGGTCTGCGGCGTCGTCGGATACGCGCTCGTGGCCACCGAGAACCCCCCCGCCGATCCGGGTGGAACGTTCCTTGGGTATGGTCTATGGGGACCGATCCTGGTTGTTCGAGGGTTCCTCGGCTTCGGAATCGGTGTCCTATGTGGCGGCGGTATGGGACGAACCCTACCAGCGCTCCTCATCACTCTGATAGTCAGCGCAGCTCTGGTCGTCAGCGCCCTAGTGGCGGCGCGCACCTTCTACCCTACGGAGATCCGAATGTTCGGCCACGGCGATTCTCCGGCGGAGGCGCTGATCATCGCCGGCGGAATGAATCTGGCGCCCGACGGCAGGCTCATCATGCCGATGGAGGCGCTATCCCACGCCCCACCAGGCCTTGCCGAGTCAGATCCCAATGCGGCGTCTGCCTGGGTTGACCTGCACTACCCGCCAGCTAGCACGGTGATCGTCGGGAGTAACATGGCAGACGTTCAGGTCCATGAGGGAGTCGTTCTTCTCGCCGCGAGTGCCCTATCGCTGACGGCCGCGGCGTTGCTCGTGAGTCGTCGTCGACTAGCTTGAGTCGGGCGGGTCTAACGTGAACGTGACGGTCATTGCCCGGGTGGCGGTCCGCCCGATCCGGACCGAGTTCACGATCCTTGCGATCCTCTCCGCCTTCGTGAGCACTGCACTGGCGCTGATTGCCGGCCGAATCGAGGCCGTCCTCGTCGAGTTGGACAGATGCGGTGGACCGACCGCTTGCCAAGGGCCATCCCAGACGTTGGCGACTCTCCTAACCTTCGTCCCCTTGAGCCGTCTGGCCGCCTTCCTGCTGCCACTCGTGGGGGGCCTGATTCTTGGGACGTCCCTCGTGGCCACCGATCTCGACCGACGAACCGCCGTGTTCGCCTGGTCGATTACACCATCTCGCAGCCGTTGGCTCCTCGAGCGCGTCCTCGTGCTCGGCTCTGGTGCCGTCATGTTTGCCTTACCCGTCGCCTTCGCAGCATTCCTGCTTCAGCGCGCGCTAGGCCCGGAATACGACGCCGCCTTGTCGATCGGTGGCGCTGATAACGCCGGCCTCCTCCTCGTCTCCCAATCCATCCTGGCGTTCTCGATCGCAGGATGGGTCGGCTCGATTAGCGGCCGATCGCTCTCAAGCGCGCTTGCCTCTGTGGTCGTGATAGCGGCCGTCATTGGAGGCTTGACGATCGGATTCTCCGCTTGGCGTCAGGCCGAAGCAGTGCCACTGGACGAGGTGAGGGCTGGCGCGCTCGTCGTCGACTTCGGGGTTCGCGACCCTGATGGGCGTCTCCTCTCGGTTGACGACGCGATGTCCCAGGCGGCTCGGAGCGGAACTCCATTTGATGACCGATTCACCCCTGTCGTACTTGGGCTTCGGGAGAGCAATTACTCGCTACTCGTCGCTGGTGAGGCGGGGATCGAGGCTGTAACGACGGCGTTCTTTGTGGGGCTCACGTTCATTGCTGTTCAGTATCGACGGCCGCAGTAACCCACCCGACGCGAGGGGTTCGCGGTGATCCGACCCGATCAAGCGCCATCGAAATCGTCGTCTTGACTCCTCTCGCCCCGACCAAACTCAGCAATCTGGTCCCCGAGCTCCATGACCGCAGGTAGGGCGTCGTCGAATCCGAGCTCGATCGCGTCGTCCGTGAGCTCGTACTCCAGGCGTCGGAAGCCCATTACGTCGACCCTCGCGAAGATCGAGACGGCTAGGGCCTGACGGCCATCGGATCCTGCCTCTGCCCACAATCTGGGTAGGGACCGAAGGTAGTCGACGATCTGAGGTGGCGAGAGCCGAGCAGGCGCAGCCGCGTCGCGGACGAGTGACTCCTCGGCATCGAGCCGGCTCATCGTTGCCTGCCAGGCGGTCACGTCGCGTGTCTCACTAAGCCGGACCCCGGCGTCGTCGCGGGCCCGCTTGATCCGAGCGAGGGCCAATCGATCCACGGTCGGCTCGTCGACGCCATATCGACGCACGACCTCAGTGATCGTTGCGTCATCGACGCGGCCGATCCGCTCGAGCAACACGCCAATCGCGCTCTCGTACCAGACCTGCGGATAGGAATGGCCCTTCGTCCGTAGATCTTGTCCGCCTCGGCGTCCATTCCGTGCGACGTTGGGCCTGGCCGCCCGGAACGCCACGCACGTCGGAGCTGGGTGACGGTAGCGGCCGACATCGCCGTAGAGGAACCGCTGGCAGCCGGCACAGCGGAGCCTGAGCGCGTAGTTGCGCTTGACGATTCGACCGGGAGCACGCGTTCGACGTCGCTCCCGGGCAGCTTGGACCCGCTCCCAGAGTCGCGGCTCGATGATGGCCGGCACTCCGGCTCGCTCGCCCGTTCGCAGGTGTCCGGCGTAGATCGGATTGGTCAGGATCTCCCCGACATGGGTCTTGGCAAGACCCGTCTGGGTGGCAACCTCCCAGTCGGTCGATCCGGCCGCAGCCAATTCGTAGGCTCGAGCGACGATCACCGCTGTCGCTTCGTCGATCCGCAAGATCGAGGGATGTCCTTCGCGAACGAGCCCGTACGGTGCCCGGTTACCGCCGGGCACGCCGAGGCGTCGACGCTTTGCTTCGTAGCCCTCGGCCACGCGTTTGCTCAGACGCCGGCTATACGCCTCGGCTTCGACCGACTCGCCGACGAACGCACTCCAATGGGCCGGATCGCTGCTCAGCAGCCGCTCATCCGCAAAGAGCACCGATACGCCCGCTCGATGGAGGTGGTCCTCGATCGCGACGAGCGTCTGCTTTAGGTTGCGCAGGAACCGGCTGGCGTAGCCGACAACGAGAACGTCGAAGGTGCCAGCTTCCGCGGCGCCGAGCATCGCCTGCCAGGCCGGCGTTTGCCAGGCGGTCTTCCAGCCCGACGCGGCGACCGACCATTCGAGCCCAGTGTCGAGCAACCCGTGACGATCGATCGCCCGATCCTGCTGGTCGCGTTGGGCATCGGGACCGAAGTTGTCGAACTGACCGGCGCTCGATTCGCGAAACCAGCGCGCGACCCTGAGGCCCGAGATCGTCTCGATCGAGCCGGGCAGGCGCTGGTTCATCGCGTGCGCGCTCTCGCCATCGGAGTCGGGACCGTACCTCGGTTCGCCCGGAAGTCAAGGTCGCGCAGGGCGATGACCAGGGCGACGATCACCGCGTTGGTCGTCTGCCTGGGCGGGTGATCAGTCGTCGTGCCGTCTTTGGAATCGATCTGGCTTTCCACGATCATGATCATGAGTCGACCCGCAGGCCAGGTCGGCCCCCCTATTCGTTCACGAGCACCTTTACCGGGGGCAGGCGGAGTTCTTGCCAGATCAATCGGGATTGTTCGGCGTATTTCTTGGGTGATCTGTTCGACTGGTTCGTCCAATCGAGGACATATCGCGCCGCATCCACCTGGCTTAGCCCAGCGTGTACGAGGCCGAAACTGACCAGGGCGTCGACGACCCGCTCGGGCGTCCGCCCCCGGACTCGATGCTCGTCCACGCCCAAGCGCGCAGGCAGCATGCTGAGCGCTTGCGCAACACCCGGATAGCGGCGCTGGTCACGCCACAGACGCTGTCGCGCCGACGCCTGATCACGGAAGATGGTGCCGTCAGGCAGCTTGAAGTAGATCCCCGCATCGTCCATCGAGACGCCTGGCCCTCGCTCGCTGGCCGGACTCACCCGACGTGGCTGAAGGATCGGCGCTGGCGCTGGCGACGCTCGCTTCTGGTCGTCCGAGAGGGCGATCCACCAGTCGGGCATCACGTGTTCAGGATCGACCGCGGGCATGAACAGCCGAAGCCAGGCGGCTAGGACTTGGCTCGCTCGAACCTTCCGCCGACGTCGCCTCGTCCGCCTCCTTGACCCGGTCAGGCAGTTTATCCGTCTGTGCCACTTCACCGACCAGAGTCGCCAGAACTCGACCGTGTCGGGATCGACCTCAGCCATGATCGGGGGCAGCGATGACGTCGGCATACCTCGGTCACGATAGCAACTGACTGGATCTTGTCGCGGTCGAACCGTCAGGGGCCCTAGACCCCGATGGCCGCCGCCACATCGATCCAGGTCGAGTCGATCTCGCCCTCGAGTCGGCGCAAGTAGACGGTGGTGACCGCAAGACTCGAATGGTCGAGGAAGGCGCTCACGGACTCGATCGACTCGCCGGCGTCGCGGCGGAGCTTGGCAGCCGTGTGACGGAGGACATGCACCCCGGTCGGTGCCAGGCCAGCCGCGACCAGGTAGCGCCGGAACCGTGCAGCGAACGTACCGCTCGCGAGCCCCGCCGGTCGGGTCGCCGCCTGCCATAGTGACTCTGCAGGGTCCATCGATGCTGGGTCCTTGTCGACGTCCGCGAGCGATGCGCAGATCGCACTCCAGGCCGGTCGGGGCAGCTCCCGCCGACCGCGCTTACCGCCCTTGCCCCGATAGGTGTAGAAAATCCTCTCGCCGGTGACGCTGAGATTGCTCGCCGTGAGCGACAGGATCTCGGTCCGCCGCCGGCCGGTCAGGACGAATGTCAGCAGCAGGGCTCGATCGCGTCGGCCGGCGACCGTGTCGGGGACGACGGCGAGGAGCCGGCGGACCTCCTCGGCGACATAGCCCCGGGCGACCGACGGTGTCGGCCTGGGGCGCTGGAGCACATCGCATGGATTGCCCATAAGCAGGCCCATCCGGATGCTGAACCGATAGAACGACGACAGGCAAGCGATCCGGGCGCCGATCGTGGCGGCCGATGGTGGTCGACCCGACCGACCGATACCGTGGGCATAGGCCAGGACGTCGGCGGGCTTGATCGTGTCGGGTGGTTGTCCGGCGAAGAACGGCCAGATCATCCGGCTGTAGCTATCGACGGTCCGATGGGATCCCGAGCGATTGCCCTTCTCGATCAGGAAGGCGTAGATCGTCTCGTCCCAGGGTGACTGGCTGCCAGATGGGAGTGCGGGGAGTGGCAAGGGCTGCATGGGGAACTCCAGAGCGAAATGAGGTCCCCATCACTCGCTCAGCCGGACGCAGGAAGCAACACGATGGCGAGATAGTCTCGGTTCGGCGATCGAAGATCACGACCGGCTACTTGGTGCTACAGCTACTTTTCTGACCAGGGTGTCGCGTACACCAGGTCAACGGGCGAGCTCCAAGTCCGAGAGGCCCGAGCTCAACGTGGTCCCATCAGCATCGGCTGTAGCTCGAAGGAGCACCTTCACCCGAGGCCCTGTCGCCGGCAGGAGGATAGCGAGGCAGGTGTCCTGAATGGTCGACCCCTTCGGGTCGACGTCCATTGCCATCACGGAATGACCGTGGGGCGGACTCAGAACAGTGACGGCCACGCCTGGACGGGCACGTCGTCCTATCCACGAGCCTGTGGACCATGGCTTCAGGCCTTCCATTGGCCGGGCGATCTCGAACGCTGCGCGAGGTGGCTCCCGCGAGTCTGCCCTCGTCGGGGCAAGGTCAGGTGCCGCTTGCCTCCAAGCAGCCGCGACTATCTCAAGCGCGGCGGGACTCGATAGTCGGTACGGACCACTCAAACTCATGTGCACGGTCACGGCCAAGGTCCAAAACTCCCAGTCTCCGGAAAGAATCGAAGGATTGTGCCTCCAGTCGCCTGGACGAGACTCGCGGATCGTCGCCAATCTCAAGTTCCATCGGGGACCTCACGGGGATGAAGTCGTCTACCTCGGTGCCTGCGCCAGGAATCCTTCGTACGCGACCTCGAGGAGACGCGAATACTCGATGTATGCATTGAGCAGGCCCTTGTCGCTCTTCGATGAGCTATCGCGCAGCGCTCGGGCACGATCTCGAAGGGCCTGAAGCTCGCCGGATACGTCTACCTTGGCGGGCTCGTAAACTCCATCCTCGACGAATGGGATCAGCGTTTCGGCCACCCATGCATCTGCGAGGACCAAGTCAGCGTGAAGCTCGTCGACCGCGTCAGTAGGACTTCCCAGCGGGAACGATTGCTCCCGCCAGGTCCAATATGCGTGCGTGAACGAGCCCTGACTATCGATACCAGAACGAAACAATCTTCCCATCCGCGTCCACGATACCTCCTGATAGAGCGTCCGCAGCCAGGCTGGACGGAGTTCCTCCGGGCGCAGGCGGGTGGGATCGTCACCTCCGGAAGGCGTTAGGGGTCGAAAACCCCGATTTGGTCCCTGCAGAATACGGCCGACCCTCGGTGGTGGATCAGGAACCCCGACAACATCGAGTTCGTTTCTCGGGAGGACCACTTCGCGCGACATCAGTTCGACTGGCGGACGCATACAGTCGGAGACCTACTGGAGCGTCACTATTGAGCCCGACTTCCGAGACGTTCGAGCGCTTCGAAGCGCAAGTCACGCGAGATTGGAGTCACCTTTCGACCCGAATAACCCCGTCCGGGACTCGCAGCGTGGGCTTTGCCCCCTGGGTCGGAACGCATGCCTGGCTACATCAGTTCTACGCGGGCTGCTCCGTCGAAAACCTCGACCGTTGTGAGGAGCGGATTGGCAGGACGCTTCCCGCCGTATGGCGGACCGCTCTCGGTACCCTGAATGGGCTCCAGATCTTCATCACCGGATTCAACCTCCTCGGCGTGCTACCCCATGGCCTGAACCGGCGAGCCATCGAGGATCCGCAGCCCATGTCCATCGAGTCGTTCAATACGTCACGACGGCCGCGAGGCGACGCCATCGCAACTGAGGACCTCGTGATCGGATACACGACCGAAACGGACGTTACCCGGCTGTTGCTGCGGCCCGATGGGACCTTCGTCAAGGTGACCCGGTCGGGTGATCGAGTCATCGGGTCGTATCCCACGTTGCCAGCCATGATCTCCCAGGAATACGATGCGCTACTCGCTAGCTACGACCATGGCGGCCGGAAGGTCCCGAGCTGATGAGTGCCACGTGGGACGCTTCCGCTCGCGAACGCGTTCGGGCACTTTTGCGTGGCGCCCCCCGAGAGATGACATGGGAGGCGGACGGCTACGAGATCGAGGTCGAATTCGTCGATCCCGACGAGCTCGAGGCGGGGCAACTTGGATACGCCCATGCGCCCGATGGGCGGTCCCTGATCGAGCCCGATGGCTGGCGCGCTGAATGGCTCGTGGTAGCCCTTGATCAATTGCTCGGTGACCCGATATTCGTTGACACCAGCGATGGGTCGTTGCCCGTGGCTACCGCCGCCCATGGCGAGGGTGTCTGGGATCCTCTGCCACTCGCACGGTCGCTGGAGGACTTCATCCGAATGGGACGGTGATGAGCCGGTTCGTGCGACTCTTGAGGCTCGCCGTCGCCAACGTCGCGCATTCGATGGGCCGTGCGGCCACCGCGACAGGACCGACGCCTCGACGTGCTAGCTTCGGTCCGTGGGACCAGAATATGCGCTTGGCCCGGGTGCTCCGAAGTCGCCCACAAGGTGACGGTCGAAGTCGATGGGAGCCGACAGTCATCTGGAGCCTTTGTCGTACTCAAGATCGACACGGCTAGATCCCGGCCGAAGCCACCAGCGCCGGACCCAGAGCGGGACGCCCGAGCACCGACGTCCTTCGGCCACCAACGCTCAGCCGTTCAGGGGAATCCCGGAACGGCTCACCGGGAAGGCTGCGCTGCCGAAGATCCCGGCGACCAGCGACGATGGAGCGATGCAGCCACTGACATCTGCGCAGGAGCCCGCCCTGGCGGCCCGCCAGGTCGCCAAGCGATATCGGGGCGGGGTTCGGGCGCTCGACGGGATCGATCTCGACATCCCGGTCGGGAGCATCACCGCGCTGGTCGGGCCCAACGGTGCCGGGAAGTCCACCCTGATGAAGGCGTGGGTCGGGTTCGAGCCTCCGAGTCACGGCTCCGTAGCCGTCCTCGGGATCGACCCGTGGCGCGACCGCGCCGCTGCTCTCGATCGGCTCGGCTACGTCTCCCAGCGACCAGCCCTGTATCGCGGACTGACGGTCGCCGACCACGTCGCCCTGGCGGTCAGCCTGCGCCGTGGGTTCGACGCCACGCTCTCGGAACGTCGGCTGGCCGAGCTCGATATCCCGTTAGGCCAGGACTCCCGGACGCTGTCGGGCGGCCAGCAGGCCCAGGTCATGCTCGCTCTGGCGCTCGGGACCCACGCGCCGGTGCTCGTCCTCGACGAACCGCTGGCCAGTCTCGATCCGCTCGCCCGACGCGAATTCCTGCACGTCTTGGTCGACGGCATCCGCGCCGACGGCGCGACCGCGGTCCTTTCGTCCCACGTCATCACCGACATCGAACAGGCGTGCGACCGGATCGTGGTCCTCGGCGGCGGTCGCAAGATCCTCGACGAGTCGATCACGGAGGCGTTGGTCGAACATCGCGTCGCCGACGGGGACCCAGCCGCGCCGGCCACGGCGACCAGGGTTGCCGCATTCCCAGGGCCACTCGGCGAGTCGATGACCCTGTGGCAGCTGGAGGGCACTCAGCCGGACCCGGCCGGCTTCCGACCGGCGACCCTCGAGGAGTTGGTCCTCGGCCGCCTCGCCTCGAGCCGGCCGGTGCGAAGCCGGGCATTTCCGCGTGACCGGGCGTCCTGATGCGGACGACGGTGCGGCTGATGGTCAAGTCGCTTCGCTTCGAGCTGTTCGCGATGACGGCGGCGGTCATCCTGCTCGGGCTCGCGGCGATCTACGTCACCTGGCAGCTCGGTCAAGTCCAGATCCCCCGCCAGTGCCTGTACTCGAACCTGCCCTTCGGCCAGCCGGTCGACTCAGGGCTCGACGCTGCCTGCGAGGTCGCCCGCTCCAGCTTCTACGAGCTCGTGAACACGGCGGGTCAGGTGATGGCCTTCGCCGTCCTGGTCCCAGCGCTGGCCGGTCTGCTCATCGGGGTGCCGCTCGTTGCTCGTGAGCTCGAGTCGGGCACGGTGTCGCTGGCCTGGACGCTCAGCCGATCTCGGACGAGCTGGTACCTGCGCCGGGCCGTTCCGCTGGCCTTGATCGTGTCAGCCGCGCTGGTCGTGCCGGCGATCGCGACATTCGCCCTGGAGGGAGCCATCCACCCGGATGTCAGCCCGTTCGCCTCGTTCGATGACGCCACCATTCGCGGCCCGGTCCTGGTGGCCCGCGGGCTGCTCACCCTGGGCATCGGCGTCTTCGCCGGAGCCCTGATCGGCCGACAGCTGCCGGCGGTCATCGTCGGTGCCCTACTCGCGATCGGGGCGATGACCATCATCCCGACCGGTGTGCACCAATACGTCGAGACCCTCACCGAGTGGCGCACCGCTGATGGGACGACCTCGGGTGACATGTCGATCGGCAGCGGGTTCCGGGACAAGGCCAGCGGAGCTTTCATCGACAACGCGACGGCGTATTCCAATGCACCGAGCCTGCCCGATGGGGGAGTCGACGACGAATGGGTCTGGACGCACTACGAGCCGGCGGCTCTGGTCGTGCCCGGCGCGCTCTACCCCCAGGTCACAGCCGTCGAGACCGTTGCGACAGCCGGGCTCGGCATCGTCGCTCTCGGCTTCGGCGGGTTGGTGGTAGGTCGCCGACGACCGTTCTGAGGGATCAGCCTCGAATGACCGTGACGTTCACCTTGGGGCCTGGCCAGCGTCCGCCGGTCTGAGCGTCTCTCCGACGACGACGCGCATGCCTACGTCCGTCGGATGGCGGCGATCGAGCACGACAGACCCACCAGCAGCGCGGCGCCGGCAAGGATCAGCCACCCGCTGAGATCGGGAGCAGTGCATCCCGAGTAAATTGTTCACCCAGTCAGGATTGAGTCGAACAGAGCGTTCGAGCAGCTGGATCTCCGCCGGCCTATCCAGCTTTTCAAGATCAGCCAATGCTTCTGCCGTTGGTGTCCCTAGAGTTGGTGTAACAGCGGATCGGCCGGCGAAGCAGTCGGCCACCGAGTCATTCTCACGACGTTGGAGTTAGGAACCGACGTCGAAAGAGGTGAACCCGATGGCCGATGACAGGATGGCCGCCCTGGAACTGCTGCGCAAGGCCGCCGGTGACGGCGACCTCGACTTCCTGCGTGAGGGCTTGACGATGCTGAGCCAGCTGGTGATGGACGCCGAGGTGAGCGCCCAGATCGGGGCCGACCATGGCGAACGTGCACCGGACCGCCGACTGACCCAGCGCAACGGCTACCGCGAGCGGCGCTGGGATACGCGGGTCGGGACGATCGA
>JBBQJL010000051.1:0-21486 GCA_038325875.1 Candidatus Limnocylindrales bacterium
AGCCGGCTCGAGGCTCCCGTCACGCCGGAACCAGCCCCACCGAAGGAGTCGCCACCGCTCGACTAAACCCAGGTCCACACCACGTCCGGGTGGTCCTGCTTTACGCCATCACGGTGGTCCTGTTTTCGCTTGACATTCGCATCGGTGGCCGACTGCTTCTCGGCCGATCCACTGTTACACCAACTCTAGGGACACCAACCCTGCAACGAGAGTACGGTCGTGGCGATGACGTGAATCAGTCAAACTCACGATGGGAAATCTCCTTGGCCGGATTGCCGCCAACGATTGCGAACGATGCAACGTCCTTGACGACGATGGCACCGGCAGCCACGACCGCATATTGCCCGATCGTCACTCCTGGGCCCACGTACGCGCGAGTTGCAATCCAGCACCCCTGGCCAATAGTGATTGGTGCGTTCTTATAGGCCATCGTGCGGCTTCGAATATCGTGGCCACCAGCCGCCAGATACACCTGATGTCCAAGCGCGACATGGTCGCCGATGGTCACTGGCGCGAGGTTCAAGATCACGGTCCCCTCGCCGATCCAGCAATGTGAACCGACGTCGAGCTTCCACGGGAAGTGCACATTGACGCCGGGGCGGATGTACAGCCCCGTCCCCACTCGCGCACCAAAGCGAATCAGAAGAAGTCGCCGCAGCCAGGATGGCCACGGGATTGGAGTGACGAAGAACACGACCTTGCAGACCTGCCAGAGTGCTTCGAACCACCATGGCCGGCCACGCGTTAGGCCAACCGTCCGATCGAAGAGGTCATTGCGGACTTCGCTCAACTGTTCTCCGCCCAATTCCTCAAACCCTTCGGCGTTCGGCGAACCACGGCCACGGCTCGACGATTGCGATCCGCGAGGGTCGCCGGAGGGCGCATGCCCATTATGCCGTTCGGTAGATATCCACGAGTCGACGACTAATTGAGCCCGTTGATGCGTTGTCAGCAATCCAAGTCTGAGCGTTCCGAACCAGGTTACGTCTGACCTCTGGCTCGAGGGCTTGCTCAACGCCGTCAGCGAGGGCAGCCGGGTTCGGATCCGTAACGATCGCTGCCTGGGCCTTGGAGAGAAGGTCGTGAATTTGGCAGCCAGTTGTGATGACGGCCGGGGTCCCAGCGTACATCGCCTCCAAGACCGTCATGGGATAGGGCTCATCAACCGATGGGAGGACGTAGACGTCTGCACGAGCTATCTCGTCGCGGGCTTGCGCAGGCTCCAGCGGACCCTTGAATTCGATCTGGACGCCGAGGGCCTCGGCCAAGGCACGCGCTGATGCAAGGGTGCCTGAATCGGGACCGGCGACAACGAAGCGGAAGTCGTGCCCGCGGTCCGCGAGTTGTCGGGACATTCGAACAAAGGCATCGACGCGCTTCCGCGGGTGCAAACGCGCAAGGAACAGGATCGTGATCCTGCCGGAACGCTCCGGCGTCGACATCAGGAAGTCTGTCATGGGGTTTCCGAGGATCGCGACCCTTTGAAGAAGGAATGTCCGTCTCAAGGCATCCGATTCCGTCTCATTGAGTGCGATGATCCCGGCTGCGGATCGAACAATGCCCGAGACAACCATCTTGTCGAGAAGGCCACGGACCCCTTGCGTCCGCGCCAGCATTCCGTGTGGCTGCAGGAAGTACGGGACGTGCTGATGTCGAGCCACGAGGGCGATAGAAGTGGCCATGGGTTCTCGTGCGAAGTGGATGTGCACCACGTCGAAGCGGCGGAGACTTGTGCGCGCCCACCAAACAGCCTGTTCCGAGAAGACGAACGCAATTGGGTTCGCGTGAAGGCGGCGCACGACCGTGGAAGGCACGGCAGTACGCCCATGGAATCGAACTACATGGACGCGGTCCTTGGGTGGCGGTTGAATCTCTGACCACCTCCGGACGGGAGCCAAGCTCAGAAGATCGGTGGTCGCGACTGTCACCTCGACTCCCATTGCCTGGAGGCCCAACGCGTGTCCCATCGCGACCGACGCTGGGCCGCCGTACTCACTGCTGGGCGAGAAGAACGGGCAGACTATCAAGACTCTCATGGCCACGCGCCCAAATGGCAGAACTCATAGTGCCCAAACGGCGTTGGGAACAACCGACGAGCGCTCGACGTAACTGTGGCAATCCCCTGACCTAGGCGCGCCATTCTGATGATGAGAACCTCGAAATGGGCGCCAAGCGCAGGCCCAACTGCCTGGTCATCGGAGCTCAATGGGGGCTTCGACCGGATCCGGGCTCGCTCGCCCCGGGCCCGCTCCGCGATCAACGCCGCCAGTTCCAATGCTCTAACACTCCAGTCGCATGATTGGTTCCGGTCGCCGCCAGACGGGGCAGGAGGACTCGAAGCCGTTTGGGTAGGGGACAACCCAGACACGAGGCGTTCAGCCCGACCGGCGATCCGCCTCTCGTCGACGTCGGGATCGATGCGCTGGGCGCGGCTTCGGCCTGTGGCTCGTCGTTCATATACCATGCCAGGAATCAGGATTGGTCTTCCGGGCGCTTAGCCGGCGGGGCATGGTCCCCTTTCCTTTCGTAGCTCGTGACGGTCTGGGACGCGGTCTCCGCAGGTGCAGGGCCCAGCCAAACCTCCGTAACTTCGTGATGGCTCACACGAGATGGAGCAGGTGGCGGTGTCATGTAGTCGCCGTAAAGCTGTGTGAGGTACTCGTCTACTGCAGTCGGACCGATCAGGGTGTGTCCCTCGAAGATCTGCGGTGCACCTTGACCAAACCAGTGACTTGGAAACGATTGGCGACGGTACCCGTACGGCCCCCCCGCAGAGATCAACCTTACCGATCGGTGAGCGGGCAACGCTCGGGTCATGGCCTCGAACACCGCAATTGCCAAGCGACGGGGGATCAGTCTCGTCAGCTGAGCCAGGGTCCGCTTCAGTGGCTTGCGGTTGAAGCCAGCTCCCAGTCGAAGCTTGCAGATGCGGATCGTCAGGCGCTGCAGGGAGACCACCCATGGACGCCTCGCGCCACCATCAAGTGGGAAGACGTCGATGTACACGGACTGCTGGAAGGGTAAGTGGCCGGATGGCGCCTGACGCAGTACGGTCTCGTCCTTGAGGAGCTTTCCAAAGAGATGGGGATAGTGGGCATCGGTTGAGTAGGACTGCCAGCGAAACTCCGGGCCGAGCTCGGAGGTGCAAAGCTTTGAGAAGCGGGCATAGTCCCGGCGGGGCATCATCACGTCGACGTCGTCGTCCCAAGGGATGAAGCCTTTGTGACGCACTGCTCCCAACAATGTCCCGTAGGCGAGGTAGTAGCGCAGCCCGTGCGCTTCGCATAGCCGGACGAACTCGCGCAGGAGGCCCAGCTCGACCAGCTGGAGCTCCCGCAGCGGAGGATCCGCGGCTCCGTATTCCCGGACACCCGAAATGTTGGCAGCCTCCGGGATAATGCTCTGCGGTGCTTGCAGATTCCTCACGCGGTCAGCGGCGAGGTCCGCGTCGCGAACGCCCTGATCACGACGGGATCGTCGTCGCCGCGGATCGCCAGGCCATCCGCCTCGACAAGCTCGTCGAGCCGAAAACCGATGCCAGTGAGCTCATCGCGCAGCTCCTGAAGTCGAATGAAGCGGCGGAGGTG
The DNA here is from genome assembly GCA_038325875.1 of Candidatus Limnocylindrales bacterium. Classification (GTDB taxonomy): domain Bacteria; phylum Chloroflexota; class Limnocylindria; order Limnocylindrales; family CSP1-4; genus Chersky-267. The sequence goes on from JBBQJL010000051.1 coordinate 3,588, forward strand.
GCCATCCTGGATGAACGCGTCTCGACCGGCCGGTTGGCCCTTGCCATATTGGGAGCCGCGCACCGAGCGTGCCTCCACGAAGAGCCGTCCGGTGGGCCGGAGATTCCGGAACGCCCATGCCAGTCCCGCGGATGCGACGTCTGCCTGGACGGCGTGGAGGACGAAGCGCATGTACACAGCGTCCAGTTCATCGGCATGTCGGTCGTCCAGTTCTTGCATGGGCCGGGCGACGAACCGGGGCGGGTGGATCAGTGACAGGGCCAGAGCCCGTTCGCGGACGCGGTCGATCGCGACGGGCGAGGTATCGCTGGCCAGCACGCGAAGCCCTTGGCCGGCCATGAAGATGGCGTCGCGACCATTCCCGCAGCCAATCTCGAAGACCGACGATCCCGCAGGCATCAACGAGACGCAATGACGGGCGAACGGGCTGGGGTCACTCAGGTCGGGATGATCCTGCATGTAGAACCGATCCCAATACCGGGGGTCGATCATCCGCCCCAGGACCCTGCTAGAAGTCCGCGTCGCATCGGGATGAGCGGCCAACTTCTGATTGTTCCTTGGTAGATGACCGGCCGTCGCATCGAACAATCGTCTCACAGCTGGTGGATCGATCGTCGGCCTTATCTCAGCGGCCCTCGCGCATGAGCACGGCCGGGATCGTTCGCGCGAGGATCTTGAAATCGAGCGTTAGCGACCAACCATCGATATAGCGCAGGTCACGCTCGACCCACCGGTCGAACTCGGGGTCCCCGCGAGCCTCCACCTGCCAGAGTCCGGTGATGCCCGGCTTCATGCTGAGACGGCGCCGGTGCCAGACGTCGTAGTCGACGACCTCGTGCGGGAGCGACGGCCGCGGACCAACGAGGCTCATCTCGCCCTTCAGAACGTTCCAGAGCTGGGGCAACTCGTCCAGGCTCGTCCGTCGCAGAAAGGCGCCCAGCGGCGTGATGCGGGGGTCGTCCGGCGCCTTGAATGCGGGTCCGTGTCGGGTGTTGAGGTGAGCGACCTCGCCGAACCGCGCCTCCGCGTCGGGGACCATCGTCCGGAATTTGTAGATCGTGAACGGTCGGCCATGGAGAGCGACCCGGGTCTGCCGGAACAACACGGGAGATCCATCGCGTAGCCGGATGGCCAGGGCGGTCCCGAGGAGCACAGGGCTCAGCAGCACCAAACCGACGGCGGACCCGGCGATGTCGATCAACCGCTTGACCACCAGCCCCAGCACGCGTTGGTCATCGCGCACCAACGATCGCACGAGGAAGCCCTCGAACTCCTCCTGGCGTGCGGTCGGCAGCAGCTCCTCGATGGGGTTCAGCGGGATCCTCACCGTCTTGCCCTCGTCCGCGGCGAGCCGGCTGATGGGTTCGAGGTGACGGGCCGCGCTCGGCGGCAGGCAGACTGCGACCTCGTCGATCACCCGGGAATGGAAGATCGCCCGCGTCATCTCCAGGCTGCCCAGGATCGGTCGCGTCACGATACTGTCGGGCTCACCCGGGATGGACAGATGGCCAACGACCCGGATGCCCAGCGAGGAATGGTTCTCGATCCGGTCGGCGAAGCTCTGGGCGAGGGTCCCCGTCCCGACCACGAGCATGAACCGGGTGTTGAAACCGCGCCGCCGAAGGGCCCCGAAGGCGACGCGGAGGAGCGTCCGGCCGGCCAGCGTCACCAGCGGCATGGTCACGAACAGCAGCACCAGGAACAGCCGGCTGACGTTGTCCTGATGGAGGACGAACAACAGCGACAGGGTGACGGCGAGCACGAGCAGGGTCGCCTTGGCGATGTCCTCCGCTTCGGTCAGCAGCCGCCAGCGGACGCGCAGCCGGTACAGACCGAAATAGCGCAGGGCAAGGACCCAGCCGGTGGCGAACAGCGCGGCGGCCACCCGCACGTCGATGCCGATCTCACGCCACATGACCGCGAGGTCGCCGTCACCGAAGCGGACCAGCGACGCCACGGCGAAGACCACCACCGCGCTGAGCCAGTCGACGACCGTCAGAGCCAGCCGGAGCACCATCAGGTGCCGTCTGATCATTCGATCTGGTCCCCTCCTCGGACCAATGATGTTACCCCACGAAACCGGCCGTCGAGGTGTGTTTCCGCATGCGGGACGGACCCCGAGACTGGCTACGATGCCCTTCACATGAGCACCTCGTCGAGTCCGCCGCGTTCACCCGTGGAGACCCGTGGCCGGCGATCGCTCGCGTTCGCCTTGCTCGCGCTGGCCTGGATGGGCGCGATCTTCTGGGTGTCGTCGGGGCCCGTCCCGCCGGTCGTCCCGGACCCGCTCGTGGACCTCCTGCTGAAGAAGGCCGGGCACTTCTGCGCCTACGCCCTGCTGGCGGTCCTGTGGTGGCTGGCGCTGCGCGGTCGGCTGACGCCCCGGCTGGCGCTGGTCGCCGCGTTCGTCCTCGCCGCGGGCTATGCCGGGTCCGACGAGATCCACCAGGCGTTCAGCCCGACCCGCCACCCGTCGCTCGTCGACGTCGGGATCGATTCTGTGGGCGCGGTCACCGGCCTGTGGGTCGTCTTCCGCTGGGCGCGGACCAGGACTGATCCCGAGCGGGACGCTCAGTAGGCCGGCACCGCGATCACGACCAGCCGGCGCGACGTCTTGTATGGCCCGAGGCAGGTCTGCAGGGTGATCCGCTCCGATTTGGTCGGCATCACCCAGCGGCCGTCGTTCCAGGCGACGCTGTACTTGCTGGTGACCTTGTACTTCAGGTACCGCCCGCTGGCCAGGCGCACGGTCACCAGGTCGCCCTTGCGAATGTACTTGAGGTTGACGAACGCGCCGACCTGCGCGTGGGCATACAGGTACGTGTTCGAGCCGCCCCCCGGCCAGGACGTCGACGGATAGTGGTAGGCGTAGCGACGGGAGATCACCGCGCCGATGACCCCGCTCCGGATCGGCAGGCTGATGCGCAGGCGCGGGATGGCGACGGTTGTCGCTCGGGTGGGAGTGCCGAGGCTCGAGACGCGGCTGTAGACGGCGGCCGCGACCGGAGACACGACGGGGGAGTCCCCGAGGGGTCCCGTGGTCAGTCCTGGGACCCCGGCGGCGAATGACAGCGCAAGCGCCAGCAGCCCTGCCAGGCGGAGCGTAGCCGTGCGTCCGGATCGGGACTTCATGGCCAGATCGTCCGGGGAAGGACGTCCCGGATGCATCACCCAAAGGTCCTATTCGCGCCCTTCGTGGTGCCCGCCGGCACCTCGCGCAGCGGCACTCGTAGCCGTCCTGCTCGGCCGAGGGCGCCAGGTCAGGCCTTCAGCGGCCGGAGATGACGTCTCGCCCGAACCGCTCGAGCTCCGCAAGATCGGCAAGCCCGGGCCCGACGTTCAGATACAGCCGCTGGACCCCGGCTTCGGCGTAGGCGGCAACCCGCTCGCGCTGTTCTTCGACGGACCCGGTCGGCCACGGGATCATCACCGAGCGCGTCACCGCCTGCGGGTCGCGGTCACCCGCCTCGCAAGCGACGTCGAGACGCGCGAACGCCTCCCGGGAGGCACCCGGCTCGAGCATGTCGAGGTTGAGTTCGTCGGCGAGGCGTGCGGCGAGCTCGACCGTCCGCCGCCGCCCGACCCCCCCGACGATGATCGGCGGGCGCGGGCGCTGCACCGGCTTTGGCTCGCAGATCGCGTCGCGGAGCTGGTAGAAGCGGCCGTGGAACGTGAGCGGCGTTTCCGTCCACAGACCCGACACCACCTGGATCGCCTCTTCGAGCCGGTCGAGCCTCTCGCCGAGGGCTGGGAACGGGATGCCGAAGCGCTCGTGCTCCGGGATGGACCAGCCAGCGCCCATCCCGAGTTCGACCCTCCCGTCGCTCATCTCGTCGACGCTGGCCACGATCTTGGCCAGCGCAACGGGCAGCCGGAACGTGACCGGGCTCACGAGGGTGCCCAGTCGAATGGTGTGCGTCTCGCGGGCGAGCCCGGCGAGGGTCGTCCACGCGTCAGTGGCCGGTCGTTCGGGTGCCCCCTCCAGCGATAGCCAGTGGTCGGACCTGAAGAACGCCTCGAAGCCGGCCGACTCCGCCAGGACCGCGTGGGCACGCAAGGCCCGATACGTGGTGCCTTCCTGGGGCTCCAGCATGAGCGCATAGCGCATGGCTGCCTCGCTGTCCAGATCGACGCCAGAAGGCGACATCGCGGAATGGTAGCGGGCGTGGCCGGGAACGTGCGGGCGCCGGGACGCGGGTGACCCATGGCATCCACATCTATCGACGCGAACTGCCTACAGCCGCATCCGCAGCCCCTCCGGGTCGTACGGCGTCGGCTCGATCACCGAACCGGGCCGGCGCACCCCGAGGATCTCGATCTCCAGCGCGGTGCCGGTGACCGCGAGCTCGACGGGGAGGTAGGCCAGGCCGAGGGTCATCCCGACGGCATGCCCGGGATGCGCGGCACGCAGGTAGCCGGCAAGGCGCCCGCCCGCCCACACGGGCTCACCACCCCGGGGAAACAGGTCGTCCGACTCGTCAAGGTCGATCCGGACGGTCACCAGGCGCTGGCGCACCCCCTCGTCCCGCTGGCGGAGGAGCGCGTCGCGACCGATGAAGTCGCCCTTGTCGAAGCGGACGAACCGCTCGAGCCCCGCCTCGAGCGGCGTGTAGAGCGGGGAGATGTCCACGCCCCACAGGCGATAGCCCTTCTCGAGGCGGAGCGAGTCGAGGGAGCGGTAGCCGATGTCTGCGAGCCCCAGGGGCTCCCCGGCGCCGAGGAGCAGCTCGTACAGGGTCCGCAGGTACGCGATCGGGACGTGGAGCTCCCAGCCCAGCTCGCCGGTATAGGTGACGCGGAGCGCCCGGACCGGCACGGAGCCGAGTTCGATGGTGCGGACGGCCATCAACGGGAACGCCGCCGTCGAGAGGTCGTCCTTGGTCAGCGCCGCCAGGATCTCCCGTGAGCGCGGCCCGGCGATCGCGATCACGCCCCAGGCCTCGGTCACATCCTCGAGCACGACGGACCCGTCGGTCGGGGCATGGCGGGCGATCCAGTCGAGGTCATGGGCCTGGGTTCCGGCCGCGGTGATGATGTAGAAGCGGTCCTCGGCGAGCCGGGAGATGGTCACGTCGCACTGGATGCCGCCCGACGGCGTCAGCATCTGGGCGAGGGTGGCGCGCCCCTCCGCCGGGAGGCGGTTGGCGACGAGGCGGTCCAGCAGGGCGGCTGCCCCAGGGCCCCGGACCTCGTACTTGGCGAAGCTCGACATGTCCAGCACGCCGGCGCGCAGGCGCACGGCCGCACACTCGGCGATCTCGTGTGGCAGCCAGTCGGGCCGCCGGTACGTGAGCCGATCCCCGATCGGCTGTCCCCGTGGGACGAAGAAGAGCGGCCGCTCCCAGCCATTGCGGGCGCCCATGACCGCCCCCCGCCCTACGAGGCGGTCGTACAGCGGGTCGGTCTTGAGCGGCCGGCCCGCCGGCAGCTCCTGGAACGGGTACGGGATCGCGTACTCGCGTTCGTAGACCTCGCTGGCACGCTCGATGACATGGGGCAGGGCGCTCGCGTACGGCCCGAACCGCGAGACGTCCAGCTCCCACATGTTGTCGATCGGCTCGCCGTCCACGATCCAGGCCGCCGCGTTGCGGCCCGCGCCGCCGCTCTGGACGATCCCGTAGCTGAACCCGGACAGGACGAAGAAGTTGCGCAGCCCGGGAACCCAGCCCATGAGCGCGTTCCCGTCCGGCGTGTAGCTCGTCGGGCCGCACAGCAGCTGCTTCATGCCTGCCGTCCTGAGCACCGGGAGGCGGTGCTGCGCGAGGTCCAGGACGTCCCCGACCTGGTCGAAGTCGGGCGGCAGCAGCTGCTGACCGAACGCTGCGGGGATCCCGCGCGCGGCCCACGGCTTGGGGTGCCGCTCGTACGGCCCGACGATGATTCCCGGCGCCTCCTCGCGCACGTAGAACGACGCCTCGGGGTCGCGGACGACCGGCATCTCGGCGTGCTCGGCGAGCAGCTCCGGGACGGCGTCGGTGATCAGGTACTGGTGCTCCATCGGCACGATCGGAAGCTCGATCCCGGCCAGCTCGCCGACATCGCGCCCCCAGATCCCGGCGGCGTTGACGACGATCCCCGCCCGGATCGTCCCGCGGTCGGTCACGACGTCCCACTCGCCGCTTGAGCGCGACCGGAGCTCGCGGACGGCCGTCTGGCGCTCGATCCCGGCGCCGAGCTCGACGGCGGCCCCGGCCAGCGCGTGGGTGACGCTGCTGGGATCCACGTACCCGTCGGTCGGCGTCCAGGCGCCTCCGATGACGCCTTCGATCGAGACCAGCGGCGCACGCCGGGCGATCTCTTCGGGGCCGATCAGCTCGTACGGAAGGCCCACGATCCTGGCCAGCCCGGCCTGGTCGCGGTACTGGTCCATCCGGTCGGGCGTGGTCGCCAGCCGGATGCTGCCGACCTCTCGGAAGTCGACGGGTCGGCCGGTCTCGGCCTCGAGGCGCTGGAACAGGTCGACGCCGTACATCAGCAGCGAGGTCACGTTGATGCTCGAATTGAACTGGGTGCACAGCCCGGCGGCGTGCCAGGTGGAGCCCGCGGTGAGCTCGTTCTTCTCGAGCAGGACGGTGTCGGTCCAGCCGAGCTTCGCGAGGTGGTACAACAGGCTGCAGCCGACCGCTCCCCCGCCGATCACGACGGCTCGCGCGTGTGTCCGCATCGACCGGCTCCCGTCTCTGTGGCGGAGCGTTCCTTGGACTGGATCCGTGGAATACCATTTTATAGATACCCGATCGACCGATGAGCGGGCACAGCGAGGAGTTCCTCGCCATGGCGCGCGAGTGGCTGCTCTCGACGCACCCCGCGGCGGCACGCACGCTGCCGGGCGTCCAGCTCGGCGCAGGTGAGGACGAGAGGACCCGATGACGAACCGCCCTCCCCCGGCCGAGCCGAGCAGCAAGCCCTTCCCGACGCAGGCCCGCGTCGTCGTGATCGGCGGCGGAATCGTCGGCGCCAGCGTCCTCTACCACCTCACCGAGCGCGGCTGGACGGACGTCGTCCTCCTCGAGCGCAAGGTCCTCACCTCGGGCACGACCTGGCACGCCGCCGGCCTCGTCGGCCAGCTCCGCGCCACGTACAACATGAGCGTCCTCGCGAGCTACGCAAAGGACTTGTTCCGCGAGCTCGAGCGGAGGACCGGCGACGGGACCGGATTCGAGCAGCATGGGTCGCTGCTGGTAGCGTCCACGCCCGGCCGCTGGGACGAGATCCGTCGCAACGCCTCGATGGCCCACCTTGTCGGGGTGGACCTGGAGCTCGTCAGCCCGCAGCGCGTGGGCGAGATGTGGCCGCTCCTTGACCCAACCGGGATCCTGGGGGCCGCCTTCATCCCCGGCGACGGGATGGCGAACCCGACCGACGTGACCCAGACGCTGGCCAAGGCCGCCCGGATGGCCGGGGCGCAGGTCTTCGAGCAGACGAAGGTGACCGGCGTCCTCAGGAACGATGGCCGGGTCAGCGGCGTTTCGACAGCGCGCGGCGACATCGCCTGCGAGTTCGTCGTCAACTGCACCGGGATGTGGGCTCGCGAGCTCGGAGCACGGGACGACATCGTGATCCCGCTCCACGCCGCGGAGCACTTCTACCTCGTCACGGAGCCGGTCGACGGCCTCACGCCGGACCTGCCGGTCCTCCGGATGCCGGACGACACCCTGTACGCGAGGAACGAAGCCGGCAAGCTGATGGTCGGGTTCTTCGAGCCGAACGCCAAGCCCTGGGCGACGCATGGGATCCCGGAAGAGGCGGAGTTCCTCACGCTGCCCAAGGACTGGGACCACCTCGAGCCGTGGATCCTGCGGGCGACGGAGCGGCTGCCCGTGTTCGGACAGGTCGGGATCCAGCTGTTCTTCAACGGCCCCGAGAGCTTCACGCCTGACGACCGGTACGTCCTGGGTGAGGCACCGACGCTGCCGGGCTACTTCGTGGCCGCGGGCTTCAACTCGGTCGGCTTCGCGTCCGGCGGTGGGGCAGGGCGGGCGGTCGCCGACTGGGTCGTGGACGGCCACGCGCCGATGGACCTGTGGGAGGTGGACATCCGGCGGTTCATGCCGTTCCAGCGCAACCGCCGCTACCTGTACCAGCGGACGACCGAGACGCTCGGCCTGCTGTACGAGATGCACTGGCCGTTCCGCCAGATGACGACGTCGCGAGGCATCCGGCGGTCGCCGCTCCACGACCGGCTCGCGGCGCGCGGTGCGTGCTTCGGTGAGGTGGCCGGCTGGGAACGGGCGAACTGGTACGCGCCGGCCGGCGTCGAGCCGCGCTACGAGTACTCGTACGGGCGCCAGAACTGGTTCCCCTGGTCGGCCGAGGAGCACCGGGCCGTTCGGGAGACTGTCGGGCTGTTCGACCAGACCTCGTTCGGGAAGATCCTCGTCCAGGGCCGCGACGCGGAGCGCGAGCTGAACCGCGTGTGTGCCGGGGACGTCGCCGTCGAGCCGGGAACGCTCGTCTACACGCCGTGGCTCAACGAGCGCGGCGGGATCGAGTCGGACGTCACGATCAGCCGTCTCGCCGAGGACCGCTTCCTGGTCGTGACCACGGGCACGTCCACCGTCCGCGATCTCGACTGGCTGCGCCGGACGATCGACCCTGAAGCGCGCGTCGCGGTGACCGATCTGACATCCGCCGAGACGGTCATCAGCATCATGGGCCCGCGATCACGCGAGCTGCTCGCGTCGCTCTCGGACGCGGACCTGTCCAACGCGGCCTTCCCGTTCGGGACGGCCCGGGAGATCGACCTCGGCTTCGCCTTCGTGCGCGCAGCCCGCGTGACCTATGTCGGCGAGCTGGGCTGGGAGCTCTACGTCCCGATGGAGTTCGCGACCCACATCTACGACACGATCGTCGAGGCGGGCGACGCGTTCGGCCTACGGCACGCGGGCTATCACGCGCTCGACTCGCTGCGGATCGAGAAGGCGTACCGCCACTGGGGCCATGACATCAGCGAGGAGGACACGCCGCTGGAGGGTGGCCTCGGGTTCACCGTCGCGTGGGACAAGCCGGGCGGCTTCGTCGGGCGCGAGGCGCTGGCCCGCCAGCGCGAGGCCGGGCTGACCCGGCGCCTGGCCGTACTCATGCTCGATGATCCGGAGCCGCTGATGTACCACGACGAGCCGATCCGGCGCGACGGCGAGCTCGTCGGCAGGATCACGTCGGCAGCCTTCGGCCACACCATCGGTCGGTCGATCGGCCTCGGCTACGTCCGACGGCGGGACGGCCCCGTCACCGCGGACTGGCTCGCGGCGGGCCGCTGGGACGTGGAGGTGGCCATGGAGCGCGTCCCGGCCACGGCATCGCTGCGCGCGCCCTATGACCCGTCGAACGCTCGTATCAGGGCCTGAGTCCGGCCGCCGGAGCGCGTCCGCGACAGCAGCACCCGGCTGCCGGCGCCGCTAGCCGGGTGTCATCGGCGGAGTCGGACGGACGCCACGCTACGAACCGTCCGGCAGTCGACCCGCCCGGCGAAGTGCGACGAGTGACAGCATCTCGTAGGCGAGGTTCGCTGCCACGGTCGCCGTCTGGCCGGCCGGATCGTACGCGGGGATGACCTCGACCACGTCGAACCCGACGAAGTCGATGCCGCGCAGGGCACGGACGACCGCGAGCAGGTCGCGGGCGGACGGCCCTCCCGCCTCCGGCGTCCCCGTGCCCGGTGCGTAGGCGGGATCGATGACGTCGATGTCGAAGCTGATGAACGCGGGGCGGCCAGCGACCCGGTCGCGGATCTGCTCGGCGACCGCAGCCGGGCCCAGCGAGAACAGATCCTCGGTCGTCAGGTAGGCCAGCCCGAGCTCCGTGCGGAGGCCGGTCCAGTCCTCGGCTCCATAGAGTGAGCCCCGGAGGCCGACCTCGATCGAATGCTCGACGTCGACCAGCCCCTCCTCGATCGCGCGCCTCATCCAGGTGCCGTGGTTGTACTTCTCGCCGAAGTAGCTGTCCCACGCGTCGGTGTGGGAATCGAAGTCGATCACGGCCAGCGGGCCTCGGCTCCTGGTGGCGCGCAGGTGGGGGAGGGTGCAGGAGTGGTCCCCGCCGATGAGCAGCGGGATCACGCCGGCCTCGACGATCGGCGTGACGGCCTGCTCGATCGCCGCGAAACTGCGCTCGATGTAGCCGGGCACGATCGCGACGTCCCCGTAGTCCACGCACGATAGGATCTCGAACGGGGCGACGTCGAGGTTCGGGTTGTAGGGCCGCAGCATGACGCTCGCCGCTCGCACGGCGTTGGGTCCGAACCGCCCGCCGACGCGGTAGGTGACCCCCGTGTCGAAGGGGACGCCCACGACGGCAAGGTCAACGTCATCGAGCGTCCGGACCAGCGGCAGCCGTGCGAAGGTGGACGGTCCCGTGAACCTGGGGCTTTGGAGCGAGTCCTCGGGAACGTAGCGCGGCATTCCCGGAGTGTACGCAACCGTGGGTCGGACAGAAGGCCACACTGTTCTGTCACTTGCGCAAGTATGCAATGAGAACTACCATGGCTGAGAAGTGACCGCATCCGACGAAGCCCTCGAGCGCTATCGCCTGCATGCCGAGGTGTGCAAGGTCCTGACGGACCCGAAGCGCCTCATGCTCCTCGACGCGCTCCGCTCGGGCGACCACTCCGTCGGAGAGCTCGCCGCCGAGATCAACGTGGCGCTTCCGAATGCCAGCCAGCACCTGGCCGTCATGCGCGCCGCGGGGCTCGTCGAGAGCCGCCGGACCGGGACGACCGTCCTGTACCGGCTCGCCGAGCCCGCGATCGTCGCGGCCTGTGACGTCATCCACGCGATCGTCGAACGGCGGCTGGCCGGGCACGTCGCCCGAGGATCCGGTCCCGATGCGGCCCCCTCCCCCACCACAGTCCTGAGGTAGGTCCCCATGATCCGCACCAGCTTCACGTTCGGCACGCGCCTACCGGGGTCGGTCGGCGACGTGCGATCCGCCGTCGAGGCCGCGCTGCGGGCCGAGGGCTTCGGCATCCTGACCGAGATCGACGTCCAGGCGACGTTGAAGGCGAAGCTCGGCGTCGACCGGCCGCCCTACGTGATCCTCGGCGCCTGCAACCCACCGCTCGCCCACCGCGCGATCGAGGCCGACCCTTCTGCCGGTGCACTGCTGCCCTGCAACGTCGTCCTTCGCGAGGACGGAGCCGACACGATCGTCGAGGCCATGGACCCGTTGGCCGCGCTCGGGATCATCGAGGCTCCCGGCATGCGCCCCATCGCCGAGCAGGCCGCGGCGAGGCTCAAGCGCGCAGTCGCCGCTCTCGAGGAGCAAGCCCTGACCCCCGCGTCGCCCAGGCCCTGATCACGCCGCCCCCGACGAAGCGGAAGGTCTAGGCGGCCAGCGACCACAGCGGTGCTTTTCATGATCTCTCCTCGATCCTCGTGCCTGGTGTGCATAGCTTCAGGCCGCGTCCACGGCCGCAGGTCGGCGGACGAGGACCCAGGCGGCAAAGCCGAACCAGACGACCGGGACGATGTTCGGGCCGTGACCCGCGGCGATCACGAAGCCGACGAGGGATAGGGCCACGAGGAGCACGGGGACGACCTCGCGGCGGACGAGCAGCACGATCATCGTTAGAACGAGACCGATCAGAAGCGTGAAGAAGCCGAGCCCATACACATACTCAGCGCCGGCGATCAGAAGCCCGTCCTCTCCGAAATTGCCGATGCCGGCTATGACGCCGCCGGTCGCCACGAGGGTCGCCATCGCGAGGACCCATCGGCTGGGACGAGCGAGGCCGACGATCAGCCAGGCCACCAGGGCGAACGAGGCCAGCATCAAACTGAAGGTGATGACCCGTACCTGGTCGGGGAGCGTCAGGGGGTCAGAGTGCGGCGTGCCCAGAGGGAGTGTTCCGCCGAACGTCCAGATCGCCCCGATTACGAGTGCCGCAAATGCGACACGGCCCCAAGGACGAGTCGTTCGTGTTGGCGCTGCGAGCTCCATCGCGGCACGTCCTTTCAGCGATTAGTCTGCCAGCATCCATCGGCCGACGGTATATCGCAACACGATATACCTGCCAGCGCAGGCGTCCAAATCGCCGCGCACTCCACCGGTCGGCAACGTGGCCGCCTCGAGGAGCTACCCAAGCTGTGGGCGAAGACCTCGGACGCTGGCCGCCACGCGAAGGCGCGGGGCTGGGATGCGGCCGTCGGGGCCGGCGTCGTCCGCGTGAAAGAAGGTCAGTCTGGTCGGGGCGAGAGGAGTCGGCACGACGATTTCGATCTCGTGTCCTTGACGTGACGCGCTGACGGCGCCCGGCAGCGCCCGTGAGTCGGATCGTCAGCAGGTCATCCGGTCAGCGAGCGCCAGGCGCCAAGGTTCGCAGGCCCGCGAGTCGGGCTGCAGCCCCCTGGCGTTCGTCGTAACTGAGGAAACCCTCGACCGGCGAGACGTCGACGGCAGCCGCGATGTGGATCGCGTCCAGCGCTCGTAGGGCCGGCTCGGCGAATGCTCCAGCCGCCAGGAGCACGGCGCGGTCGAGGGGCAATAATGCGACCGCATCGACGATCTCGCCGGCACGGGCCATCAGGATGTCCAGGATCAGCCGCGGGTCCTGCGCAACGGCCCGCCGGATCGCGCGCGGCACCTCGGTCAGCACGAGTTCACACGAGACGAGGTCGGCATCCACGAGGAATGCCCGAAGCGCATCGCTCTCGGGTTCATCCCGCACAAGCTTGACCAGCGCCGACGCGTCCGCGTAGAAGACCACCACGCCTCAGTGCTCGCCGCGGATCTCGTCGAGTGCTCGGCTCAGCGCATGCGGGTCGCCGTCCATCTGCAGCGGTCCGGGCAGCCCATGGCGTTTTGGACGCGCGACGCGACCTTCGGCGATCAGTCGGTCCAACGCCTCGCCCGTGCTGGGGGCGGGGCCGAGTTCCGCGACCGGACGGTTGCGGTCCGTCACGAGCAACCGCTCGCCGTTCTCGACGCGTCGCAGGTAACGACTCAGGTTCTGGCGGAGCTCAGCGATTCCAACCGTCCTGTTCATGTACGTGAAGGTAGCACATCGGGCTGGACGGAGCTCTGCAGTCATCAATCGGAGTGGGCGTGATCACAGGAGCAATTCGCGAGTCCAGCTCCATCAGAGCGGTAGGCCGAGTATCGACATCCGATGGAACTCCCCTCGATGTCAGCTCGTTCGGCGCGCCTGGCTGCAGGACCTCGACCCTCTTGACCGCCGACCATGTACGACGTGGAGCTCACCGCCCTCGTCCAGGGTCAAGGCGCCGGCCGATCCGCCCAGATCGCGGGTGGTAGCCTTGGTCTGATGACGGATCCGAGAGATCGCTTTGACGGGTTCCGCGCCCTCCATCAGGCGGGCTGTTTCGTGATGCCGAACCCATGGGACGTCGGCAGCGCCCGCCTGCTTGCCGGTCTCGGGTTCAAGGCGCTTGCGACGACGAGCGCCGGGTTTGCCTGGTCGCTGGGCAAGCCTGACAACGGGGTGACCCTCGACGAGGTGCTCGAGCACCTGCGCGCAGTCGCGGCATCGGTCGAAGTCCCGGTCAATGCCGACTTCGAGGGTGGCTTCGCGATCGAGCCGGACGGGGTCGCCACGAACGTTCGCCGCGCCAGCGAGACGGGGATCGCGGGGCTCTCGATCGAGGATTCGAGCGGAGATCCGTCGGAGCCGCTGTTCGCCTTCGACCTGTCCGTTGCGCGGATCCGGGCGGCGAGGCAGGCGATCGACGACCATGGGGGCCGGGTGGTGTTAACGGGTCGATCGGAGGGTTTCGTCGTGGGTCGGCCGGACCTGGACGATACGATCCGCCGGCTGCAGGCATACGCGGACGCCGGCGCCGATTGTCTCTACGCTCCTCGCCTCGGCACCCTCGATGAGATCGCGGCCGTCGTCAGGGCGGTTGCCCCGAAACCGGTCAACGTCCTCGTCGGTAGCGACTTCACGACCGTGGCAGCTCTGGCGAACCTGGGCGTTCGCAGGATCAGCGTGGGCGGGGGACTCGCCCGGGTGGCGTGGGGCGCGTTCCTCCTCGCCGCCAGGGAGATCGCCGAGGATGGCACGTTCGAGGGGCTCGCCCGAGGGATCCCGTTCGCTGAGATCGACGGGGCTTTCCCCTCGGACGCCGATCCCGGGGCCTGACCCCTGCGAAGAACGTAGCGTAGGGCCACACGAACCATTCCGACTGGCTCGTTTGCTCGTGTCATGGCCCCTCGCCACGACCCTTCGCAGCAGGGGCACGGAGCGGAGGCACTCAGATGCCCGACTGGTGGGCCGACGCCGACCCCGACGATCGACGTGCCCTCGCGGCGACGCTGTTCGCGCTGATCCGTGTGCTTGGTATCCGCCAGGTGCAAGATCGAGCCGACGCAGGGGGCGCTCGACCACGGTCTGGCCTACGCGTTCGGGCCTGATGATGTCGAAATAGTCGGGGCGAGAGGATTTGCCACGACGATTTCGATCGATCCGCCCGTCAAGGAATCGTGATCAGGCACAATCGCCGACGAGCCGAGGGACGTCGGGGAACCGCGGATGGCTCAAACCCGCCTGCGGCGCTGCACCCGGAGCCGGCGCCGCACGCCGTCCCTCAGCGAGGTTCTTCGCGGCGAACCGTCGCGACACGATCGATGGTGCGATCAAAGGACGCGATGACACCGATGCCGGTTCGTTCGGCACTGGCGACCAGGTAGGCGTCGGCGAAGTCGAGCCGATGGACCTCGTAGACCTCAACGGCCCGGTGGAGCAGATCGGCGTCGAGCACGCGAATCGCGGGGAACGCCAGCACGGCCCGGAGCGTGGTTGCCACCTGCGTCCGGGGCGACTCGTAGAACGATTCCAGGACGTAGGCCACCTCGGCGAGGATGAGATCCGGCAGCAGGAGCTCGTCCGCGCTCCCGAGGTAGCGAGTCGCCCGCGCGGCCTGGTCCGGTGGGTCGCCCGTGAGGTGACGGATAAGGATGTTGGTGTCGACGAACGCCGTCACCGTCGCTCGGCGGTCCGGGTCCGTCGCGTCTGGCGCAGGACCTCCGCCCAGGGCGTGGCCCGTTTCGCCGCGGGCACGCTAACCGATCTCGCGAGAGCCAGGAGATCCGGGGTTCGCGCGAGCACGGCATGAGCGCCCTCTACGCGAAACACGAGGCGATCCCCCTCCTCCAGCGACAGCGCCTCACGAACCGCGCGCGGCACCGTGACCTGGCCCTTTGAGCTGAGCCGCGCCGAGACTTCCATGATCGTGCTCCTTACAGTATCGATGATGTAAGGATATCACGGACGGGCCGCGGCCCGAATCGAACCCCGCCAGCGCTCGGCGAAGGGGTCCCCAAGGTGCGTCGGTCGGGGCGAGAGGATTCGAGGCTTCGGGTAGCTGGCAGATAAGGGGATGCAGGGTCACGATGGGCGGTCGCCGTGAGCCAGTCCGCATCGTCCGCTCCGCTTGATGCGCGCCCGAGGGGCCATGCCGACCTGGTCTAGCCGCCAATCCGGCGCCGGGTCGCACGAGTCCAGACTGACCGGGCGACAATGCGGCAGGTCGAGGTCGCGGCCGCCTACCTCTCCTGCGACGTAGAGCAGGCCGCGGCGTGCGGCCTCAGGCTCTCGGGGCAGACGGTGGAGCGCCACTTGTCGAACGCCCGGTCCAAGTTGGGCGCGGCGACGACGGAGCAGGAGGATTGCGTCGCCGGTCATGATGGCGAGTCTGTTCCAATCGATTCAACGGATAGGATGCGCCGATGGCATCGCTCCCCGGGCCACCCTCGACACCATCCGGGGACACCGCGCGCCTGTACCACCGCCTCAGCTCCTACGCCTACGTTCCGGGAGAACTCGACCCAGCACCGGCGGACCATCCGCTCGTCCGACAGGACTTCGTCAGGAACCATCTGCCGACGTTCCCGGCGCCGTTCAAGGCGTACCCGCCTGGGCTGCCGCGCCTGGCACTGCCGCGAGCATGGCCGTCGCCGCACGCCTCCGCGACATCCGTGCTCGCCGGACGGATGGGAACCGCGGCGAACGTGCTCGACCTCGCGCAGATCGCTCGCCTCCTGTACCTGTCGGCCGCGGTCGTCCGTTTCGCCGAGCGGAGTGACGGCCGCCGATTCTTCTTCCGGACGTCGCGGTCCGCGGGTGGCCTCTTCCCGCTGGAGCTCTACGTCGCAGCGAATGGCGTCGGCGGGCTCGTGGACGGGGTCCACTGGTACGACCCCCTCCGGCACGGCCTCGTTCAGATCGGCCCGCCGCCGCACGGCGACGCCGCGGCGATCATCGTCACCGGCATCCCGTGGCGCACCGGCTGGAGGTACGCCGAGCGCGGCTTCCGCCACCTCTACTGGGACGCGGGCACGACCCTCGCCCATCCACTCGCGCTGGCTGACGCGGCGGGGCTCGGTGCGCGGTTGTGGACGCGCTTCCCGGACGAACAGGTCGCTCGCCTCGTCGGGGCCGACGGCGTGCAGGAGTTCCCGCTCGCGGTCGTGACGCTCAGCGACGGACGACCCACGCTCCGGCCCGGCGGCGACGCGACGCGGGGCTCCGTGGCCGAGTCCCCGGTGGAGTTCCCGCTCGTCACGCTCGCGCAGCGTGCGGGGGATGCCGACGAGTTCCACGAGCCGTGGCCACCGGCACCTCCCTGGCCGGGCGAGCCGCCGTGGTCAGCCGACCTCGACACCGTCATCGTTCGGCATCGGTCGACCCGCGTCATGGATCCCGCGGCCGTCCTGGCGCGCGAGACATTCGATAGGTGTGTCGCCCTCGGTGCGCGCGGCACATGGCTTCCGACCTTCGTCGCGGTCCACGCCGTCGAGGGTGTCGAGCCGGGGCTCTACCGCTGGCCGGATCTGGACCGGCCGATCCGGGCAGGCATCCTGCGCGACGAGCTCTTCCGGGTCTGCTGGGACCAGGAGCTTGGACGGGACGCTGCCTTCGTCGTGATCTCAGCGGTGGATCTCGACGCACTGGACGACGGCGGCTACCGCGATGCACAGATCCAGGCGGGGCTCGTCGACGGCCGCCTCCACCTCGCAGCCTATGCGCTGGGGATCGGCGCCTCCGGCATGACGTTCGTCGACTCGGAGATTGAGGGCCTGCTCGGCGAACCTCTCGCGGGTTTGTTACTCACCTGCGTCGGCGAGGGTCGACGTGTGAGAGGTTGACTGCGAGATCACGTCGGAATGGCCGTCCGCGGGCGGCGATGCCGGGGTTGGTGATGCGCACCTAGCGAAGCCGCTCGGGATCCTCGGGCCGCGCCTTCCCGAGCCTGAGGCTGTGACCCAACCGGACGAAGCGGCCTGCTTGAGGGACTCAACCCGCCGGTCTCACGCTGCAGATCATGCTGCAGACGCCAGGCGTGGTGGTCGCTCGGGGCATCGCGCGAGGTTACCCTGGCCGACCCCACGGCACGTCGCCTGACCCAACATGAGGCTTGACCGCGCGGACCGGCGCCCTCACGGTTGCTTCTCATCGCACCCGAGGGAGAGAACGTGGCGAACCCGTCCAACGAGGAGATCGTCCGTCGCTACTACCAAGCGCAGGCCGCCCATGACTACGACTCGGCCGGCGCCTTGCGCGACCCGGACTGGGTGTGTGAGTGGCCCCAGTCGGGCGAGCGGGTCCGGGGCAGCGCGAACGACCGGGCGATCATGGAGAACTGGCCGGGCGGCCGGCCGAGCGACTTGTCGGTCCGCGTCGTCGGGAGCGAGGACCAGTGGGTCGCGACCCCCTCGAACACGATCCACCGCGTCGTCGGGAGCGGCGACTTCTGGTTCGCCGATGGGACGAGCGCCTACCCCGATGGCTCGACCTGGTTCCTCTCCGTCCTGATCCAGCTCCGGGGCGGCAAGGTGTATCGCGAGACGTGGTACTTCGCCCCGCCATTCGATGCCCCCGCGTGGCGTGCCGCGTGGGTCGAGCGGATGGGCTGACCCATGGGTCGCCGCCCGCCTGCCCCTGACC
>JBBQJL010000052.1:0-20572 GCA_038325875.1 Candidatus Limnocylindrales bacterium
ACGATTGCGCGCGGCGACCTCGTGAACCGGCGTGCGGGGTGCGATTCCCCATTTGCCGGTCGGATAGCCCATCGGGACCACTCCGTGCATGTACCAGCCCGCGTCCCTTGGTACGCCGAGAATGTCGAACACCTCGTCCGCGAAGAAGGTCTGGAGCACGCCGGTCAGAGTCGAGCCGATTCCCTCGGCCCGGGCGGCCAGCATCGCACTCCAGACCGCCGGATAGACGCCGCTCCCCTCTCGGGTGCGATCGAATGCCATCAACACCAGCGGGACTTCACCGAAGTGACGGGCCAGGTGCATGCCCGAGCGCGCAATGCGTCCGATCGGGCCCTCGACCTTCTCAAGGTCGTCCGGCTCCGCGCCGAACTGCCGCAACAGGCGCTCGAACGCCTGCTCGTAAAGGGGGGCGAGCTTGGCCATGACGCCCTGGTCATCGACCAGGATGAACCGCCATTGCTCGCCGATATTCGGGGCACGGATAGCAGCGTCGAGGATCCGGGCCTGTACCTCCTGCGGGATCGGGTCTGGCCTGAGCCGTCGCATCGCGCGGGTCGTGTAGAGCGCCTCGTAGATATCCAAAGGGTCCCTCCGAATCCGCTGGGGCTCCGCGTCCCCACACTCATGCTTACACTATAAGTCTAGCTCGGCATCAGGCGGGCCATGGGGTGCGACGAGACTCCAGTGAGGTCCGACCGGGCAGCGAGTTGGTCAACGAAAAGCGATATGATCGTCAATGCTCGCGCTTACGCCATAAGTCCAGCGAGCGTAGATCGTACGCCGTAAGCCTGTCAAGAGGTGGCGCAAGCGTTGACGACCGGGACCTCTACCGATGAACCGCCCCCCGAACCGCGGAAGCCGCTCAGCCGGGACCGTGTCCTCGCCGCCGCCTTGGAGCTCGCCGACCACGGGGGATTGGCGGCCGTCTCGATGCGGCGGGTCGCCGCGCATCTCGGCGTGGAGGCGATGTCGCTCTACCACTACGTGCGAAGCAAGGACGATCTGCTCGGCGGGATCCTCGCGCGAGTTCTGTCCGAGATCGAGCTTCCGCCGTCTGGAACCCCGTGGAAGGCAGCCCTTCGATCTATCGCGCTCTCCGCCCATGCGGCCCTCGATCGGCATCGGTGGGCAGCCGCGGTTCTCATGACACCCGCATCTTCCAGCCGGACGCGAATTCGCTGGATGGAGGCGGTACTCGCCTCGGTGGCAGCAGCGGACCTGCCGCCTGGCCTCGCCGACCACGCCTACCATGCCCTCGACAGCTACGTTGTGGGGTTCACATTGTGGCAGTCGACCATCCCATTCACCGATGCGCAGATCGAGGAGGTCGGTCGGCAGTACCTCGCCACGATGCCAATCGACGAGTTCCCACATACAGCGGAGCACGTCCGATGGCACATGGGCAGCTCGGGTGGGGAGGGTCGCCGGGCGTTCGAAGCCGGCCTCGACATGTTCCTCGACGGGCTGGATCTGGCAAGAACCGGCCACGTCACAGCGGAGCCCGGAGTTCCTGGCCCAGGAGGACTGGATGAGTGACGAGGTCGGCCCGGACGACCTGATTGCCAGCGTGCGAGCGCGGATCGCGGATCCGGCTGCCCGAGACTGGTTGGGGGCGAGCCCTGTTCGGCTACGCGTGGGGCGACGATCGGCGCGATGGATCCACGGATCCGTGAGGGGCGAGGAACCAGAGATGCCTTCCTGTGACCGTTGACCCTCTATTTCTGGCGTACCTCGGAGTGGCCGCTCTGATCGTGGTCACTCCGGGACCCGACATGACGCTGGTCGCCCGTAACACCCTGCTCTCAGGGCGCCGGGCTGGCGTGGCTACGGTCCTCGGGATCATCTGTGGTCTGAGCGGATGGGCGATCGCAGCAGCCATCGGTCTCGTCGCCGTCCTGGCAGCGTCAGCCGTTGCGTTCACGACGCTGAGGCTTGCGGGTGCGGTGTATCTCATCGCCCTCGGGCTGCTCACGCTGCGAGGGCATGGCCCGCTCGTAATCAAGGATCAGGCGAGCGGTCGGAGGCTTGGCGCCCGCCGAGCATGGACACTCGGCTGGCTCTCGGCGAGCCTGAATCCCAAGCTCGGCGTCTTCTTCCTCACCCTGCTGCCGCAATTCGTCGAGCCGGGCATCGATGCGCCGGAGCGAATGCTGGCGTTGGCCCTGATCTTCGCGGTCCTGGGACTCGCCTGGCTCTTGCTGTTCGTCGAGATCGTGGCGCGAACGCAAGCCACATTCGCTCTCCCGTGGGTGACGAACTTGGCCCGGAGGGCCACGGCGACGGTCCTCGTCGGGCTCGGTGTCCGCGTCGCTCTCGCCCGAGACTAGCTGCCGGAAGCATCCGCGCGCTCATGGGGGCCCGTGAGCGCATGCGCCAGGGCTCGTGGGTCAGAGTTGCGTGCTCTACCGGGTGGCTTGCACCGAGGGGCGTCCACCTCGGGCTCAAGTCGCTTGATCGTGCGTGACGGTCAAGACGACGTTGCCGGTCTTGTGGCCCGTCTCGACGTAGCGGGTGGCCTCCGCGACCTCGTCCAGCGTGTACGCCCGGTCGATCACAGGCCGGTACTTGCCCGCGTCGATGAGCCCCTTGATGAGGAGGAGATCCTCCTTGCGATAGCGGCCGATGCCGAGCGTCGCTCGCCGAGCGCCGACGAAACGCGTGACCAGGGCGAGAAATGGGACGTGGTACATGAACCCCAGGTCGACGGTGATGTAGATCCCAGCAGCGCTCAGGGATCGGCGGCAACGACGAAACGAGTGCTTCCCGACGGCGTCGAAGATCACGTCATATGTCTTCCCATTGGTCGTGAAGTCGGACCGATTGCGATCGAGGACAGCCCCCGCGCCCAGCGACCGCACGAGGTCGACATCCTTCCTGTCGCACACCCCCGTAACCTCGGCCTCGAAGTGGTGCGCCAGGAGCTGCACCGCGGCCGTTCCGATGGAGCCAGCTGCGCCGTAGACGAGGACACGCTTGCCTCGGAGCGGATACGCCGGCTGCAGACACGTCAGCGCGAGCAGTGATCCATCGGGAACGGCTGCTGCCTCCTCGAAGGTCAGCCCTGCGGGCTTTGGTGCAACCACTTGGTTCTCGCGAACGGTTATGTACTCCGCGTTGGCGCCGCCCTTGATCCCGAAGATTTCGTCGCCGACCTGGAACTTGGTCACGGCCGTACCGACCTCTTCGACGCGGCCCGAGAACTCCGAGCCGAAGTGCGTCTGCCTGGGTCGGCGAATACCGGTGAAGAGCCGGACGAACTTGTAGGCAGCGCCACGGACGCCCATCGCATCGCCTCGCGTGACCGTTGAGGCGTGGATGCGCACCAGGACCTCGTCTGGTTTGGGGACTGGCTGCGCGACGTCTTCCAGGTGCAGGACCTCCGGGGGCCCGTACCGGTCGTGGACCACGGCCTTCATGCGTCTACGTCCGGCCTCAGGTCCGCTGCGGGCGTTGGATCGGGCCGCCGTAGTTCCATGCCCGCCCCGCCGAATAGAGCTCGGCGGGCCTGCCGCCGACGGGGCCGGGCTGGGTGCGCAGCCCGGTCGGGATCACCCAGCCGTCCTCGGCAACGACGCTCCGCCTGAAATTCGCGGCGTCGAGCTGCACCTCCCAGATTGCTTCGTAGACCGCCCGCAGCTCGGCCAGCGTGAACGTCGGCCCGACGAACGACGTCGCGATACCGCTGACATCGAGTTCGGCGCGGACACGCTCGACCGCATCACGCACGATCCGCAGGTGATCGAACGCGAGCTCGATCCTCTCGTGGAGCACGTCGGGAACCGGGATAAGCGAGGCGGCCGCGGCGTCCGTTCCAGCGACGATTTCCCCGACGTCCCGGAGGACCGCGATGAAGGCGACCGTCACGACGTTCATTCGTGGGTCGCGTCCCGGATCCCCATAGGCACCGAACTGGGTCAGCAGGGTCGCTCCATCCACCCCGGTCTCCTCGACCAGCTCCCGCTTCGCTGCTTCGTCCAATGTCTCGGTGGGACGCTTGAAGCCACCCGGCACGGCCCACATACCCTCGAACGGCGCCTCGCCTCTGCGTACGAGAAGCACGTGAAGCGTGCCTTCGAGCATGGTCAGGATCACCACGTCCACCGTGACAGCGAACGGTGGGAATCTGGCGGGGTCGTAATCCTCCGAGAGGCCGGCGAGGTTGGTTGTTTTGACCATGACTATAACTATACGCGTCGGAAGCCCTGGCTCACCTCGTCGCCCAGGTCGGACCGTATGAGGGGACTGGAGCACCGCACCCCAAGTGGCCGCTACACTTGGCATAGTGCCAAGGAGTCTTGACAGTCGGATCTGACTTCGTGCAGAATCACAGCGTTGCCGACTGAGACCGCTATCCGCCTCCTGAACCGCCTCAAGGTTGCGCGCGCCGAGCGCGACCTCTCCCAGGGCGAGCTCGGGCGCTCCGTCAGCGTCAGCCGCCAGACGATCAGCTCGATCGAAACAGGCCAGTACTGCCCCTCAACCCTGCTCGCCTTCCGGCTCGCCCGCGCGCTCGACGTCCGGGTCGACGAGCTCTTCTGGCTCGAAGGAGATGCCCGATGAACCGCCTCGTGCTACGCGATGAACGAGAGCTGAGCGTTGACCGTGCAGCAGATCGTTTGGCCTACCTTGTCCTGTCCTTCGGCCTGCTGGCCGTCGTCACCTACCGAAGCTTCGTCGACGGTGCAGCATCCTGGGACCTGCTTGCCCTGGTGGTCCTCGGGGGCCTCGTGGGCACGCTCTACCGGCTGGCCCGACACGCGGTCTCGCGCGAATGGACGATCGTGGCCGCCGGGACGGCACTCGTCGCGCTCGCCGTGGCCGCGATCGCCGTGTTTGCCACGCGAACGTAGCGCCACCCCTGATCCGGGAGAAGCCATCCCGACGGAGCCGAGTGTGGAGGGCCACGCTATGGGACGGCTGGTCCGTCGGATCTCCGGGGCATTGCGTCGGGCTCGGGCGCCCATCGCCATCCTCGCCGTCGTGTCTGTCTGTTCGCTCGCGGTCGGTGCAGTGCTGGCGACATCCGGCCACAGCTTCGCGCTCAGCCAACGCGACGCATTCGGTGGCGGGCGTGGCTTGTAGTTAGTGCTTGACACAAACAACGAGCGCACGCATTCTTGTGTCGCCTCGTTGACACAAGGAGCCCGCGTGACCACCATCAGCCTCTCACTCCTCTTCTTCCTGCCCCTGATCGTCGGGGTCGTGATGCTCATCGCAGCGGGCATCGCCGCGGTCCGCCGGTCCCGGTCGATGACCTTCGACGAGGAGCGCTACCCGGGGCTGGCGGCCCTTCGCCGCGTGACGCTAAGGACGCGCTACCTCGGGATCGCCGCCAGCGTGGCGGTGTTCTTCGTGGTCGGCTCGCTCGGCCGCTACGGCTGGGGGCTCTTCGTGGCGCCCGCCGCGGCCGGCGCGGTGGTGATCGCGGCGATCCTGTTCGGCCAGCAGTTGACGTACACACGTGCCAGGACTGCGGGCACCGCCGGGATCGAGCATCGTCAGGTCCGCGACTACCTCCCCGCCCGGACGACGACGATCGCGGGCGCCGTGCTCATCATCCTCGCCGTGGTCGGTGCCTGGACCACCCTGGTGGCCACTCCCGACGAAGTCGGGCTCGATCGCACGTTCACCCATGCGTGCGTCGTGCAGCTGTGGGACCAGCAGGGCGACCACGAGCAGACGGTCGTCGGAACCAGCTCTCCGTTCCCGGGCAGCTACTACACCATCGGCATGGCCGTCGCGGTGCTGGCGGTGCTCATGCTGGCCTGGGTCGGCCTGGTGGCCACCACCCGACGCCCGCGAAACGGAGCCGACCCCGAGCTCGTTCGCGTCGATGACGCGCTGCGTCGCCAGACCGCCGAAGGGATCGTCGCGGCGTTCGGGCTCGTGGTGGCGACGAGCCTCGCCGGCCTGTCCTACACAGCGGCGGTTGCCGTCGGCAACCAGGCGTGCACCACCGCCTACGGGCTTGGCTCCTGGGGGCTGGCGATCGTCGCGTTTGTCGCCCTGGCCGTGTCACTCCGGTTCGCCGTCATCGTCCTCGTTCCGGGGGACGGCTCGAGCAGGCGGTCGTCATGACCGTCGCGCTTCGGCTGGACCCCGGAGACCCGACACCCCCCTACGAGCAGCTGCGGCGCCAGCTCGCCACGGCCATCGAAGCGGGGCTGCTTCTGCCCGGTGCCCGACTGCCCACAGTCCGGCAGTTGGCGGCCGACCTCGGGGTGGCGACGGGGACGGTGATGCGATCGTATGCCGAGCTGGAGCGAGATGGCCTCATCGTCACCCGGCGCGGGGGCGGCACCACCGTGGGCGACTCGCCACGCACCTTGTCGGAGGCGGAGCGCGGGCGACGGCTGGCGGAGATCACCGCCACATTCGTGTCCCAGGCGCGGCTCGTCGGCGTCGACGACGACGAGATCAGGGGGGCGGTCGACAGCCTGTTGGGCTGACCGCACGCGGCCACGTCCCCACGCCGTTCGGCCAGGGCGCAGGCCACGACGATCGCGCCGTGGTCGCCGTCGAAGCCCTGCAGTAACTCTCAGCGGTCCCGGATCCGCACAAGAAGCTCGAGCTCGGCGGCGCGACGGACGGCGGCGCGACGCGAGTTCACGCCGAGCTTCGAGAAGATGCTCTTCGTGTGGGTGCGCATCGTATTCAGTGACACGACGAGCTCGCGGGCGATATCCGGCCCGTCAAGGTCCGTGGCGAGCAGTCGCAGGACCTCCAGCTCCCGTTCGCTCAAGGGCTCGACCAACGGCTGCCGCTGCCTGGTCGCGCGTTGGTCCGACCGCCCGTCGAAGGCGGCGATGAGGCGGCCCGCGTAGTCCGGCCCCCGGCCGCCCTTCGCCGTGCTGCTAGGGGTCATCCCGCAGTTCGGAGCAGTGCAGGGCGTGGCGACCGTTCCGGAAGTCATCTGGGAGGCGTTCCTCGGCCTGTGGCTCACGTTCAAGGGCTTCAAGTCGGTGGCGATCACCTCCCTCGACCGGCGGGAGCCGGCCATCGCGCCGGCCCACGCCGCCGCCTGAAACCTGAGAGCCCCGGAGCTGGTCTCCGGGGCTCTCGCCCATCGCACATCCCGATCGGTAGCCCTCGTCCGCACGGACGAGAGAACGGAAGCAGTCTGATGTCCAGGACGACGATCGGTACGGTCCCGGTCCGTACCCAGGGCGTACGCACTTGACCGTGAGCCTCGCGTAGTATTCGCGCATGCTCGCAGCAACCCGCCCCGGCCACCGCGCGAGGCCCGGGTCCGGACCCGCCAAGCCGAGTCGATGGCTCCGACCGATCCGGTGATCGACGAGGCGGAAGCCTGCCCGTACCTCGGCCTCCCCGACGACCCCGGCACCCGATTCACCTTCGCGACACCCGCCCACCGGTGTCACGTCAAGCGGCAGCCGCGCCCGATCGACCTCGGCCACCAGGGCGCCTATTGCCTGTCGAGCGACTTCCCGGCGTGCAAGCTGTTCCGCGCGTCGGCGGCGGCCATCGGCGCCCGGGCCGAACCTGCCAGCACGGCTGGTCGGGCGGTGGTGACCGCGATCCCGGATGTGCCATCTCCGGTCGTCCCGCCGCCGACCCCCGTCGCGGATGCGCGATCGCGGCTGCCGGCATCGGCGCCCGCTGTGACGGTCGTGACTCCATCGTCCGTGCGCCCCCGAGGCGAGTCCCACGACACGCCGCGCCTGACCCTCACCGAACGCCGGGGCATTCGCCGCCGTGTCCTGTTCGCCCTCGTGGTCATCGGTGCCGCCGTGCTGATCGGGGCGATCGTCACCGGCGCCATCGGACCGTGGCCGGGCGCCACGGGCGCCGTTGCCCCGGGCGCCGTTGCCACGGGCGCCGTTGCCACGGCCACGATCAACGCCTCCGCGTCGACGACTCGGTCGCCGTCACCCAGCTCGGTGCCGTCCGCGTCCTCAGCGCCGACAGCCGTGCCGAGTCCGACCGCGACCCCATGGCCGGAACCGAGCCAGACCATCCATGTCGTGAAGGCGGGCGAGAGCCTCACGTCGATCGCGGCCTTGTACGGGGTGACGCCTCAAGCGATCCAGCACGCGAACAAGATCAAGGACCCGAACCTCATCCACGTCGGCCAGAAGCTGATCGTTCCCCAGCCCCAGCACTGACCGGCGGGCGGCGAGCCAGCACGAATCGACGGGTGGCGGCGAGCCCGCACCGATCGGCGGGCAGCGAGAGCGCCGATCCCCGAGACCGTCGCCCGTCCTTCCTGCTTGCGCGGTGCTGTATGATGCACGTGCCGCGGCGCGACTCGCACGCGGTCCGCCCCGCCTCGCGTGTGGTCAGCATCTCGCCCGGCACCGGCGACGTCGTCGAGACTCCCTAGGGGGATCAGCGGATGACCGACCGAGTGAACCAACGAAGCCGATGGCTAGCCGTGGTCGCGGGCCTGGGCCTGGCGCTCGCGCTGAGCACGGCCGTCTTCGCCTATTCGGCCCAGGTGGTCGCCACCCTGACCGTCAGTGCCCCGAGCGGGTCCCAGAAGTGCGGGACACCGATCACGATCCGAGCGACCGCCCTCGACGTCGGAGGGGTGCCCATCGAAGGTCAGCCGATCGCCTGGGCATTCACCTCGACCCCGTCGAGCAAGGACAAGGTCAACTCGACGCCGACGAACACGAATGCCAGCGGCGTCGCGACGACCACGGTGACGCTCGCCTGCGTCGTCGGTCAACGAACCATCACGGCCACCGGCGACAGCGTCAGCGCTGGGGCGGTCTTGAGCCTGACATCGGGCGGCCTGCCCGGGACGTCGACCGGGCTCGACGGCGCGCCGACGGGCGGCCTGCCGATCGCGCCGCTCCTGGCCATCCTGGCCGTGCTCGCCGGCAGCGGGATCATCCTTCGGCGGTTCGCCCTCGGCTATCGCTGAGGCCCGCGCGAGCCCGCCACGGTACCGAAGACGCGCCCCGACTCGGGGCGCGTCCGCGCGTTCCGGGCCACTCCCGGGTAGGCTCCCCGGATGACCGACCCGTCCGGCTCGCACCGTCGCCACCGGAAGTCGCGTCGGTTGGCGGGGCTCGTGTCCGGCCGAGGGGCGCTGACCGCCGTCGTCGTGATCGCGGCGATCGTGATCGTCGTGGCCGGGCTGTCGATCGCCCTGGGCGGCAGCGGCGTCCTGCCCGACCGACCCTCGGCGGCGCCGTCGGTGTCGGACTTCCCGCCGGTGGCGACCTCGGGGCCCACCGACGCCGCCAGCTTCCCGCCGATCGCGACCGACTCGGCCCCCCCGTCGCCGAGCCCGTCCGCGGCCCAGGGCATCCGGGCCACGCGCATCCAGATCCGGCGGCTGGGCATCGACCTCAGGATCGTCGAGGGCGATGGCATCGACGCGCCGATCGGCAAGGCCGCCCACTATCCGGGCTCCGGCTGGCCCGATAGCGGCACGAACATCTACATCTACGCCCATGCCCGGACGGGGATGTTCCTGTCCCTGTGGGACGCCAGGGTCGGCGACAAGGTCGTCCTCACCCTCGTCGGTGGCACGCAGCGGACGTACCTCGTCGACGAGGTTCTCCCCAAGGTCCCGTGGGACGCGATCAAGTACCTGGCCCCGACGCCGACAGAGCAGCTGACCCTCCAGACGTCGACCTCCTACTACGGGACCGCTCCGCGGTTCGTGGTCATCGCCCATCCGTCGCCGTGACCGAGCGATCCATCCTCCCGGGGCCGCCACCGAACGACCCGCCCCGGCGCCGCCGCCACCGCCACCACCGGCGAGGCCATGGGCGCCGTCGCAGCTTCGTCCTCGTCGCGATCGGGCTCGCCGCGCTGGCACTGGCCGTGACAGCCGGCCTCCTGGCGGTCTTCCGCTACCTGCCCGCGCTCGACCAGGCGCGCAGCCTCCGGACCGACCTCGTCGCGCTGTCGTCGCGGGCGCAGGCCGCCGGCCTGGCGATCGATCGCCCGACCCTGGATGCCCTGGGCCGCGACCTGGGTGCCGCCCGCGACCGCCTCGGCCATCTCGAGGATCTGCTCGGGCACGATCCGCTCATCGCGATCGCCCGCGCCCTCCCGCCGACGGCCGCCGACGTGCGCGGGGCGGACGACGTCGTCGGTGCGGCGGGCGACCTGTTCGAGGCGGCGGACCAGGCATTGGCCATCGGGCGACGGTTCGTCGAGATCAAGGAAGCCCAGGCGGCCGATCCGGGGACGACCTCGGCGCTCGCCCAGCTGGTCGAGTTGATGGCGACCTCCCGCCAACCGGCGATGGCCGTCAAGGCGGCACTCGGCCGCGCTCATGACCGGCTGGCGGCCGTCCCCGACGGCGTGGCCGGCCCGGTCGAAGACGCTCGCTCGGCCATGGCCGAGCGGGTGGACCGCTACGGCCCGCTGCTCGACACGTACCTCACGGTGAGCGCGCGGCTGCCGGCGATCCTGGGCTGGGACGGACCCCGGCGCTACCTGGTCCTGACCCAGAACCCGGCCGAGCTCCGGCCGACCGGCGGCTACACGGGGAGCTACGGCATCATCGCCTTCGACCGGGGCCGAGTGACGGAGCGGACGTTCCGCGACATCTTCCTGCTCGACCTGCCCTGGGACTTCCCGTTCATCAAGCCCCCGACCGAGCTGGCGAACTACCTCCTGGGCTCGAAGCAGCCCTGGCAGCTGGCCGACGCGAACTGGTCGCCCGACTTCCCGACCAGCGCCCGGGATGCCCTCCGGCTGTACACGAACGAATCCGGCGACAGCCGGGTCGACGGGGTCCTGGGGATCACCACCTACACCATCGACGAGCTGCTCAAGGTCACCGGCCCGATCTCGGTGCCCGAATACGACGCGACGATCGCGTCCGGCGAGACGACGCTCAAGACGCTCCAACTCACCCGCGTTGCGAAGCCAGGTGAGAACCGGAAGGCCTTCCTGTCCGCGTTCGCCGATCGACTCTTCGGCAGCCTGCTCGGCCTCCCGCCCCGGCAGTGGGCCGACATCCTCGGCCAGGCCGACACGTTCCGGACCCAGCGCCTCGTGCTGGCCTGGTTCAAGGACGCCGACGACGAGGCACTCGCCACCCGGGGCGGCTTCGACGGCGCGGTCCGCCAGAACCCCGGCGACTACCTCTACCCGGTCGATTCCAACGTCGCCCCCGCCTCCAAGATCAACGCGATCGCCACCCGCAGTCTCGGCCTCGAGGTGGCGATCGATCCGCTCGGCAATGCGCGCAACACGCTCGACGTGACCTGGGACAACCCGATCGACACCGCGCTCGGCACGCCGTACCGCGAGCTGCCCACCCTCGAGCACCTGCGCATCCTCGGGATGTACTTCCGGCTCCTGACCCCGGAGCGCAGCCGGGTCGAGGCGGTATCCGGGGGCAGCTTCGTCAAGCTGACATCGCCGGCCCTCGTGGCCGAGGAGGCGGGTCGGACCGTGATCGGCACATACCTCATGGTGCCCCCCGGCTCGACCAGCCTGCGCTACGTCTGGACGAGCCCGTACGCGGCCGACGCGGACGAGACCGGGGGGGTCTACCGCCTGACCATCCAGAAGCAGCCGGGTCTCCTGCCCGGGCCGCTGACCCTGACGATCCGGGTCCCGGATGGTTACCGGATCGCGTCGGCGAGCCAGGGTCTCCAGGTGTCCGGCGGGACGGCGAGTCTGAGCACCACCTTCAGCCAGGACGTGGAGCTGGGCATCCGCTACGTCGCGACCGGCCCGCCGCCGCCATGACGGCGACAAGCGGAGCGGCCCGCCCGGCTATACTCGCCGCGACCGCTCGGGGGCCCAAGCCATGGAACTACGCCACCAGATCGGCGTCCTGCGCGCCTGGCTCTGGCTGCTCGTTGCGAGCGTCCTGCTCGCTGGCGGTGCCGCGTATCTCGTCTCAAGCAGCCTGCCCAAGGTCTACGAGGGCAAGGTCACCCTGATCGTCGGGCAGAGCACCCAGGCGGCGAACCCTGACCTGAACCAACTGCTCGCGAGCCAGCGGCTCTCCCAGACCTACGCCGATCTCGCGACGACGGGCCCGCTGCTCGAGCAGGTCATCGCCAAGAACGGCCTCGGGATCACGCCGGACGACTTCAGGAAGCGGATCGTCGCCGATGCGCCGCGCGACTCGACCCTCGTCCACCTGACCGTCCAGGACGGCGATCCGGCGCGCGCGGCGGCCCTGGCGAACTCTCTGGCGGCCGAGATGATCGCCGCGTCGCCGGCGATCGCCGGTCGAGACTCGCAGGTCCAGCAGTTCATCGACGCCGACCTCGCCGCGCTCCAGGCCCAGATCCAGGACACCCAGGCCGAGATCCAGCGACTGACCAGCCTGCCCTCGCGCTCGGCCGCGGACGAGCAGCAGCTGCAGGCCCTCCAGGGCCGGATCGTCATCCTCCGTCAGACGTACGCCACGATGCTCGGCTTCTCATCGAACAGCGGGGCGAACCTGCTGACGGTGGTGGACCCGGCTTCGCCGCCGGAAGCGGCGGCCTCGCCGCGAGTCTTGCTCAACACGGTCATCGCCGCCCTCGTGGGGCTGCTCATCGCCCTGGGCCTCGCGTTCCTGTTCGACTACCTCGATGACACGGTCAAGTCGACCGATGACGTGGAGGCGGTGACCGGACTGCCGACCCTGGGCATGATCATCAAGATGCGTGGCGCCAAGGGGCGGAGCGAGATCTACCGGCTCGCCACGCTCCTCTATCCCCGGGCGCCGGTCGCCGAGGCGTATCGGAGCCTCCGCACGAGCATCGAGTTCGCCGCGGTCGACGCGCCGGTGCGGACCCTGCTCGTGACCAGCGCGATCCCGGGCGAGGGCAAGACGACGACCGCCGCCAACCTGGCGGTCGTCTTCGCCCAGGCGGGCCACCGGACGATCCTCCTGGACGCGGACTTCCGCAAGCCGGGTGTCCACCGGATCTTCGACCTGCCGAACGCCCACGGGCTGTCGAGCCTGATGCGCTCGGATGCCACCGGGCTGGACGACGTCGCGCAGCCCACCGAACAGGAGAACCTGCGGGTGATCACCACCGGCCCGCTCCCGCCGAACCCGGCCGAGCTGCTTGGCTCGCAGCGGATGCGGACCATCCTGGGGCGCCTCGCCGAGGCGGCGGACCTCGTCGTCGTCGACAGCCCGCCGCTCCAGGCGGTGACCGATGCCGTGCTCCTCTCATCGATCACCGACGGCACGCTGTTCGTGATCGACGCCGGGCGGACGCACCGGGGCGCCGTCCGGCGGGGCCGCGAGGCGCTGGCCCAGGCCGGCGCCCGGATCCTGGGCGTCACGCTCAACCGGCTGGCCGAGCGATCGGGTGGCGGCTACTACTACTACGACTACTACGGCGCCTACGGGCCAGAGCACGAAGGTCAGCCGGACGTCGTGCCCGGGAAGCCCGTCGCAGACAAGGTCCGATGACGGGGTCGGGCGGCATGCGAGTCCTGATCATCGGGATCAATTACCGGCCCGAGCTGACGGCGGTTGGCCCGTACACAGCCGGGCTCGCCGAGCATCTCGCCGCGCGTGGAGACCAGGTCACCGTCGTCACCGGGATCCCGCACTACCCTGCCTGGCGGATCGCCCGCGGGGCGCCCCGGACACTCCTGCACCGGGAGACGATCGGGGGGGTCACGGTCATCCACGGCGCGCACTACATCCCAGCGACCCAATCCGCGATGCGGCGGGCCCTCTACGAAGGAACATTCGGGCTCACGGGCTTCCTCGCGACGCTCCGCATGCCCCACCCGGACGTGATCCTGGGAGTCGTCCCGAGCCTGTCCGGCGGTGTTCTCGCGCGCCTCACCGGGCGGCGACTGGGCGCCCCGTACGGCCTCCTCTTCCAGGACCTGATGGGCCAGGCCGCCCGCCAATCCGGGATCGTGGGCGGGGGTGCCGTCGCGAAGGCGACCGCGGCGGCGGAGAGATGGTCGACGACCGGCGCTCGCGCGATCGGGGTCGTCGCGGAGACATTCAGACCGTATCTCGTCTCCCTCGGCGTCGCCCCGGACACGATCCGCCACGTCCCCAACTGGACGCTGCTTGCCCCACCCGAGTTGACCGTGGCGGAGACCCGGGCGCGGTTCGGTTGGACCGACGGACGGCCGGTGGTCCTTCATGCCGGGAACATGGGTCTCAAGCAGGGCCTTGAGCAGGTTCTCGCCGCCGCCCGCCTTGCCGCCCAGCAGGGCAAGCCCGCCCGGTTCGTCTTCTCGGGGGGCGGCAATCAGGCCGTTGCGATTCGGGAGTCGGCGCGTGATCTCCCGAACGTCAGCTTCCTCGGCGTGCAGCCCCATGGGATCCACGCAAGCCTGCTTGCCGCCGCGGACGTCCTGCTTCTGTCCGAGCGGCCCACGCAGCTCGACATGTCGCTGCCGAGCAAGCTCACCTCGTACTTCGCGGCAGGAAGACCGATCGTGGCCATGGTGCCCGCCAGCGGTGCCTCCGCCCGAGAGGTCGACCGTTCCGGAGCCGGCATCCTTGTGACCGCGGGGGAGCCCGAGGGGCTGCTCGAGGCTCTCGATCGCCTTGGTGCGGAGCCAGCCCTGGGTGCTGAGCTCGCGGCCGCCGGACCAGCCTACGCGGCATTGAATACGTCCGCGGCCGCTTGCCTCGCGGACGCGGCAGGTCTCGTGGACGCGATCGCCGGCCGGATCTCGAAGACCGACGCCCGCAATCTGGAGCCGGCTGCATGACGCCCGGAGCGCCCAACGGCAAGAAGGCCCTGATCACCGGGATCACCGGCCAGGACGGGAGCTACCTCGCGGAGCTCCTCCTGGAGAAGGGCTACGAGGTCCACGGGCTCATCCGGCGCTCGAGCCAGTTCAACACCCAGCGGATCGATCACCTCTATGTGGATCCGCACGAGGCAGAGACACGACTCTTCCTCCATTACGCAGACCTCACCGACAGCTCATCGCTCATCGGGCATCTTCACCGGGTCAAGCCCGATGAGGTCTACAACCTCGGCGCCCAGAGCCACGTCAAGGTGAGCTTCGAGATGCCCGAGTTCACCGCGGAGACCGCCGGGATGGGGACCCTCCGGATGCTCGAGGCCGTCCGGACCGCCGACTGGCCGATCCGCTTCTACCAGGCCGGCAGCTCGGAGATGTACGGCAAGGCGCTCGAGTCCCCGCAGACCGAGCGCACGCCGTTCAACCCGCGCAGCCCGTACGCGATCGCCAAAGTCTTCGCCCACTTCATGACCGTGGACTACCGCGAGGCCTACGGCCTCCACGCGAGCAACGGGATCCTGTTCAACCACGAGTCACCCCGGCGCGGAGGAACCTTCGTCACTCGCAAGATCACCCGAGGGATCGCCGCGATCCTGGCCGGAAAGGCGGACCATCTCTACCTCGGCAACCTCGATGCGAAGCGGGACTGGGGCTATGCACCCGAGTACGTCGAGGCGATGTGGCGGATGCTCCAGCAGCCCGAGCCGGACGACTACGTGATCGCCACGGGCGAGATGCACGCGGTTCGGGAACTGTGCGAGGTGGCGTTCGGCCTGGTTGGATTGGACTGGGAGCAATACGTCCGGGTGGATCCGAAGTACCTCCGGCCGACGGAGGTCGACGAGCTCTGCGGCGACGCTTCGAAGGCGGAGACCCGGCTGGGGTGGCGCCCGGAGACGCGCTTCGCCGAGCTTGTCCGTCTGATGCTTGACGCCGATCTTCTGGCCGACGGTCTCGATCCGTCTGCCCATCTTCAATCAGCCGGGGCCCCCGCGTGACCGAGTTCTGGCCGGGCCGCCGAGTCATGGTCACCGGCGGCGGGGGCTTCCTCGGCCAGGCGGTCGTCAAGCGACTGGGCGCCGCGGGCGCGGACAAGATCTTCGTGCCTCGCTCGAGCGAGTACGACCTGCGGACGAAAGAAGGGATCGACCGGGCGCTTGCCGAGGGGCGGCCCCAGATGATCATCCACCTCGCGGCCGTTGTCGGCGGGATCGGCGCGAACCGGGAGAACCCGGGACGTTTCTTCTACGAGAACGCGATCATGGGAATCCAGCTCATGGAGCAGGCCCGGCTGGCCGCCATGGAGAAGTTCGTGACGATCGGGACCGTGTGCTCGTACCCGAAGTTCACCCCGGTCCCCTTCCACGAGGACGACCTCTGGAACGGCTACCCGGAGGAGACGAACGCGCCCTACGGACTCGCCAAGAAGATGCTCCTCGTCCAGGGGCAGGCCTATCGTCAGCAGTATGGGTTCGACGTGATCCACCTGATCCCGGTCAACCTGTTCGGCCCAGGGGACAACTTCGACCCTCGCAGCTCTCACGTGATCCCAGCCCTGATCAAGAAGTGTGTGGACGCGAGGGAGGGTGCCGACGCGTTCATCGAGGTATGGGGGACCGGATCGGCGAGCCGTGAGTTCCTGTATGTCGACGATGCGGCGGAGGGGATCGTACTTGCAGGTGAGCGCTATGACGGCTCTGAGCCGGTGAATCTCGGCGTTGGGCAGGAGATCTCGATCCGCGAGCTCGTGGAGCGGATCGCCGAGCTCACGAGGTACAAAGGCGAACTCCGCTGGGACGCGACGAAGCCGGACGGGCAGCCACGCCGAGCGCTTGATGCAGCGCGAGCGCGCGAGCGCTTTGGCTTCGTGGCGATGACATCCTTCGACGACGGTCTACGACGAACGGTCGAATGGTACGAATCCGGGCTCGCCCCCTCAGTCAATCCGCAGGTCCCATCCACCGGCGCACAGGGGTCGAGGACCGATGGGGCACGCCCGTGACTGCGATTTCCCCTTGCGTGTCAAGTTGACGCGCCTGTCACGCCACGTTCGCTACCAGGATGACTGGCAGGATTCGTTTCGGACGGCGATTGACGAGGTCCTGAGGTCAGGCGTGGTGATCCTCGACGTGGGCGGAGGCCGCCATCCAGTCCTGACACGGAACGAGCTCCCGCCGGGTTCGCGCTACATAGGGATCGACCTTTCGCGTCACGAGCTTGAGTCGGCGCCGGCCGACTCTTATCACGAGATGATCGAAGCGGACATCGCCATCGCGGTGCCGAGTCTCGAGTGTTCCGTTGACCTCGCGGTGAGTTGGCAAGTCCTCGAGCACGTCGCGCCTTTGGTCGCCGCTGTCGACAACGTGTGTGCGTACCTCAGACCTGGCGGCCGCTTTGTTGCACACCTGTCCGGCGAACACGCGTTCTTTGCAGTTGCGAATAGGGCGGTTCCCCAGTCGGTCGCGAAGTTGGCAATGAAGTACTTGATTGGCCGTGACCCGGAGTCTGTGTTTCCGGCGCGCTATGACTCGTGTACCTACTCGGGGCTCAGCCGCATTTTCGCGGGATGGTCGACTGTGCGGATCGTGTCTCGGTATCGCGGCGCTGGTTATCTTGACTTCGTCCCGCCAATTCAGCGTGTTTATCTGGAGTTCGAGGACATGATGGCGAGAGGTCACCACCTCGACCTCGCCACGCACTACCTCGTCGTGGCAGATCGATAGCCACGATGTCTATTGCCTCGAGAGCATGTGGGTGCGAGACACGACAACGCGTGCTCGAGCCTCTTGGTCGCGCGTCGAGCGCACGGGCCGTGACCCGCGCCGGGTTTTCGAGCCTCCATCGTTGGCTCCGCGCCTGGGCGTGACGCATGGAATCCGCCCTTCAGACCTTAGTGCCGACCCTCCTGATTCAAGGGTCAATAGTATTTAGCGGAATCCTATCTGCCAGGCTTCTGGGGCCCGAGGCCCGAGGCTACCTGGCTTTGGCCATACTTATCCCGACCGTTACGGCCCTCGTTGGTACATTTGGACTCCCGTCCGCGGTGGCGTATTACACGGCCCGAGCCGGGAGCTATGTTCGCCCAAGCCGATCGGTGGTGGCATTCCTGATTGCGCTGACGGTACTCCTCACAATCGTCAACGCAGGACTCATCTTGCTCCTCTTCTCGTCTGACCCGCCCTGGGTGCTGGCCGCGGTCGCCCCCACGGTTGTCGTAACTCCATTCATAGTGTTTCAGGTCATGGTGACCGCTATTCATCAGGGTCTCGGGCAGTTCACACTTATGAATGTGACTCGCGTCACCCCGTTTGTCTGCTGGGGGGGTGGCATCCTCCTGCTTGGCGCGACGCGCTCCGCATCCCTGTCGAGCGCCTGCTTGATCCTCACCTTGGCCTACGCCGTTGGAGTCGCCGTGGCACTTGCGACGGCATCCCGCCTTCGAGCAGCTCGCGACGGTCCCCCATTGCGCGTGCGAGCGCTCGTTCGGTTTGGGGGTCAGGGGTTTGTCGGCACCATCTCCCCGCTGGAGAATCTGCGACTTGACCAGCTTGTTGTATGGACGTTCCAAGGGCCGGCTGCACTCGGATACTATTCGACGGCACAAGCCTTCTACACGCTGCCGCGCCTTGTTGGCCAGAGCATCGGCATGCTCGCCCTGCCACGCACGGCTGCTCTGCCCAAGATTCGACGCGCGCACTTCATCAGGCAGGTGTTCGCTGTCGCCGCCGCCGCAATCGGTCTTCTGGCGGTGGTTCTTGCTCTGGCAGTGCCGTGGTTGGTGGTATTCCTCTTTGGGGAGGAGTACGCGCCAAGTATCCCGGTGGCTCAGGTGCTGATGGTCACGGGATTCATGCTCGCGATGCGACGTCTCGCTGCCGACCTGCTGCGTGGTGATGGACGACCTAGCGGGGACTCGCTCGCGGAGATTGCCTCGTGGCCGGTGCTGGCCATTGCCTTGACCCTCGCCGCCACGCGGGGCCCTCTGGCAGTTGCGATTGCAACGGCAGTGGCATCGTTCGTCGCCTTACTCGTCGCAGGATGGCTACTGAGTCGTGGGCTGCGTAACAGAAGTGTGCCGCAAGCCGCGACCCGGAGCCCAGATGCGTAGACGACCGATTGCCGGACTGGTGTTCTTCCTCGCTCTCTCTGCGGGGACGGCCGTAGCCCTAGTGTCACTTTCGCCGCTGGCAGCCCTGCTGGTCGGTCTGGCGTTGGCGAGCAACTTCCCACTGGTCTTCCGTGCGGCCCAGGGAAACCTCGATCTCCTTGAACCCTTGGTGCCCGCGTCCGCCGCGTTCATCATCATGTTCGTGGCCCGTCCCGCGTTCGACGTTTCTCGAGGGACCCTTGGGTTCCTCGATTTCGATATTTCCAACGGATATCCGATGGCATTGGCTGCTGCACTCGTAGCAGTGATTGCCTTCAACGTCGGCTACTCGGTCGCTCACCTGCCCACAACAGTCGCCGTCGGTGCCCAGCGGCTTCTTGGCTTTGGCCAACCCCGGAACGACAGCACCCTCGTCATAACGGGCGTTGCGCTCTCGATCATTGGTCTGTCCGCGGCCCTGGCGAGCGCTGTCTTGGCCGGAGGAGCCGTAACCTTGGTGCAGGATCGCGGCGCCATCGCAACCGGCGCCACCAACATTCCCATCGTGGCCGCGGCCGCGACACTAACCATCCCCGGCACGCTCTTGTTGTGGTCAGTCACGGGACAATCGAGACGATACGCGCGGATCCTGAGCGTCTTCCCGTTGATTGTCCTAGGACTCACCGCGATTCCAAAGGGTGATCGCCGACTGCTTCTTCCAATGTTGACGGCCGCGATTTCGCTCGGATATCTCCGTCGAGATCGGCGCCCTACTTGGTTCGTGGTTGGGGCCGCGCTCCTGGTTGCCTTCTTTGTCGTCGTGACGCCGTTTCGCGAGTCTCGGTCGGGCGGGCAGTCTTTCGGCGAGGCCTTACTGCAAGGGATCCAAGATCCAGGGCGCGCCGTCGAAGGCCTCATGTTGGCGCAGGACACTTCTCAGGTCGGCGTGCTCGCTGTGTTGGTGCAGGAGATCGGAGACGATCGGCCGCTCCCGTGGCAGTACGGAATGGCCACCTTGACCGAGACCGTTCTCCAGCCGGTTCCGCGACAGTTTTGGGCGAACAAGCCCGAGACGATTCGAACTCAGTTCATCCAGTACAACTGGGGAATGGAAGGCGGGCGGTGCGTCTCCCAATGCCCGACGGTATCGGTCGTTGGCTCCCTCTATGCCGACTTCGGTCTTCCTAGCGTCGCGATCGGTTGCCTTGCCATCGGCTGGTTCTCGAAGGTGTGGTATCTCCTCATGATGAGCATGAGGAAGGATCCGATGATAACTGCGGCGTACAGTGCCACCCTTTTCACTTTCTTCCTAGTTTGGTGGTCGAACCTGGGCGTAGTCGTTGTCGACTTCGCGTTCTACGCCCTGCCAATCCTCGTAGCTGGGGTCTTCGCTAGGGCGGCGACGCAGAGCCATGGACGCCGAGACTCCGCAATTGGGGCCAACATCGATACCAGTAACCTCCACGACACGAGGTGGTGACGCCTCGTCGGCGGTCGTTGCTGGCACACCCCCATCCAAGCGCGGCCGCAGGCCGCCGGCGACGCGCCGCAGCTGGGCCCGCGCGTTCCGGGTGGCGTGGAAGCAGCAACGCTGTCAGGCTGCGCCGAGGAACGTCGCTGCCACGGCCGCGACGAGGCCCGGATGGGCGTCGCTGATGACGAGCCGGACTCCGACCAGGCCGCGGGCGGTCAGTGAGCGCAGGAACGGCAGCCAGTGGACACCCTCGTCACCCCGAGCGCGACCACGAGCTCCTCGACCCGGCGCGTGCTGACCCCGCCGACGTACGCCTCCTGGACGACCGACAGGAG
>JBBQJL010000053.1:0-19591 GCA_038325875.1 Candidatus Limnocylindrales bacterium
CAGGTCCGGGGTCGCGCTGGTCCGTATTCACCATGGTGCGGAGGGTTGGAGTGTGGGAAGGTCTGAGCCTCGTGAAGGCACCCTCCGCGCCCCGGCTCCGACCGGATCGGCTCGTCCGCCTGCTCGTCGCGACCGTGCTCGCCCTGGCGGCGGTCGCGCCGGTCGGTGCCGCCGTCGCACCGATCGTCGCCGCGGTGGCGCCACGGCTCGACCCGAAGGTCGTCATCGTCGTTGGGCCCGTCGGCTCGTACAACGCCCACTACAAGGCCGACGGCGACGCCCTGGCCAGCGTCGCTCGGCAGTACACCCGGAACGTCGTCCTGATCAAGACCCCGAAGGCGAACTGGCCGACGGTCAGGGCCGCGGCGCAGGGTGCCTCGATCTTCGTCTACCTGGGCCACGGCAACGGCTGGCCGTCGCGCTACCGCGACGCGCTCTGGCCGTTCAGCCAGAACGGGCTGGGCCTGGATCCGGTCAGCGGCGCCGACGGCTCGGCCCACGTCTACTACGGCGAGAACCAGGTCGCGTCGGACATCCGATTTGCGCCGAACGCGGTCGTCCTGCTGTTCCACCTGTGCTATGCGTCCGGAAACACCGAGCCGGGCCTGGCGACCGGGACCCTCGCCGACAAGAAGGCCCGGGTCGACAACTACGGCGCCGGCTTCTTCGCGGCGGGTGCCCGGACCGTGATCGCCGACGCCTATCACCCGAACGTGACCTACATCAAGCGGCTGTTCACCGCGACGACCGGGATGAGCGCCCTGTTCCACGCGATGCCGAGCTATCACGGCCACGACATCCCGTTCGACTCGTTCAGGACGACCGGGGCGAAGATCGTGATCGATCCGACCAGCGTGGCCAGCGGCCCCTACTACCACTCGATCGTGTACGACCCGACGCTGACCGCCCGGCAGGTCACCCGGACGGCCTACCCGCCGACCGATACGGCGCCAGCGGCCCTGGTCGTGCCCGGCGCGGCGACCACGGCCGGCCCGGTCGACCTGTCGACCGACCCGCTCCTGGGCGTTCCCGCCGGGACGCTCGCCGGCGGTGCCCGGCTGCGCGTGCTGTCCGAGGCGCCCGCGCTGCCCGACGGGACCCGGGTGGTCGAGGTCCGGACGCTCGACCGGGCGACCAGCGGCTTCGTCCGGGCCGACGACCTCGTCCCGGCCGACAGCACGCCGGCGACGCTGTACGACTACGACCCGCCCGGCGCGCTCATCGGGCCGAACGGCGACTACGTGTTCGACTCGTTCCACGTCATCGTCCGCGCCTCCGAGCCGCTTGACGGCACCGTCATCGTGCGCAACGGCGCCGGCGACGCGGTCAAGACGCTGACCGCGTCGGATGCCTGGTCCGTGTTCGATTGGGATCTGCGCGGGCCGGGCGGGACGACCGTGCCGGACGGGCGCTACACCTGGTCGTATCGCGGCATCGAACCGTGGGGCAACGACGCGGCGCCGTTCACCAGATCCGGCGGGTTCGATCTCGACGCGACCGATCCGGCGACCGCGGCGTCGACCAGCGGGACCCTCCATCCGACCGGCTGGTACACGACCGCCGCCACGGTCAAGCTCGCTGGCATGGACGCCTCGAGCGGTATCCGGGCCACCTGGTACCGGCTCGATGGCGGCAACAAGACCAGGTACGCAGGTCCGGTCGCGATCGGCAAGTCGGGGGATCACGCGCTCGAGTACTGGTCGGTCGACAAGGCCGGCAACGTCGAAACGACCAGGACCCTCGAGGTCAAGGTCGACCTGACGGCCCCGCTGACCAAGGCCACCCTGGCCGGGCCCGTCGGCGAAGCCGGGTACTTCCGCGACGACGTCACGGTCGGGCTGGCGGCCAGCGACGCCCAGAGCGGCGTGGCATCGAGTGACATCGCCGTCGACGGAGCAGCCCTCGCGCCGTATGGCGCGCCGATCGCGGTGACTGCGGACGGCGCTCACCACGTCTCGTTCCGCTCGACCGATCTGACCGGCCGTCGAGAGGTCACCAGGACGGTCTCGTTCACGATCGATCGCACGGCCCCGACCATCGGTACTGCCGGCGACGTGAAGGTCTCGGCGCCCCAGTTCTCACCGAACGGCGACGGGCA
Source organism: Candidatus Limnocylindrales bacterium (assembly GCA_038325875.1). GTDB lineage: Bacteria > Chloroflexota > Limnocylindria > Limnocylindrales > CSP1-4 > Chersky-267. The sequence goes on from JBBQJL010000053.1 coordinate 2,099, forward strand.
GGCGGACACCTTGGCCGTCAGCCATGCGCTGAGCGAGCCGGGTGCCGTCCGACTGGTCGTGACCCCGGCCGGCGGCGGTCCGTCGGTCCGGAGCGTGGCGATCCCGGTCGCCAAGGCCGGCGTCGGCGAGATCGCCTGGGATGGCCGAGCCGACGACGGCCAATACGTTCTCGACGGCGACTACAGCCTGACGCTGACCGCGCTCGATCGTGCGCGCAACGCGGGCTCGAGCCAGAGCGTGGACGTGACCGTGTTCGCGGCGTTCGTCGGGCTCGCCCCGTCGCCGGTCCGGTTCTACCCGCAGGACGGCGACGCCCTCGCCCGCCAGACCGCGGCGATGTTCACCCTGCGCGCGGCAGCCGACGTGAACTTGGCCGTCGTCAACGCCGCCGGGACCGTCGTCCGGACGATCGCCGCCACCTACCCAGCCGGGCCCGTGGCGATCGGCTGGGACGGCCGGGCGACCGGCGGCGAATTCGTGCCGCAGGGCACCTACGGGATCGTGGTCACGGCCAAGGTCGGGGCGCACGGGGAGACCCACCGAACGAGCGTCCGGGCGGCTGCCTTCGCGCTCAAGCCGTCGGTCACGTCGGTCCGGCGCGGCGGGCGGCTGACCCTGACCGTGACCACCAGCGAACCACTCAAGGCGGCCCCGAAGCTGACCGCCCGCCAGCCCGGCCTGGTGGTCTACGCCGTCAAGCTGACGAAGATCGGGACGTCGACCTACCGGGCGTCCTGGATCCTCAGGTCTGGTGGGCGAGCCGGCAAGCTGGCCCTCACTGTGTCGGGAACGGATCGGTCCGGTGGGAGGAACGCGACCGGGCTGAGCCTCCACGTCCGCTAGGCCGCAACGGATCGTGAACCTGGCCAGCACCGGGCTATCCTCCGGCGATGGATCCAGCGATGACGGCACGGGAGGCGGCGCGGCGCGAGGGCTTCGGCCTCGAGCCCGGACTTGCCCGGTGCTCCTGGGCAGGCGCGGACGGCCCGCGACCCGACCCACTGATGGTCGCCTACCACGACTCGGAGTGGGGCACGCTCGTCTCGGGCGATGTCGAGCTGTTCGAGCGGCTCGCGCTGGAGGGCTTCCAGGCGGGGTTGTCGTGGTCGACGATCCTGCGCAAGCGCGAGGGCTTCCGGGTGGCCTTCCGGGGGTTTGACCCGACGGTCGTCGCGGCCTTCGGCCCGGCCGACCGGACGCGGCTGCTGGCCGACACGGGAATCGTCCGGAACCGGGCCAAGGTCGATGCCACGATCGCCAACGCCGCGCGCTTCCTCGAGGTCGTCGGCGAACAAGGCTCGTTCGAGCGCTACCTCGCGAGCATGGTCCCGACGCCCCCGGTCGCCCGGCCGCCAAGCGTCGGTCCCGGTGACATCCCCACCAGCACGGCGGTCTCGGACGCGTTGTCGATCGACCTGCGTCGGAGGGGGTTCGGGTTCGTCGGCTCGACCATCGTCTACGCGTTCATGCAGGGCGTCGGCCTGGTCGACGACCACCTGCCGACCTGCTTCCGCTACCGCGCCCCGTAAGAGCGGACGTGGGCGCCGGCCGCTACGGGATCGGCGTCGTCGCGACGAGGGTGCTCCACATGTACGGATCCGCAGCGGGTGACTTCGCGTTGAACACGTCGCGGAACACCTCACCGGAGGCCGTCTTCGTGCCGAGGCTGCCGACGAGCGTGACGCGGACCAGCCGTCCCGATACGCCGACATCCGACAAGTCGAGGCTGGAGATCGAGCCCACGTTGGTCCGGGCGTCCGCCCCGAAGATCGCCGACAGCTCGGTCAGGGTGTACGCCGCGGTCTTCCATTCGGCCCGCGGCGCGGCGGCATCGTAGGGCGTTCCGTCCGGGGCCCGGTCGGCGGACCCGCGCAGGTACGGCTTCGCCCCAGCCACGATCGTGCCGTCGGCCCTTGTGAACACGTTCTCGTTGTCCTCGGTGGCACCGCCACCGGTCGAGTGGAACAGGGTATTGGCGAAGGAGGTCCCGCTGCGCAGGACCTGTCCGGCGGTGGCGATCACGACCGCGGTGGTCGCCGGCCTCTCGCCGAGCGATCCCCGGTAGACCTGGGTCCGGCCGTCGTCGTACAGGTCGTAGAAGCCGGTCGTCGGGTGGAGTCGATGGGCGGCGTAGCTCCGCGCCGCGATCGCCTGGGCGCGTAGCGCCTCGACCGGCCAGGTCGCCGGCATCTCGGCTGGCACGACCCCGCGCAAGTACAGGTCGAGCTGGGTCTCGTTGATCGCGTCGATCCCCGACGCGGTCGAGCGGAGCCGGATGACCCCGCGATAGCGGTCGTATGAGCCCGGCTTCGACCAGACCTGGATCCGCGCCCCGGCGACCGCGCCGGCCCGGACGCGGACCGTGGTCCTGGCCGGCTGGTCGAGGAGGAGCGTGCCGGCCGCATCGCGGACGACCAGTCGGAGGCCCGTCGCGGTCTTCGTCACGCGCAGCTGACCGTCTCGCGGGAAGGAGCCGGCAACACCGTCGATCGTCCACGGCCCGCCGCGCCCGTAGATCCGCAGGGGAGCCGTGGCGGTCGGCTTGAACGCGTGCAGGACGAGGATCCGGACGAGCCGCTTCGGGTCGGTCGAGCCCGCCGTCGTGCCGTGGTAGTAGTGGGCCAGGATCGTCGCGGCATCCTCGCCGGCGAGGGCGCGCCCGCGGGCCCCGTACTGGGACATCCCCACGCCGTGGCCGTAGCCCCGGCCGTAGAACACGATCGGGGCGGTCGGGTCGGGCGTCGCGGCCGAGGCGAACGGCACGGACGACAGGAGCAGGCCGACCAGCGCCAGGACGACCCCCACGGTCGCTCGAACGGCGGGTCGCGGCGGACGCGAGTGTCGGCGGAGGGGTCCCTGGTCGGGCACGGACAAGGCGCTTCTCCTGTCGGGAGGCTACCACCATGGGCCAGCCCAGCCAGGCCTGAAACCACCCGACGGGACCAGGCGGGGCGACCCGAATCGCCTATGGGCGGTCCTGCCCGGTGTAGCCTGTCCGGCGTGGACGCCCTTCGGACCGAGGCCCTGACGAAGCACTACGGGCGGCCGCATCGCGGTCGGCTTCCCGCCGGGCCGTTCGTGCCGGCCCTCACCGATCTGTCGATCACCGTCAAGTCCGGCGAGATCTTCGGCTTCCTGGGTCCGAATGGCGCCGGCAAGAGCACCACCATCCGGCTCCTGCTCGGCTTCCTGCACCCCTCGTCGGGTCGGGCCGAGGTCCTCGGGCTCGATACGGCGGCGGCGTCGGTCGAGATCCGGAGCCGGGTGGGTTACCTGCCTGGCGGGATCGCCCTGTACGACGGAATGACCGGCCTCGATCTGCTCGACTATCTCGGCCAGCTCTACGGACGGACCCCGGTCCGACGACACGACCTGCTCGAGCGGCTCGAGATGTCGGAGAGGACGCTGGCTCGCCCGGTCCGCGACTACTCCCGGGGGATGCGTCAGAAGATCGGGATCATCCAGGCCCTCCAGCACGACCCCGAGCTGGCCATCCTCGACGAGCCGACCGAGGGTCTCGATCCGCTGATGCAGCGGGCCTTCTACGACGTCCTCGACGAGCTCCGCGTAGCCGGCCGGACGATCTTCCTCTCGTCGCACGTGCTATCCGAGGTCGAGCGGGTGTGCGACCGGGTCGGGATCATCCGGGCCGGACGGTTGGTCGCCCTCGAAGATATCGCCGCGCTGCTCGCCCGGCGGAAGCGCCATGTCGAACTCCGCTTCCACGGCGCGCCACCCGACCTGGCGTCCATCCCGGGGGTCACCGGGATCGTCATCCATCCGGGCCTGCTGATGTGTCAGCTCGAGGGTGACGTGGGCCCGTTCCTGGCCGCCCTCAACGGCGTGGCCGTAGCCGATCTGACGATCGAGCCCGCTCACCTCGAGGAGGCCTTCCTCGAGTTCTACGAGGGCGAAGAGCGCGACGAGGCGGACCTGCGCGCCGCGGTCCCGTCGCCGAGAGCCGCGGTCGCGCCGCCCGCTGCCGAGACCGAGCCGCGGGCGGACGATCGGACCGGAGCCGGATGAGCTTGCGACTGTTCCGCAGGACCTGGGCGGCGCAGCGCCTGAAGCTGCTGGCAGTGTCGATCGGGCTGCTGATCTGGGGCACGCTCATGCCGATCGTGTACGAAGCGTTCAAGGAGCAGATCCAGTTCGTCCTCGGGTCCGGCATGATCCCGCCGGAGCTCGCCCAGTTCGGCGGGGGTGACCTGTTCAGCCTGGCCGGCACGATCGCGGTCGGGTTCATCCACCCGATCGCCGTCGCCCTGTGTCTCGTGTTCGCCCTCGGGTTCGCCGTGGCATCGGTCGCCGGCGAGCGCCAGCGGGGGACCCTCGAGGTCCTCCTGGCCCGCCCGTTGTCCCGTCGGCGGATCTACCTGACGCTCCTGTTCGCGACCGTCCTGTTCGTGGCCATCGTGATCGCCGCCGAGGTCGCCGGGACGGTGATCGGCACGGCGCTCGGGGGCGCCCTCGGCGAGCTGCGGCCGGAGCGCCTGGCCGTCATGTGGCTGAACGGCGTGCTCGTGTTCAGCGCGTTCGGAGCGGTCTCGCTGGCGGCCTCGGTCTCGTTCGACCGGCTGGCGCCGGCGCTCAGCGTGAGCCTGGCGATCGTCCTCGTGTCGTACTTCCTCGAGATCATCGGCTCGCTGTGGACCGCGGCGAAGGGCCTCCAGCCGTATTCGCTGTTCCACTACCTCGATCCTCGCGGCGCGCTCAACGGCACCACGACCATCGGGGATTGGCTCGTCCCGATCGTGGTCATCGCCGTCGCGGTCGCGGTCGCCCTGACCGTCTTCCCGCGCCGGGACCTGGCCGCGCCGAGCTGAGCTCGGCCGCGCCGAGCTGCCCGCCAGACGAATCCCTGGTCGGTCAGCGGACCTCGAGGATCCGGAAGCGCAGGCGGCCCGACGGGACGATCGCCTCGACCTCGTCGCCGACCGCCCCACCGAGCAGGGCCGCGCCGATGGGCGAGCTGGACGAGATCCGGCCGGCGCTCGGGTTCGCCTCGGTCGGTCCGACCAGGCTGAACGTCTCCTCCTCGCCGTGCGGGCCCTCGACCAGCAGGGTCGAACCGAGCCTGGCCCGACCTCCGGCGACCCCCTCCTCGATCAACTCGACATGACGGAGGAGGTCCTCGATGGCCCGGATCCTGCCCTCGGCGAACGACTGCTCGCGCCGCGCTTCCTGGTAGTCCGAGTTCTCCTTGAGGTCGCCGAGCTCCCGCGCCGAGACGATCCGGGCGACGATCGCCGGCCGGGTCACCGTGGTCAGCTCAATGAGCTCGGCCTCGAGCGCCGCCACACCCTCGGCCGACAGCCTGGTCGGGGCCTTCGGCGCCTTGCTGCCGACCGTCGGACCGGCCCTGGCGCGGGGCGTCGGGGTGGCCCGCGGTCGCGCGGCGGCAGGTCGCGTCGTCGACGCCGACTTGAGCGCCGTCCGCGACCGAAGGACCCCGGTGGCGCCGGTCGGATCGGTTCGACCCTCGCGGTTCTTCGGATCGGCCGCAGCGCGTCGCTCGGCGTCGGTGACCGGGCCGGCCTCCTCGTCGGCCAGCAGGGCGCCGGCGATGCCGTGCGCCTTTCGGATCTTGCCGGCCGTCTGCAGGTTGGCAAAGGGTAGGACGACCGCCGGGTCGTGCAGGCGGGCGACGAGGTCGGCCGGCACGCCCGCCGCGAATCCGTCGAACAGGGCATCCTCGTACTCCTCGGGCGCGTCCGTCTCGGCCCACCAGATCCGCAGGCGGTCCAGCCCGGTCAGCGCCTTGAGCCAGTGGCCGCCGGCGTGCGGCTTGCGCTCGCCTAGCGGGGTCCGTTGATACGCCGCGACCCGCTTGCCGATGGAGACCGCCGACATCCCGATGTAGACCACCGGCTGACCCGGCAGCCAGAAGCCGTGCAGGCGGGCGGCCAGCTCACGCCCGGTCGGCCGGGCACCGTCGACGGTCAGGGTCGGGACGGTCTCGATCCAGCGGCCGACCGCGTTGAAGTCGATCGGCGCGGCGGCGGGCGGCTTCGGGAGCTCGACGAGATAGACCCCGGGCCGGTTGGACCGGACCGGGGTCCCCCATGTCGCGGGGCCGTCGGCCATCAGGCCGACCGAGCGAAGGAGGTCGGCGCCGCCGCCGGCCGCGGGCGAGCGATCGGGTGGCTGGACGTCGTCAGTCAGCGTCGACCTCCCCGGTCGCGACGCGGTAGATGCCCCAGCCGACGATCCCGCCGACGATCGGGCCGACAAGGTAGATCCACAGGTCGTTGAGGTCGCCGCCGATGACCGCCGAGGCGATGGACCGGGCGGGGTTCACCGACGAGCCGGTGAACGGCACGATCGCGAAATGGATGACCATCAGGGTCAGCGGGATGGCGAACGCGGCCTGGGTCGGCGCCTTCCTGGTCGAGACCAGGATGACCAGCAGGAAGAAGGCGCTGAACAGGGTCTCGATGACCAGCGCCTTCGGAGCGTCGATCCCGCTCCCCGGCTGGGTGACCGTCCCCGCTACGGCCGCCTGGTCGAACAGGACGAGGATCATGACCGCCGCGGCGATCCCGCCGATGAGCTGCGACACGACGTACCCGACGCCGGTCATCGGGTCGAGCCGCTTGTCGAGGACCGCCGCTACGGTCACCGCCGGGTTGAAATGCCCACCCGACACCGACCCGAAGATCTGGATCGCGACGAACAGCCCGAACCCGAAGCCGAACGCGATCACGAGCAGGTCACCGCCCGGGAAGAACGCCTTCTGCGACAGGATCGCCATGAACCCGATCGTGAAGAAGGTGAATGTCCCGAGCAGCTCGGCCAGGAGTTTCTTGGTGTCCACGACTGGTCTTCCTCCGCTCCGTCGCGCCACGGTCCTTGGGCTTGCCCCGCGACGTGGCTAGTCTAGCGGCAGACCGAGGACCCCCGAGGTCTCGGGGGTGACGGAGCCTACGAACGGTGGCAGCGACCCCGCCCTCAGCGGCCTGCCTCCCTGGTCAGCGGTGGGAGGCGCGGCCTCGACCTCGAGCTGGCCGGGGTGGACCTGGTCGCGCTCACGGGTGCCTCGCTCGCGGCGATCGCGCGCCGGGCCTGATCGACTGGAGGCGTGTGCTGAGGGGTGGTCGGCCCATGCGCCGTATCATCTCGGCGATGTTCCGCCGCAAGCTGATCGCGCCGCTCGTCGTCGTCGCAGCCATCGCCGTCGGCCTGTACGCGATCAACGGGGGTGCAGGGTCGGGGTCGCCTGCAGCCTCACCGGGGTCAGCCGCGAGCCTGTCGTCCGCCCTGACCGGAGCCACCACCGAGCCGGGGCCGTCCCTCGGCCGCAGCCCGGATCCGATGATCCGGACTCCGACCCCCACGGACGGCGCCCCGCCGTCCGTGACCCCGGTCGGCTCACCGACCCCGACCCCGGCGCCGTCGACCGGACCCGGAGCGTCGCCGGGGTCGTCGCCCGTCGCTCATGCGCTCGGCGCGCGACTCCAGAAGACGCTCGACCGGTTCGCCCTGGCGCATCGCCTGCCTGGGGCGAGCGTCACGATCACCTGGGCCGATGCCCGGACGTGGACCGGGACGACCGGCCTGGCCGACGTCAGGACCGGTCGCCTGGTCACTTCCGACACGTCCTTCGCGATCGCCAGCATGAGCAAGACATTCACATCGGCGCTGATCCTGAGCCTGATCGACGACGGCAAGGTCACCCTCGACACGAAGGTGGCGACGATCCTGCCGTCGGTCCGCCTCGGGACGCCCGGGCTGCCGATCCCGGCCGGCGTGACGGTCCGGATGCTGCTCGACCACACGAGTGGGCTGGCCGACTACTTCTTCGGCAAGGGGATCGATGCGGCGCTCCTGGCCAGGCGCGGGGCGACATGGACGGCCGCGCAGGCGCTCGCCTACGTCGGGAAGCCGGTTGGCAAGCCCGGTCGCTCATGGCATTACTCGAACACGAACTACCTGCTCCTCGGGCTGCTCGCCGAGAAGGTCGCCGGCAAGCCCTTCGCGACCCAGATCCGTGAGCGGTTCCTCGATCCGCTCAAGCTGGACGGGGCATTCGTCCAGGTGGCCGAAGCAGCGCCCGGGCCGATCGCCCAGGGCTACTACTTCACCGGCTTCAGCCTGGCCGAGCGGCCGAAAGCGCTGGCCGACATCCGCCGGGCGGTCGTGCCGTTCACCTCGGTCGTGACCGCTGCCGGCCCGGCTGGTGACGTGGCCGCGACGTCGGCCGACCTGGCGGCCTGGGCGCGCGCCTTGTACGGCGGATCCGTGCTCAAGCCGGAGACGCTCGCGGCGGCGGTCGCCGATGCCCGGAAGACCGCCCGGTTCCACCCGTCCGTACCGTACGGCCTCGGCGTCCAGGTCACGAAGATCGGCGACCGGCGAGCCCTCGGGCATAGCGGTCGCTTCATCGGTGTGCGCGGGGAGCTCCGCTACCTTCGGGACGACGGTCTGGCCATCGCCATCGTGGCCAACCAGAACGGGGTCGACACACGGCCGCTGGTCGCCAAGCTCATCTCATTGGCGCTGCCGACGCCATAGCCGCGCCAGGTCGTCGGCTGGCTCAGCCCCGACGACCGGCGGTCCGGGTGCGGATCGGCTTGTGATGGGCGTGGTGGCCGCGTCCGTCGCCACCGCCTGCGCCGTCACGGCTGCCGAACCCGCGGATCGGGCGAGGGATCACCGACCGATCGGGCTCGAAGCCCTCCGCGACGCGGTACGGGATCGCATGCTTGAGTAGTCGCTGGACGCCCTTCAGCAGCTCGATCTCGTCGACGGTGACCAGCGAGATGGCCTCTCCCGTCAAGCCGGCACGTCCGGTCCGGCCGATCCGATGGATGTAGTCCTGCGGCTCGAACGGGAGCTCGAAGTTGACGACGTAGGGGAGCTCCTCGATGTCGAGCCCGCGCGAGGCGACGTCGGTGGCGACCAGGCAGGTCACCTCGCCCCGCTTGAAGTCCTCGAGCGCGCGCGTCCGCTCCGGCTGACTCCGGTCCGAGTGGATGGCGAGCGCCGCGACGCCGCGTCGATCGAGGTACGAGGCCAGCCGGCTGGCCGCCAGCTTGGTCCGCGTGAAGACGAGGACCTGCTCCATCTTGTCCCGCTTGATGAGGTGGATGAGAAGGTCTTCCTTGCGCTCCCGGTCGACCGGGTAGAGGACCTGCTCGACACCTTCAGCGGCGGTGTTCCGGGCGGCGATATCGACCGTCGCAGGGTCGGTCAGGAACTCCTGGGCGAGGCGGCGGATCTCCTCCGAGAAGGTCGCACTGAACAGGAGGTTCTGGCGCCTGGCCGGGAGGAGGGCGACGATCTTGCGGATGTCCGGGATGAAGCCCATGTCGAGCATTCGATCGGCCTCGTCCAGGACGAGGATCTCGACCTGGGTCAGGTTCACCGTGCGCTGGCCGACGTGGTCCATCAGCCGGCCGGGCGTCGCGACGAGGATCTCGATCCCCGAGCGGAGCGCCTTGATCTGTGGGTCGATCGGGATCCCGCCGTAGACGACCGCCGAGCGGAGCGGGACATGCCGGCCGTAGGCGGCGACGCTCTCGGCGATCTGCATCGCCAGCTCGCGGGTCGGGGTCACCATCAGCGCCCGGACGGGATGTCGCGCCGGCGAGAAGCTGGTGTTGGCGTGGACCTTCAGCCGCTCGAGGATGGGCAGGGTGAAGGCAGCGGTCTTGCCGGTCCCGGTCTGGGCCGCGGCAAGCAGGTCGCGTCCCTCGAGTACCAGCGGGATGGCCTGTTCCTGGATGGGGGTGGGCTCGGTGTAGCCCTCCTCCCCGACGGCGCGGAGGATGTCGGCCGAGAGGCCGAGGTGATCGAACGTCAAGCAGGGCTCCTGTGGCCCGTCGGGTTTGGGCCCCGGGCGGATCGGTACGGTCGGGACGCGGATCGGGCCTGGTCTGCCCCAGCGACTCCGGTGAGCGGAGGCGGCGCGTCGTCTCGCGCGGAGCATAGCCGATACGGAATCGAAGAGCGCCGGAGCGGTGAGACTCCGGCGCTCTCGGATCCCCCCGAGACCCTTCGACGATGACGAGTCACCATCGACGGGCCCGGAGGATAGACTCGATCACTCCATCGCGCGAGGGGTCGGAGCCCTTGCGGCTCACCTTGCGGTGCATCCGGGCACCGCGGCGTGGGCGGTCCGGCGCGGTGGGGCGGGGTCCGCCGTGGTGCGGTCCGATCGCATCGGTGGGACCATCGTCCGGTCGGCGGAACGGTCCGCGTCGCCGATCCGGCGCCTGCTGCGCGACAGTGACACCCCGTCACTGGGGTCCATGTGCCCGCCGCGGAGGTTCGGTCCCCAGCCTCAGACCGGGACGAGGGCGACGCCGAGGTCCGCGATCTCGGCCATCTCCGGGTAGAGCGACGTGTCGCCGGCGAAGTAGATCCGGCGCCGGCCGTCTCCGATGACGAAGCCCGAGCGACCTTCGCGTCCATCCGGTCGAGCATGCCCGAGCGGATTACCATGCGGTCATGACGACCACCACCGCTGCCGACCGCCTGTACTTCACCGGTGACGACGAGGCCGACCGCCTGCTGGTCGCCGAGCCGCTCGCCCTTCTCATCGGGTTCGCCCTCGACCAACAGGTCAGCGTCCAGAAGGCGTTCAGCGGGCCACTCGAGCTGAAGCGCCGGATCGGCGGTCTCGATGCGGCCCGGATCGCGGACATGGATCCCCAGATCCTCGACGAGGTCTTCCGGCGAAGGCCGGCGCTCCACCGCTTCCCGAGCTCGATGGCCACCAAGGTCCAGGCACTCTGCGCGGCCGTCGCGCGCGACTACGGCGATGATCCGGCCCGGGTCTGGACCGAGGCTCGCGACGGCAAGGACCTCGAGAAGCGGTTGCTCGGCCTGCCCGGGTTCGGCGAGATGAAGGCCAAGTCGATGATCGAGATCATCGGGCTGCGGCTCGGGGTCCAAGCACCGGGTTGGGAAGACGTCCGGCCCACCCATCCGACCCTCGGCGGCGTCGACTCGGCCGAGGCGCTGGCGCGCTATCAGGAAGGGAAACGTGCCTACAAGGCGTCCCTCAAAGCCAAGGACGCCTGACCCGGCCGTGCGCGACGACTGATCCGGTGCCGGGCGACACCCATCGGCTTGACCGTCCACGCAGGCAGGCACACGATGCTCGGACCTCATGGACCCACGTCTCGCGTTCCGCCGCGGTGCCCTCGGCCTGATCGTCGTCGCGACGGCGTGGTCGCTGACGGCCTGCGGGGGAGGCACCATCGGCGGATCGACCGCGACCCCGGCCGGCTCGGCGGGAGCTGTGGGCTCGGCGGAAGCAGCCGCCGCCTCCGGACGAGGCCCCGCCGCTGCCAGTCTCCCGACCCGGACGAACATCGAACCGACGCACTCACCGCTCGATCAGCCCGCGGGCCCGACGACCATTCCACCAACCGGGAGGCCGGGCGTGCCCGGCACTCCGACGGGCGGCATCGCATCGTCGACCCCGGCACCTTCCCCGACTCCGGCCTCCAGTCCGGCCCTGGATCCGCCACCGAGCCCTGGTCCGTTCAGCATGGATCTGTTCCAGGCGGGCGACTTCGTGACCGAGAAGATGCCGATCTGGTGTGCCCCGGCAGCGATGCAGACGATGATCAACATCATGTCGCCGGGTGCCGACACGAGCCGCAAGACGCAGAAGCTGCTCCACGCGATCGCGCGCAAGCTTGGGCCGGCACCCGATAAGGGTTCGGAACCGGAAGGGGAGGCCCGGGCGCTCAGGGCGCTCGGGTATGGCCCGTATCGGGTGATCGTGGCGAAGACGCGGACAGCGGCCATCAAGGCCGCGGCCAGGGCGATCCGGTTGACCGGCCGCCCGGTCGCACTGCTGGTCTGGCGCGGCGCCCACAACTGGGTCGTGTCGGGCTTCCGGTCGAGCGCCGACCCCGCGCTGGGCGGCGACTTCCGGGTGACCCACCTCCGGATCGAGGACGTCTGGTACCCCCGGATCAGCAGCATCTGGGGGAAGTCCCGACCGCCGGACTCGCTCGTGCCGGTCCGCCTGATGCCCGAGGACTACCTTCCCTGGCGGCGCCCGACCGGTCGCTACCCCGACAAGGACGGCCGGTTCGTGCTGATCGTCCCGGTGGTGACTTCCTGACGCCGCGGATCGTCAGAGACGGTCTTCCTGGACGACCGTCTCGCCCGTGACCAGGGGCGGCTCTGTCAGCGCCGTGGCCATTGGTTCGCGCGGCGTGCCCGGTTGGGCGATGTCAGCCGATGCCACCGATGCCCGCCTGCGCTCGTCCGGTGGTATCGTTGCTCACGCAACGACACCGAACCGGCTGGAGAACCGCCATGGACGTAACGATCAAGCAGGCCCTCGACCGAGGGCGGGTCATCGATATCACCACGACCGGCCGAACGACTGGAGGACCCCGTCGGATCGAGATCTTCATCCACAATCTCGACGGCCGGTTGGTCATCTCCGGGATGCCGCACGCTCGCCGGCGGAGCTGGCTAGCCAATCTTGCTGCAGACCCGAACCTGACCATCCACCTCAAGGGAGCGGTGACGGCCGACCTGCCGGCGACGGCGCGGGAGATCACCGACCCGGACGAGCGACGCGCGGTCCTGGCCAAGGTCGCCAGGGCCTGGCAGCGGACCGACGTGGACCAGATGGTCGAGTCCAGCCCATTGATCGAGGTATCCGTTCCGGGCTACGCGTGACCCTCAGCGACGTCCCTGGACCAGTGTCCGGAAGAGGTGCTCCAGGGTCGCCTCCGGATCGCCGGTCAGGCCGGGTAGCGGAGCGTCGGCGGTCAGGGAGTGCCGCTGAACGTGTCGCAACGGTTCGGGTCGCCCGAGTCGTAACCGATCGTGAACCACTTCTGGCGTTGCGACGACGACCCGTGCGTCCATGACTCCGGGTCGACCCCACCCTGGGTCTGCTGCTGGATCCGGTCGTCGCCGACGGCCGCAGCCGCATCGAGCGCCTCGGCGATCTGACCGGTCGTGATCGGCTCGAGGAACCCGGTGCCGGCTGCGTTGTCGGCCCATACGCCCGCGAAGCAGTCGGCCTGCAGCTCGGTTCGGACCGACCGGCCGGTCGCGCCCGACTGGCTCGAGCCCCCGGTGAGCGTGCCGGCCAGGTCCTGGACGTGGTGGCCGTATTCGTGCGCCAGGACGTACGCCTCGGCCAGCGGCCCGCCCTTGGCGCCGAACTTCGACTTCAAGTCCCCGAAGAACCCGAGGTCGATGTAGACACGCCCGTCGCGAGGGCAGTAGAACGGGCCTGACGCCGCGCTGGCGAACCCGCAACCGGTGCTGATCTGGTCGGTGAAGAAGCGGGTCCGGGCCGGCTCATAGGAGCTGCCGCCCGCGGCGAACTCGCCGGACCAGTAGGCCTGGATGCTGTTGATATAGCCGACGATCCGGCAGTCCTCGCGGGCGTTCGCATCGGCCCCTGTCTTGCACTCCGCGGCGAGGACGGTGCTGGCCGGACCGACGTCGCCGCCGTCGCCGACGATCTGCCCGGACAGGGCCCCGAGGTCGCCCGGCGAGCCGCCCAGCAGGATGAACGCGATGATGATGACGAGGCCGAGGCCGCCGCCTCCGCCGATCGCGACGCCCCGCCCGCCGACGCGCCTCCCGCGCACGTCCTCGACCTGCGACGGGTCGAGCGAGGCCCCCGGCCGGAATGTCATCGATGTCCCTCCTGTGGTCCCCCGCAAGTATCGCTCTGCCGGTCGAATCAAACCGATCCCATCGACGGACGATACCGCGCAGCCCGCTCACCCTAGACTCATCGGATGAGCGACGAGCACGACCCTGGACCAGACTTGGCTCGGGTCCGAGGCGAGGCGGTCGCGGCTGCCGCCGCCGAGCCGATCCCTGCCGCCGGGGGCGGCTCGATCCGGATCGGCACCGCGTCCTGGACCGACCCGACGATGATCGCGGCCGGGGTGTTCTATCCGGTCGGCGCGGATACTGCCGAGGAGCGCCTCCACCACTATGCCTCGACGTTCCCGGTGGTCGAGGTCGACGCGACCTACTACGCCCTGCCGGCCGCGCGGACCGCCGAGCTGTGGGTCGATCGGACGCCGCCCGACTTCACCTTCGACATCAAGGCCCACGCCCTGATGACCGGGCAAGGGACCGAGACGAAGCGCCTGCCCAAGATCATCCGCGACGAGCTGACCGACGACCTGCGGGCCAAGCCGCGGATCTACGCCAAGGACCTGCCGGCCGAGCTGCAGGACCAGGTCTGGACGATGTTCCGCGAAGGCCTCGCGCCGCTGGATGAGCGCGGCCAGCTCGGTTCGATCCTGCTCCAGTACCCGCGCTGGGTCTTCCCCTCGTCGGAGAACCGAGTCCTCATCGAGGAGGCGGTCGAGCGCCTCGCCGGTTGGCAGTGCGCGGTCGAGTTCCGCCACGGTTCGTGGCTCAACGACAAGAACGCCGAGCGGACGATCCGGTTCCTGTCCGACCGGGGGATCGCATTCGTCATGGTCGACGAGCCGCAGGGCTTCAAGAGCAGCGTGCCGCCGATTGGCGTGGTCACCTCGAAGGACCTCGCCATCGTCCGCTTCCACGGTCGCAATGCCGAGACGTGGGAGGCCAAGGGCATCACCCCGGCCGAGCGCTTCCGCTACCTCTACTCCCGTGACGAGCTCGGCGAGTGGGTCCCCCGGATCCGTCAGGCGGCATCCGAGGCGGGCGAGACCCACGTCCTGATGAACAACTGCTACGCCAACTACGGCACGACGAACGCCCGCGAGCTCGCCGCCCTGCTCGAGGACCTGAACGACCGCGACCGTGCACCGAGGCCCGAGCTCCCGGCCTGAGCCGACGGGTCAGCGCGCGACCTGGACCCGATAGATGAACGTCGCGTTCTCGACCCGGCCATGGTCCGCGTCGGCGATCCCGGTGTTGACGACCAGCGCCCAATCGCCGGCCGGCGGCAGGTCCACGAGGTAGCTGTTGGTCGACGGTCCCGGGTGGACTCCCAGCGTGAGCATGTTGGTCGGGGTCGTGTCGGTGCTCGCCGGTGCGTAGAAGGCCGTCACATCGAACATCGAACCGGGACCGCCCAGCGACAGGGTCATCGGCGCGCTGCCGCTGACCGCGAGCGCCGAGTCGGGCACCGCCCAGTCGCCGTCGGCGGCGCCGTCATCGGTGCAAGTCACGAAGTCCGACGAGAACTTGACGCCATCGACCTGGGCGGTGCCGCTGTCGAGGACAAGCGCGCCGACCGGAGGCGGCGACCCGGGCAGGCGTGGCGGGCAGACGGGCGTCGGGGCTTCGGTCGCGGCAGCCGCCGTCTCGTTGGCGCTCCCCGAGGGCTGCTCGCAGCGCCAGGCGACGGTGACGTCAAGACTGGCGGTGTCGGCCCGCCCGCCCAGGTTGGCGGTGTACGTGCTGGGGTCCGCTCCGCCCGGGACGGCGGCGCCGGTGTCGACCTCGAGGTCGGTCGAGCGCGCGACGACAGCATCGCCGATGGGTGTCGGATCCCAGCTCAGTCCGCCCTTCGGAATGTAGCGGGCTGCCTCGGATCGGTTCAGCGTGGGCGTGTGATCGACGTTCAACACGACCTGCTCGCCCAGGAGCGTGACCGGCGTGGTATCGAGGCTCTGGAACGCCGCCGGGGACACATCCCGACCCCACATGCACTCGGCCTGCCCGGTCGCTTCGGCTCGACCGAACTCGCCGATCACGATCAGGGCGAACGCCCCGCGGGTCGCCTGGGCCCTGACGTCGTGGGCGGGATCGATGGGCGGAACGAGCGCCGCCGTGTCCTCCTCGACCGACCCGCTGGCAGGAGGCGTCGGCTCGTCGGAAGAATGCGTCGGGGTGGACGCCGTCGTACCGGCGGATCCGTCCGATCCGGCAGGCTGCGTCGTCGTCGTGCCGGAGCCACATCCCGCCAGGATGACGAGGACGACAAGGACGGCGGCCGCCAGGCCGAGCTTCGGTCGGGTCAATTCGGCAGGCTGCCCGGGCCACCCGGGCCACCCGGGCTACCCGGGCCGCCGCGGTCGCGCAGGAAGCGCTCGATCTCCGAGATCAGCTCATCGCCGGCCGGCAGGCGTTCCTCGTCGACCATCGACTCGAGCCGCTGGACGTACGCCCGGGTCGCCTCGTCGGCCCCCGTGGCGAGATCCAGCCGCGTCCTGAGCTGGCGGGCCTCGTCCTCGAGCTCGCCCGGGGCGACCGTCACCCCGAGGTGCTTCTCGATGGCCCGAAGCAGCGCCAGCGACGCGACCTGGTAGGGCCCGGATACGTAGTGGGGCACCTGGGCGAAGTAGCCGAGCGCTGGCGTGCCGGCCGCCGCCAGGGTCATCTCGAGCACCGACAGCGCGGCCGATGGGACGCGCAGGTTCCCTTGCGGACCGGGCTGGACGCCGGCCCGAAGGAGGCCGGGTGCCGATTCGGTCCCGATGATGGGGACGGCCCGGGTATGGGGCACGGCGGCCGGGATCGCGCCCATGCTGATCCACTCGACGACGCCGAGACGCTCGACCAGCTCGACCACATCCGCCGAGAACTCGCGCCAGCGGAAGTCGGGCTCGGCGCCGGTCAGGATGAGCAGGTCCCGACCGTCGATGGTCGATCTGCGCAGCGTCAGCTCGGGCCAGGTCAGCTCGGCCAGCCGGCCGTCGAGGATGTCGAGGGTGGGACGTCGCGCCCGATAGTCGAACAGCAGGTCGCCGTCGAAGGTGGCCACGACCGGGCCGTCGCCGGCCAGCAGCTCCGCCGCCGTGGTGGCCGCCGAGCCGGAATCCACCCAGCCGTCGAAGGCGGCGATCATCGTCGGGGCGATCAGGTCGGTCGGTGGATCGAGTCGGTACAGGCTCACCGGGCAAGGATAGGCGAGGCGGCGCTAGAGAGGCCGGGACAGGACTTCGCCGCCGCCGACCACCCGGAACCCGAGGCCTTCGTACAGACTGAGCGCCCCGGTCGGGTTCGCCGCGTCGACCCCGAGCATCGCCGTGTCGAAGCCGCGCTCGTGCAGGCCCGCCATTGCGCTGACGATGAGCGCGCTGGCCAGACCACGCTTGCGCCACGGCCGCCGAACGCTGATCCGGTCGAGCCACCCTCGGCGAGTGCCCAGCTCCGCGTTCTCGGCCTTCGGGACGGTCGTGACAACGACGCCGGCCACCTCGTCGCCGGCCCAGGCGACCCGCCACAGGGACGTGTCGAGGTTCGGATCGCCGATGAACCGTTCGAAGTCGGCGTCGGTCCACTCGCGGTAGCCCCAGTGATCCCGGAACGCTTCCGCCTCGGCCGTGAAGATCCGCCGGTGATCGGTCGGAACGACCGGTCGGATCTCGAGACCGTCGGGCAACGGCCGGTCCGTGATCGGCTCATCGAGCGGTCGGGCCATCTCCGAGAAGTAGCGGATGGTCTGGTAGCCCTCAGAGCGCAGGAGGGCCGCCGTCCCGACCTGGCCGCCGAAGATCCACGACTGGAGGT
This sequence comes from Candidatus Limnocylindrales bacterium, assembly GCA_038325875.1. Taxonomy (GTDB): domain Bacteria; phylum Chloroflexota; class Limnocylindria; order Limnocylindrales; family CSP1-4; genus Chersky-267. Next base: position 19,500 of record JBBQJL010000053.1, read on the forward strand.
GCTTCCGGCCGTCGCTCGGATGGCCGGCGGCGATCGCCCGCAGCCGTGTCTGCTCGGCGCGGAGCAGCGTCCGACCGATCCCGCGGCGTCGA
>JBBQJL010000054.1:0-18158 GCA_038325875.1 Candidatus Limnocylindrales bacterium
GCCGAGACCCTACTAACCCATGATCGGTGCGTTCACCTCGGCTGCCGCACCAGCTCGTCGGGTCATCGTCGATCCAGGCTTCCTGCCCTACCGCGATCGCGCCGCGCTGCGCATCCTCTATCGCGCCGACGTCGCCACAACGGCACAGCTCGTGACCCTCGCCTACACCCGCCGTCAAACGGCACAGGAACGACTCAGCTCGCTCTACCGCGCGGGCTATCTCGAACGCGCGATCCTGCCACCGACGACCCGCGGTGGTGCACCGTTCGCCTTTCGCGTCTCACCCCGTGGTCGTCGTCGTCTCGGCTACGACCCACTCACCCGCTCACGTGCCGGCACCCAGCTCCGCCACAGCCTCAATGCCGTCGAGACCGTCTGCGCGCTCGTGCGAGCCAGCGGAGACGGTGCGACCGAGCCGCTTCTCCAGGCCTGGCTATCGGAGGTCATGGCCCACGACCTCCTGCCGCGCATCTATCCCGATGCGGTCGTGGTCCTCCAGGCGGCCACGGGCTCTGCTGTCCTGTGTCTCGAGATCGATCAGAACACCGAGCGCGGTCCGGTCATCCGCGACAAGCTCACGCGCTACGAGACCGCCCTTCGTCCCAAGACCGGCTGGCATCTGCTGTTCGTGGTCGGCTCGGCCGGACGGGCGAGTGCGATCGCCGGGACCGCCCGCCACAAGGACGGCTACGCGGGACTCGCCGGTCGGGCCTGGGCGCTGGTCATGCCCGAGCTCCAGACCCGCGGACTCGATTGCGGCGTCGTCGCCCTCAACCCGGGGATCGCGCGGACGACCCTCGGCGCACTCCTGGTCGACCCGACACCGCGGCGCTGCCCGACGCCGGTCGGCTCCGCCGCCTGGCTGCAGGTCCTCGGGCTCGGCGGCCACGAGGACTTCGACGAGGTCCTGCGGTGAGCCGGGCGGAGCGGGCAATGCCCCGACGCCGGGCAGGGCCCAAACGGCGATCGAGGGCGGCGCTCCCGGGTCGACCGAACGCTGCGCCAAGGGGAAGCGACGCCCCTCGCCCCGCCCGTGCGAGGCAGAAGGGCCTGCGCGACCGCGCTGCCCACGACCCATCCTGTCGGCTGGCGTTCGTCCTCGCCGAGGGCCTGCGACACATCGGCGAGCGTCGCGCTCGGACCAGCGAACGGGGTACGATGCGAGTCCTTCGACCCGCCCGTCAGACCGATCCGATGAAGCAGCCTCCGCGCACCCATACCGGCCGCCACGGCCCGATCGCCTCATGAGCGCGCTCCGTGCCGCCGAGCTGCCCCGCCTCGCGCGCGACGTCTCCGAGCTGCGCGGCCGGCGGGCGGCGCGCTGGATCCGCGAGAGCACACCCGGTCAGCTCGATCGTTGGGGACCGCCCTCCCAACGACGCATGCAGGACAGCGCGATCGAGGAGCTCGGGCTCATCGATACCGAGCTCACTTGGACCGTCGGACGGTCTGGCTGGTCGGGTCCCGATTCGATGGACGATCCACCGGCGACCCGGACGCCCGAGTTCCGGGCGATGCTTGCGGCCGCCGAGACGGGCGGGTTCGACGTCCTCCTCGTCGGCTACACGGCGCGCTATATGCGCGACCTCGCCCTCGCCCTCACCTATCGGCGCTGGTTCCATCGCCAGGGTGTCGTCGTGTACATCTGCGACGATCGGATCCTGACCAGCAATGCCGTCGACTGGGAGCGCTTCGTCGACAAGTGCAAGGCGGCCGAGATCAACTCGCGCGAGCAGAGCCGCAACGTCCGGGCTGGGTATGCCGCCAAGCGCGAGACCCATCGCGACCCGGGTGGTCATCCGCCCTTCGGCTTCCGACGGGTCGGTCTGGCCAAGGTCGTCGAGGTCGACCCGGAGCACATCGGCACGGCCAGCCGGGCGTACGAGCTGGCGGCGAGCGGGCTGACCGATCGCGAGGTGGCCGGTCGACTCGGCATCGGCCTGTACACCGTCCGGGGCATCCTCACCTCGCCGCTCTATGTCGGTCGACTCCGCGACGGGGCACCTGCCAACTGGCCGCCGGTCGTGGCGCCCGAGACCTGGAACCTGGTCCAGGACCTGCGGGCCGGACGCAATCGCCGCTCGCCGGGTCGTCCGGAGACGCGCCGGACGTACGCCCTGCCGATGCTCGAGTGCGCCTCTTGTGGCCGCCGGCTCGTCGGCGACAAGGACCGCTATCGCCACCTCGAGGCGTGCGAGCCGTTCATGGCGGCGCGGCCGACCGGCGGCGGGGTTCGCGGGCGCCACCGGCGCATCCCCGGTGCGAGCTATGGCCGCGACGAGTACGAGGCGATCGTGCCGTTCGTCCTCGACCGCGTCCGCCTCGGCGCAGCGGACATCGACGAGGTCGGCGACACCTATACCCGCGGTGCTGGTGCCGAGCCCAACCAGCTTCGACTCGCGCGGATCGAGGAGGAGCGGGAGCGCGCACTCGCGACCTACCGGCGCGATCGCGACCCGGCGGCCCTGGAACGAACGATGGGCGAGCTCGATGTCGCGGAGCGCGATGCCCTCACCGATCGAGAACAGCCGGCGCTGCCGCCAGCGGAGATCCGCCGCTACCTCGAACGCCTGCCCGACTGGTGGGCCGACGCCGATCCCGACGACCGCCGTGCTCTCGCCGCGACGCTATTCGCGCGGATCCGGGTGCTGGGGATCCGTCAGGTACAGATCGAGCCGACGCAGGAGGCGCTCGACCACGGGCTGGCCGACGCGTTCGGGCCTAATGATGTCGAAATGGTCGGGGCGAGAGGAGTCAGAACGACGCTTTACGAGTGAGGGTACGAGTCGTCGCCGAAGCGTGGCCAATCCTCAGGCGTGGAGCCTGACTCAGGGCACCCCCGGAGCCTCTACCGAAGTCACGGCCGTTCAGTCGGGCGACTGGCGGGGAGGCCCGCCGCCAGCGATGGGAGCGGCGGCGTTGGAGTGGCAGCTTGGGAGGCCGTCGAAGGTGCAAGCGAAGGCTCGGAACTCCGGACCGTCGCAAGACTCGTTTGGCAAAGAACGGTCGGCACAGCCGGACCCCGGCGCAAGAAGCCCGATTGCAAGGACGAGGATGCGTCCCTTCAGATCGACACAGTCAGTTCCTGTTGACCCGCTCCTCATCCCAGCCCCACCCCGCGACCGGTCATGCAGCCTCGCGACGGACCGGCGGCACCAAGTAGCCTTCTTCTCGTGACCGCTCTGCCACACCACGTCGTGGGACTTGACCGATCGTGCATGACTGGCGCTCGCGCCTTAAGGACCTTTCGCCTCCGCCCGCGGATCTCAAGGCCGAATGTTCCGGTCTCCAGTGTCCGGTGTTTGGCTGTTCCGACCCCGCCGCCAACCGGGTGGAATCTACCTCGAATGCCCTTCGGTCTTGGCTTGAGCGCAGATGCGGCGGACCGGTTCGTTAAAAAATCCCAACGAGCGCGCGATTCGACCATTCCCGTCGTGTTTCATTATGTGGATGTGACCGTCACCCGCCAGCAGGCTATGGCCGCGGAGTACGAGAGGGCCTTTGCAGCGCATTGGCACGACCTCTTTCGCTTCGTGCTCGCATGGACTAACGATTGGGCTGTTGCCGAAGACCTTGTGCAAGACAGCTACCTGAAGCTTTGGCGCGCTCGCGCCTCCATAGATTGGACGAGGCCGGTTCTGCCTTGGTTGATCGTGACGTCGCGGCGGCTCGCAATCGACAGGTTTCGGACGCTGCGGAGAGGTCTCGTCCCCTCATGGCGACCGACGACCTTGGCCGGTTCGGACCATGAGAGGTGGATGGACGTCCAAATGGCGATGGGTCAGCTGAGCCAGGTGGAGCGCGCCGCCTTGATCCTCGTTGCCATCGATGGCCACACGTATGACGAGGCCGCGGTACTGGTTGGCTCCACTGCCGGGGCGCTACGAGCTGCGGTGAGCCGTGCGCGCGCTAAGTTGGAGGCACACTCTTGAACGAAGAACGTGCTGATCAGATCCTCGAGGAGTGGAGACGGCTGGCCGACTCGGCACGTCGGCCTCCTCATGCGCCACAACGAGAGAGCTACGGCCTGGTCTCCCCAGCTGGCTTGCTCATTGCCAGTGGAGTCGTCCTCGTGTTAGGTCTCGTCTTCTTGCGATCGTATGGCGCTCAGTTGGGATCTGCGACGGGGACACCTGCGGTGCTCGCGAGCGCGCCGGCCTCGCCCCCACTGGGACGCGTTGCTCTGCCTGATCACTCGCCGTGTGCCCCTCCGACGGGCACCGTCCCCTGCACTGACGCAGGCCACGGAATCGACGGTACGCTTCGCCAGGCTGCAGGGTGTCTGTGGATGACGATCCAGGGCTCGGGACAGGACGTACGCATCGTCTGGCCGATGGGTTTCTCGGCGTCGTCCGATCTCCAGATCATCTTCGACGGAACGGGCAAGGAGATCGCCCGTGCAGGCGATCTCCTTTATGCCGGCGGCAGCGGACCGTACGTCGATGAGGCACCAGATGCCTGTGGAAGAACGGGCTACGTGATCCTGATCGACGTTCGTCGAGCCGCAGGTCCGTAGGGTCGACCTACGGCGTTATCTGAGTGACCATCGACCATTTCAGCTCCACGTTTCGAACGTGGGAGTACAGACTGTCGCCGGGGGCTCCCGGATACGAGGCGCTGATGATCCCTATCGCCTTGAACCCATAGTAGACGGGCGAACCGCTGTCGCCTCCTACGCTACTCACACTCGCTCGCCGCATGTGCGTGATGGTGTGACAGGCTCCCTCACAGATCGAGATCGTATTGTTAACGCTTATCAGGGACCCACAGTTGGTTGTCGTCTTCTTGGACGCACAAGCTCCTTCTCCGATCACCTCGTTGCTTGCCGGATCTTCCCGTGAGGTCATCGCGCGCGTCGAAGTGTTGCTGTCCATGATGAGGTTGCTCTTCTTGGAGGAGGCGATTTGAATCAGAGAGACGTCCGCCGTGCTCTGATCCACCCATCCTTGATGAGTGACCTGGCCGATGTTCGTGCCGCTCGGATGCTGGTATGTATCGCCGATAGTGCTGCAGTGCCCAGCGGTCGAGAGGTAGTACTTGCCCGTCGCCGGGTGACGGAACACAAACCCGGACATGCACCAGAAGGTGCTGCTCTGGTAAAGCCATAGAGCTCCCTTCAGAGGATTCGGACAGTTGGACTTCGAGCACGCGTTCGCGCCGGCATAGCCGCTCGCCTGAATCACAACTATCCCGGGCTTCATGTCTTTGACGAGCCTGTCCAAATCGTCGGCAGTTGGGCCGACGACATACACGTTGACGCGGTTGTTGATGATGTCCGTTTCGATGGCCGCGAGAGAAACCCCGTCGATCGAGAATGAGTCGTCTGCGCGGTCCCGGACCCACGCGTGCAGCGCGTCAAGCTCGGTCTCTGAATAGGCAGCGGGTTCAAACACCGGCTCGACGGACAGGGGGTAACCGGATACTAGGGTGACGATCCTCGGATCAGGCCCAACGACCTCGATCATTGGGGTACCGTCCTGCTGAACATAGAGGCCCCCAAAGGAGGATGGGAAAGCCTGTCGCAGTGCCTCTTGCACCGGTCCAAGCTCCTTAGCGACCGCATCGCGAAGCGCTAGTCCTTCCGCATTAGCGCCTACTGAACTCGCTCCGAGTATCAGCAAGCAAGCGGCGGCTGCTGCGATCATCGAATTGACTGTGTGGCTGTACCGCCTCATGGCCCGTCCCTCCAGGCATCGGACCCACCAAGCATTCGGGTCGTTGATCTATTAGGCGCCCGCTGGCGACCAGACCGTATCCCGGACCTTGGTACCGACCGGCCACAGGTAGTCGGCGCGGACACTCCACTCAGTTCTTCTCGATGGCGACGCTTGACCTTGGTGGAGCCCCGGCAGCCACGACCCGAGTTCAGCCAGCCGCTCGTGACGCCTCTCAAGGACTTCGACCTGATGCCACGAATTGACAGGCTACGAGAGCGCCTGGACATCAACGTCGGGTCGCCGATCGTTGCGTCCGGGAGCTCCCCGAACGTACCGGGGGAGCCGGCGGCCAAGGTCGTCAGCTCCTGGCCATAGCGAGCTCTTCGACCGATTCGATCTTCTTGGTTTCGGCGGAGGGACCGTCAACCTGAACTAACTCGCCGTCCGGCACGGGTTCGGCAGATGCACTGCCCAGCTGGTCGAAGGTCCGTGAGCGGTCGGGGCGAGAGGAGTCGGGACGACTCCTTACGGGTAAGGGTTCGCATCACTTCAACCCAACGAGTTCTTGGGCGGTGGAGGGAGCCAGCCCGCGCGGGGTCATTCGGAGCGGACCCTCGCCCTTGAGTTCTGCGGCATGACCAGATCTTCTGGCGAGTAGCATCGTTCGTTGACCGCAGATTGCTGGAGCCCGGCCAAGGAGGGCACTCGCTGGTGCCGCGCACTTGGGTTTTCGATTCGCGTCGACCTGGTGGAGGGTCACGGCCAGCGTCTCTGGCCGCGGCCGGGTCGCATCTTCGCTGCCGCGCGGACCCACACGTTCGCCCAGCTGGCCAGGGCCATCGACGACACGTTCGCGCGTTGGGACCGGGCCTCATCTCCACGAGTTCCGCCTCGTGGACGGAACGCGGCTGACCACGCCCCTAGCCAGCCGCTCCCGTACTTCGGCTGGGGCGACGTCCTCGACCAGTACGGGCGCCGCTGGGACAACGACGATGGCGAGAGGCCGCAGCCGAAGGATCCGGGGCTGGCCGACCTTCCGCCTCTCAAGCCATGGTGGGGAGTCCGCGAGGGGGAGAGCGCGATGCATGAGGAACCCTAGGCGATCGTCTCCGCGCCTTGGCGGGGGCATCCTTGAGGTTCGGCGAGATTTCTAGGTTGGGTCGACCGCCGACATCGAGACGTCGAAGAGGTCAGACCCGAGGCGTTCATCAAATACGAGGTCTGTGAACTCATAGCATGCCAAGACGTCGGCGCCGAAGCGCGCGATCAGTCGCATGACGACTCCCCGATCGGGATCAATCTGAAGTTCGAACGAATCGGTACCGAGCCACAGGACGAGTTGGTCCCGAGAGACCGGCACGGCGATCGTGAGTCGAGGTGGACTCGACCGTTTGGATCTATCGCCTTCGAGGCCGAGCGTACTCAGCCCGTCTCGGAGATCAAGTCGCGCCAAGAGTTCCTCCGGATCCACCATGGCCATGATCGCAACGTCAAGCCCGACCTCGGGTTTGCTCAGCTTGGGCTCGTCTGGCCCTCGCCTGGCGACGTGGCCGCGCTCCCACGCGCACCATTCGTCGTCTCGGATGATCGCCAGGCGATGTAGCCGACCGTCGGTTCGACGGCTCTCGACACGCCAACGCCACGGGCGCTCGAGCCAGACGTGATGCACCATGACAGGGTCGACAATATCTTGGCCGGGCCGCTTGCCAACATCTGTCCCAGGGCGATCTGTGCGCCGACCCGGGCCCATGCGCCATTCTCCCGCTGACGAGCCAGACTGGTGTTGTGCCACCCAGTGTTCGGAGGCGGCGCTGGACGTTACTGGATCAATTGATGCGTGTATTACCCCACGCAAGGATGAAAAGCGGTCCGTCCTCGAAGTCTCGCGCTGAGAGGAGTCGAAAGTCGGGTCGGGGCTCACGGGTCGGGGCTCACGCAGCAAAGCCACTTTCGAGATGGAATGGGGACAAAATGCGTGGGGAAGCCCTGGCGATGCTACGCTCTCCACCCCTAGTCACAGACTATGTCTCCCTGTGAGGTGCTTGCGCGATAGGTCCGCCACAGGACACCGTCAATCCCTCTTACCTCGTGATACGTCTCGATGCGGAACCTGTGGGGCGCATCACCGACGCACTTGTAGGATACGACCGCGCTGACCCTTCCCCAAGAAACGATGTGACTTTCCTTGGTATCGACGAGCCTCTTCCAGCAGTAAAAGAAGAAGCACTCCCACTTGAACAGCCAGGCATGAACGTACTCTCGAGATCGACCAGAACACCGAACGGGGTCCGGTCATCCGGGACAAGCTCACGCGCTATCCAGGTGAGAGTTCGGATCGAACCAATTGTCCTCCGTCACGCGTCCACGGTCAGGTCCGCTTGAACCGCGGAATCGCCGATATCCGCCCGAACGTCGAAAGAGGAGCTGGCCCGTCTCTAAGCGTCCTCCCACCATCGACCGAACGGAGCTGCATCGCCGATAGACATGTGGCGGCGGATCGAGCTTGAAGCAGCGCACCGTGTGGTAGACCAGCGCCTAAGATCCTATTGCCCGTGTGGATCGACGGCGCGCTCGGTGGGGTTGCGTGAGCCCACGTTCAAGATCCGCCTGGTGACGAACCGGGCATTTCGATTACCCAAGTCGACGGCCTGCAAATTGGACCCACGTTTCTCGCGATCTCTGTCCCTTGCTGATTCTTGGCGACGAGCTGCACGGGCGAGCACTGGTCGCTCGGGAGTCGGTCATACGTGACTTCCATACCCGGCTTCATGTTGGTCTCGATCACCTTCTCGTTGTCGGATCCCTCGTCGACGATCATGACGTCGACAGCCACATTCGCATGATTGACGATCCGGACGACGGGGTGGTTGTCCGAGGTACAGCCGGCCACCAATCCGAGGGCCAAACCAAAGGCCCCAATGGCCAAGATGTGGCCGTGTCGACGACCGGAAGCATGACCAAATGGCTGGAGGCGTCTCCTAACCTCGAATGGACTGGTCACGTGTCATCCTTGTGAGAGCCAAGCACTGGCGGACCATTTGACTTTCGATCCGAAGAGCGAGAAGGACGATGGCCCGGACCGATCGATGATGATGGTGGCAAACCTGCAAAGGCCATCGATCGATACGGAGGCGTACCCCTCGCTCCCTGTAAAGACGAGATCGTCCGATCCGCACGGGAGCGTCCCAAGCTGCGGGTCGTTCGGATCAACGAACTTGTAGGCAACGATGCGGGCTTGCACGTTCTCGTCAGGCCTTAGGACGCGGACCGAGACTGTGCCATTTTGTCCGCTGAGAACCACCTGGGGATCGACGTCGACATAGCCCATGCCCTCCTCACCGAGGTCGATCTCCCCCGTTACGTCAGCCGTTGGCGAGGCTATCGCGAGATGCCGCAAAGGTCGGTCCTTGCCGTACGCGTCGGGGCCCACGTACAAGGGGTTGCCAACGGGGTGTCCATTAGGCCTGCTCGTGTAGTCCTTGAGAGCGACAATCCACGCCGCAAGGTCGGGATCCCCCAGAGATAGCTGATAGGCTGTCTGGGCGTAGCCCTGCAAGAATCCAGCGAACGTCACGCTCGGTTGCTCTGCGACTGCAGTCGCGATGGCTTGCTTGGCCGTCTGACCAGATGCGATCAACTCCCATGTGCGGCGCACTGGATAGGTCGTCGGGAACTGCTCGTCGAGGTATTGCGCGAGGAAGCTGACTGCGTACTGTCGCTCCTCGTGATTTAGGTTCATCGCGGACAGTTCGGACTCGGTAGTCGAGAAGTACGCTCCGAGATCGCCAGTCCAGCCATTCTTGGGCGCAAACGCAGGGTCGACGCTCCGATGGTAGTCGACGTACTTGTGAGCGCCCCAGTTTGCCGTCGCTTCGTACCAGAACTCCCGTTCGAAGTACCCCGTGTCAAAGTACGCATCCCTGTAACCGTACTCGAACGCATGGAATAATTCGTGAGGGGCGGCGCCCGTCAGGACGTCAACGTCCCCGGGATTCAGATTGAGTTTGATGCCTCCAAGGCCGAACAAGTCCTTGCTGGCAAGGTTTCCAGAACCGCCGGCCGCGTTCAAGCCAATCGTGATCTGGTCCGACCCACTCAGCGGTGCCGAGAACCCGAGCGCACTGACATAGAAGGCATAGGCATCTTCCAGTTCAGCGGCGGTCTGGTCGACGAAGTCAGGGATCCTATTCCCCGCAACGCCACCATTCACGCCGTCGTCGCGACGTTCGACCGTCGCGGCGGTGTTCGAGACCCCGATAACATAGACGAACTTGAAGTGACTTCCTGTGGGTGAAGACGAGGATGTCTCGCAATATGTCACGGTGAATGAGGGATATCCACCCCTGCCCGCCGGAGTCGTATTGGTAAGGCCGCAACCATCATAGTTCGGCTCAGCCTGGCCTAGATTCGCGGTCGGCTGGTACAAGTCGCCGCTTAACGGCTGTGCCATGAACGCATCGAGTTCATCCTTCGATACCTGTTGGAGCTGGTCACGGTTTACGAGATACGTTCCAAGTGTCTGAGCGCCCGAATTGGGGTTGTTCGACTGATATCGGATTGGCAAAGCGTTCGGAGCGACCGTCGCGTAGACGCCATCAATCACGTAAGCGTCAAGACTCAGGGTCTGAACAGCAAAGTCGCTGGCGATCCGATCGCCGGGACCGAGGTTGTTGGCGACGGTCACGGTTGATGCGCTTGTCGTCGTTGTAGCCCCGCCTGACTGGGTCACTTTGATCTGCAACTGATGCGGTCCTGCGCTCATGCTCGCAGTGTCCACTTGGACAACATACGGCGCGGAGGCGTCGCTGGCGACCGTCGCGCCGTCCACGAGAAACTCGACATTCGTCACTGACGGCAGTGCTGTCTCGGCAATGAGAGGCTGCAAGGCAAAGACGTTCTGTGACGCGATCGGACTGTCAAGAATTGAGTCGCCGATCCGGATGGTGCCCGATGTGATCTGCGCAGAATTGCCAGCCGCATCGGTCAGCGTCAGAACCCACCGATAGCAGGTTGTCAGCGCCAATCCGGTTGTAATCGTCGGCGATGGAGAATTCGTCGGCGACCCATCCACCGTCCATGTCGTGTCGCATGTCCCGCCAGAGAACGTTGTCCGCTGTCGTTGCAGAGCCCGCCCGGCGATCCCTGACGACGCATCATTCTCTGTCCATGCGAGCGGCGATCCGCCCGAGCCAATCGTCGTAGTGGTTCCTTCGTCCGGGGTGGTGAAGTTAGCCGTTGGAGCAATGGCGTCAACCAGGACCGTCGATGAGGTCGTGACGGACGAGTTGCCGGCGACGTCCGTCAACGTGAGCGTCCAGCGATAGCACCAGCCGTCGGACAGGGATGTCGCGGTCGTTGGACTGACCCCTGACGAAGCAGCACCATCGTTGGCCCAGCTAAAGCCGAGGCACGTTCCATCTCCTGGAGACACCATTCGCCGTTGCTGGAGCGAGCGCGAAGCCACGCCGGAACCGAGTTCGACCTCGCTCCAAGTGACGACAACCTGAGTGGCAGCTTGCGTTGTGGTGTTTGCCGGGATGGTGAATGTCCCAACTGGCGCCGTCCGGTCGACGGTCACCGTCGTGGCGGTGCTCGCGCTGGCCGGGCCGGTGTTCGCGGCGCCGTCGCTGACGGTGTTGGCGTTGAGGGTCAGGATGACCGTCCCGGCGGTCCCCGAGCCGAGGCTGACGGTGTACGGCCCGGAGCCGGTGATCGAGCTGACGCTCCAGCCGGTGGCCGTGCCCGTGATCGCGAAGTCGCCGGCGGCCAGGCCGCTGACCGGCTCGCTGAAGGTGAGGGTGTAGGCCAGACTCGTGGCCGCGGTCGGGGTGCTTGGCGCGATGAAGCTCGACAAGGTGGGCGGACCGTTGTCCCAGCTGAATGACGTGCTCGCATACGGAGACCAGCTCGTGCCGTCCTTGACCCGGACCCGCCAGAAGTAGGTCGTGCCGCTGACAAGCGTGACGTTGGCGGGGATCGCGGTCGATGTTGCAATCCCGGTGCCGCTCCACGATCCGTTGGTCAGGATGTTCGTGAACCCGGCGTCGGAGGCTACGGCGGCCTCCCAGTTCGTTTGTGCGTGGCCCGAGGAGTCCGTGTACGCCCAGGTGAGCGTCCGACTGCCGGTCGCACCGGTAGGGGAAACAACGGTTGCGACCGGGGTGTGGTACGTCACCGACATGTGCTCGACGTGGCTGCCGCCCTCCTCCGCTGAGATGAGGCGCTTCCAGTAGGTCGAGCCGTTGCCGTTCTCCCAGAGCTTGATGCCATAGTTCGCGGTCCCGTTGGCCCAGCCCTGGGTGTAGGCCAGCACGTTGAACGTGCAGGTGGTCGCCTCGACGCAGTTCGCGTTGACCTGGTTCGTCGCGTTGCTGCCGGGCTTGTTGTTCCATGTTGGCTGGGTCTCGGTCCAGCTCGTCGTCACGAGCGCCAGCCAGGTCTTCGTCGAGGTCGGCGCGTTGTAGTACTGGTGGTAGGGGTAGATGTCGATCGTGGCCGAGTCGATCGTCGTCCCCACGATCGAGGACAGGTTCCAGCGCAGGTAGTCGTAACTCGTCCCAGACGTGCCCGATGGGTCGTCGCCCAGCCAGAGCTCGTGATAGTAGGGCGAGTCCGGACGGACGTAGTTGTCGAAGTTCGTCGACGGGTAGTTCGATGCGATGTGGGCATCGCCGTAGCTCGACGAGCCGGCGTTCGCCCAGGTCGGATCAATGTAGACCGGGTACGTGGCGGTCTTGAGCCAGGTCGGGTCCACCGCGACCGTGACGGACGCTCCGTCCTTGGCGAGGGTGTAGCTGACCTTGTCGGTGTAGAGCCCCGAGCCGAGCGTCTCGTTTGGCGTCGAATCGACGGCGAACGGCCGGGGCATCCGGCCGACGAGCTTGCCCGCGGCATCGAAGAAGCCGATCGAGCCGTCGTCCTGAAGCGTAAGCGTGAGACCTGGAGCCTCCACACTGAATGTCAGGCTCGGGTCCTTCGGCGCCTCGCGCCAGGCGAAGAAGCTCTTTGCGCCGGTCGCTCCGGCGATAACCCGCAGATCGACGCCTGGGAGGAAGTTGGCGTAGGTTGCGATCCGGCCATCCGTAGCCGGATCGATCGTCGTCGCCTTGGACCTCGCGTCCGCGGGCAAACCGAAGCTCACCGTGTGGCCATCTGAGCCGAATCGCAAGAATCCATGCGCCGCCGCCGCTGGGGCGACAGTCACCGCGACCGGCGCCTTGTCGGAGACCGCGACCGCGTCGCCACCCTTGGTATTCGGTGCGAAGCCAACCTCGATCGGGACAAAGGCGCCGCTGCCGCCCGGCTTGTAATAGACCGGCTGGGTATAGAAGTCCGTGGTCAACGTGCCGTCGTGGTTGTCATACGTCGTTGATGCGTCGGTCCGAGCAGACGTGATCTCCGACGCGCCCGGCTTGAGTTGGCCGCCTGGAGTCGGTTCAGGGCTCGGGCTCGTCACCGAGGTTGGGGTCGGAGCCGGAGCTGACCGCGCAGACCCGCTGGGCGCCGCAGATGCCGTCGGATCGCCAGCGCTCGGGCTCGGACTTCCGGCGACGGCCGGGGTCGAGCCAACGAGGAGGTCGGCGATGAGGCCCGCCGCCGCCACGGTTGTGACGAGGCGCGAACGAACACCCATCGGGCTTGCCACGGGACCCTCCTGCCGTGCCGCGCCGCCGACGGATTGGTCAGCCTGCGTCTCGCGAACGTATGCTCCGCTCAGTCACAAGGGCAAGGGTTTTTCGACCTTGTTGGCGCAGCCTGTCACCGCACGTGAGTACTAGGACTTGTCAAGTCGGGCGCGAATCTGCTCAGGGATCTGGGCAGGAGCTTGAGGACATCCGAGCCTACGTCGATTCGAAGGTACACAATCCTGTACACAATTTGGCTTCCATCGGGCCGATGATCGGCGTAGCATCGAGGCTCGGCGGCTGACGCCTACGTCGGTCGCCCGAAGCCGTCTCCGCGGGCTGAGCAGGATGCGCTGCGGTCCGTCGCGTCGACCGTGTCTGGAGTCACGCTCCGGCGGTCGCTGACGATCTTCGGGTCGATCGGCTGGACGTCAGCGCTGCGGCTGTTCGGTGCAGCGGCTTCCCTTCGGGCCGGTCGTCCCAGGCGTGACGGCTCCCGAGGCGGACCACTGCATCGACGGGAACGTGGCCAGTCGTCGAAACACAGGTACGCACAGTCCTTCTATGAGGTCGCCCTCCGATGGTCCACCAGCATCACCACCAGCAGTCGTCAGTTCTCGATTCGCTCGTCCGCAGCCAGTCGGCACCGATGGGGTCCGCGATCGGGGTTTCGGGACCCCGCTCCCTGCCCCGGCATCCGTGCGTGGGAAGGCACGATCCGGGCCGAGACCCTACAGACCCATGATCGGTGCGTTCACCGCCGCACCCGCACCACCTCGCCGGGTCATCGTCGATCCAGGGTTCCTGTCATACCGCGATCGCGCCGCTCTGCGCATCCTCTACCGCGCCGACGTCGCGACAACGGCCCAGCTCGTGACCCTCGCCTACACCCGCCGGCAAACGGCGCAGGAACGGCTCTCCGTCCTCTATCGCGCTGGCTACCTCGAACGGGCGATCCTGCCGCCCACTACACGCGGCGGTGCTCCGTTCGCCTTCCGGGTCTCGCCTCGTGGTCGTCGTCGTCTCGGCTACGACCCACTCACTCGCTCGCGAGCCGGCACCCAGCTCCGTCACAGCCTCAATGCCGTCGAGACCGTCTGCGCGCTCGTGCGGGCCAGCGGAGGCGGCGCGACCGACCCGCTCGTCCAGGCCTGGCTATCGGAAGTCATGGCCCACGACCTCCTGCCGCGGATCTATCCGGATGCCGTCGTCGTCCTCCGGGCAGCGACGGGATCCGGTGTCCTTTGTCTCGAAATCGACCAGAACACCGAACGCGGTCCGGTGATCCGCGACAAGCTCACTCGATACGAGACGGCGCTCCGCCACAAGACCGGCTGGCATCTCCTGTTCGTGGTCGGCTCGGCCGGTCGCGCGAGCGCCCTCGCCGGCACCGCGCGCCACAAGGGCGGCTACGCGGGACTCGCCGGTCAGGCCTGGGCGCTGGTCCTGCCCGAGCTCCAGACTCGCGGACTCGACTGCGGCGTCATCGCCCTCAACCCGGGGATCGTGCGGACGACCATCGGCGCGCTCCTCGTCGACCCCACACCGCGGCGCTGCCCCACGCCGGTCGGCACCGCCGCCTGGCTGCAGGTCCTCGGGCTCGGCGGCCACGAGGACTTCGACGAGGTTCTGCGGTGAGCCAGGCGGAGCCGGAGACCGCCGTTAGGGCGCCAATACGGGGGAGTCGAGTCCGCCGTCGGCATCCCGATCGACTCCCGCCGCCCGCTCGACGGTCAGCGGCGCATCGCGCGAGTCGTGGGCGTGCTTATCGGAACTGCCCGACCGCTTCGCCCGTGAAGCTTCGCCTCGTGGTCCTCAGCGGCAACCCAGCGCTGGCCGAGTCGACCGGATCGAGGGACAATCACTCGATGGATCCCTTGGTCATCGCCCTCGCCCAACTCGTCCGCGATCGCTGGGCCAACGAGCAACGCGACCGCCGCACCCGGCAAGCCCGACTGCAGATCGTCGCGAAAGAACGCGGATGAGCCGTCTACCGAGCACGATCGAGGATCTGTCCGGGAGACGCGCGGCCCGCTGGATCCGCGAGAGCACGGCCGGGCAGTTCGACCGCTACGGGCCTGAAGCTCAGGCCGAGCTCCAGGACCGAGCGATCGTGAAGCTCGGACTCGTCGACTCCGGGCTGGCCTGGCGGGCCGCCCATTCGGGTCGGACGGTCTACCGCTCGGTCGAGATGACCGAGATGCTGGCGGCGGCGCAGCGCGGGAACTTCGAGGTCCTCCTCGTCGGCTACGTCTCGCGCTGGCAGCGCAATCTCCGTCGAACCCTCGAACTGCTCGAGGACACGCTTCATCCGGCCGGTGTCCCGGTCTTCTTCTGCGACGAGGAGATCCTGAGCTCGGCCGAGCGTCATTGGGATCAACTCGTTGACGAGGCCAAGGACGCCGAGCGTTACAGCCGCCGATTGTCGCGCCGGATCAAGGAGGGCTATGCCTCCAAGCTGACGAAGCAGCGCGATCCGGGCGGTCGTCCGCCGTACGGCTTCCGCCGCAACACCGACAAGCTCCTGGAACCCGATCCCGAGCGACTCCCGATCGTCCGCCGGATCTTCGAGCTTGCAGCCGCCGGGTGCACGGATCGCGACGTCGCCCGAGAGGTCGACCTTCCCCTGTTCACGGTGCGGGGTGTCCTGACCTCGCCGCTGTATGTCGGACGGCTCCGCGACGGTGCCTCGGCCAGCTGGAGCCCGCTCATCCCTGAGGCGACCTGGAGCGCGGCTCGAGCTGTCCGCGCGCGACGGGCGACGAACTCCGGACGACCGGCCGATCCCCGGCGGCCCTATGCGCTCGACATGCTCCACTGCGCCGCCTGTGGCAAGAAGCTCACCGGCGACACCGGTTATTACCGCCACCGCGAACCGTGTCCGTCGTTCGTGGCGGCACGACCGGAGCATCGCGGTCGCGGCCAGTCCCCCGGTCACGCCTACCGCCGTGAGCTGTACGAGGAGATCGTCGAGAGTCTGCTCGCCGAGGCGTCCATCGGAGCCGGAGCGATCGCAGGCGTGGTTCACGAGGTCGCTCGGACGGAGCCAAACCAGGACACCGCTGCGCTCGATCGGATCACTCGAGCACGCGAGCGGGCGATGGCCCGCTACCTTCGCGATCGGGACTCAGCAGCCCTGGAACGAACGATGGCCACCTTGGATCGGGACCAGGCCGCAGCCGAATCTCGACCCGCTTCGGAAGGGGTTCCGGCCGATGTCGCCGTGCGCTACGTCCGAGAGCTGCCGGAGACCTGGCGGAAGGCCGAAGGCGGGAAGGGCCGACAACTGCTGGCCAGCACGCTCTTCGACCGGATCGATGTCCTAGGGATCCAGGAGGCGACCGTCCACCTCAGCGCGCACGCCGTCAGGCACGGCCTGGCAGCGGCATTGCCGGCGGAGGTCGGAATACTCGTAAGTGGTCGGGGCGAGAGGAGTCAAGACGACGATTTCGATGGCGGTTCCGACATGAGCATGAACGCCAGATTGGGGGTCCCTGGTCGCCTGCGCGACGCTCGGCCATGATCCAGGTCATCTATTAAGGTCGCCGAGCCGTTCGCCGGATCCTCAGCCAATCACCAGGCGACCACCGCCGCGTGCGCCTGTCGTCACGTCGGCGACCTGCCAAGAAGGGTGCTTTCGTCTGAGAGCCGGTCGATGCTGGAGGCCGACTCACACCCCTTGACAGGACTTGACCGTGGGTGGGACCGCCCACACGTCCATGGAACCAAGGATTCTCTGATGGAGTGCGCCACGCGCCCAAGAGCGCCGCAAGCTCGATGCCGCTATAGAGCGTTCAAATGGTGGCCGCGAACGAATCTCAGTGGCAAGATGGCTGTTGGGCCACGGAGTCGAACCTGGACCCCGATCTCGTGGACTTGCGGTTGCTCGATCCCTTCTCCGCGCCAGCCTCTACTGGCGATGCTCCGACGCCACTTCTATGAAGGCCCGGCGCGACGCGAAGAATGCAAGCAGAGCCACGGGCCCGGCAATCAGCACGAGGACCAGTGGATCAAACGCGGTGATGCCCGAGACAACAGGAACCATCGGCAGAAAGGCAATCCCGCCAGCAAACCAGGCCGCGCCGGCAGTCGGAGATACTCTGCCAGCTCGGATCCGAGAAATGAGCCAGAGGAGGCCGGCACTCCACACGATCGGGAACACTAACAATACGACGACAACGCGTGCTTCCACGACAATGCTCCGAAGTGAGGCTCTAGTGTCCCCCGCATGCCCTGCTGTGCTGCATGAATAGTATGAGCTCGATTCCGGCGAACCCAGCGGTTGGTATCACAAGGCCTAAGAAGGCGACCCATGCCGGAGTGAAGAGGCCCCTGATCTCGGCTTGTAGCAGGTAGTATTCGACACCGAAAATAGCGTCAGTCGCCAGCACACCGGCGAAGTAGAATCCAACGCAATCTATCCAGTTTACCTTCGGATACCACGGCGAGAATGTGGACCAACCTCGGCTGTCCGGGGCGCAATGTCCCCAGGTGAACCATGGGTACCTCTCGACCCCGTCGTGGTTGTAGATCCAAATGCATTTTCCTGGGGGCAGGCGTTTGCGGCTCCCGTAGTTCTTGAGGCCGTTCCAGGAGTGCAATCCCGCCACGGTCAGGTGGTACCTCTTGGCAATGCTAAGGAAGGTGTCCCCCTTTCTTGCGGGATACCAGAACAAGCCGAACGGATCGACGCTTGAGATCGGGGAGTTCTTCGCGTAGCTGAAGGCGTCCTTAGCGGTCGTGTCCCAGATGATGGTGTAACAGCCGAACCGGCTGACCAAGGAGTCGGCCATCGCGTCATCCTCGCGTCGTTGGAGTGAAGAACCGACGACGACAAGGAGAACAACGATGGCCGAGGACAGGATGGCCGTGCTCG
>JBBQJL010000055.1:0-16988 GCA_038325875.1 Candidatus Limnocylindrales bacterium
GGCCCTCCATCTCCAGTTCGCGACGCTCTGGAACGACAAGTGGATCTACGAGTACTCGGTCGAGTGGGTTCCGCTTCTGTGTCTGGCCGCGCTCCGGGCCGGCCGATGGCATGGGCTCGATGCGCGGTTTGCGGCGACGCGTCGGCGCTGGCCTGGGTGAGCGACCGGACAAGACCGGCTCGGACTCTGGTTACCGGCGGCGCGGGCTTCATCGGCGCGGAGTTGGTCGATCGCCTACTTTCGGACGGCGCCGAGGTCACGATCGTCGACAACCTCGCGACGTCTTCAGCGGACTGGGCAGAGCGGTTCGGCGGCCATCCGCGCTTGACATTTGTCGAGGCGGATGTGACGGACGCCGTCACCCTCGAGCACCTCATGAAAGGTCACGCGCGGGTCGTCCACCTCGCCAGCGGTACCGACGTCGCGGGGGGCTTCGGACATCCGGATCACGACTTCATCAATGGCATCGTTGCGACCCACGTGATCTGTGAGTCGATGCGACGAAACGGCATCGACGAGCTGTGGTACGCGTCATCCGGGGTGGTATATGGTCGCCCTGCCCGTATCCCGACCTCGGAGGGTGATGGCCCGCTTCTGCCGGAGTCGCACTATGCGGCGGCGAAGCTAGCCGGTGAGGCGATCGTCTCTGGATTCGCTCACTTGTATCGCTGGCGGTCCTTCGCATTCCGGTTCGGAAACACGGTCGGGGCGCGGAGCGACCACGGCATCATCCATGATTTCGTCGTCAAGCTCCTTCGCGATCCGCGCCGCCTCGAGATCCTCGGCGACGGACAGCAGGCTAAGCCGTACATCGCGGTCGACGATCTCGTGAGCGGGATGCAACTCGCTGCCGCGCTGGCCCCGAGACGACCGGTGACCACCCTGAACATCGGACCTGACAGTGCGATCTCTGTTCGGCGTGTCGCCGAGCTCGTCATCGACGCGCTCGGGATCCCGGATGACTCTGTCGAGCTGTCGTACACCGGTCGGTCGGGCAGCGCGGGCGGGGGATGGCCGGGTGACACGGCTCTGGTCGATTTCGACACTCGGGCAATCCGCGCTCTCGGCTGGGCCCCTCGTCACAACGTGGATGCGACCATCCGCGATGCGGCGATCGGGATCGCGGGGCACTATCGAACGACGGGAGGACGCTTGCTGACGGGCGCCGAACGACGCCAGTCAGGAGCAGGCGTTGCGGAAGCCTCGATGTGAACCGGGCTGAAGTCGACGTCACTCGACGGATCGGCGAGGCTGTCGGAGGTCGGCTTGGCGCTCTGACTGCCTCGGCGGTCGAATGGGTCCGTCGTGACCGATCGGCCACTGTCGTGGGGGTCGTCGGGCTGGCCGCGGCGCTCTGGGTCGCTGGTCTGCTGGTCGGGCGCACCAGCGGACTGGCGGCATCTGACTACGACCTTGGCTTCTTCCAGCAGCTTGTGTGGAATGTCGGGCAGCGCGGTCAGTGGGTCTCGAGCTTTCACCTAGGTTCGTTCCTTGGGCTCCACTTCTCACCTCTCCTGCTCGTTCCGGCAGCGCTCGAACGTTTTCTGTGGTCGGATGTCCGAGTCCTCAATCTGCTTCACGCTGCGGCGATCGGCGCTCTCGTCCCAGCAGCCTTTCTCCTGACCAGGGCAGTCCTCCGTCCGAGCCGGGCAGCCGGACCGATGGCTGCCGCTCTCGCCGTCGGCATCCCCCTGTGGGGCGCGACCCAGGAGGTGATCCGAGCCGATTTCCATCCCGAGACGATCGGCGTCGTCCTCGCCATGCTCGCCGGGTGGGCCGGTCTGACCCGACGATCGCGGTTGATGTGGGTTCTTGCCGTTCTGGCCCTGACCTCGCGGGAGGATGTGGCGTATGCAGTCCTGGTCATCGGACTGCTGGTTGCCGCGCGCGGTCCGGGGAGTATGCAGCGCCAAGGGCGATTCCTCGCGGCCGTGGCGCTCGTTTGGGGGCTGATCGTGTTCGAGGCGCTGATGCCGTGGATCCGGAACGGCGTCGTCACCGATACCGACCGCTACTACCGGTGGCTGGGCAGTGGTCTGGGGCTCCTCCTGGCGCCGTTCACCAAGGGGGATCTGGTTCTCCATGCCATCGCCCGCCCGACACCCTGGTACGCACTGGCAGGCATGATCGCCGCGCTGGCAGGGCTGCCGCTCCTTCGTCCCCGATGGCTCCTCCTCGCAGGCCCACCACTTGCCGCAGTGCTTCTCTCGGCGCACCCCTGGCAGGCGGACCTGCTCCTCCAATACCCGCTCATCCTGTACGTGCCATTGACGGTCGCCGCGGGACTGGGCGGCCGGCGGGCAATCGTTCTTGGCCAACGGATTCGCCGCCGATTGCGGAGCTCGAGGAATCGGTGGCTGGAGCTCGAGCCGCGGCCGGTCGTCCGGCGTCGCGGCGTTCCGATGCTGACCGCATTGGCCGCCCTCTTGCTGACGATGCCGGCCATCGCAGATGGTTCGATCCAGGGGGCGATCCCGCCATTTGACGCCACTGACGTGACTCTGCAAGCACGTCCCGGTGACATCGACGAAGCGGCTCGATTCGGCGCGGCGATCCCGGCGGACGTCCTTCTCGTCGCCGACACGGGATTGGTCGTCCCCTTTGCGGGTCGGCGGGCCATCGTCCAGCTGACGTCGCGATCAACCCTGCCCGACGACGCCTACATCCTGCTGGACCGGTCCCCCGTCCTGGACGGAGGCTGGTCTCCGGCGCGACGGGCCACGGAGCGCCTCATGCTGAGCAGCAGGCGCCGACCGATCGTCGCGGATGACGGACGGTTCGTCCTGTGGGGTCCCGTACCCAGCCCAAGCGTCCCGTGACTCGGATCGTGCATGCAGCCGCCGTCGTGCCAGCCATCGACGAAGCGGACGCCATCGGCGACCTCGTTGCCGGGCTGCGGACGCACGGCGCCTGCTGTGTCTTCGTCGTCGATGGTGGTTCGCGGGACGGGACGGTCGAGGTCGCCCACAGGGCAGGTGGCATCGTCATCGCCGAGCCGGCGCGAGGCTACGGGCGGGCATGCCGGATCGGAACCGAGTGGGCGCTTGCCCACGCTGCGGACGGCCACACCCACGACGCCATAGCCTTCCTCGACGGTGACGGTTCCTGCGATCCAGGCGACCTGCCTGGCCTGATCGCAGCCCTGGATGGCGCCGACATCGCGCTCGGCAGCCGACCTGCCCACCTCCTCGAGTCGGGGGCGATGCCGTGGCATGCCAGGTTTGGAAATCGGGTCGTGGCAGGGATCGTCAGCCTCCGAACCGGTCGAACGATCCATGACCTGCCCCCGTTCAAGATCGTCCGCCGATCGACTCTCGAGCGACTTGCTCCGGATGACGATCGATACGGTTGGACAACGCAGCTAGTGACGAGGGCGATGGTCGATCCGATGGCCCGGATCCGTGAGTACCCGGTTGCGTTCCGACGCCGACGAGGCGGGGTCAGCAAGGTTTCCGGCTCATGGCGGGCCTCCCTCGGCGCAGGCCGGTCGATGCTCGGCGTCGCGATCGAGGAGACGCGAGCCCGGCCGGTGATCGCGCTCATGGCCAAGGCGCCGCGCGACGGCCACGCGAAAACGCGACTGGCCGCCACGATCGGGGAGGAGCTGACCGCGGACTTCTGGACGGCGTGCCTTGCCGACGCCGGCGCGAACTTGCATCAGGCGGCGATCGAGGGCCGGCTGACCCGGCTGGTGATGCTCGCCAGCGAGGATGACGTCAGTCCGGTTCACCGGATCATCGGGCCCGACTGGCGCCCGATCGTCCAGGGTCAGCCTGGACTATCTGCGGCGCTGTCGGAGGTATTCCTGGCTGCCTTCGATCGCGGTGCCGATCGGGCTCTGGCCGTCGCTGGCGACAGCCCATCGCTGACTCCGAAGCAGGTCCTCGCTGCTCTGATCCCGCTCGCGTCGGCGCATCAGTCGGCGGTCATCGGTCCAACCCCCGATGGGGGATACCATCTCGTCGGGTTGCGTTGGCAGGCAGTCCCCCGCTGGTGGCCACGCCGCGTCCGCGAACGGTCCCGGGCGCGGCTGGCTTACCGGCTGGAGGCGGCATTTGACGGCGTCCCACTGGGTGGCGGATCGGCCCTGGTGTCGACGGAGATCGCGCTCCGCGCCGCGGGCTGGCGCGTCAAACGAGTCGCAGCGTGGCCCGACGTGGACACTGTTCATGACCTACGGGCGCTCGCCCGCGAGCTCGCCGATCACTCCCAGGGAGCCCCGCGTACGGCTGCCTGGATCGATCGGCACCGTGACGTCATCACCGGCGGAGTCCAGGAGCACACCGCCTGATCAAGTCGTCATCGAATCGTCATCGAGGGGACCGCGCCGAGCGTTGAATGTCCGGATGCTCGCGACTGACCCTTTAGGAAGGACTGGTGTGCCATGGATATCCGCCCATCGGGCAACCAATGGGACTGGATCTATGCCACCCGCGCGATGGACGCGGTGGGCTGGTACGAGCCTGACCCGATCGTCTCGCGGGAGCTCATCGCCGAGGCCGTGGCGCGTGGCGGGCGGAGCATCATCGACGTAGGCGGCGGCGCCTCGCTCCTCGTGGATCATCTGCTCGACGCCGCCCTCGATCGGATCGCGGTCCTCGATATCTCGGAGGCTGGACTGGAGGTGGCGAAGCACCGCCTCGGCGCGCGCGCGAATGCGATCGAGTGGATCGTGGGCGACCTCGCCGTCGTGGAGGATGTCGGTCAGTTCGACATCTGGCACGACCGCGCCGCGTTCCATTTTCTGCTCGACGAGGCCTCGCGCCGGCGCTATGTCCGCCTCGCCGAGCGGACGGTCAGAGTCGGGGGTGTCGCGATCATCGCGACGTTCGCGGACGACGGTCCCGGGCGGTGCAGCGGGATGCCAGTCCGACGCTACGAACCCGCGGACCTTGCCCAGGAATTCGGTGATGGGTTCCGGTTGGTGGGCAGTCGGCGCTACCTCCATCACACGCCCGCCGGAGTCGGCCAGAGCTTCCAGTATTCGACCCTGGCGCGCACCGCCACGAGCGTCGGTCGCGACGTCGATGGCTAGCTCACCGGCCCGCTACGGCGACGGCCGGCAGCTGCCGTTTCACGCGAGCGTCGAGGACCCTCGGGTCGACCTCGAATCTGGGTTGCTGATCCGGATCCATGTCGCCTTGCTGGGCATGTCGGAAGGTCAGATCCTCCGGATCTCGAGCCCAAGGAGCTCGGTCGGCGACCAGCTTCGGTTGTTCGAGACCGCCAGCGGCAACGCCCTCCTGTCTGTCATCCCGGATCCTGCACGGTCTGGTTGGTCGTTCTATTACGTGCGCAAGGGTCGAGTCCGGACCGACTGGTCGGACGTCGCCGACGCCGGATCCCTGAAGACGCCCGGGGCACCCCGGTCGGTCGAACAGCTCATGCCGCGGCGTCTTTGGATCTACGCGAACTACGACTGCAACCTCGCGTGCGACTACTGCTGTGTCGTATCAGGCCCTCGCGTCGATCCCCGGCGCCTGCCAGCCGAGACGATCCGCTCCTTGGTCGACGAAGCGGTGAAGTCGGGCATGGACGAGGTGTTCATGACGGGCGGTGAACCCACCCTTCGGCCCGACCTGTCCGAGCTGATCGAATACGTAACCGATCGCCTCCCGCTGACACTCCTGACAAATGCGATGCTATTGCGCGGTTCCCGCTGGGAGCGGCTCCACCCGTTGATCGCCACTGGTCGGCCGCTGGCCTTCCAGGTAAGCCTCGATTCGGCGTCGCCCGAGCTGCATGATGCGCACCGCGGCCGGGGCGCACACGCCGGAGCCATGACCGGGATCCGGACTCTCATCGAGGCCGGGGCTCGAGTCCGCCTGGCTGCCTCCTTGCCCGAGGCCGCGATCGACGAGATTCCGGCCCTTCATCGCCTGGCTGATTCGTTCGGGATCCGGCCCGAGGACCGGATCTTCCGACCCATCGCGCTGCGAGGCGCTGCATCAGAAGGGGAGCCAATCCGACCGGAGGATGTCGCTCCCGAGCTCACCTGCGATGCGCAGGGCTGGTTCTGGCACCCCGTGTCGAACGATCCGGACATGCGCCTTGATCTTCCACCAGACGCCTCGATGGCCGACGCGCTCGCCAACGTGCGCAGTCGGCTGGACGCCATGCTGTCGACACAGGCCGCCCGGCTCGATCGATTCGTCTGCGGCTGATGCAACCGTCGACGCCTCGCCCTGACAGGTGAAGTCGTATCCGGTGACCCGTTCGTCAGGTGTGGTCGCGGAGGTCCTCGCCTGGGATCCCGCGAGCCGCGAGCGCTGCTCCAAGACCGGCCAGGTCGTCGACGGTGAGGTAAAGATCGCTGACGCTCAATCGACCGATCCGGACGCGCTCGCGGAAGTGGAGGCAGACACCGCCGTGGGCACTCCCCCCGAAGCTCAGGTCGTGGGTCCCCACGGTCCGCCGGACCCCGACGGCGCGCCACCAGCGGTAGGGGCCGGTGATATCCCATCTGACGATGTTGGAGATCGCCGACTCCGCAGTGAAGAAGCCGAAGCGAGCCACGATCCGCTCCTCATCGAGCCGAACGTCGGCCGTGTGGGTCCGGACGCCGAACAGGATGAGGATCGGTCGCAGGCCCGGGGATAGTCGGATCGGAAAGTCCATCACCCAGCGAGCGTACCTCAGCCGATCGCTCCGTTGCGACAGACGCACCGGCACGACGCCAGCCACGTCGGCTCTACGCTCGGCTTCGGCCGGAGGCGAGAGCCTCCGGCCTTGTTCGCCGTTCGCAGGAGGATGGACCGATCAGTGGGCGCCGGCGTGGGCGCCGGCGTGGCCGTTGGCGTGGCCGTTGGCGTGGCTGTTCGGATCGGTCTTGTCGTGGGCCACGGCGCTGACCGCACCACCGTGGTTGTTGTGCTTGCCACCGACCTTGGTCGGGTCCTTGGCCACTGCTGAGACGAGCGAGCCATGGTTGCCGGTGGGCGCGGTCGTATCGGTACCGGTGGCGGGCGCGCTCGCGTCGCTGTCCTCGGTGCTCGTGGCGCTGCCGTCGGTGCTCGCGTCGTTGTCCGGACCGTTCGTGCCGCGGGCGATGGCGCTCACCGCACCGCCGTGATTGTCGTGCTCGCCGCCAACGATCGTGGCGTCCTTCGCCACGGCAGAGACGGCGGCACCGTGGTTGATCGTCGCGTCGCCGGCGACCGGGGGCGAGGCGGCCAGGGCCGCCGTGGCGGACAGCGTGATTCCCACGATGCCCGCGCCGAGTGCGTGAAGCTTCTTCACTGGATACCTCATCGACTGTGCTTGCGTGTCGTCACCCTGGACAACGGTCGAAGCGCAGCCGCGTTATGGGCACGACCTGATCAGCGGATCAACTCCACGCCAAGGGCCGCCCCAGGAAAGCCCGGTGTCGAGGTCGTCGGTCCACTGAAGATGGCCTTGCGCCAGACGCCTTCGATATCCTTGCCACCGCTGCAGCCGGTGAGCTGGAACCCTGCGTATCCGATGATGTGATACCAGGCGTTCTGACCGGTGCCGCCGGCGGTATCCCAGACGGGGACCGTGACCGTGACCCTATTGTCGATGTAATAGGAACAGTCAGCGGAGACCTTGTTGCCGGGCAGGTTCCCGATCCGATCGAGGCTTCCGGACAGGCCCGCTGCGGTGCAGCACCCATAGCTCTTCGATGGCGGCCCGATCTCGCCCTGGAGGAAGGGGATCGAGTCGCCGCAGCCACCGGCATTGGCAGGCGGGACCTGGCCGAGGCCGTAGCCAGTGCAGCCGAACTTCAGCCAGCCGAAGCCGCCCGGGACGTTGAGGTTGCCGGGCGTCAGATGTTGGGGGTAGCAGGCGCTGCCGGGGGTGTTGCTGACCGGCCCGGAGCAGAATGGGAACGTCTTGAAGAAGTTCTCAGCGATGCCCACTGGGAACAGGGTGCCCGCCGGTGCGCCTGCTGCGTAGCCGCCCTTGGCCGTGGCATCGGCCGCGGCAGACCACTTCGTGAAGCCGATGATGCCAAGGAAGTACGGCGACCAGCTCCTTGTCGACGAGACCTTCACACCGACCGCCGAGCTGGGGACCACGCCGGCGCCCACGTAGCCGAGAAGGCTTCCGCTGGCGTCGACGTAGCGCGGGCCGCCAGGGGAGCCGAATACGATCGGCGCCCCGGAGTTGGCTCGGATCGCGTTCTCGATCGCGAGTTGGACGTTCGCGTCGGTGCCGTTCAGCGCATCGCCGCCGATCGACTCCGCGACCACGCGGGCGGCGGCGATCGCGGCGAAGTCCGAAGCGTTCTGCGACGCCCGTCGCTGCGTCAGAGCCGTGCTCCCGTCGATCACCAGGCCGACCAGAAGCACCAGGACCGTCAGCGCGCCCGCCATCAAGACGATCATCTGGCCGCGCTGCGAGTGGAGGTTGTGACCCCGAGTGAGCATCTGAGGACTCCTAGTTGATGACCATTGCGGCTGAGCCAGAGGTCGTGACGGCGCCGATGCCGCTGATCCCGGGCGTGATCGGAAGGAACGTGATGACCGCACGGACCGACACGACCATCCCGTGCGAGCGGTCCGCGCATGAGACGCCGGTCCAGGCTCCGGTCGGGAGGTTCGCCGGGTCGGTGCAGCGGATGTAGATGTCGCCCACCGCGACCGAACCGAACGGAGCCACCATTCGATTGACCGCCGCAGCGACGTCGGTCTGCAGGCTCGCGCTGCCGGACACGGCAGGTGGACAGATCGGTCCACCGACCGCCGCGCAGCTGGGGTCGCTCGACCCGAGCCATCTCGCCTCGACTGTCGCCAGACGCGCCCCCTCACGGGCGGCCTGGGAGATCACGCTGTTCATGTAGACGTACCTGCCGCCGTCCACCAGACCGAACAGCATCAGCAGGAAGATCGGCAGGACGAGCGCGAATTCGACCAGACCCTGACCGTGCGCGACAGGGTGGGCGCGGTTTCCGCGCGGATCCGGGCGAGCGAACATCGGGGCCCTCACTGTGCGTGCGAGTAGGGAGCCGAAGGACCGGCCGCGTTGGTCGCGACCAGGGTCACCGTGTGAGCGTTGTTGCCCTGGTAGGTGTGAAGCGGGTTCTGGGCGTTGCCGAGGACGCCGTCGCCGAAGTCCCAGGCCCAGTCGGAGACCGGACAGCCGACCGGGTCGGTCACGGTCGTCGTGTCCGTGAAGGCATACGTCTTGTCGTTCTTGACATAGGTGAAGGACGCCTTCGGAGCGGTGCAGGTCGGCGGCGGGGGTCCAGCCGGGACCGTGACACTCCGCACCCGGCTCGCCGGGCCGGCCTGGTTGGTGACGGTCAGCCGGATCGTGTACGTACCGGCCAGAAGATAGGTGTGAGCGTCACCGGTCGCCGACCCGACGTCGTCGCCCCCATCTCCCCACAGCCAGGTGTAGCCCGAGATGTTGCAGACCCCACTGTTCGGGGTCGACGAGGTCGGGTCGGCGAAGATCGTCGTGCCGGAGGTGATGCTGACGACGAAGTCGGCTGCGGGGGGCGGGCACGGTCCGGGTGGAGTCCCAGTCCCAGGGGCTGCATACCCCAAGACCCCGGCGGTCGAGGAGGCGGCCATCTTGAAGTCGTCGTTGAAGAACACGTTCATGAACGGGGTCAGGAACGAGAACTGTTCCGCCACCTTCACCGTGATCAGGTTGCCGGGTCCGATACCGCCTGAGGCCTGCGAACACGCCATCGTCGCCCCACTGGCCGTCGTGCAAGTCGCGCTGACGGTGATCGCGCTCTCTCCACGCTGCGCCTGGGAGCTCGTCTCCTGGCGGGCGTGGGTGTCGATCGAAACGAGGTCGGTCGGACTCTCAGCGGCGAACGCGGCGCCCTCGCGGGCGGCGTTGTGGATCCCGATGAGCGAGAAATAGAGGCGTCCGAAGTCCACGGCGATGAGCAGCACCAGGAGGAAGACGGGGAGGATCAGGGCGAATTCGACGATCGCCTGACCGCGGTGCGTGGCCGCTCGCGGTGGGCGCAGCCGCGCGGAGCCGAGTCGCGCTGGTCTCTTCACTGTCGGTCTCCAGCCATTTGGTACTGGGCATCGGAGCCGTGGCCGATGTCGTCGAGAACAACGAGCGGAGCGGGACCTTGGTACTGGCAGAGTCATGGGTCGACCAGACTTTCGGTGTCTGACCGCACCGCGCGAGGCACCGATGGTCCCGACCCATGGATCGCTGTCTTCGGTGTCGCAGCGCACCGCAAACCGCCTGGATCGGCCTGACCGTTGCAGTCAACGAGCCCGCCGCCCGGTACGCTCCACTCCTCGGGGGCCGGGGGCCTCCAACGACGGGACGAGGCGATCGCCAGACGCTTGGCGCTTGCCCGTCGAGTGATGCTCCGTAACAGGCAGGGTCAAGGTCCGTTTCCATGGCTGATGAGCTGGATCCAGGTACGCTCGCCGCACTTGTCGCCGATGCGAAGGCGGGTGACAGCCGCGCGTTCGCGGCCATCTACGATGCCTATGCGGGGCGCCTCTTTCGCTTCCTGCTGCTACGCGTCGGTGAGCCGGCGGATGCCGAAGACCTGCTCCAACGAGTGTTCGTCAAGGTGATCGAGGCCCTTCCCCGCTACCAGGACCGTGGCCTTCCGTTCGGGGCATGGCTGTTCCGGATCGCCCGGAACGTCGCCATCGACTTCGTTCGGGCGCGCAAGAACGAGCAGGCGCTGACCGTCGCCGAAGGCCATCTAGACCAACGACACCAGCCCGCGGCGATGGCCGAGCTGATGGACGACCGCCGCCTCGTGCGCGACGCGCTGGATGTCCTGACCCATGACCAGCGCGACGTCCTGGTCTACCGATTCTTCGCTGGCCTGAGCCCGCGCGAGATCGGGGCGATCATGGGCAAGCGCGAGGGAAGCATCCGGGCGATGCAATTCCGGGCGCTGGCGACCCTGCGCCGTCACCTCGAACCAGACTTCCTGGTGGACATCCGCCTGGCCGAGGTCGGGTCGTGATCCGGCTCGCGCGCCGCACCATGACCACGCTCGATGAGCCGCCGGGGTTCGTCGCCTACGCGGCCGAGTTCGCCAGTGTCGTCGAGCGATCCTTCCAGATCGACGACTCGGCCATCGACAGGGTCAGAGGGCGAGTCCTTGGAGCGTTTATCGAAGCTGCTCCAGCGCCGAGCCGTCCTCGACTGGACCGACCCGTGCGACGCGGCCTGGCCTTGTCAGTGGCCGCGACCATCGGGCTCCTTGCCTTTGGCTCTGCGGCGGTCCAGGCTCAGCCCGGTGGCCCCTTCTACCCGATCAAGCTCGCCATCGAGACTGCGACCCTGCCGTCGGTCGAGGTTCCCGCCGGGTGGGCGGCGCGACTCGATCGACTCCAGTTGCGGATCGACGAGGGCCTAGCGGGGGCACGTGCCAGAGACCCGCGCGCGATCGCCGTCGCCCTGACCGAGTACCGCGCGGAGATGATCACTCTCAGCGCAGGGCTGGCAGACGCGACTCGGAGAGCGACGCTGGCCGTCGTGCTCTCGCGCGACCTCCCGAACGTGCTCAGCCTCGAGCAGCCCTACCCGAGTGAGGCCGCGACGCTCCTGGTCGCCGACATCCGGACGATCCTGCGACCGATCGCACCGGGCCGAGTCGACTCCGACCCGAGCAGGGGCGGCTCCGACCACGGCATGGGGCCCACCGATCCGGCTGACGACCAGACCGAGCACCCACATCGTGGTGTCGATCAGATCGGGAACCCACACGCGGCCGGCTCTCCGACCGGGAACCCTCACGTTCCAGGCAGCACCGGCAACCCGCACGCCCCCGGCAGCACGGGCGACCCGCACCCCGCCGCCGATACGACGGGAAACCCGCACCCTCCCGGCAGCACGGGCAACTCACATGCGCCGCGCAGCACGGCCAACCCGCACGCTTCCGGCAGCACGGGCAAACCGCACGGCGGCGCAGACCCGCGCGCCAAGCACTAGAAGCGCTGGGGCCGAGCGCCAGCATCGCCGACCTGCCATCCTCGGGCGCGATGGCTCTGACTGTCCTGATCGGCGTCGCGGCCTCGCTGGTCGTGCTGTGGGCCGCCTTCCTGGGGTTGTTCTGGCTGCTACGCCCGAAGGGTGTTCCGGTCCGCAAGCTGATCGGCCTCGTCCCTGATCTGCTGCGGCTGCTCCGCTCGCTCATCGGGGATCGGTCGGTCCCGCTGGATGTGCGGCTGGTGCTGGTCGGACTCGTCGCCTGGATCGTGAGTCCGATCGACCTCATCCCGGAGTTCATCCCGGTTCTTGGGCCACTTGACGATGTGGTGGTCGCGATCGTCGCGATGCGTTACGTGCGGCGACGGGTCGGGGTGGACGACCTCAAGGCGCGCTGGCCCGGATCGCCGGAAGGTTTCGCGATCCTGCTGCGGGTCATCGGGTCCACCTGACACGGATGCGTCAGCGTGCGGAGCCAAGCACGGAGGTCATGTGCGCACCATGGCCGCGCCTTGCCGCCGATGCGCTGGTTGGCGGGCCTCAGGCGATCTGGCCAGCCGACTTGTGACCTCCGGACCACCGTATCGGGCACTGCGGCCCTCTCGGGACACCTGACCGAGAGCCGACGATCGAGGCGGCACGATCCGAGGCGGATCCGTGCTCCGGTCCCGCGAGCGGCATCCACCGCCGGCCCGGCCGCCGACAGCGCCATCGACACCGCCATCGAAATCCCCCGAAGGGAGCCGCCGCACGTGGACCAGCGATATGAGTGCCTGGACGGGAACGAGGCTGCGGCCCGAGTCGCCTATGCCGTCAGCGAGGTGATCTCGATCTACCCGATCACCCCGGCCTCCCCGATGGCTGAGCACTGCGACGACTGGGCGGCGGCCCATCGCCCGAACCTGTGGGGCAAGGTCCCGGACGTCGTCGAGATGCAGTCCGAAGCGGGCGCGGCCGGTGCCATGCACGGGGCACTCCAGAAGGGCGCGCTCGGGACCACATTCACGGCATCGCAGGGACTCCTGCTGATGGTCCCCAACATGTTCAAGATCTGCGGCGAGCTGACCCCGGCGGTCATCCATGTCGCTGCCCGGACGGTGGCCACCCACGCTCTGTCGATCTTCGGCGACCACAGCGACGTGATGCACGCGCGGACGACCGGCTGGGCGATGCTCGCGTCGGGCTCCGTCCAGGAGGCACACGACTTCGCCCTCGTGGCCCACGCTGCGACCCTGCGTGCCCGGGTGCCGTTCCTCCATTTCTTCGACGGGTTCCGGACCTCCCATGAGATCAACAAGATCGCGGTCCTGGACGACGACGACATCCGGGCCCTGGTCCACGACGAGGATGTCCTCGCCTTCCGCGCCCGGGGAATGACGCCCGACGCCCCCGTCGTTCGCGGCACCGCCCAGAACCCGGACGTCTTCTTCCAGGCGCGTGAGGCGTCGAACCCGTTCCACCTGGCCGTGCCCGGGATCGTCCAGGCGGTCATGGATGAGCTCGCGAGGCGGACCGGCCGGCAGTACGGCCTGGTGGACTACCACGGGGCCGCCGACGCCGACCGGGTCATCGTGGTGATGGGCTCGGCAAACGGTGCGGTCGAGGAGACAGTCGACACCCTGGTCGGCGCGGGCGACAAGGTCGGGATGATCCGGGTCCGCCTGTTCCAGCCGTTTCCCGCCGAGCAGATCCTCGCCGCGCTGCCGTCGACGGTCCGTGGCATCGCCGTCCTCGACCGGACGAAGGAGCCCGGTGCGGTCGGCGAACCGCTCTACCTCGGAGTCGTCGCCGCGCTGAGCGAGGCGATGGACAGCGACGTACCGCCGTTCGCGACGGTGCCCCGGGTGATCGGCGGGCGCTTCGGCCTGTCATCGAAGGAGATGACGCCGTCGATGATCAAGCCGATCTTCGAGGAGCTCCGGGCGTCGCGGCCGAAGCGCCATTTCACGGTCGGCATCTACGACGACGTGACCCACCTCAGTCTGCCGATCGATGCCGCGTTCCGGATGGAGCGCCCGGCGGGCGAGGTCCAGGCCATGTTCTTCGGGCTCGGCTCGGACGGCACGGTCGGGGCGAACAAGGCGTCGGTCAAGATCATCGGCGAGAGCACCGACCTGTTCGCCCAGGGCTACTTCGTGTACGACTCCAAGAAGTCCGGATCGATCACGGTGTCGCATCTGCGCTTCGGGCCGGAGCCCATCCGGTCCACCTACCTGGTCGAGGACGCCGACTTCGTGGCCTGTCACCAGTTCGGACTGCTGGGCACGACCAAGATCCTCGAGTACGCCAAGCACGGTGCGACGTTCCTGCTCAACGCTCCGTACGGACCCGATGAGGTCTGGGACCACCTGCCGGGTGGCGTCCAGCGGTTGCTCATCGATAAGGACATCGACTTCTGGGTGATTGACGCGCTGGCCGTCGCCGACGAGGCTGGCATGGGCAGCCGGATCAACACGGTCATGCAGCCGTGCTTCTTCCGGCTGGCCGGCATCCTGCCAGCGGACGAGGCGATCACCCGGATCAAGGGCTTCGTCGAGCAGACCTACGCCAAGCGCGGCCAGGCGGTCGTCGACCGCAACTTCGCCGCGATCGATCGGTCGCTCGAACGCCTCGGCCAGGTGCCGCTGGGCGGCGTCACCAACGACCGTCCGACGACGCCGCCGGTGCTGGAGGACGTCCCCGACTTCGTCGCCCGGGTCACCTCGCGGCTGATGGCCGGCGAGGGGGACCTGCTGCCGGTGAGCGCGCTCCCGGTCGACGGCACATTCCCGTCCGGGACGACGAAGTACGAGAAGCGGGCGATCGCCCAGATGATCCCGATCTGGGATCCCTCGATCTGCATCGACTGCGGCAAGTGCGCGATGGTCTGCCCGCACGCGACGATCCGGATGAAGGTCTTCCCGAGCGCCGCCGTCGAGGCGGCCCCGGCCGACTTCCTGCACAAGGAGTTCCGCTCGAGGGAGCTGCTCGACCACCGGCTCACCATCCAGGTCGCCCCGGACGACTGCACGGGCTGCGGCGTGTGTGTCGACGTCTGTCCCGCGAAGAGCAAGACCGACACCAGCCACAAGGCGATCAACATGGCGCCGATCGCCGCCCACCGCGACATCGAGCGACCCCGC
Organism: Candidatus Limnocylindrales bacterium; assembly: GCA_038325875.1. GTDB lineage: Bacteria > Chloroflexota > Limnocylindria > Limnocylindrales > CSP1-4 > Chersky-267. The sequence goes on from JBBQJL010000055.1 coordinate 15,018, forward strand.
TGGGACTTCTTCCAGTCGATCGCACCACTCGATCGCAGCCTCATCCCGCACGACACGGTCAAGGGCAGCCAGGTCCTCGAACCACTGTTCGAGTTCTCCGGCGCGTGCGGCGGCTGCGGCGAGACTCCATACATCCGGCTGGTCAGCCAGCTGTTCGGGGACCGGATGATCGTAGCCAACGCGACCGGCTGCTCGTCGATCTACGGGGCCAACCTGCCGACGACGCCGTGGACAGTCAACGCCGCGGGGCGTGGCCCGGCCTGGAACAACTCGCTGTTCGAGGACAACGCCGAGTTCGGGCTCGGGATGCGACTCGCGCTCGACGCCCAGACCGACCAGGCCCGTCGGCTGCTCAAGCGTCTCGAGCCGGCGCTCGGTGCGGACCTCGTCGGGGAGCTCCTCGGCGCCGCGCAGGACACCGAGGTCGAGATCGCGCTCCAGCGCGAGCGAGTCGGACGCCTGCGCGACGCGCTCACCCGGATCGACGGTCCATTCGGCTCCGACGCCCGCCATCTGCTGGCCCTCGCCGGCGACCTGGTCCGCCAGGGCGTCTGGATCATCGGCGGCGACGGCTGGGCGTACGACATCGGCTTCGGTGGCGTCGACCAGGTCCTGAGCTCCGGCCGGAACGTCAACATCCTGGTGCTCGACACCGAGGTCTATTCGAACACGGGCGGCCAAGCCTCCAAGGCCACCCCGCGTGGCGCGGTTGCCAAGTTCGCCGCGGCCGGCAAGGGGACCGCCAAGAAGGACCTCGGTGCGATCGCGCGCTCGTACGGCAACGTCTACGTCGCCCAGGTGGCGATGGGCGCCAACGACCTGCAGACGACCAAGGCGCTGCTCGAGGCCGATGCCTGGCCCGGTCCGTCACTGGTCGTCGCGTACAGCACGTGCATCGCCCACGGGATCGACATGAGCAAGTCGATGAGCCACCAGAAGGACGCCGTCAAGAGCGGCTACTGGCCGCTCTATCGCTTCCATCCGTCGGAAGTCGAAGGCGGCCGACCGTTCAAGCTCGACTCGTCCGCCCCGACCATCCCGATCGCCGACTTCGTCGCGACCGAGAGCCGATTCGCCATCCTCAAGCGAACGGATCCGGAGCGGGCAGCCCAGCTGGCCGAGCTGGCCCAGGACGACGCCCACGAACGCTGGCACTACTACGAGCAGCTGGCGGGCATCGAGCGGACGGTTCCGCACGTCCATCCGCTCGATCCCGACATCGTGGCCGAAGTCGCGAGCGGTGCGGGCCAGCGCAACGATGACGGGGGAGATGAGGCATGACCGTGGACCTGCGAACTCGCTACCTCGGTCTCGAGCTCCGCTCTCCGATCGTCGCCTCGGCCGCACCCCACAACGGGGAGCCCGTGATGGCTGGGCGCCTCGAGCGGGCCGGCGTGGGCGCGATCGTCCTGCCATCCCTGTTCGAGGAGGAGATCCTGGCCGAGGAGCTCGACCTGCACCTGTCGCTCGAGCAGGGCACCGAGGGCTTCGCCGAGGCCCTCGACTACTTCCCCGCCATCGCCACCTTCGTCGGCGCTGCCGACCGCTACCTGGCCTCGATCGAGCGGCTCAAGGCCGCGGTCGCTGTCCCGGTCATCGCCAGCCTCAATGCGACTACCACCGGCGGCTGGATCCGCTACGCACGTCGGATCCAGGAGGCAGGCGCCGATGCGCTCGAGCTCAACCTGTACCGCGTGGCGGCGGATCCGCGGCGATCCGGGGCCGACGTCGACGCAGCCGACCTCGAGCTGATCGCCGCGGTCCGTGCCTCGGTCACGATCCCACTGGCGGTCAAGCTGAGCCCGTTCTACTCGGCCCTGGCCAGCTTCGCCGCGGCGGCCGTCGCCGCCGGCGCCGACGGCCGGGTGCTGGTCAACCGGTTCTACCAGCCGGACCACGATCTCGACGCGCTCGAGGTGGTGCCGCGACTCGAGCGGAGCCGGTCGGCTGAGCTGCTCCTGCCCGTCCGCT
>JBBQJL010000056.1:0-16510 GCA_038325875.1 Candidatus Limnocylindrales bacterium
GGTGACCGTTGAGCCTAGTGTCCGGCCCCCGAACCTCGGCCGTGAACGGTGATCGGGATCCTGCGGCAGCGACCGGTGATCGGACCATCAGCTGACGTCGACCGGGGCGAGCGGGCACCCATGGGGTCCGCCGAAGGAGGCTGACCAGGATGACGACGATCGGCATCGACATCGGAGGCCGGAGTCACACCGTCGCCCGCTGTCGGGATGGCCAGGCTCGGGCCGATCGACCGACCATCCGGGCCAGCCAAGACCGAGCCGGCTTCAGCGCCCTTGATGCCGGGCTCGAGCGCCAACCCGAACCGGTCAGCCTCGTGACGATGGAATCGTCCGGTCATTACTGGATGCCGCTCGCCGCGCACCTCCGCCGGCGCGACATTCCCGTCGCGGTGGTCAACCCGCTCGCGGCGAAGTACTTTGCCAAGAGCCGCCTGGGCCGGACGAAGTCCGACCCGGCCGACGCTCGGAGCCTCGCCGAGATGGCCATGCGCGACACGCCACCAGTTCGCGACCCGCTCGCCGGCACCGAGCTGCGCCAGGCGGCCCGCTTCGCGATGACCCTGGTGACCGAGCAGGCGCAGGTCTGCCAGCGTCTGATCCGCCTGGTGGAGCTCGGCTTCCCGGAGCTCGGCGAGCTGTTCGACGATCCGACCTGCCGGACGGCACGCGAGGTCCTGCGCATCGCCCCGACGGCGCGGGCCGCGACCCGGCGCCGGACGTCGACCCTGGCCAATGCCAACGCCGGTCCCGGTCGGCGTCGCCTGGGAACGGCCAGGGCCGAGCGGCTCCAGGCCGCGGCGGCCGGCTCGATCGCCGTCCCCGAGCTCGACGCCGAGGTCACCTTCGAGGTCGGCCTGCTGCTCGACCAGTTCGACCTGCTCGAGCGCCAGATCGAGGCGGCCGACGGCCGGGTCGCCGGCCTGCTCGACGGCGAGACGGCCAGGCGCCTGCAGACGATCCCTGGCGTCGGACCGTCGATCACGGCGACCCTCCTCGCCGAGATCGGTGACATCCGCCGGTTCAGCGACTTCGACCAGCTCCTCGCCTTCGCCGGCGTCCACCCGGCCGAATGGAGCTCCGGACGGAAAGGGTCGAACCCCGAGACGGCCTGGCGCATGTCCAAGGCCGGCAACAGCCACCTCCGCGCGGCCGCCTACCGGATGGCCGTCGTCGGTGTCGTGCACAACCCGGTCATCGCCGCCCACTATGCTCGGAAGCGAGCCGCTGGCAAGAGCAAGATGAACGCCCTGGGCCACTGCATGCGCAAGGCCCTCAGCCTGGTCTGGGGCGTCTGGCGAAACGGGGCCGACTTCGACCCGAAATGGGGACTCGAGACTTGACAACACGGTATGGGATCTAGGCTGCGGTGATGGTGCCGCCCGACCTCCGGATCCGCGACCTGATCGAGCGTGCCATCGTCGCTCATCGCGGGCTGGCCGATCTGGGCGAGGAGATCGACGACGAATGGTCGTACGTCAACGACCTCCACGAGGCGTGGTCGACCCGGCTCGGGGAACTCGCTGGGCAGCGCGGCGACGACCCGCTCGAGTCGGCGACGTGGATCGCCCTCGACGAGGCGATCGCCGAGATCGGGGCCATCACGGACCCGCATCGCGCGATCGACTGGCTATCGACCTTTCCGCAGGTCGTCCTGGTCGCCCTGGCCGAACCCGCATGAACGGGTCCTGACGATGCGCTTCCAGGATGCCGCGAAGGACGGTCGCGCGGTCGTCTACGCAACGATCCAGGCCGACCCACTGGTCGCTCGAGCTGCCACGCTCCTGGCCGATGCGGATCGCCCGGACCGGGTCCTCGGGCGGGCGGTCATGAATGGGGAGCGGACCGATCCGGCGGCCTGGCGGCGGATGTTCCCGACCCTGTTTGGCAGCGGCGTCGATCCGGCCTCCCGCGACCGATCCGAGGCGATGCTCGCGGTGGCCCTCGAGGTCGCCGATCGGGGCGAGCAGGTCCGCAGCCAGATCCGTGGCGCGATCGTCGAGGCGGTGACCGCCCTCCTCCTCGGCCGACGAGGACCGGCGCTTGGACCGCTCGTCCGGCGCGAGCGACGGGTCCTGTTCGACGGCGTTCCCGCCGAGATCCACCCGTACGACGTCACGGTCGAGCTCGACGGTCGGGCGGAGGCCTGGGACTGCAAGTGGGGCGCGCGCGGGATCGGAGCGGACGTCCTGCACCAGCTCGACGATGCGCGGGTCCACGCCGCGGACGAGGACGAGTCACTCGTGGTCGGCCTGGTCGTGTTCGACGCCGAGACCTCCTGTCGGGTCCGACTCGACCGCCAGACTGCACCGTCGGCGGAGACCCACCTGGTCACCCTCGAGACCCTCGGCGAGCTGGCCGCTCCCCGACCGACGAACAGCCCGCGATGACTCGAGCGTCGACCGACGAACCTGCCGCCGCAGCGGCGGATGATCGGCCCGGCGCGGGAGTCCACCCGCCGACGGACGTGGAGCGCCTGGCCAGCCTCGGCTTCCGGGTCCGCTTTGACGAGGCGACGCCGACCGGCGGGATCCGGACATCGACGCTGCTGCGCTATGCGTCCGACCTGGCCGCGGTCCACTCGGATCGTCGCGGATTCGGTCGGGCCTGGTACCGAGACCACGGCCTGGCCTGGCTCGTCCGGGGAGTCGATCTGGATCTGCGTCGACCGATCCAGCACGGCGACGAGCTGGTCGGCACGACCCAGGCGGTTGCGGCGCGGAAGGTGCTGGCTCGGCGACGGACCGAGTTCCGGAGCACGGCTGGTGATCTGGCCGCGGTCGTCCTGGTCGACTGGGCGCTGACCTCGGCAGCGGGCGCGCCGACCCGGATCCCGCCGGTCTTCGCTGCGGCTTTCGGGATGGCGGCCACGACGTTCACCCCGATCCGCGTCCGGGCGGCACCACCGTCCAGCGGGCCCGTCCAGCACCTCCAGCTGCAGGTTCGCCCGCAGGAGCTCGACCCGATGGGCCACGTCAATAACGCCGTCTACCTCGATTGGGCTGAGGAGGCGATGCGCGCCGCAGAGGGACCGGAGGACGGCCGCTCGCCGCTCGATGCAGTTCCCCGCCACTGGGCGCTCGAGTACATCCGCTCGGCGCCGCCGGGTGGTCGGGCGGTCGCTACGACCTGGGTGGATGAGAGCGTGCGCTGCTGTCGGATCGAAGACGCAGCCAGCGGCGAACTGTTCCTGGGGGCCAGGTTCGAGGGCTGACGCCCGCACCTGACGAATGATCCATCGGAGTCCGCCAGCTCGGCGGTCCGGGGTCCGCGGGACGGCCTGGTGTCCACGGTCACCGAAGACCGCAACGGACCCCACCCGCTCGCACCTCGACCCGGACGATGGTCCTGCCCTAGGCTGGGCCGTGCGTCCTGGCACCGCCCTGCACCGCGGGCGGTACCACCCGGGACCCATCCACCGCTGACCTTCGCGCTATGGTCCCAGGCCCGGCCCGCCATGAGGATTGGCCCGAGACCGAAACGAAGGCGCACCCGAGCTCACGGGACGCGTCCACGTCGTGCATCTTGGGAGTGTCCAGCCCCCGTGACGATCACAGAACAGACCGGTCTCGCGCTGGCGATCCTGGCGATCGCGCTCGTCGGCGCATTGGTCGGCACGGCCGGCTACGCGGCGACCATCGGCCGGCGCCAGATGAAGCGGATCGTCGAGCTCACCGAGGGTCTTGCCAGCACCACCGACCTGACCGCCGCGGTCGACACCGGATCGGTCGACGATGCCCGACTTCGGGCGGGGTTCGGTCGACTGGCCGAACGGATGGGGCAGGCCTGGACCCTGGCCACGATCGACCTGCTGACCGGCGCCCTCAACCGCCAGGCGCTCCTGGCGCGACTCGAGGACGAGCTCGCACGCTCCGCTCGCTATGCGCGCCCGTGCTCGATCATCCTGGTCGACCTCGACCATTTCAAGCGGGTCAACGACACCTACGGTCATGCGGCCGGGGACGCCGTCCTGCGTGAGGTCGCGGACGTCCTCACCGGCAACGTGCGCTCGGCGGACTTCGTCGGTCGCTACGGTGGCGAGGAATTCATGATCGTGATGCCCGAGACCGACGCCGACGCGGCCGCTGCCAGCGCGGAAAAGCTCCGTCGGCTGGTCGCCTCTCGCCAGGTCCATCTCGACGACGGGAACGTCCTTGGGGTGACCCTCAGTGCCGGGGTTGCCGGCGGCCTCGGCCAGGTCCTCCGGCTCGATGCCCTCATCCGCGACGCTGACGCCGCGCTCTATTCGGCCAAGTCACTCGGACGCGACCAGGTCTATGTCTTCCACGAACTGGAGGAGGGCAGCCTGATCCGCCGGGCGGCGATCGGACCGCAGGCTCGCGAGAAGGCCGTCGAGGTCGGTCGGGCGGCGATGGGTGCCGCGACTGCTGCCCTGCACGAGGCGCTCCTGGCACGGCCCGCCTGGGCCGGCAAGCCGTCGAACATGATCGCCGAGATGGCGGTCAGCCTGGCTCGCGCCCTCGATCTTCCGAACGGCGAGGTCGAACGGGTCCGGACGGCCAGCCTCCTCCACGACCTCGGCAAGCTAGCCATCCCGGACGACATCCTGACCAATCCCGGCGAGTTGACCGACCCCGAATGGCGGGTGGTGTCGGAGCACCCGAAGATCGGCCAGGTGGTCCTCGAGCAGGCGGGCGCGCTGCGCGATGCCGCCACGATCGTCCTGCACCACCACGAGTGGTACGACGGACGCGGCTACCCGCACGGCCTGTCCGGACAGGAGATCCCGGTCGGCGCCCGGATCGTCGCCATCGCCGATGCCTACGAGGCGATGGTCGCCGGGCGGCCCTATCGCCGTGCGATCAGCCACGAGCAGGCCCTGACCGAGCTGCGCCGGCACGCCGGCCTGCAGTTCGATCCCGATCTCGTCCGCCTGTTCACGGTCCTGTTCGCAAGCGGCGTCCCGTGGCGGCCCGACGAGAGCAACTTCAGCCACGCTCACCCCGACGCGGGTGACGACCGCTCGCACGCGCAGATCCACGACGAGCTGCACGCCCGACGCCGAACGGCGGTGCCGCTCGCCGCCGTCGACGACGTGATCGCGGCTGGCGGACCGGCCCTCGACCCGACCGGCACGGCCGGCTGACGATGGCACCTTCACGACGATCCGGTGGTGTGCGCAAGATCCTGGCGCGCTTCACGCCCGACGGTCTCGGCTCAGGCCGGCCGGCGGCGGGTCCGGCCGATGCGGCGGTGGACGGCCCCGACCTGCGTCTCCCCGAGCAGCGTCTGCTGGACGTCGCGGCGCGCTACGGGCGGATCGCCATCGGGGAGCGCCCACCTCAGGGTGGCCAGCCCGCTGCGGCAGCAGGCGTGAGGATCGTCCCACCGACCGACCCGTCCGAGGCCGGCGCCCCGGTCTGGATCCGCCGGCTCGGGGATCGCGAGCCATCCGCGGGCCATGATCCGCTCGACTGAACGCGACCGGGCCCCGGTCTGGCCCCCCACCCGCCCGGACTTGATCGCCGCCAGCAGTGCGGCGTGATCCTGCTCGGACGGCCAGTCCGGGCTGAACTACGGTGCGCCGGCTGCAACGAGCTCTTCCACCACGCGGACTGACCGATGCGGGCGATGGCAGAGCTGCTCCGGCGTGGCCGTGCGCCGTCTGAGCTGATGGCGCGCTACGCGGCGGCGGGCGAATAACATCGCGCAGTGCACGTCTACCTCGAGACCGAGCGGCTGAAGCTGCGTCGGTTCACGCCCGACGATGTGGACCTCGCCACCGCGCTTGACGCCGACCCGGCCGTCATGCGCTACATCAATGGCGGCCGGCCGACGCCACGTGAAGAGATCCGCCACGACTACCTGCCGGCCTGGCTCGCCTACTACGAGCGGGGCGACCGGTACGGCTTCTGGGCGGCGATCGACAAGGCGACCGGCGGGTTCCTCGGTTGGTTCCACCTGCGCCCACAGTCGGAGGACCCGGAAGACGAGCCTGAGCTGGGGTATCGGCTCCAAGCGTCGGCCTGGGGGCGGGGGTATGCGACCGAAGGCAGCCGCTCGCTCATCCACAAGGCGTTCGGGGAACTGGGAGCCCAGCGGGTGTACGCCACGACGATGGTGGTGAACGTCGGCTCGTGGCGAGTCATGGAGAAGGCCGGTCTGCGGCGTGTCCGGACGTTCCACCAGCCATGGCCGGACCGGATCGAGGGCGAGGAGCTCGGCGACGTCGAGTACGCGCTGACCCGCGCGGAGTGGGAGGCGGAACGGGACCGGCGGGCCTGACCCGTCAGGTCCGCGAGGACCTCGGTCAGGTGCCGACGTAGGCCGCGAGGTGCTTGCCGGTGAGGGTGGAGCGCGCGGCGACGAGGTCGGCGGGTGTGCCCTCGAAGACGATCTTGCCGCCGTCGTGGCCGGCGCCGGGCCCGAGGTCGATGATCCAGTCGGCGCGCGCCATGACCGCCTGGTGGTGCGAGATGACGATCACGGACTTGCCGGAGTCGACGAGCCGCTCGAGCAGACCGAGCAGCTGCTCGACGTCGGCGAGGTGGAGGCCGGTGGTCGGCTCGTCGAGGAGGTAGATGCCGCCCTTGTCGGCCATGTGGGTGGCCAACTTGAGCCGCTGCCGCTCGCCGGCGGACAGCGTCGGGAGCGGCTGGCCGAGGCTGAGGTAGCTGAGCCCGACGTCGGCGAGCCGGTCGAGGATGGCGTGCGCGGCCGGCGTGCGGGCCTCGCCGGCGCCGAAGAACTCCTCGGCGTCGGTCACCGACATCGCCAGCACCTCGCTGATGTCACGGCCGCCGAGGTGGTGGTCCAACACCGATGCCTGGAAGCGCTTGCCCTCGCACTCCTCGCAGGTGATCGCGACGTCGGCCATCATCGCCAGGTCCGTGAAGATGACACCGGCACCGTTGCAGCTGGGGCAGGCGCCCTCGGAGTTGGCGCTGAACAGGGCCGCCTTCACGCCGTTGGCCTTCGCGAACGCCGTGCGGATCGGGTCGAGCAGCCCGCTGTACGTCGCCGGGTTGCTCCGTCGCGAGCCGCGGATCGCGCGCTGGTCGATCGACACCACACCCGCGCCGGCGGGGATCGACCCGTGCACGAGCGAGCTCTTGCCGGAGCCAGCGACGCCGGTGACCACGACAAGCACCCCGAGCGGGATGTCGACGTCGACGTCGCGCAGGTTGTGCGCCGTCGCGCCGCGGATCGCCAGCGTGCCAGTGGGCGTCCGCACCGTATGTTTGAGGGCGGCCCGGTCGTCGAGATGGCGGCCGGTGGTGGTGCCGCTGGCCCGCAGCCCCTCGACGGTGCCCTCGAAGCAGACGCTGCCGCCCGCCGTGCCGGCGCCGGGGCCGAGGTCGACGACGTGGTCGGCGATCGCGATCGTCTCCGGTTTGTGCTCCACGACGAGCACGGTGTTGCCCTTGTCCCGCAGCTGCAGCAGCAGGTCGTTCATCCGCTGGATGTCGTGCGGGTGCAGCCCGACGGTCGGCTCGTCGAAGACGTAGGTGACGTCGGTCAGCGAGGAGCCGAGGTGGCGGATCATCTTGACGCGCTGCGCCTCGCCGCCCGACAGCGTGCCCGACGGGCGGTCGAGGCTGAGGTAGCCGAGCCCGATCTCCACGAACGAGTCGAGGGTCTGCCCCAGCGAGTCCAGCAGCGGCGCCAGCGACGGCTCGTCGACGCCGCCGACCCATTCAGCCAGGTCGCTGATCTGCATCGCGCACGCATCGGCGATGTTGATCCCCTTGATCTTCGACGACCGAGCCGCCTCGCTGAGCCGGCTACCAGCGCACTCGGGGCAGGCGGTGAACGTCACCGCTCGCTCCACGAAGGCACGGACGTGCGGCTGCAGCGCGTCGACGTCCTTGGACAGCATCGACTTCTGGATCTTCGGGATCAGACCTTCGTACGTCAGGTTGATCCCGTCGATCTTGATCTTGGTCGGCTCCCTGTGGAGCAGGTCCTGGAGCTCGTTCTTGGTGAACTTGGCGATCGGCTTGTCCGGGTCGAAGTAGCCGCAGCCGCTGAAGATGCGGCCATACCAGCCGTCCATGCTGAAGCCCGGGATCGTGAGCGCACCCTCATTGAGCGACTTGCTGTCGTCGTAGAGCTGAGTCAGGTCGAAGTCAGTGACGTTGCCCATGCCCTCGCAGCGTGGGCACATGCCGCCGAGGACGGTGTAGGTCTTTCGCTCGGTCTTGCCCTTGCCGGGACCGCGCTCGATGGTGATCGCCCCGGCCCCGCGTACGGAGGGGACGTTGAAGGCGAAGGCCTGGGGCGATCCGACGTGCGGCTGCCCGAGCCGGCTGAAGACGATCCGCAGCAGGGCGTTGGCGTCGGTGGCCGTGCCGACGGTGGAGCGGACGTTGGCGCCCATCCGCTCCTGGTCGACGATGATCGCCGTGGTCAGCCCTTCCAGCAGGTCGACTTCCGGCCGTGCCAGCGTCGGCATGAAGCCCTGGACGAAGGCGCTGTAGGTCTCGTTGATCAGGCGCTGCGACTCCGCGGCGATCGTGTCGAACACCAACGAGCTCTTACCCGAGCCGGAAACGCCGGTGAACACCGTCAGCCGGCGCTTCGGGATCTCGACGCTGACGTCCTTGAGGTTGTTCTCGCGCGCGCCTTGCACGCGGATCAGATCCATCCTCGTGGCCATCCTCATCGTGTCTCCGTGATCGCCGGGCGGCTCAGCGCAGCTCCCGGATGCGGATCGGGTTGCCCGCGGGATCGTCGCGATCAAAGGCGAGGGAGGCGTCCGGGTCGTCATGCGGCAGGAACGTCTGGTGGATGGTGATGTCCATGGCGGTCACTCTAGGGGACCTCGCTGGCCGGTGCTTCTCGATTCCTGATCGGTCTGGTCACCTGTTTGGCAACGCACGACGGCATCCCGCGACGAGCAGCCGACCGCGAAACAGACGCCGGCGGTGCCTGGCGCCGCGGCAGCAGAGCTGTGCGGCGAGGCGTTGTATCCTCTGGCGGTCATGGATGCACGCGAGAGGATGAACGTGGGCCTCGGGCGCACGTCGCCGGTGGTGGCCGCCGGCGACGGTCCGGGTGGATGAGGCTGGACTGCACAATTCGACTCCAGTTCGCCGCGGATGACTGCTCGGCCCACCTGAATCCGCGGACGCGCACGATCCGGACGCCCTGACGTGGACGTCCTGCTCGCCGGCGGCATCTTCGTCGTCGCCTACGCCCTGATCGCCTCAGAGCGCTTCGATCGGACGCTCGTGGCGATGCTCGGCGGCCTCGTGGTGGTGGTCCTCGGCATCATCGATCAGGAAGAGGCGTTCGCCGGGATCGACTTCAATGTCATCTTCCTGCTCGCCGGGATGATGGTCCTGGCCGGTGGCCTCGCGAAGACTGGCTTCTTCGAGTACGTCGCCGGGCTCGCCATCCACTGGTCTCGAGGCCAGCCCTTCCGCCTGCTGATCATCCTGGCCGTTGCGACTGCCGTGCTCGCGGCGGTCCTCGACAACGTCACGACGGTCGTCCTCCTGGCGCCGGTCACGCTGTCGATCGCCCGAACGCTCCGGGTGTCGCCCGTTCCATACCTGCTCAGTCAGATCTTCGCGTCGAATATCGGCGGCACGGCGACGCTCATCGGCGACCCGCCCAACATCATGATCGGTTCGGCGGCTGGGCTCGACTTCGACGACTTCCTCGTCAACCTGACACCGGTCGTGGTGGTGATCATGGCGGCGTTCCTGGTGATCATGTGGTTCGCGTTCGGCCGCTCGATGGCCGACGACCGGGACCGGCTCGACCTGCTGGCGACGGTCGATCCTGCGGCGGCGATCACGGATCGCCCGCTGATGTACCGAGCCCTGATCGTCCTCGGCCTCACGATCGTCGGCTTCTTGCTGCACTCGACGATCGGGGTCGAGGCGGCCACCGTCGCCTTGCTCGGGGCCACCGTGCTCATGATCGTGGGTCCGCTCGACCCGCACGAGGCGCTGCGGGATATCGAGTGGAACACGCTGTTCTTCTTCGTCGGGCTGTTCATGCTCATCGAAGCGGTGGTCCACGTCGGCATCGTCGGCACGGTCGCGGATGCCCTGGCCGAGGTGGCCGGCGGCAACCAGGGCCTCACCACGATCGGCATCCTGTGGATCTCGGCACTCGGATCGGCCATGGTGGACAACATCCCGTATACGGCCACGGCGATTCCCATCGTGGAACGGATGGCCGCGAGCGGCCTCGCGGCCGAGCCGCTGTGGTGGGCGCTGGCACTCGGGGCCTGTCTGGGGGGCAACCTCACGATCATCGGCGCCTCGGCCAACATCGTCGTCGCCAATCTCGCGGAACGTGATGGACATCGGATCAGCTTCGGGCAGTTCTTCCGCTACGGCTCGATCGTCGTGCTCATGTCGCTTGTGATCTCGACCGGCTACATGTGGGTCCGCTACCTCTGACTGAGCCGCTGCAGGCCAATGTAAGGCCACCCCGCGGGTTCGGGCGCCGACTGGAGCTCGGCGCTGCTCGTTCTCCCGGTTGCGCTCGGATGATCGGCCGCGCTCGATGTCGCGGTCGCGGGCCAGCACCACCCGGTCCTCCCTCACTGGCGAGCACGTCGCTGCCTACGTCGGCCCCTGACAGCGCGCCGACCACAACCGCCGCCGGCCTGAACGAATCCGTCGCCCCGGCAGCCGTACCATGGCGAGTCATGCGGACGTTGCGCCTTGCCAGCTCCGGCCTAGCGGTGGTCGCACTGACGCTTCTGACGACGAAGGTCGTCTTCGCGCACGGGGCCCTGCCCTCCGAACCCACCCTCGCCATCGCGCTCGGCTGGTGGTCCGCCGACCCGATCCCATGGCTCGCGGCCGGTGTCGCTGCCGGTGCCTACCTGATGGCGGTCCGGCGGATCAACGGCCGGGCTCCGAGGGTCCCGATCGCCACCTGGCGGGTGGCTGCCTGGATGTTGGGCGTAGCCACCGTCCTCCTGGCACTGACCTCGTCCATCGACCTGTACGCCGAGAGCTTCCTGACGGTCCACATGGTCCAGCACCTGCTGCTGGCGATGGTGGCCCCGCCGCTCCTCGCCCTCGGGGCGCCCGTGACGCTCCTCCTTCGCGTCGCGAGCCCGAACCTCAGGCGGACGGTCATCCTCCCGACGCTCCACTCGCGCCTCGTTCGGGTCGTGGCCTCACCGTTCGTCGCCTGGCCCCTCTTCGCCACGTCCATGTTCGTGACTCACTTCAGCCCGCTCTACGATGCGGCCCTCGCGGACCCGGTCGTCCACGATGCCGAGCACCTCGTCTTCCTCGTGACGGGGATCCTATTCTGGTGGCCGGTCGTGGCCGCGGACCCGATCCCGCAGCGGCTCGGCTATGGCGGCCGGTTCGCCTATGTCGTGCTCCAGATGCCGTTCAACGCCGCGGTCGGCCTCATCATCTACTTCGCCCCGAGCGTGCTCTACGAGCACTACGCCACGGTCACCCGGACGTGGGGGCCAACGGCCTTCACCGATCAACAGATCGGCGGGCTCGTGATGTGGGGCGCCGGCGACGTCCTCTTGCTGGCGGCGGTCCCGCTGATCGTCGCGGCGTGGATGCGTGAGGACGTCCGCCGGAGCGCACGCCAGGATGCCGTACTGCGCGCCGGGCCTTAGAGGACGTACAGGGTAGAGAAGAGGAAGATCCAGACGACGTCGACGAAGTGCCAGTAGTAGCTGATCGCCTCGACGGCGGTGTGGTGTTCGGCCGAGACTAGCCCGAGCCGGGCCCGGTTCGTGACCATCGCGATGAAGGCCAGGCCGATGAGCACGTGCGCACCGTGGAAACCGGTCAGGATGTAGAACGTCGATCCGAACACGTCCGCATCCAGGCCGAAGCCGTTGTTGGCGAACTCGTAGCCCTGGACGAACAGGAAGACGGCACCGAGCGTGAGCGACAGCCCGAGCCAGCGCAGGAGCCGCGAACGATCTCCCCGGCGCGCCGCACGAACGCCGAGCTGCATCGTCACGCTCGAGCTGACCAGGAGCAGCGTGTTCAGGCCGGGGAGCGTCAGCTCTGGGCGTTCGAGGCCTCCGCCGGGCGGCCACTCCCCGCTCGCACCGCGGATCACGAAGTACGCGGCGAAAAGCGCTCCAAAGAGCATGATCTCGGACAGGATCGCGAGCTTGACCGCCAGGAGCATGTTGGAGCGTGCGGCCACGGGATCCTCCCCGTGGGAGCTGGCAGCGACGTGGGCGCTCAAGAGCCAGCGCTCCCTTCAGCCGGGACGACAGCCGCGGAGCCGTACTGGTATGGCGTCCCGGTGACCGTCGGGATCTCCTCGAAATTGTCGATCGGTGGCGGAGAGGCGACCTGCCACTCGAGCGTCTGGGCGCGCCACGGGTTCGAGCCGGCTGCCGGCCCGCGGCGCCATGAGTGGACCATGTTGTACAGGAAGAGCACCACCGACAAAGCGATATTCAGGCCCGCGAAGCTCACCCACAGATTCACCGTGCCGAGTGCCTCGGGATAGTCGGCGACCCGCCGTCGCATCCCCTCGATGCCCAGCCAGAACATCGGCAGGAAGGTCGCATTGAAGGCCAGCGTGAACCACCAGAAGTGGATCTTGCCGAGGCGCTCGTCGAACATCCGGCCCGTGATCTTGGGGAACCAGTAGTACGTGCCGGCGAAGAGGCCGAAGATCGTGCCGCCGATGATCGTGTAGTGGAAATGGGCGACCACGAAGTACGTGTCGCTGAGGGTGATGTCGGTCGGGACGTCGGCGAGGAAGACGCCCGTGATCCCGCCGATGAGGAACGCCCACACGAACCCGAAGACCCACAGCATCGGGACCTTGAAGTGGATGTGGCCCATCCAGATCGTCCCGAGCGCCGACAGGAACACGATGCCCGTCGGGACCGAGATCAATTCCGTCGTCAGCATGATCGGGATGTGGAAGAACTCGGCCATGCCGCTCACGAACATATGGTGCGCCCAGACCATGAAGCTGAGGACCCCGATGGAGATGAACGACAGCACCGCCAGGGGGTAGGCGAACAGCGGCTTGCGGGCAAAGACCGGCACGACCTCGAGGATGGCCCCGAGACCCGGCACGCCCATGATGTAGACGGCCGGATGCGAGTAGAACCAGAACAGGTGCTGGAAGAGGATCACGTCGCCGCCACGGGTCGCCCGGAAGAATGCGGTCCCGAGGAGCCGGTCGAACAAAAGCATGGTGAACGCCGCCGCGACCACCGACGTCGCGACCAGGGCCAGGACCGCGGTCACCGTGAGCGCCCAGACGAAGATCGGCATCCGCATCAGCGACATGCCCGGCGCGCGCATCCGGAAGACCGTCACGAGGAAGTTGATCGCACTCAGGATGGACGACGCGCCGACGGTGACGAACGCCATGAGATACGCCTGCTGGCCCAGGTTGGCCTGCTGGCTCAGGGGCGGGTACGCGGTCCAACCGCTGTCGAACCCGCCGAGGAGCGGGTTGATTGCGACGAGGATGACCGCCAGCGGCAGCATCCAGTAGCTGAGCGCATTGGCCTTCGGGAAGGCCATGTCGCGCGCGCCGACCATGATCGGCACGAGGTAGTTGCCGAGCCCACCGATGATCGAAATCAGCGCGACCGTGATCATCATGGCCCCGTGGGTGCTCATGATCGTGTTGTAGAGCTCCTTGCTCGTCGCGATCCCAGGCTGGGCGAGCTCGAAGCGCATGAACATCGCGGCGGTCCCGGCGGTGAAGAACAGGAGGAACGCCGTCACGAGGTACTGGACGCCGATGACCTTGTGGTCGGTCGTGAATCGGAAATACCGCTTCCAATCGCCGGCTACCCCGTGGGCGGCGTGTTCGTCGTCGGGGTCGACCGGCTTCGCGAGGGCCCAGCGCAGCCAGAACCGGAACGCGCCGACGCCGAGCAGGAATCCGGCGACAGAGAAGAGATAGGCGAGCGCCAGCATCTGGCCCGCGTCGGTCGCAAGCACGGTGGCCAGGCCGATGCCGAGGCCGATGCCGAGCCCAGCCCCCAGGATCGCGCGGGGCAGGCCGGGACCAGGCATCACGGTCCTCCGGGGCGACGCGGGGTGGGCGGTCATAGCGAAGGCTCCGGCTTCAGGGCGTGGCTCAGCCAGTCGTCGACTCCCGCCTGGTCCGACACGACGACGGTCGTGGTCATGCCCGTGTGGCCGAGTCCGCACAATTCGGCGCACATCCCCGGGTAGGTCCCGACGTCGGTCGGCGTCACGTAGATCTGCGTCTGCATGCCGGGCACGGCGTCCTGCTTGATGCCGAAGGCCGGGACCCAGAACGAATGGATGACGTCGATCGAGTTGACGATCAGGTGAGTACGGCGATCGACCGGGAGATGGAGTTCCTCGGACTTGACCCCGTTCGCGTAGAGGTAGGTCCAATGCCACTGTTCGCCCTGGACATTGACCTCGAAGTCGGCGTTCTGGTTGCCGCGGATCGCCACGAGGCCGAACGTGCCGTACACGAATAGCACGAGGACCAGGATGAAGCTGACGCCGAGCCAGGTGCCCTGAACGCCCATGTGCCCGTGGACCGGCGGCCCATCGGTCGCATCATCGGTCGCCCGAAAGCGGAGCGCCGAGTAGACCAGCCCGACCACCACGAACATCATGACCGGGACCGACAGGACCGTCAGCAGGACGAACGCCTCGTTCTCGATGACCGCTTCCTCGGACGCGATCAACGGAATGATCTGCATGCCCGAGACGAGGACCATGCCGATCGCCGACAGGACGACCCAGGCGATGCCGGCGACGAGGAGGTGGCGCCGGGGGCTCACGTGGTGAGCCCCCCGGAACCTCGGGTCGGTGTCGCCACGACGGAAATCGCGGTTGCTACCGGTCTCACTCGACGGTGAAGTCGGTGTGCATACCCTTCTGGTAGTGCAGGAGATCGTCGACGTGGAGGTTGCAGAAGATCACGTAGTGGCCCGGCTGGAGGGTCACCGTCAATGACCGGTCGGAGCTGCCGGACTTGATCTCGGCGACCTCGCTCGGATCACCGACCGCGGTCAGCTCGGTGGCATCCTCGGAGACCTGGCCATCGGCGTTCAACGGGAGCTTGTCGGACGTTAGATCGGTCTTTCGGACGACGAACTCGTGCTCCTTGTCGCCGTCGTTCTTGATGTTGAACGTGATCGCGCCGCTCTTCAGCTTCGCCGCGCTGAGCGAGATCTGCCACTCCTTGACAGTTGCCGAGATCGGGCCGGTCGCGGGCCCGGACGAGCAGGCCGACAGGAGCACCGCGCTCGTCGCGAGCACCAAGGCCATGCGGACGGTTCGGGACACCTCATCCTCCTCGCGCTGTTGCCCCGGGGCGGCGCAGCCACGGGGATTGGGCTCCGCGTAGCATACGCGACGAAGAGCGTCAAGTGAGGTCGAATTCGCAGCCCAGGAAGCGTCTGCGGCCACGTGGCCCTGACCACAACGCGATCGAGCACGACCCCGAGGACGACGGCAACTGATCCGCCTCGACTAGGATGAGGCCCGATGCACGACGCGCCGCCGTTCGTTCCCGGGCCTTCCGATGCCGATGGTTCGGCCGACCCGGATTCCGGCCGCGTTCGCCGGTTCCGACGGGGGCGGACCGACCCCCGCACGGCCGCTCGGATCGTCGGAGCATTCGTCCTCGCCATCGCGGGTGCATTTGCGGCCATGCGGCCGCTGGCCGGCCCGAACAGCGTGCCGACGGCACAGCCTGGCGGCTTGGCGGGACCCACCGTCGGAAGTGGCCTCGAGATCGGCCGGCACGCGCCCGAATTCGCCACCGACGACGGCCGCACATCGCTGCTCGCCGACATGGACGGGCGGGCGATCCGTCTCGATGGCTTCCGCGGGAGACCCGTCTGGATCGTGTTCTGGGCCGCGTGGTGCGTTCCGTGCCGGGAGGAGGCCGTCGACATCCAGGCGGCCTACCACGCCCACCGCGACGCTGGGCTCGTCGTCCTTGCCATCGACGTCCAGGAGCCGGCGGCGGCGGCAAGAGCGTACGTTGACGCCAACGCTCTCGACTACACGATCGGACTCGATCCAAGGGCCGAGGTCGCGCACCTGCTTGGTGTCCACGGCCTGCCCGCCCACCTGTTCCTCGACAGCGACGGGGTGATCCGAGACCGCTATGCCGGTCAGCTCACGAGCGAGTTGATGGAGGACCACCTGACGACCATCCTCAGCCCCTGATCCAGAGCCTGCTCCCCGCCCAGCGTCAGCGTGCTGCCCGTCAGGGAACCTTCGGCGGGAGGGCGGCGAGCAGCGGCTCGAGCTCGCCGCGCGTGACCACCGTGTCCCACGAACCGACGATGATCCCGTCGGCTCCGACCATGAAGGTCCACGGCTCGCGAAGGTCGCCCGTCTCCGTCTGGAGCCAGTCCAGGGCCGCCTGATTGACGAGCCCGGCCTGGAAGTCGCGGTAGATCTCGACGTGGATGAACACGGCACGGTCGCCGTAGGCGGCGGCGAGATCGGCGACGAGGTCGGTGACCGGACCGCAAAAGCGGCTCACGCAGTAGACCGGCGTCGCGAACACGATCACAGCCGGGTGCCCGTGATCGAGGGCGTCGACGATCGAAGTCGAG
>JBBQJL010000057.1:0-16049 GCA_038325875.1 Candidatus Limnocylindrales bacterium
AAATGCCCGTTCGGAGCGATCAGCGTCGCCGGGTTGGCTTCGGCATACAGGAACCTATTCAACGATAGTGCCCGGGGCAATGCCGCCGATCCAGTCTAGGCTGGTCCCCTCCCTGTCCACAGTCCTCCCCGACTTATCCACCGTTCGGTCCGATTCGTCCTAGCCGACCTCCGGTACCACTCGCCCTCGGGTCCGGGATACCGCGTTGGGCAGTGGTGAGGTCCCTACGGAGAACGACTGCCCCCAAGGTCCGCCTATCCGGCGCGCTTGGCTGGCGCGTCTAATCGGCGCAGCCGCCGCCCAGGCGGGTAACTGAATACCTTGGGGGTCGGAGATGCGGCACAGCGTCGCGCTCGGCAGGCTGTTCGTCCTGCTTTTCGTGGCCAGTATCGTCTGGCCCTCCGGCCTGGTCGCTCCGGCGACGGTGGCTGCCGCCGGCTCGGCGCCGGCCCAAGGCAGTGATCCGACCCCGCGGGTCCTGGGCGTCGCCGATTCCTTCGATGCGGCACCGATCACCGTGCCCCCTGGCGGGGCCCGGGCCACGGCGAACGATCCTTCCATCGGCGCTCCGCCACGCTTTCCTGCGGCGGACAAGGTCGCCACCCGGACCGAGCTGGCGGCCGCGCGGACCGAGAAGACCCGGACCTACGCCAACCCCGACGGGACCTACACCACTCAGCTCTCCCAGGGTCGGCTCAACTTCCAGGACCCGACCGGTGCCTGGCAGCCGATGGATCTGCATCTGGTGGCCAACCCCGGCGGTGCCTACGACGTGCGGGTCACGGCAAATGATCGGGCGGTCGCCTTCGGGACGGCCAGCGCCGATGCCGCCCTGGGTCAGATCGGCGCCGAGACCGGTACGGTCGCGGTTCGGGCGCTCGACTTCCCGAGCAGCCTGACCGAAAAGCCGGTCGAGCTTCAGGCCAGCCCATCGCCCTCGGTCGAGCCATCGGCGAGCCCCACGACCGGCCCTGCGCCAAGCCCGTCGGACGGACCGGTCCTTCCTTCGGCCAACCCCAGCACAAGCCCTGGCCCGACGCCGGCCCCGAGTGCGCCGCCAGCAAGCCTGCCCGCTCCAAGCACCGTCGCTTCCGCGGACCCGAATGCCAGCCCCGCGGGCTCTGCCCTGCCGGCCGGCTCCAGCGCGCCATCCGGCTCGTTCGCCCCGTCGCCGAGCGCCCTACCGAGCCCGAGCCCAGAGGTGAGCCCGAGCCCGACCGTCGCACCGACCGCCAGCCCGACGGCTGCACCCTCGCCATCGGCCAGCCCGGACGCGTCGCCCACGCCTTCGGCCTCACCGAGTCCGAGCGCAAGTCCGCGCCCGGGTATCCTCGGCGACGAGAGCCTGGTCTTCAGCCGGACCGACGGGTCGGAGCGGGTGTTCGTCCAGCCGACCGACCTCGGCTTCGAGTTCGGAGCCCTGCTGTCCGGTCCGACTGACCGCTCGAGCTACTCGTTCGCCCTCTCGACCGGCCCCCTCATCTCGTCGGTCGATGTCGATGGGGCGACCATCCTGCTGAGTCAGACCGCCACCGATCGAGCCGAGGCGACGACGATCGTCGGCGGTCTGTCGGCACCGTTCCTGCTCGACGCCAACGAGGCCCCGGCGCCAGCGGGCAGCGTCAGCGTCGGCCTGTATCGCCCAGGCATCGATCTCGTCCCACCCGTGGGCGTCAGCGCCGAATCCCTGGCCGGGCTTGGGCCGGACGAGGTGGTGCTGACCTATTCGATCGATCCGCTCTGGCTGGCCCAACCCGACCGGGCCTTCCCGGTCGTGCTCGACCCCAGCGCCTGTATCGGCCAGGGCGCCTCGGGCTGCACGATCAATGACACCTCGGGCAACTTCGACCACTTCATCGGCTCGGGCATCGCCTCGACCTACCCGACCGGCTGGACGACCGTTCGAACCGGCTACGATTCGCGCAGCGACGACGGCGACACGTACGGCACCATGCGGTCCCTGCTCTACTTCAGCCCGGTGACCCTGCCCGACGCGGCGGTCTTCTACGACGCCGATCTCAAGGTCCACATCAGCTCCGAGTACGGCGGTCCCGATACCCACGAGATCTGGGCCTATCGGATCACCAAGAGCTGGGGCCAGACCACCACCTGGAACGGCTTCAGCTCGGGCGGCGCCTACAGCACGATCGGCGGGACCAGCCTCACCCTGCCTGCCTCGGGCACGGTCAACTTCGACGTCGACGCGATCGCCGCATCCTTCTACACCCGTCGGGCCAAGGACTGGAAGGCGGGCTACGGCTTCCTGCTCCGGATGAACACCGAGAGCTCGACCATCGGCGAGGTCGAGTTCGACCGCTACAACGACGCCACGACGAGCTTCCGCCCGGTCCTCGAGCTCGACTACACGATCCCGAGCGTGGCCATCGACTTCGCCTCCGGCCTGGGTGCCAACTACGCTCCGTCGGCGATGGTGGTCAACAAGACCACCAAGGTTCCGATCGTGGTCACCAATAAGACCGGCTCGGCCCATGTCCTCGACAAGTGCACCGCCGACGGCGACTGCTGGATGGTCGGCTATCGCTGGTTCGACGAGAAGGGCAGCCTCATCGGGGGCGGAACCCCGACGGCCACGGCCAACCTGCCGGCCGACATCGCCGTGGGTGCCAGCAGCACGACCTTCAGCCTGCCCGTGACCGCTCCGAGCGTCGTCGGCCAGGACACCCTGACCCTCGATCTCGTCCACTACTCGAGCGCCGGCAACGCCTACTACAGCTGGTCGTCCGACTGGGCGACCCCGTCGCTCTTGTACAGCCGCAACAAGAAGGTCCTGACCGCGGACAACACCCGCTGGGTGGGCTCGTCGAAGATCGAACGCGACGAGTTCAGGGTCAACGTGGTCGCCGGCGGCGGCAACATCGGTGAGACACAGTGGGTCTCGATCGGCGATGGCGGCAGTCTCGGGATCAACCTCGCCTCGGGCGACATCGCCGCGCGCGAGGACACGGGGCTCGGCTTCGCCGATCGGATCGGGCTTGGCCTGACCTACGGCTACCACAGCGCCGATGCGACCAACTGCACGAGCTACGTCGGGATCCTGGGCGCCTGCGGCTGGTCGACCAATTGGGACGAGCGGATCAGCGGCGGGGCCGGTCAGACCGGCTACGACTACACCTACCAGGACCCGGCCGGGACGCGCTCGCTGATGGACACCAGCGCCGATGGCCAGATCGTCGGCGGGGCGTCGGCCCTGATCGATCGGACTCGGGCCACGATCCTCGATGAGAACAGCAGCGCCGATGGCCCAGATGCCGGGACCGCTCCCGATGTGCCTGCGGTGCTCGCCTCAGGCGAGGGCTTCAGCGCCTTCTCGGGGACCCTGGTGGGCAAGGTCGCCGCCAACGTCGATGTCGGCTTCAACCTGCCCGACAAGTTCAGCCTCAACGCCTACCACCGGGCCCGTTTCGCCTTCCGGACCAGCGCCGCCGTGAGCAGCGGGATGTGTTTCCAGGTCCACAACGTCTCGAACAGCGATTTCGCCGACCGCTGGTACTGCTACACCGTCGGGACGGCCTGGAACACGGGCTTCGACGAGACCGATCTGGGACTCCAGTCGGGTGGTCCGGGCGGGCTGACCAGTGGCTGGAACTACTACGACGTCGATCTGTACTCGGACATGAAGGCGACCGGCCACTTCGGCTCGGCCTACGACGACTACCAGCTCACCAACGTCCAGATCGAGTCCGCTGGCGGGACCGGCTCGACCTACCTCGATGGCTTCCGACTCGAATCGAGCGAGTCCATCGTCCTCGACGACGCCCTACCGAGCTGGACCAGCAACGGAAGTCTGGCGACCCTGGTCACCCCGAGCGCGGGCGATCCCGCGCCGCTCGGGAGCAAGGTCATCCAGGTCGCGGCAGCGCCGCTGGCGAGCTCGCCGATCTGCCAGGTCACGGGTTCCTGCTGGTCGGCCGCAGCAGGTGGGTTGTGGAGCTATGCCTTCGGCCACTGGTCATGGCGCAAGTCGGGCGGCCAGACCGCCGCCATCCAGTTCTTCTTCCACGATCAGCGCTCGGGCGCACCGTGCAACGCGACCGACTGCAGCCTGACCTACTACGCCGGACCGGCCGCCCCGGCCGGTGCCGTCACGGCCATCCAGGTCAGTCCCACTGCCCCGACCGAATGGACCCTCGTGCGACGCAATCTGCTCGAGGATGCCCGGACGGTCTTCCGGCTGTATGACGACGCAGGTTCGGCCGGAGCCGACGACGTGTCGCTCAAGGGTTATGCCCTCTCGGCGGTGGACGGCACCTACCTCCAGGTCGATGGCCTAGGGTACGGCAGCCTGGCCGATATCGGGGCGGTCGACCCGACCGGCCTGACCGGCGCCGCCAGCCACCCATCGAGCGCCGGCGATACGACCTTCGTTTATGACTTCAGCGCCGACTACGCCGATGGCTCGCGTCACTACTTCAATCGCGACGGGCTGCTCCGGCGGATCCGCGACCGCGATGGCCAGACGATCGATCTGGACTGGTCGTACGACGTCGCCAAGTGGGGCCCGACGGCCTATACCCTGACGGCCATCCACGCCCCGACCGACGCGACGGTCAGCGGGGGCACGACCTATGAGCGCCAGTTCAGCCTGAGCCGCGGCAGCGACGGCTCGCTTACGACCATCCGCTTCGACGAGGATCTCGGCTCGACCGCGTCGGACCACTCGGCCCGGGCGGCCATCTTCGAGATCGTCACCACCAGCGGCGAGGGCGATCTGGCCAAGGTCAGCCCGGCCCGCCACGTGGTCGGTTCGGGTGCCACCGGTACGTTCTGTGGGACCCGTCCCAACGGCTGCGCCGAGTTCAGCTATACGAGCCACGTCCTGACCACGGTCGCCGACCCGCGCTGGGACGGCACGACCGGCGGCGCCAACGAGTACCGCTGGCAGGTAAGTGGCTCACTGGCCTCGGCGCCGATGGCGATCAAGGATCTGAGCCACGGCTCGGGCGGGACGGCCCTGCTCAACGTGCTGACCTTCGCGGATACCCGCGACGCGAGCCTGCTCTATACCCGGCCGCTGTGGCAGGACGCCGCCGCGGGGGCGGCCAACTCGGCCAGCGCCGCCGACCTCACCCCCGATGGTCGGGTCCTGGTGCGCTACGCCCCGCGCGCGTGCACGACCGATTGCTCGACCTCGGGCAACTGGCCGGCCACGGCGAGCCAGGCCAATTATCGCAGCGAGATCAACGAGTTCGATGGTCTCGCCCGAGTGACCACGACCAAGACGGTCCGCTGCCCGGCGGCTGCCTACGGCGGTTGCACCGGCTCGACCGAGCTGCTCTCGGTCAGCCGCCAGGGCTCCAATGCCGGGGCCAAGGTCGACAACTACAACGACCCGCTGGCGGCCGACGACGTGCCCTGGACCCAGAGTGCCGACCAGTACTTCGCCTCGGTCCGCGATTCGGGTGGGGCCAACCCCGACCTGTACCGGACCGAATCGGTCTACGACGGCCATCACCAGCTGGCCGAGCAGCGGGAGCCCCATCAGCTCGCGACCTCGATCTACTCGAGCATGGTCAGCGGCGCGACGCCCTACGCCTACTGGCGCCTGGCCGAGTCCTCGGGCACGACGATGACCGACGCCATCGGCGCGGGCGCCCATTCGGGCAACTACAGCGGCTCGCCGACCCTGGCCCAGCCCGGCGCGATCGTGCGCGATGCCAATACCTCGATCAGCCTCAACGGCACCAGCCAGTACGGCTCGGTATCGGGCATGTCGGTCAGCGGCAGCTACAGCCTCGAGGCCTGGGTCGAGCCCGGCTCGACCAGCGCCAACCTCGCCTGGGCGGGTTCGCGCAGCGGGGCCGACAAGAGCTTCGACATCAAGTTCTGTGTGGATCTCGCCAACTGCAAGTCGAGCCAGGTCATTCGGATCGATGTCGGCAACGGCACCGCCTGGCTGCTCAACGCCAACGTGCCCTTCGCCTGGACCGCGGGCCACTGGTACCAGGTCACGGCCGTCGTCGACGGCACCGCCCGGACCGCGGCGATCTACGTCGATGGCCAGGCCATCGCCAACTTCGCGCTGACCGGAACGGGCGCACCGCTGCTGGCCGATGGCACGCGCAACCTCAAGCTTGGCAACAATGGGCTGACCACACCGAGCGAGTACTTCAAGGGCGGCCTCGACGACGTCGCCCTGTATACCAGCGCGCTGAGCCCGGCCGACGTGGCCGCCCACTTCGCCGCCGCCCGGGCGGTCACCTACGTCGATACGGTCGCCCGTCACGACAGTCGCGGACGCTCGATCGAAGGTCTCGCCGCGTTCAGCACCAACGGCGGCTTCGAGGATGGCTGGAACGGCTGGAGCCATCCGGCTGGGAGCAGCCTCTCGACGAGCGCCCATGGCGGCGGCCAGAGCGCATCCTTCGGGGCCAATGTGCCGATCAGCCAGATCCTGCGCCTGGTCCCGGGCCAGACCGTGCGCGTCCAGTACTTCGCCCAGGGCACTCCAGCGATCACGGCCGCGATCGATTACTGGAACACCTCCGGGACACCGGCCTGGACGGCGCTCGCGAGCGCGCCCTTCACCGACGCCACATGGGGCTCAGGCCATGCCTGGGATGTGACCCTGCCCACGAGCGCCACCGATGGCCAGATCCGCCTCACCTTTTCGCACTCGAGCGCCGGAGCGACCGGCTACGTCGACGACGTGGTGGTCATGACCGGCTGGGCCCGGACCGACTACGACACCGCAAGCAGCACGGCTCCCGGCTTCGGCCTGCCGACTGACACGACGACCCTGCGCCCGTGTCCGCCGGCGGGTTGTACCAGCTCGACGGTCCGGGCCCACCTCGGCTATACGGCGGGAACGAGCGCCCCGAACCTGTATCCGCCGATCTTCCCGACGAGCGCCTATGCCAACTACGGCGATGGCACGCCCGGACCGAACCCCGACGACGACGTCCGGACCCAGTCGCTGTTCGACGCCTGGGGCCGGACCCTCGCCACCACCGATCCCGATGGCCGCACCTCGAGCAGCCACTACGGGACCAACCAGAGCGA
Organism: Candidatus Limnocylindrales bacterium; assembly: GCA_038325875.1. Lineage (GTDB taxonomy): Bacteria > Chloroflexota > Limnocylindria > Limnocylindrales > CSP1-4 > Chersky-267. Next base: position 7,021 of record JBBQJL010000057.1, read on the forward strand.
GCTCGATACCTCGACCGATGGCCTGGGCAAGGTGACCGCGTATACCTATGACGGTGTCGGCAATCGCCTGACGGTGACCAGCCCCAAGGCCGAGACGACGACCACGACCTACGACGCGCTCAACCACGCCCTGACCGTGACCGCCCCGGCGCCGGTCTCGACCGTGACCAAGACCATCTACAACGCCTACGGCCAGGCCACGGCGACCATCGCCAATCGGGTCGACGACGCGCCCTCGGGAGCGAGCGGGCTCGACGACCTCGTCACCTACGCCGCCTACGACGCCCTGGGCAACACGACGACCACGATCGCCGATACGAGCGTCGACGGAACGAGCGGCTTCACGGGTGCGATCAAGGCCAAGACCGCGACGACCTACGACCTGGCGGGTTCGGTCGTGGCCACCACCGTCTATACCGACAGTGCCTGGACCGCCGGCACCGCCCGGACGACCACCAACCACTTCGAGACCTATGCCCCACCGTCGGGCACGCCGCTCTATCCGGCGACCTTCAGCCGGCTCGGTGCGAGCGGCGTCGAGCTCGCCACCGGAGCGCCCTCGAGCGGACCACTCTGCCCGGATTCGGCGAGCGCCCATTGCAACTCGGCGAGCAGCCTCGATCTCGGCGGTCAGACGATCGCCACGACCGACGCCTACGGCAACCTCAGCACCGCCTCGCTCGACCTCGCCGGTCGGACCGTCATCACGACGGTGGACTACGTCGCCGGCGGCAGCCATGGGACCGACAACGACCAGAACCTGGTCGGCACGAGCACGCTCGACATCGCCGGGCGGCCGACCCTGACCACCGATCCATCCGGTCGCACCGTCGCCACCACCTACGACGCGCTCGGCCGGGCGACCCTCGTCACCCGCAAGGACAGCGCCGGCGTTGCCCAGACCGACACCAAGACGGTCTATCTGGCCTCGGGCCGCCTCGATCGCACGTCGGCCGACATCGCCGGTCTGGCCGATACCGCCCGGACCTGGACCAAGACCGTCTATGACGGAGCTGGTCGGGCCTATCTGACCCTGGCTCACTACGACACCGCCGGTCTGCCCCAGATCGCGACCGACAACTTCGAGGACGGGGTCACGAGCTCCGGCCAGACCTGGACCAACGGCAGTGCCGGGGTCTTCACCGCCACCGGTGGCAGCAGCGGGCCCGAGCTCGGGGTGGCCAGCCCCCAGAGCGGTGAGGGACGCTTGCGCGTGACCACCGGCACCGGCGCCAACAGCGGCTCCGAGTGGGTCCTCCCGGGCACCTTCAAATCGGGCCACACCTACAAGGCCCGGGTCTATGTCAACGCGCCATCCGGCACGACGGTCAACCTCAAGCTGGGCACCGCCGCCGACAGCAACACCAGCGCAGTCAGCGTCGCCGGCAACGGCGCCTGGCAGGGCTCGGCAGTGGTCAGCTGGACCCCGGGCGCCGACCGGACCGGGGTCGCCGTCGGCGCCATCCGGACCGGCGCGGCCAGTGCCGCCACCTTCTACCTCGACGACGTCATCGTCTGGGATGCGGCGACCCCGGACATGAACATCCCGACCGAGTCCGTCTACGACGATGACGGCCAGATCATCCGGAGCATCGTCGTGCCGGGCGATCCGACCAGCGAGGCGAGCCTCGTCACCCGGACCGACTACGACGTCCTGGGCCGGGTCAGCGCGGTCATCGTCAACGACATCGCAGGTTCCGGTGGCGCCAGCCAGACGAGCTTCGGGCCAGCCGCCGACGCCCATGTCAAGAGCGCCAACACGACCACCAACTACGGCACGGCCACGACCCTCCAGGTCCGCGCCGATGCCGCCACGCCCAACGACTACAAGCCGTTCCTCAAGTTCACCGTGAGTGGCCTTTCGGGGACCGTCACCAACGTCAAGCTGCGCCTGACCAACACCGCGACCTCGAACAGCTCGAGCCGCGACGTGTGCGTCTACGCCGTCGCCGACACGACCTGGACCGAAACGGGCATCACCTGGGCGACCGCGCCGACCGTGGGCAGCTCGCTCGCCTGCGTCCATGGCAACCAGGCCGCCGGTGCGATCGACTACGACCTGGGCGTGCCGTTCACGACCAATGGCACCTACGCCTATGCCGTCTTCCAGACGACCAGCACCAGCGTCATCTACAGCTCCAAGGAAGGCGCCAACCCGCCGGCACTGATCGTCTCGACGGGCTCGGCTCCCTCGGACTCGACCACCAGCCTGACCACCAGCACGACCTACGATGCGCTGGGTCGGTCCGACACCACGACCAACCCCAAGGGCATCGTGACCAAGACCGCATTCGACCGATTGGGTCGGCCCTCGTCGGTCCTGCTCGACTATGTCGATGGCACCCCGACCGACGGGACGACCGTCGACGACGACGTCAAGAGCACCTTCGCCTTCGACACCGCCGGCGACCAGATCGCCTACTGCCCGGCCGTCCAGGTCCTGACCACGACCTGCGACCCGAGCGATGGCGCCGAATCGCAGGCCTGGCACTACGTCTTCGACAAGCTCGGTCGGCAGACCAAGCAGATCCCACCGGACAACGCCAGCGCGGTCGATCTCAATACCAGCGAGACCGTCTACGAGCAGGCAGGCTTCATCGACAAGACCTGCAGCTATCCGGCCGGCGGCAGCTGTGCCTCGACGACGAACACCCACTGGACCGACCTGACCAACGACCAGCTCGGACGGGTCAAGAGCTCCAAGCTCTACACCCGCCCGTCGGGCACCGACATCCTGGGCTTCACCTTCACCACCACCTACAACCTCGACGGCAGCCCGGCCAGCGTGACCGACGGGACCGACACCCTGACCTACGTGATCGACGCCGCCGGACGGCTCCAACAGCTCAAGCGCGGCGCGACGGTCCTGACCGACTTCAGTTACGCCGGCGACGGGACGGTCCTCAAGCGGACTGACGCCAGTCAGACCGCGCCTGGCTCCAACATCGTCTACGACTGGGCCAAGCGGCCCACGACGGTGCCCCTGAGTTCAACCGTGGCGAGCGGCTCGATCGGTTACACCTACCGGCTCGACGGCCTGCTCAAGACGAAGTCACTGCCGGCCGGGACCGAGACCGCCACGCTCGCCTATGACCCGGCCAAGCGCCCGAGCTCGGTCAGCTTCACGATCGCCGGTTCGAGCGCGATCAGCCAGACCTACGACCGGGCCGGCAACGTGACGACCGAAGCACGAAATCTGGCCAATGCCACCGCCATCACCGGCGATTCCAAGTCAGGCACGATCACCTACTCCTACGACGAGCTCAACCGCCTGCTCGGCTCATCCGGTGCCGGGGGCACCCGAGCCTATCGCTACGACCTCGACGGCAACCGGGTCTACAAGAGCGATCCCGCCCGGACCCTGACCTACACGTTCGATCGGACCGATGAGCAGATCAACGAGACCAACGGGACGAGCACGGCCTTCGTCTACGACACCTACGGCAACCTGACCAAGAAGGCCGAGGACGACCTCAGCCAGACGACCCTGGCCTACGACGTGGCCAACCGCCTGACCGGGCTGACCCCGGCGACGGGCTCGGCCGCCACCTTCACCTTCGACGCCCTCGCTCGGAACAAGACCCGGCTGGTCGGCGGGGTGACGACCGACACCTATGGCTACATCGGACCGTCCGAGTCGGTCTACGAAGTGGTCACGACCGGGACCGGGGCCCGGACGATCGAGGCCGCCCTCGGTCCGGACGGCAGTCGGCTGGCCCTCAAGAACACGACCAGCGGGACCCAGACCTGGAGCTTGTTCGACCTGCACGGCGATCTGGCCGCCCTGGAGAACTCGGCCATGAGCGCGGTGACCGATGCCCTGCGCTACGACGGCTACGGGGTGACGGTCGATTCCGATGGCAGCTTCGGCTCGCCCTGGAAGTTCCAGGGTGCGCTCGATGTCGGTCCAGGCGCCGAACCGCTCTACGACATCGGCGCTCGGATGTATGCCCCGAGTCTTGGATCGTGGACCAGTCTCGACTCGGTCATGGGCTCGGCCCAGGACCCACTATCGTTGAATAGGTTCCTATACGCCGAAGCCAACCCGGCGACGCTGATCGATCCTACTGGACACTGGGCCACGAACGGCGACGGCGATGTTTGCGTGGCGTGCTCAGGCAAACCCACCCCCGTTTCGGTGCTCGCCCACCACAATCCGGCACTGGCCCGTGACGAACTTCACGCGCCCGAGTGGATCAGCCGTGCTCGATTTCGCAAGATGAGCATGTACGACCAAGTGGCCTATGCCACCGCGCATGGTGGCCAGGCGGTTTCCGCGCTGATAACCCGAACGGCGTACTTCACAGACCTGCCCGTGCTTCTCGATGTCAGCGAGCGCTACACCAGCAAGCTCAACCTCGATCAGGTAGACCACTACCATGAACAGAGGTCGTCAGGCGCCGATGTCCCGGAACCACAGCTCTACCAAGCTCCGTCCCTGGCCGCTGGCTACACGTCGGACGATATTGCGGTCTATGCGAGCGCTGCAGAGGGTTACGTGCCTGACCCGGAGTCGGGAGACCTTGGCCAGACATTCCGAAGCGCCTTCGGAGTCTTCGTTGGTGCAGGCCCGGAGCACGTGGCTCCGGTGGCGAGATGGGGCGGCGGGTCTGAGACCGCTTCTCATGGTGGGGTGATTTCAGAACCGGGCAGGACGGGACGCGATCCGGCCGAGCCCGCCGTGAAGCCTGGTTCGACTGAGGGCAGCGGCGTCGGGAGCCGCTACATTACGCCCGGAGTGAAAGCTGTCGCCAGACAAGAGTCCGGGGACAGATGCGTGTTCTGCGCAACGGACCTCACGAAGGACCCGGGTCCGAACCAGCTCAACTTCGACCACAGCATTCCTTACGCGCAAGGCGGAGATAGCACGATCATGAACATACAGACGGCATGTAGGGCCTGTAATCAGGCCAAAGGCAACCAGACCAGCATCGAGTACCTGATTCGGCAGTATCTCGAAGGCAACTCATGGGGCTCTGACGGGCGGTGGTAGGTCACGCCGGTCCGTTCGACGCGCTCGCGAGGGTCGAGTTTCCCATAGCCCAGGAGGATGGCGGCGGCTTCGAGCGCCTGTGGGCACGGCCCTTGGGACACGACCTTTACGTTCTCGCGAATATTCCCGCCTTCGTTGTTGGTGTCTCCCTGGGTGATGTCGTTCGCGCCAAAGGAAAGGGGAGCAGCGTCAGGTTCCAGCGAGTGGTGGAACGAGGGGGCCATTCGACATTTCACGTTGCTCGGGCAGAGTCCAGCGTCGAACCGGATTGGATCGCCTGGACGAGTCGACTACACGGGGGTCAGATCGGCTTCGAGCGAGTGACGGCGAAGCTCCTTGCGGTCGACGCGGGCGACGACCAAAGCGCGCGGTATGTCCAGACCCTTCTCGAGGAAGGGATGGCGGCCGGTGTCTGGCTCTTCGACGAGGCCAACTTAGAGATAGGGGAAAGAGCATCGAAGTAGCGTGGCAAACATGGCTTCTTCAGCCGGCCCTTTGCGGAGCCGTAGCGCCTGAGCTGTTCCGCTAGCCTTCGTCCTGGCCGTGCGGCCGCGATCGCGCGCGCGGCGGCGACATCCTGGGCCAGTTGGCGACCGTGAGCACGGAGGCTCGAACTTGGATCGCTGACATTTTTATCGATCATCTAGGAACCGAAAGGACCGCCGAGGCTCTCGAAGCCTTCGTCGTCGCCCTCGGACACTGCGGCGACCCGCGAGCCGCGGCGGCCGTGATGGAGTTGGCCACCGATACCAGTTCACTCGTGCGGGATTGGGCGACATTTGGGCTCGCGGAAAGCGACCTCAAGGATCCAGAGACAGTCTCGGTCCTGCTAACCAGGACATCGGACCCGGACTCTGACAGGTCAAGTCCCAGGACGTGAGCTCCTATCTCGTCAAGCCCTGAATGTCGGCGCCCGCGAATCGAGCAGCATGGTCCGGTAGACGACATCAGCGAGGTGCCGCTTCAGGCATCGGAGTGCCTCCCGCCAGGTCTTGCCCTCGGCCTGTCGACGGGCGATGTAGGCCTGGGCGGGGGGATAGGTCCGAGCCTGAACGATGGCCATGAAGTGCAGGGCCCGGTTGAGCTGGCGATTGCCACCCCGGTTCAGGCGATAACGCTGGGTCTGGCCCGAGGAGGCGGGGATGGGCGCGGTCCCGCTGACGGCCGCGAACGCAGCCTGCGAGCGGAAGCGACGGACGTCACCCGTCTCGCCCAGCAGCTTGGCGGCCAGCAACACCCCGATGCCAGGCAGCCGCGGCAGTGACGATCCGCTGGCGACCACGAGCCCAGCGAGCTGCGTCTCGAGCTCGCCAAGCTCACGGTCCAGGGTCCGCAAGCGCGCGAGTCGTTTCCGGGCGAGCTGGGTCCTGACGGCAGTTGAGCGTCCGAGCAGTCGGCCAACCGCAGCCAGATGGCGCGCTGCGACGAGGTTGGGGATCCGTTCGCCGTAGCCTGGCGCGAACACCAGCAGATCGGCGTGTAGTCGATTGGCGACCCTCGTGCGCTCGGTCTGGAGCTCGTCGCGGGCCGCGACAAGAAGTTTGAGATCGTCGGCGTTGGCGGCGGGCAGCACCGGATGGAGGGTCGGCTCGCGAAGCACCACGCGGGCGATGGCGAGGGCGTCGGCGGGATCCGACTTTCCGCGTCGGCGCAGGTGCCGACGCTCGCGGTCGGTGAGGGTGGCCGGCACCTCGATCACCAGCTCGCCGGCGTCCAGGAGTCCACGAGCGAGCGCGGCGCCGAAGCTCCCCGATCCCTCGATGCCAAACCTGCGCTCAGTGCCCAACCGCGTGGCCCAGGCGAGCAGGCGCCGATGGCCGCGCGGGTCGTTGGCAAATGTGCTCGCCGCGAGCTCGCGTCCGAGGTCGTCGACGGCACAGCTCGCGAGCGTTGCCTTGTGGGTGTCGATCCCGATCGTGATCACGGCGGCCCTCTATGCGTAGACTCGACCACGCGCGTCCGGGCGGACAACCATGCGTGCGGCTCTGTCGCGGAGCCACGCTCCTGACTTGTTTAGATGTCTCCAGCACCCGGGCCTCGCGGGCCGTAGGGTGCGAGGTCGGTGACCGGCTGGCTCCCACGCTCCTTGCCCACCCGCCGGGTGTGGCTCGCTCATAGCGTGCCGGGCGGCCACCGACCGCCGCCGGCGTGGCTCGATAGAGGCGTGAGGTGCTCCCTGGAACTCAGGTTGCCCGCCGCGGTGCTCCACCGTCCGCGCAGTCTGAGGAGGCATCAGGTGATCACCATCGGCATCGATCCCCACAAGTCGTCGCACACCGCCGTCGCGCTCGACGAGAGCGGACGCGTCCTGGACGAGCTCCGAGCTCCGGCGAACAAGGCCACGCTCGAGAGGCTCATGCGCTGGGCGGAGCTCTGGCCCGAACGGATCTGGGCGGTAGAGGGCGCCACTGGACTTGGCCACCTCCTGGCGCAGCAGCTCGTCGCGGGTGAGGAGACGGTGCTCGATGTGCCGGCGACCCTGGCCGCCCGGGCTCGCCTGCTCGGCCGAGGCCACGGGCGCAAGACCGACGGCATCGATGCCCACAGCGTGGCGACGGTGGCCCAGTGCCAACCCGACCTGCGCCGCGTCGGCCCCGAGGACCACAGCGCGGTGCTGCGACTCCTCTCCGATCGCCGCGACGAGCTGACCGAGGAACGCCGCCGGGTGGTCAACCGGCTCCACCGCTTCCTTCGGGACCTGCGGCCCGGTGGCGCACCGACCGAGCTGTCCGCGGAGACGGCCTCGGGGCTGCTCGGCCGGATTCGACCAGCGGTCGCCGTCGACCTCGAACGCAAGGCGATGGCTCGGGCGCTGGTCACGGACCTGCGCAGGATCGACCGGGCTTTGGTGGAGAACCGGAGGCGCTGCGCCGCTGCGGTGGCCGCCAGCGGCACCACGCTGACGTCGATCTTCGGCATCAGCGACGTTTTGGCAGCCAAGATCATGGGCCACGTCGGTGACGTCAGCCGCTTCGGGTCGGCAGACTGCTTCGCGAGCTACAGCGGCACGGCGCCGATCGAGGTCTCGAGCGGCGAGGTGACGCGCCACCGCCTCTCGCGCAGCGGCAACCGCGCGCTCAACAGCGCCCTCCACCTCGCCGCGCGCGTCCAGACCATGCACCCAGGGCCCGGGCGGGAGCACTACGATCGCAAGCTCGACGAGCACAAGTCGTCTCGCGAAGCGCTCCGCAGCCTCAAGCGCCAGCTGGCGAAGGTCGTCTACCGCCATCTCGTTGCCGATCAGGACCATCGTCGCGCCCTCGCCTCTTGACATAGAGGCGCTGACTGAGGCCACGGCCAGTCCGCCCGCTCCGGGGATGAGGGCACCTGTCAAAGACGAGCCATCCCCCGGGCACTCAGGGATCCGGGCCAACTCGTCCCCGTCGCGAGCACCTTCCCACGTCGAGGAAGGCCGCCATCAGTTACGCACCCTGGATCAGGCGCTCTCGCTCGACCTCACCCATTCCGCTCCTTCGATCGGGATCCGGATATTTATGGCATCTGCACGTCCGACTCCTGTCGGGCGCGCCATTGCAACCTTTTCAGGCAGCGCCAGCGCCAATCCGTGCGCGTAGGCCGCCGAGGTGAGCCGGATCCCCACGATGCGGGGGCCCGCCACCGTGATCCGCTCGTAGATGGCGTGCATCAGGTCTGCCCTCTCCTTCGGTACGTCTGCCTGCTGAACTGACTCGGCGAGAGCGCGGAGCCACTCGATGGCGCGCTGTGCCGGGACCCCGACCCCCGATCCCTCGGCGAGCGCGTCGCGTGCCTCCCGGAGCGCCTTGAGCCGGGCGAGGTAGGCGTCGTCGCTCAGGTCACCGGCCGCGTGCTCGAGGGCGAGCTCGCGGATCCGGCGGTCGATCCGGGCTCGGTCCATCTCGACCGGCCGCCTGGTCGAGCCGAGGACCGCGACCACCGAGGCGATTGTGTCGTCGTCGACCGTGATGCCGGCCACCTGCGCCAGCATGGGCCCCTCCCAGATCGTGTCGGCCAGACGGGCCTTGCGGCCCCACGCTTCGCAGGGGTTGACGTGCAG
>JBBQJL010000058.1:0-15963 GCA_038325875.1 Candidatus Limnocylindrales bacterium
GCCTCCTTCGGCGGACCCCATGGGTGCCCGCTCGCCCCGGTCGACGTCAGCTGATGGTCCGATCACCGGTCGCTGCCGCAGGATCCCGATCACCGTTCACGGCCGAGGTTCGGGGGCCGGACACTAGGCTCAACGGTCACCTGCCGGATAGCGGAGCGCCGGTCTCCCCGTGGAGGTCGATCCCATCATCGGTCTCCACAAGCGGGTATATCAGCGGAGCGACCAGGTCGAGCCGACAGGGTCGTCGCGGACCTCGATCCCGGCGTCGGTCAGCCGATCCCTGACGAGGTCGGCCGTCGCCCAGTCGCGAGCGTCACGGGCGCGGGTACGCAGCTCCAGGAGCGCCTCCACGTACGAGGCGACCGCGTCGCGTGGATCGCGCACGCCGTTCGTCGCCGCTTCGCCGAGGCGGACGATGAGCGAGCGGAAGGTCGACCTGGCAGCGGCCAGGTCCTGGCTGTCTTCACCTGCCCCGACCCGGCGTTCGATCGTCGCGTCGAGGGCGAGGAGCGCCTCGACCGCCGCCCGGACGTCGCGCTCATTCAAGGCGACGATGAACGCCCCTTCGAGGGGGGCCACCTCGTCGCGGAGGAGGCCGTCAACGCCGGTTCGTGCGCCGCTGTCCACCCCCTCGAACGCTGTCGTCGTCGCGTCGTCGTTCGCGGAGACGCCCGGCGCTGACCCGTCGGCCAGCGCCTCGGCGGCCTCGGCCAGCGCCGCGATAGTCGTGGTCGTGCCACTCTCGAAGACCGCGCTCCGTCCATGCCCCCGGACGGTGACGGCACCGAGGCCGAAGACGGCGGCCGTGCCCTCCTCCAGATCCAGGACGAGCGCAGTGTGGCTGTCGACCCCGAGGAGGAACGCGCCGTCGGGTATGGACCGCTCGAGGATGCGCAGCCGTCGTTCGCCGAGGTAGCAGAACCGGGTGTCGTGGTTGCCGCCCTCGGCGTTGTCGTAGTGCGGGACGATCGCCGCGCGCAGACCGGTCGCTGCTCCGAGGAGGTCGAGCCCGTCGAGCCAGTAAGGAGCCTCACCGACCTTGTAGATCTCGTAGACGGGGATCGTCACCAGGCCGGCGGTCAAGGCCGCCGCGCTGGCCATCGTGACCATGCCGCCTCCGGCCAGCTTCGCCGCGAGGGCACCCGGGATCGCACTGGTCGTCCATTGACGGAGCGCGTAGCTGGGACTGCCCGGCCCGGCCAGCACGTAGCGGGCGTCGCCGATCCGGGCGAGTGCGGTGGCGGCCGTCACGGCATCCGCCTCGGCGGAGCGGTACGACGCGACGGTCATCGGCCGGCCGATGCTCTCGGCGAAGTACTCGACGATCCGCCGGCTGAGGTCGTCGGCGTTCTCCTGGAATCCGTACGGCGTGTCGATGACCGTGGCGGGGACGGCCGGTCCGCGCTCGAACCGCTCGAACAGGGCGCGATGAACCTTGGCCATCGTGGGCGCGGTCTCGCCCGAGCCCATGATCGTCAGGATCCGCGGGCCGCTCATCCGAAGAACTCGTCCGTCACGCACGTATCGAACACATCGGCTAGTTCGTTCGGACGCTGGGCGTGGATGTCGTGGTCGCCGCTGAGCCAGCGCACCCGGACGCGCGGGATCGCCGCCGAGGCGGCCTCGACGTCATGGCGCTTCCGCCTTGTCCAGTCCGCCGCACCCGTGTCCGCGGGGACCAGCAGGACCGGCACGTCGAGCGTCCCGTAGCGCGTCGACGGGTGGTGCTCCCACAAGCCGTGGAGGACCTCGATATGGTGCTCGAAGGTCAGCCACGGGGCGATCGTCCCGTCGGGCCGGACCTCGAAGTTGGCCAGCGCGCCCTGGATCCCCGTCTCCGGCCAGTCCGGGTGGCTCGACCGGATGTAGCCCTCGACCTCGGTCAGGGGACGACCGACCAGGTGGGGCGGCGCGAGGGCGGCACGACAGGCCTCCCAATCGGGGTACGTCGCCTGGGGTTCGAGCCAGCCGCCGTCGACGCAGGCGATCCCTCGGCAGGCCGCCGGTCGGCGGGCCGCTAGCTCGAGGACGACGTTGCCGCCCCACGACTGGCCGGCAACGACGGGTCGATCGAGGGCCAGGGCGTCGAGGAGAGCGACCAGGTCGTCGGCAACGCGCGGGACGTCGTAGCCGGTGCTCGGCCTGGATGATCGACCATGCCCGCGCAGGTCGACGGTGACGACCGGGTGTCCGAGCTCGACGAGCCGGGCGGCCACGCCGTCCCACATCCGGGCGTTCGAGGCCAGGCCGTGGACCAGCACGAACGCGACCGGATCTGGCGCGTCCGGCGCATCAGGCACGTCCTGGCCGTCACTCCCGCGCGGGCGTGGATCCCAACGATCGGCCGCCAGCTCGACACCGCCCGCGACAGGCACTCGCTCCGTCCTCACCGACGGATGGTACGACCCCGGGTCCTGAAAGCGGCCCCGGACCGCGCGACAGGTTCGGAGCCGCTCGGCACCGTCAGCCGTTGGCCAGCCATGCCCGTTCTACCTAAGGGCACGGCGGGTGGCCGCCGCCAGGCCTCGAGTCGGGATCACGTCCTGGCGCCGAACAACCGGAACCTGATCGATGGTGGTAGCGTCGCAGGGCCATGCGCCAGATTCGCTTCTTCGCCCCGGTCGTCGCGCTCGCGCTCGCCTCCGCCCTGGCCGCTTGCTCGAGCGGGTCGTCGACCTCGGCCTCCAAGTCGCCCGCGCCCGTGCCCGCGTCGAGTCCGTCGCCGACGGCCGTCTCGACCGGGACGAAGGTAAGCGGGGTCGCGACCGCCGGCCCGGTCTGCCCCGTCGAGAAACCCGGCGACCCGGCGTGCGCCCCGCGACCGGTGGCCGGCGCGGTCCTGATCGTCACCGACCTGAACGGCACTGAGATCGCTCGCGCAACCACCGGGTCAGACGGCCGCTTCACGGTCAACCTGCCGGCCGGTGCGTACACCCTCGTTCCCCAGCGGGTCGAGGGTCTGATGGGGACCGCGCCGCCGATCCCGTTCTCGGTCGGCGTCGACGGCGCCCCGAGTGCGGCACCCCTCGAGGTCCAGTACGACACCGGCATCCGTTAGCCTGTCTGGATGACCGACGCCGATCGCCTGCGTGTCGCCCTGGTCCAGCTCGATGCCGGCGGGGACGTCGAGACGAACGTGGCCATGGCCGCCAGTCTGGCCGACGAGGCCGCCGCTGCCGGTGCTCGGCTGGTCGCCCTTCCGGAGTACCTCCAGTACCGCGGTCCGGACGACGGGTACCGTGCATCCGCCCGACCGATCCCAGGCCCGTGGACGGCGCCGTTCGCGGCCGTCGCGAGCAGGCACAAGGCGTGGATCCTGGTGGGTTCGCTAGCGGAATCCTCGAACGATCCCGCCCGTCCATACAACGCGAGCGTGCTCATCTCGCCGGACGGTGCGATCGCCGCGATCTACCGCAAGATCCACCTGTTCGACGTGACCGTCGAGGACGGTCCGGTCGACCGCGAGTCGGACCGGGTCAGCCCGGGCGATCGGGCGGTCGTCGCCGACGTCGATGGGGTCAAGGTCGGCCTGACGATCTGCTACGACCTCCGGTTCCCGGCGCTGTACCGGGCTCTGGCCCTGGCCGGCGCCGAGGTGTTGACGGTCCCGGCCAACTTCACGGAGCGGACCGGCCGTGACCACTGGGAGGTGCTGCTGCGCGCCCGCGCGATCGAGAACGGGGCATACGTGCTGGCGCCGTCACAGATCGGCGGTCCGCCGGGTCAGCCGGCGTTCGGGCGATCGATGATCGTCGACCCATGGGGGACGGTCGTCGCCCAGGCACCGGATCGGGTGGGCATCGTCGCGGCGGACCTCGACCTGACCCGGGTGCGTTCGATCCGGCGGCAGATCCCGTCACTCGCGAATGGCCGCCCCGAGGCCACCGTCGTCCGCTGAACGAACAACGGCCGGGCGACGCCCGAGAGCGCCACCCGGCCGCGAGTGGTCCCCGAGAACCCGGGACGGATCGGGGGCTGGGGTCCCTCTCCGCCCGCTCATGGTACGCCCCGTTGGGCGCGCCGCCTACTTCACAAGCCCAAGGAAATACAGCGAATCGGTGGGCTGAGGTGGCTCGCTGGCGGCTGCGGGCACGCCGGCGAAGGCGAATGTCCCGACGAAGTAGGCCTGGATGTCGCCCTCCTTCGAGTCCGGAACGGATCGGATGGTGAACGCCGCCACTCTGATGATGCGATAGGTGGGGGGTACGGAATCAGCCGCGTAGATCGGAATGAGCACGGTCGCACCACTCCCTTGCCAATTCTCGAGGCAGCGCCTCACCTGAGACCAGGAGTAGTCGCTTGCTCGTGTCACGGGCGTCCCGCCCTTCAGGTCGAGGATGGGGTTGTCCGGAGTGCAGGTGCTGTTCCCCACAGATCGACTCTTTGACCAGCCAACCCAGGCGAACCCGCCCGGGGCGATCTTGTCGGGCGTCAGGTCGTAGATCTGCCCTTTTGCGAACGGGACGATCGGCTCGTGGAGGGCGATCGGCAGGAGCTGACCGGCTGGTGCCTTGGACGGTTGCGCGGTCATGGCCGATGCACTCGCGCTGACGTTCCAGGCGCTCTGCCCGACGAGGCCGAGGAAGAACGTCCGCGTCCGCCGGGTCACGTCGACCCTGACGCCGAGGATCGCCGGGCTCGAGCCACCGACCGAGCCACCGGCGCCGGCGGTCAGCTCGCCGAGGTCGCTCTGGCGAGGCCCGATGAGGTGCGCCGTCCAGGTGCACTGCGTTGCGGTGGTGCAGGCCGACCGAGCCATTTGCTGTCGGATCGTCTCGTAGACCGTGCCCCTGGATGCAGCACTGTCCCTGGGATCCATCCACGCGTCGGCGATGACCTTGGTACCCGCGAGCGCCGCCAGGTCCGCATCGTTCTGCCCATCCCGGCGCTGGAGGAAGGCCATGCCGCCGTCGACGACGAGGCCGACGCTCAGGGCGATCGCGACCAGGGCCACCGCGAAGATGACCACGATCTGGCCGTTACGCGCTGTCCGTGTCGGCTCGCTCATTGGTTGACGGCCACTTCGCTGAATCCGCTGATCGGCGCCTTTGACAGGAACTGGCCGATGACCGGGGTCAGGACCTGGAACTGGGCCGTGACCCTGACCGCCAGGAGGTCATTGGTCCGGCAGGCTCCGCGCGCGACGTTCGACCATGAGCCGTTGATGTTGCGGCGACAGGTCGCGACCGGCGTCGCTCCGGGGACGGCGGCGAGCCGGTTGAGGGTCTCGGTCTCGACGCACGCCTCGCGGGTCCCGCCGCAATGCTCAGACCAGGCCGCCACGGAGCCGAACCGGGTGCCTTCGCGGGCCGCTTCGTTCAGGGCGTTGGCGGTGTAGGCGAACCGCCCGATGTCGATCAATCCGAACAGGAGGAGCAGGAACACCGGGAAGACCAAGGCGAACTCGACCAGCGACTGCCCGCCGGCACGCCTGACGCGGTGGCGCCCGATCATCGGTGGCCGACCGTCACGCTGGTCGTCGCGGACTTGCACTCGAACGGGTCGCGGCTCTGGGACGTCACGTCCTTGCTGTCGAAGCCGGATGCCGGGTTGAACGGTCCGCTGAAGCCGGCTCCCGCCCACAGCGTCCGTGCCTCCGCGACGCTTCGCGGATCGCCCGACGGATCCTCCACGAGGTTGGGCACGACCAGCTCAGAGCTGCGACAGGTGTCAACCTCGACATCGGCCTCATCTCTCGCCTGGTTGGTTTCCTTGCTGTCCGCGGTCAGCGTGTTCCGGTAGGTGTCGGCTCGATCGAGGGTGTCGGGGTAGAAACACACCCACGAGTGTCCGGGGTCGAGCGAGGAACCCGGCGCAGGACAGTCGGCGTCGGTCGGCAGCCTGCCCGCGGAGTCCCGGATCGTGAAGCCTGTGGCACGACTTCCACCGGTGTTGATCACGCGAAGGCGATACCACACGGTCGGCTTGACCTTGGCGCCCGAATGGACCTTCAGCTCGGATGTGAACGGTCCGGCGCGATAGACGCCGACGGACTTCGAGACCTCCAGGCGGGGCGGGCTGGCCAGGACGTCGATGACCGCCACGTCCACCACCGGCGACAGCGTGCCGGCGGTGACGGTCAGCGTGTTCCGGCGGTCCTTCTCGGCCTTGGTCAGCGGCCCGATCCGGTACTCGCATCGGTACCGGGCGCCGACCCCGAGCGAGCCGACGTTGGTGCAGCTCGCGCCGGGAGGTGGCCACCGAGCGACCCCATCGTCGACGACGGAGATTGCCGACACGCTCGTGCCCCCGCTGTTCCGGACGGTGACCCGGTACTTGACCGTGTCGCCGACGTGGAACTCGAGGTTCGACGGAAGTCCGGTCTTCGGGTCGACGGTCGGCGTCCGGACCCACGCGTCCTTGTCAGGGTCCCAGACCTCCTTGGTCACGCTGACTCCGGGGATCGGGTCGAACGGCTGGTTGAGGACGGTCGCGTCGGCCTCGGAGTGGAGCACCAGTTTGTGTTCGAGGATGCTGCCCAGGATCGGGGTGATCAGCCGGAAGTCGAAGCTCAACCCCACCCGGTAGGTGTCCCCGTCCTGGCAGCTGGTCAGCGCTCCTCTGGCCGCTCCGCCGGGGCCGAGACAGGCAATCGTCGGCGTCAGAGTGCGGCCGGCGGCATCCTTCAGCCCGCCCGCCTCAGTCCGAACGTGCCAGACGACATTCATCGGGTCGCCGCAGTCCGCCTGCGTCCCGCACTGCGGGGTCGTGGCGCCGAACAGGGCGCCCTCCTTGCTCGCGTTGACGATCGCGATGTAGGCATAGAACAGGCGCCCGAGGTCGACCGCGCCGGCGATCAGGATCAGGAAGATCGGCAGGATCAGGGCAAGCTCGACGAGCGATTGGCCACGTGATCGACCGAACGGCGGAGTGTGGCGGTGGAGGCGGCGCCACATCGGCGATGACTTCTCGATAGCGATGGAGGTCGACCCGCCCCGGGGCGTAACGCCGGGTTGCGAGGTGGCAATCGTCGCGGATGCACCTTACACGGCACCTTGCCAGGGTCCGGTGGGGTTAGGTGCGGCCAGTACTTCTGTGGCATGGCTCGGCGAAGCGCCCGAGGCCATCGTGGCCGGCATGAACAAGCGCCTCACCTCCGGCGTCTTGTGGCTGTTCGCCGGCTGGTACCTCGGCAACATCCTGGCGTTCCACCTCGGCCTGAGCGACCTGCTCGGACCGATCCTCGGGATCGCTGCCGCTGCCCTGATCGCGGGCGATCCGTTCGGCCTGCTGTGGCACCGGGCAGCCGCGAAGTCGGCCTCGGAAGTGGATCCGGCCGGGTCGACCGCCGCTCACTGACCTTGCTCGGACTCAGATCTCGAGCGCCTGCTCCGCCGGCAGAATCACGGTGAACGCCGCCCCGCGGCTGGGCTCCGCCGGCTCCAGGACGAGGTCGCCATCCATCGAGCGCGCGAGCTCTCGTGACACGTACAGGCCCAGCCCGCTGCCGTCCTCGGCCGACTGATCGCCCACCCGGCTGAACCGGGAGAACAGCGCTTCGCGCTCGTCCGCCGGGATGCCCGGTCCATGATCTGCGATAGTCAAGCGGAGGCGCTCGGCGGGCGCATCCACCCGGATGCTGACCTCGACCGGCTCACGTCGGCCGTACTTGATCGCATTGTCGAGGAGCGCCCACAGGACCTGGTCGAGCTGGTCGCCGTCGGCCACGGCCAACCAGCCGCCGGCCTGATCGTCCAGGCTGAACGCGACAGCCTCGACGCCGAGAGCCTCCCAAGCGCGCCGGACCCGCGGTGCCAGCCCGAACACGTCGGCCTCGGGCCGGAGCGTCCCCGCCTCGAGTCGGCTGACGGTCAGCAGCTGGCGGACCATCCGGCTCAACCGCTCGGCCTGCTCGGCGATGATCCCCAGGCGCCGGTCGGGGCGCTCCGCGTCGAGCCGTTCGGCGTAGGCGCGGATGCTGGTGAGGGGTGTCTGGAGGTTGTGGCTGACCCCGCGCAGGAAGTCGTCCTTGGCGGCATCGAGCTCGAGCAGCCGCGCATTCTGGGCGCCCACCCGCTCGAACAGCTGGGCATTCCGGACGGCCACCCCGATCTCGCTGGCGAACAGCTCCAGCAGGTCCTGGTCCGCCCGCTCCCAGGAGCGTATGGCCGGCAGGTGGCCGATGAGCAGGCCGAGCCGGTCCTCGCCGGCGCGCAGGGAAGCTCGCACCGGCAACGGCTCACCGGGCACGCGCTCCTCGACCGGGACCGTCTGCGGGTCGACCAGGAGGATCCGCGCATCGGTCATCCCGAACGCGGTTCGGGCGTCCTCTCCGGCGCGACCGATCAGCCAGGCCACACCATCGCGCGGTGACGCCGCGACGAGCGCGGCCAGGATCCGTCCGAGTTCCCGATTGCGCCGCTCCAGCTCGGCGGCCAGCCGGTTGTGGGATTCGGCGAGGCGTGCCAGCTCGTCGTCGCCGCTGACCGTGATCGGCGTGCTCAAGTCCCCGGTCGAGACTCGATCGACCGCGGTGGCGATCGCGCGCAGCGGTGCGGTCAGGTCGGACGCGAGGGCGAACGCCACGAGGACCGCGAGCAGGCCGGCGATCGCGATCGTCAGGATAAGGACGCGCGGCACGGTCGACGCCGGGTCGGGCAGGAATCGCTCGGCCGCGATGACGACCAGGCCGAACGACGCCAGCGGGAGGACCGCGGCCGCGACCAGGGCGAGGGTCAGTCGGTTCCGGAACGAGATCCCCGTGTCGAGCCGCTCGACTTGCCCCTCGCCGGTCAGGATCGGTGGGAAGGCGTCCACGACGGCGTCCGGATCGGGTTCGGCGTCGGCGTGGGTCGTTCCGGTCGGATCGACCGCTGCATCGACCGGGTCCAGGTCTGGCGGCTCATCCGCGGCGGGGAGCGGCGCGTCCACCGCTCAGGGCGCCGGGTCGACCGGGCGGTCCCGCGCCCATTCGGCGGCCTCGTCGGGCTGGTCGATCGACACCAGCCGGTAGCCGACGCCGCGGACGGTGAGCAGGTGGGCGGGGCGGTTCGGATCCGGCTCGAGCTTCGTCCGTAGCCGCCGCATCGTGACCCAGACGTACGACGGATCGGCGTCCTCGGTCTCGGCCCATCCACGCGCCAGGAGCATCTCCGTCGTCACGACGTGTCCGAGGTTGGCCACCAGGGCATAGAGCAGGCGTGACTCGGTGGGGGTCAGCTGGACCGGCTCGCCGGACACGATGGCCTGGCGACGATGGAGCTCGAGCACGACCTGCGGACCGAGGACGAGGCTCCGCCGGGGGACCCGATCGCCGAGCCGCTTCAGGACGCGATTGACCCTGGCTCGCAGCTCGGGGTAGTGGTACGGCTTGGTGATGTAGTCCTCGGCGATCTCGTCGAGGACGTCGGCCTTGCTGTCGCCGGCGTCGATCGCCGACAGGACGATGATCGGCAGGTCCGCCCGGGCCTTGATCTCGCGGGCGAGGGACAGCCCGTCGAGGCGCGGCATCATCATGTCGATGATCAGCAGGTCCGGCCAGCCGGTGGCCAGGCGACGGAGCGCCTCCCGGCCGTCGCGGGCGGTCGCAACGTCGAACCCGTCGGCGGTCAGGCGCTCGCTGAGGACCACCAGCAGGTTGGGGTCATCGTCGACGAGGAGGATGCGGGGCGAGATCGATCCATGGGGGCCGGTCGGATCGTTGCTCAGCATCGGTCGAGTATAGGCAGTGCCGAGGGGCGCCCCCCGAAGGCGCTCAGGGCGCCTTCGGGTCCACGAACCGGCAGCGGTCGCGGACGGGGCAGCGGCTGCACTCCGGGTTGCGGGCGTGGCAGATCTTCCGGCCGTGGGTGATCAGGTTGACGTGGGCCTCGTACATCTGATCCGGCTCGAGCAGGGCCAGGTAGATCTCATGGGCGTCGTCGGCGCTCGCCTTCGGGCCGATCAACCCGATCCGGTGGCTCACCCGTTCGACGTGGCGATCGACCGGCATGAGCGGCGCGCCGAAGCAGAACAGGAGGAGGACCGAGGCGGTCTTCCGGCCGATCCCGCCGATCCTCGTCAGCCAGTCGCGCGCCTCGAGGGCGGGCATAGCGCCGAGGAACTCGAGCGAGTAATCGCCGCGCTCCTCGCGGATCGTCCGCAGCGCGGCCTGGATCCTGGGTGCCTTCTGGACCGCCAGCCCGCCCGGCCGGATGGCCTCGATCAGCTCGGCGACGGGCGCCGTCTCGACCGCCGTCCAGTCGGGCGGGGCGGCGTCCGACAGCCCGACGCCGCCCCAGCCGGCCGTCGCCCGGTGGGTCTCGACCGGCCCGTCGCTCGGGAAGGCCAACCGGAGCGCCTCGAAGGCGTGCTCGGCGTTCACGTCGGCGGTGTTCTGGGTCAGGATCGTCAGGATAAGCTGACTGATCGGATCCAGCCGTCGCTCCCAGGTCGGTCGTCCGTACTCGGTCGCCAGGCCGTCGAGGACGTAGTGGACGAGGTCGGGCCGGGTCCGCTTGAGCCGGCGCGCCCAGGCCTTGAATGGGTCGGACGAGCGGCGCTTCTTGGCCTTCGGCTTTGGGCGTCGCGCAGATGCGGGCGTGGTCGGGCGGGTCATCGCGGTCGAGGCGGCCCCCGTCTGTGATGCGAGTCGCCGCATCACGGTGGATGGCCAGCCGGATCGATCGTGGTCGGTGATGCGAGTCGCCGCATCAGGTCGGGCCTTGGGTGGCGATCACCGAGGCGAGGCGCTGGCCGCAGGCAACCAGCGGGGCAGCGCCGGCCGCGATGGCGTCCTTGAGCGCGATCGGGTCCGGGTGGACAGGGACGACCTCGGCCCCGAGCTCGGCCAGGGCGGCGATCCCCTCCGGCTCCACACCGCCCCCGACGGCGATACAGCGGACCCCCGCGGCCCGGGCCCGAAGCGCGACGCCGAGCGCCGTCTTGCCGAACGCGGTCTGGGCGTCGATCCGACCCTCGCCGGTCACGACGATGTCCGCCCGGGCGAGCTTGGCGGCCAGGCCTGTTTCCTCGGCGACCAGGTCGACCCCGGGGACGAGCTCGAGCGAGCGGAATCGGTCGCGCAGGCAAAGTAGCCCGAAGCCGACTCCTCCGGCGGCGCCGGCCCCCGGCGTCTCTCGCTCGCGGCGGCCGGCTGCCGTCTCGAGGGCGTCGGCCCATACCTCGAGTCCCTCCTCGAGGACGTCGGCGTCATCGCGGGTCACCCCCTTCTGGGGACCGAACATGGCCGTCGCGCCGATCGGCCCGAGGAGCGGGTTGGTGACGTCGCAGGCGATCCGGAGGTCGACGTCGCCGAGTCGGGCATCGAGGCCGTCCAGGTCGACCCGGACGACCGTATCGAGGAGGACCGGGATCGTCGGCGTCGGTTCCTCGACCGGGGTAGCGCCGTGGGCGTTCAATGGCCGGGCGCCGAGCGCCTGCAGCAGCCCCGACCCGCCGTCGTTGGTGGCGCTGCCGCCGATCCCGAGGGTGATCCGGCGGACTCCGGCGCCGAGCACCGCGACCATGAGCTGCCCCGTGCCGAAGGTGGTGAGGATGAGCGGGACTCGGTCCTCGGGCGCCAGGAGCGACAGCCCAGACGCCCTGGCCATCTCGATGACCGCCCGGTTCCCATTCTCCGAACGCAGCCATTCCGCGTGGATCAGCCGGTGGATCGGGTCGAGGACCTCGGCCGACTCGGTTTGCCAGCCGCCCGCGGCGGCGATCGCTGCCAGGGTCCCCTCACCACCGTCGGCCAGCGGGGCGAGGAGGAGCTCATCCCCGGGTCGGGCGAGCGCCCAGCCATCGGCCAGCGCTCGGGCGACCTCGACCGAAGACAGCGAGCCCTTGAACGAATCGGGGGCGAAGACGACGGTCAGGGCTGCACCCGGGACGTCCCCACGGGAGAGCGGCGTCATCCTGATCCGTTGCGGCGCTCGAGGTACTCGGGGATCCGGATCATCGGCGGCCGCTCGTTGTCGGCCAGCTCGATCACCTCGAGGCCAAGCCGGCCACGGCCGGAGCGGGGCAGCTTCATCGTCGAGCCGAGCTCCGCGAACAGGCGCGCCTTGCGCCGCTCCTCGAGCCGTTTCATGACGGCCTGGAGGATGACGAACGACATCCGGGACAGCCCCTCGAGTTCCTGGTTGCGGTGGACCCGCCGCTCGAGGTCGACCTGGCCGAGGCCTTCGATGCCGACCTTCTCGGCGATGTCGATGAGGTGGCCGATCTCGACCGCATAGCCGGTGAAGAACGGGATCGTCTCGAGCAGGGAACGACGCCCGGCGTACTCCCCCGCGAGCGGCTGAATGAAGCCCGACAGCTCGGGGAAGAACAGGTTGATCAGCGGCCGGGCGACCAGCTCGGTGACCCGCCCGCCGCCGCCTTCCTTAAGGATGCCCTCCTCGACGATCGGGCGCTGGTAATAGCCCTTGACGTACTGGAGGCGCGGCTCGACCAGCAACGGCCCGAGGGTGCCGTAGACCATCCGCGGATGCCAGTTGCGGACATCCGTGTCGGCCCACACGATGATGTCGCCGGAGGTCTCGTGGAGCGACTTCCAGAGCGCTTCGCCCTTGCCGGTGAACGACCCATAGCGGGGCAGGACGGCCGGATGCTCGACGACGCGGGCGCCCTCTGCTGCTGCGATCTCGCGCGTCCGATCGGCCGACGCCGAGTCGATGACCAGGATCTCGTCGAGCAGCGGGACCCGGCCCATCATCTCGCGGATGGCCCGCCGGACGATCGGACCGATCGTCCCCTCCTCGTTGAGGGTCGGCAGGACCAGGCTGACGGTGACGCCCTGGGTCTCCTTGAGATTGGCCAGCCGGCGCAGGTCGGCGAACTCGGCGTGGTGGTAGTTCGATTCGCCGAACCAGCGCTCGACTCGGGCCGGGATCGCCCGGGCCTCCTCAGCCGCGCGGTCGGCGGCTGCCAGCGTCTCGGCCTTCTCGGCGAGCTGCTCGAAGGTGAGCCGGTTGATCGGCTCGCGAGTCTTGACCACGACCACGGTCGGCTTGGCCCGGGTCGCGATCGCCTCGGGGATCGCGCCGAACAGCGAGGCGTCGCCGCTGCCCGGCGTGGCCGAGGCGCCCATGACCACCAGGTCGGCCCGCTCGGCCTCGCGCAGGATGGCGTTGCGGACGTTGCTCGCCTCACGGACGAGCGGCTCGGCGCGACCCTTGATGTGGGTCTTGATGAACGCCGCGAGGGCCCGCTCGGCCTGGGCGCGGACGGCCAGGGTGATCCCGGGCGGGACGAGGTGGAGGACCACCACTTCGGCGCCGTTGGCCCGCCCGAGGGCATCGGCGAAGGTCAGGGCGAGCTCGGCATGGGGTCCGCCGCGGACCGGCACGAGGATCCGCTTGACCTCGGGCGTGCCACGCTGCTTGACGACCACGATGTCGCACGGGGAGTCGCGGACGACCGCGTCGATGGTCGGGCTGAACACGGTCGGCCCGCCGTCACCGCCACGGGTCCGACGCCTGCCCTTGCCCGTGCCGCCGCCGGTCGCGGCGCCTTCGTCGGCCGTGGTCTGGAGCGATTGCTTGCCGCCCCAGCCGAAGATGATCAGGTCCGCTTCCTGCTCGGCGGCCGCCTCGACGATCCCTTCCGCCGCGCGACGACCGATCCGGACGAGCGGATGGATGGCGGTTCCCGGCGGGGCGTAGTCGAGCACGCGCTGGAGCAGGCGTCGAGCATGGCGCGCCCGGGTCGCGCCCTCGGATAGCGGCATCCCCTCGGGAACCTCGACGATCCCGAGGACGTCGAGCGCGCCGGAGCGCTGGTCGAGCAGGCCGGCGCCGATCCTGATCAGCTCCTCTGCCGTGCCCGGGTTGGCGACCGGGATGAGGATCCGGGCGGGAAGCGGAGCGCGGCTCATCCGCCGGCCCGGTCCGCGGCGGACGCGTTCCAGCGCTCGACCAGGTATGGCTTGAGCAGCTCGTACTCGCGGGCCTGGCGCTCGACCCGCTCCTCGGCCTGATCGGTGGTGACCTTGCGGTTCTCGATGACGAAGCTGCCCACCCGCCCGAAGTAGATCGGAACGAGGGCGGCCACGTTCCGCTCGATCCGGTCCGGCGCGATGGCTGCGGTCACGATCAGGTCATATACGACGCGGGCCCACAGGTCGTCCGGGAAGTGGAAGGCGGCCAGCGCGTCGGCCATCCGCTCGGTCGACATGGCCGGTCCGGTGTCGGCCTCGCCGGCGCGGTCGGCCGCCTCGGCCAGCGCGCCCGCCTCCTCGGCCAGCTCCATGACCGTGGCCAATGTGGCCGGGGTGAGCATCTCGGTCCAGGTCGGTGCCAACGCCAGGGAGCCACTGTGGAACTCGGTCAGGAGGCGGATCGTGTTGACCTCGAGCGGCGGCGGGTCGGCATAGCGCTCGAAGCCGTAGGCCGGCACGTCGTGCGAGCCGTGGATGGGCAACCAGCGGTCGGCATTCCGGACAGCCAGTCGGAGGATCGTCCCGACCACCTGGCGGAACATCGGCCCGAGGTCCGACCCGGGGTCCTTGGGGTCGTGGACCTTGGAGCCCAGGCGCGCCTGGCAGACGGCGAACCCGCCGGTCAGCGCCGAGGTCGTCATCCAGATATCGATCCCGAACTTCGAGATGTCGGGACTCCAGTCGTCGAGCTCCAGGTAGTGCCGGACGAGGTCCCCGGAGACCCCGAAGTCGCCGCCGATCGGCTGCCGGATCCGGTGGCCGTAGAGCGCCCGGGTCAGCGGGTAGGTGACCGTGTTGGTGATCGTGCCGTCGTATTTGTAGCGGCTGTACAGCGGCGCTACGTAGTCGTAGCCGCCCTTCAGGATGGGGCCCGACAGCAGCTCGATCCACTCCGGGACGATCGAGCGCAGGTCCGAGTCGACGACGACAAGCGCCTTGACGTCGAGCGCCGCCGCCATCTCGAAGATCGTCCGGAGGGCCGCGCCTTTGCCGCCGACTCCGTCGACCTCGGGGTAGGTCAGGGCCACCCGCTCGAGGCGGTTGGTCGGCCGGACCAACAGGATCCGCTCGATGTAGTCAGGCGGCTCCGTCTCGGCTACGACCCGCTGCGTCCCGTCGGGCGAGCCGGCGTCCGCGTTGACCAGCACCGGCCGGAGGTCCGGGAAATACTGGACCAGGCCGGCCTGCGCTGCGCGAACGACGTGACCGATGGTGGCCGCGTTCCGGAAGCTGGGGATGCCGACCATGATGTCGGCACGACCGAGCCGGTCGATCTGGTCTCGGATCGCCGGGGTCAGGACAGTCTCGGGCACCGCGCCACCGTACCACCGGGCGCTGGCCGCCGTCGTCGCCGGACGGCGTTCGGTCAGCGCTGCGGGATGTTGACCGTCGCCCAGCCGGGGTTCTTCTGGCCGGGGAAGTAGCGGCCGTTGGCTGCCTTGTAGGCCATCGTCCGGAAGCCGATGCTGCGCCAGGTCCCGACCCACACATCGATCGGCGGGCGGACGAACGCGGTTCGTCGGACCAGCTCGGATTCGAACAGGACGCCCTCCAGGATCCGCTTCCGCTCGAGCAGCGGCACGTCCAGGATCGGCTCGTCATCGACGGCCAGCAGGTCGATCGCCACGAACGCCAGCGGTCCGCCCGCCTGGTCGTGCTCGCGCGATTCTGCCAGCTCCTGACGACGCCGCTGTCCGGCCGAGCCGAGGAAGAGCTGGGCGGTCATGTCGGCGACCGACGGGGCGTGCGGGCCGCTCAGCCGAACGCCCTCGGTCGAGCGTGTCGCCTGGGCGGTGAGGTAGCCGTCGAGGACCAGGCTCGACGTGTGGGTGACCGCGACGATCTCCTCGCTCAGCCCGGCTTCATCGACGATCCTCGTGCCGTCCTCGTCGAAGATGTCGACCGTCGGGTCCGTGCCCAGGGTCACCTGGACGAGGACGCGGTCGCCATTCCAGAGCGGCTCGATGATCGGATCGACGACCTTCTTGGCATTGCCGCCGCCGAATAGCTGGGGTCGCCAGGTCCCGACGTCGATCGTCGCCACGCGTTGTTCCATCGCTCGAAGCGTACACCGCAGGACCTATCATCCCCGGGTGACC
>JBBQJL010000059.1:0-15659 GCA_038325875.1 Candidatus Limnocylindrales bacterium
CATCCGACGCGCGCCGATCGACCGGAGCTCGCCCGAGCAGGTCCTGGCCGCCAACGTCGACCTCCTCCTGATCGTCACCTCGCTCAACGCGGAGCTGAACCCCCGACGTCTCGAGCGCTACCTGGCGCTGGCCTGGAGCTCGGGCGCCCAACCGCTGGTCATCCTCAACAAGGCCGACCTCGCCGACGACCTAGAGGCGGCCCTCGCCGGTGTGGCGCCGATCGCCGGCGGGGCCCCCGTCCATGCCGTCAGCGCCACCACGGGGATCGGACTGGCCGGGCTGACGGCACGCTTCAGCGACGGACGAACAGCCGCCCTCATCGGCTCGTCCGGAGTCGGCAAGTCGACCCTCCTCAACGCGCTGGCCGGAGTCGAGGTCGAGGGGACCGGCGCGATCCGCGAGGATGACGACCGCGGCCGTCACACCACCACCCGGCGCCATCTCGTGCGCGTCCCCGGCCGCGGGCTGATCCTCGACACGCCCGGGATGCGTGAGCTGAGCCTGGCCGACGACGACGGCGGTCTCGACGCCGCGTTCGCGGACATCGACGAGCTCGCGATCGGATGTCGGTTCCACGACTGCCGGCACGACCGCGAGCCGGGCTGCGCGGTCCGCGGCGCGATCGCCGAAGGGTCGCTCGACCCGGCGCGTCTGGCGAACCGGCGCAAACTGGACCGCGAAGTCGCCCGGGCCGAGGGCCACACGGACCCTCGGGCTCGAGCGGAGCAGCGCCGCCAGCATCGGCTGATGAGTGCCGCCGGCAAGCGCCACATGAAGTTGAAGTATGGAGACGATCGGCGATGATCGACCAGGAGCCGTCAGTGCACGTCCCGCACACCCCGGCGATCGACGGCCTGACCTTCCAGCTGTATCGCGGCGAGGCCGACCTGCCCGGCCTCGTCGGACTGATGAACGCGGCCGAGGTGGCCGACGAGACGTTCGAGATCCACAGCCTCGACGCCGCCCGGAACTGGCTGGCCACCCTGAACGACTTCGAGCCGACCAGGGACATGCTCCTGGCTGCCGTGGCCGGGCGAACGGTCGCAGCGTCGTACCTCCAGTTCGCCTTGCGCGACGGCATCCGCCTGTTCGACACGTACGGCTGGGTCCACCCGGACTGGCGCCGGCGAGGTCTCGGCCGGGCGCTCCTCGGGTGGGGCCAGGATCGGCAACGCGAACGGGCCGCAGCGCAGACCGTCGCCGGCGACGATCGGCCCGCGACGCTCGGTTCATGGACCATCGAGACCTCGGCCGGTGCCATGGCCCTTCTGGTCGGCGACGGCTACCAGCCCATCCGCTGGTTCCTGGAGATGCTCCGGCCGAACCTCGATGACCTGCCGATCATCCCGCTTCCCGACGGGCTCGAACTCCGGCCGGTCACCGAGGATCTCGCCCGGCAGGTGCTGGCCGCCGACTCCGAGGCGTTCCAGGACCACTGGGGTGCGCGCGAGATGACCGAGTCAGACATCGTCGGGAGGCTCGGCGAGCCGGACAACGACCTGTCGCTGTGGCAGGTCGCCTGGGCCGGCGACGAGGTCGCCGGGTCGGTCCTGCCGATCATCTTCCCGGCCGACAACGCGGCCGAGGGGCTCCAGCGCGGCTGGCTCGATCGGGTCAGCGTCCGCCGACCGTGGCGTCGTCGTGGCCTCGCCCGTGCGCTCATCGCGGCCGCGCTCCACGAGCTGCGCGCACGCGATATGGAGGCCGCCTCGCTCGGCGTTGACTCGGAGAACCCGACCGGGGCGCTTGGGCTCTACGAGGAGCTCGGCTTCCGGATCGACAAGCGCACGGCTGCCTACCGCAAGCCGCTCTGAATGCGGTCGTCCGGTGGCGCCCCGCCACGGTCCGGTGGCGCCTCGCACCGACCGGGACCATCGGATGCGGGCGACGCCCGTGCCCCGGCGCTAGCATCGCCCCATGCGCGTCCAACGCCGCGGTCAGCGGACCGGCCTGAAGCTGAAGATCGCCCTGTGCCTGGCCGTCATCGCGATCCTCGGGGGCACGGTCGAGGGGGCGCTCGCGAAGTCCCTGCCCGGAGCGAGCGGCTGTCCGATCTTCCCGGCCGCGAACATCTGGAACCGGCGGGTCGACACGCTGCCGGTCCGGACGGACTCGGCCACGCTGATCGCGTCGATCGGCCTCGG
Organism: Candidatus Limnocylindrales bacterium; assembly: GCA_038325875.1. Taxonomy (GTDB): domain Bacteria; phylum Chloroflexota; class Limnocylindria; order Limnocylindrales; family CSP1-4; genus Chersky-267. The sequence continues at coordinate 2,146 of JBBQJL010000059.1, forward strand.
CAACGGACTGCACCCGGACTTCGGCTCGTACAGCGGCTACGGCATCCCGTACTCGATCGCCAATCATCTGACCCCGAGGAAGACGGTCACCTTCCGCTACAGGTCGGAGTCGGACAAGGGGCCGTACCCGATCCCGGCCAAGGTCAAGCGCGAGGCCGGCTCGGATCATCACATCCTCATCGTCGACAAGGATGCCTGCAACCTCTATGAGCTGTTCGCCGCGTCGAAGTCGGCCAGCGGCAGGTGGTCGGCGGGTTCGGGCGCGATCTGGAACCTGCGCCTGAACCGGCTCCGCCCGGATGGCTGGACCAGTGCCGACGCAGCGGGGCTGCCGATCCTGCCCGGGTTGGCCCGCTACGACGAGGTCGCGGCCGGGGTGATCGCCCACGCCCTGCGGTTCACCGCGCCGATGACGCGCTCAGCGCACATCTACCCGGCTCGGCACGACGCCGGCGACGGGGCCGATCCGGCTCTGCCACCGATGGGTCTGCGCGTCCGGCTCAAGGCCTCGGTCGACCTGAGCGGGTTCAGCGGCCAGGCCAAGGTCGTCCTCGTCGCACTCCAGCGCTACGGGATGATCCTGGCCGACAACGGATCGCCGTGGTACATCAGCGGGGCGCCGGATCCGCACTGGAACGACGACAACCTGCACGGTCTCGGCCAGATCAGCGGCGACATGTTCGAGGCGGTCGACACCACCGGCCTGACCAGCTCCTCGCCCTACCCGTAACCGCCAGCCACCGCTCAGGGCAGGTGCGGCGAGGTGAACAGCAGGTCGTCGTGCTCGAGCTCGCCCGCCACCAGCCGGACCGAGCCGTCGGACGAGTCGTAGACCGTGATCGAGGCACGGAACGGCGCCGGCAGGCCATCGGCGTCGACACCGGGAGCTCCCGCCGCGTAGACGAATCGCCCGTCCGCGCTGACTGCGAGCGACACGAAGTCAGCGGTCGGCGCCCAATGAGCGAGCGGCGCGAGCGTCCCCGGATCGAATGCGAAGACCCCCGTCGAGCCCGCGTGGGCAGCGTCACCCACGCCGATCCCGAGGGCGTACAGGACGGGCCTGGGTCCGGTCGACACGACGATCCCGGGGTCCAGGAAGATCTTTGCCGTGGCCGACGGGGCCAGCCACCGACCGATCGCGCCGAGCGGACCCGACCCCGATCCGGCCGACGCGGTCGGTGCCGGCGCGCTGGCCGACGAGGACGTGCCATCGACCAGGTCGACCCGGGTGACCGTCCGGCTGACCGGCGTCCAGAAGTAGATCGCGGTTCCGGCGACCGTCCACGACCCGCCCTCACCGGTGGCGTTGACCTGCCTGTCGCCGAGGAGCGTCCCGTCGGCGGCGACGCGTCGGACCGTGAGCAGTCCGCCGCTGTTCGACCAGCACACGAACCAGGCGATCCCGCCATCGGTCAGGCCGGCGTCCGCCTCGCCATCGGGGCATGACCGGCCCTGGGCGAAGGCGACCGGCTTCGCGCCGACCCGGCCGGCGACCGCCAACAGGTAGTGATCGGCCCCACTGCTGTAGGCACCGGACGCCCGATCGACCGCGTAGTTCGAGCGCGACACGAGGGCGGTCATGCCGTCGACCGAGAACGAGAGCCGAGGCGCCAGGATGTTGACCGGGGCGTCGCTCGGGCCGGTCGAACCATCCGCGAGCCCAAACTCCTGGACGGTCTCGCCGGACATGAGATCGACTCGGACGACACCGCTCTTCCAGGTAGGCGGTTGGCGGAGACTCCAGCCCACGTACCCGAACGCTCCATCGGGTGAGTACGTGACGGCCACGTCGACGTGCGGTGGCTGATCCTGGCTCACGGCAGGCCGCGGGTCCGGGCGTCCCGTGTAGTCGGCGATCGGACGCACGCGCAGCGCATTGCCTTTCGCGTCGTAGGTCCGGAGCTGGACGACCTCATGGGTCGGCGTTCCGTTGACGTCGCCGTCCGTGGTCACGCACAGGCAGACGTAGGTCCCGTTGGCCAGGCGGCGGACGGAGCTCAGGGCCGACGCCCCATCGAGCGGCGACCCGAGCGTTCCAGTGGTCAGGTCTGCGATGGCGAACCCGCCGCCGGTCCGCACCAGGACGCTGGCAGGCGACGGTAGCTCTCCGCTGAGTGACAACTTGGACAGCGTGCTTGCGCTCGGTCCAGGCGTGGTCCCCGCGGTCGCGGAGCCGCTCGCCTGGGTCGACCCGCCCGGCGTCGGTGAGACGCCCGCGATGCCCGTCCGGCGGCTCGGCCCCGAGATCCAGACGGCCGCCAGCGACAGCCCCACGGTTAGCGCGATCGCCAGTGCCCCTGCCCCGCTCAGCCGACCGAGCCAGCCGTGCCGACGCCCGCTGCCGAGCCCACGGGCCCTGACCCGGTCGTGCCAGGTCGGCGCGTTCAGCCGCTGCGGTGGCAGGTGCCAGTCGTCGGCGACATCGCGGACGAGCTGGGCCAGGACGGCCTCGTCGATCGGCTCGACGTCGTGGGTCATCGGAACACCTCGCGTTCGGGAGCAGGGTGGGTCAGTGGGCCCTCGGCCGACGGGATCGCGCCGAGGCGTTCGCGCAGGGTCGCGTGCGTCCGGGACAGGATCGACCCGACGTTGCCCGGGCTGGTCCGGAGAAAGCCGGCGATCTCGGCGTAGTCGTAGCCGTAGTAGTGACGCAGGACGATGGCCGCCCGCGCGTCGGGCCTGAGCCCGGCCAGGCTCTCGTCGACCGCCTGGCGGCGGAGGACTTCGACGAGCGGGTCGCCGCCGCCAGCTGATGCGTCCAGCCGCAACTCGCCGATCCGGCCAAGGACCGGCAGCGCGAGCTGGCGGACCCGCTGGCGGCGCAGCGCATCGAGTGCGGCGTGGGTCACGATGCCGTGCAGCCAGGCGCGCAGCGAGCGGTTGGCGTCGTACTGGTCCCAACGCTCGAACGCACGGGCGAAGGCGTCGTGCGTCGCGTCGACCGCGCCATCCGGGTCGCGCAGGATCGCGTAGGCGACCCGATAGACGTCGTCGGCATGATCGCGGTACGCCCGGTCGACGGACTGGCGGCGGAGATCCTGATCCATCACGCCTCTACTACGTCTCGCAGCGGACGAACCTTGCAGACAAGCCTCCCGGCGGGTCAGATCGGCAGGCCCCCCCGCTGACGACCAGGTCCATCCACGGTCGTTCCTGACGGATGGTCGTGGCCGCGCCATGCCCGGGCATCACCCCGATGTCGTCGGCGAGGCCGGCCAACCGCGCGATCGAGCTCGCCATCGCCTCGGGCGATCCACCCGGCAGGTCGACCCGGCCCCACCCCCCCGCGAACAGTGTGTCGCCACTCAGCAGGGTCGCCTCATCCGGCAGGAGCAGGCAGACCGAGCCCTCGGTGTGCCCGGGCGTATGAAGGACCTCGAGGCGGACATCGCCGAAGCGGATCAGGCCGCCCTCGGCCAGCTCGACCGCCGGGACCGACGGCGGGATGTCGAACGGGGCCCAGAGCGGCTGCGGATGGATCAGCCGATCCCGGTCCGCCGGATGCACGGCGATCTCGGCACCGGTATGGTGGGCCACTGCCGCGTTGTCGCCGATGTGATCCCAGTGACCGTGGGTGGACACGATCAGCTTGAGCGTCCAGCCGCGGGCGGCCAGCTCGCCGGCGATCCAGTCGAGCGAGGGGATGGCCGTGTCGATCGCGATCGCCTCGCGCATCCGCTCGTCGGCCAGCAGGTGGACGTTGGTGGCGATGGGTCCGACGACCCGGCTGACGATCCGCATCGGACCATGATGCCGGACATGACAGTGGCGCAGCCACCTTCCCCTTCTCTCGTACGTTGGGCTACGCTCCGGACCGGTGACCGTCGGTCACCGAGGAGGGACGTGCCTGCTCGGTCAGGCCGCCTCGAGCTTCGTCTTCATGCATACGAAGGTCTGGGCGATGAGCTTGTTCGCCGTGCCTTCGATGAGCCGCGCGCCGACGCTGGCCAGGGTCCCCGAGATGTTCACCTCGGCCGCCCAGTCCATCCGGGTCGTTCCCTCGACGGCGCCGTCCGACAGCTTGATCGTGGCCACGGCGTCGGCGGCACTGCCGGGGGCCTGGCCGTGGATCTTCACCTTCGCCTGCTCCCGCTCGGTGACGACGATCATCTCGCCGTCCGACACGAACTTCGCGCTGATGAAGCCGATGCCGACCTTGGCCCTGGCCTTGAAGTGGGTGTCGTCGATGGCCTCGACCGACTCGACACCCGGGCCGCACTGACCGACCTGGGTCGGGTCGATGACGAACGCCCAGACCTTGCTGCGCGCCGCGGCGATCTCGACGGTGCCTTCGAAATGCATGGATCCTCCGGGATGCGGCGGTCAGCCGCCGGACTTGGCCCCGGCACCGACGTAGGCCGTCGGCTCCCGGACGAAGCTCGAGCGACAGCCGATCGAGCAGAAGGCGTACACGACCCCGCCGTGCTCGGCCAAGTGGCGGGCACCCGCCCGATCGACGGTCATCCCGCAGACCGGGTCGAGCAGGACGATGTCATCGGCCGGCCCGTGCGTGATCGACGGCTCCGCGGGCGGCGTGCCGGCAAGCGTCGCTGGACCAGGCGCCGCCACGAACGAGGCACGTCCCCGGCGCACCTGGACGAGCTCGGCCAGGATCGACACGGCGACCTCGGCGGCCGTCTCGGCCCCGAGGTCCATCCCGGCCGGGGCGCGCATGGCGAAGACCCGGTCGGGCTCGATGCCCTCATCCAGCAGCCACGTCCGAACGACCGCCGCCCGGGTCGGGCTGGCCACCAGGCCGACATAGGCGACGTCGAGGCGGAGCGCCGAGGCGACCGCCTCCTCGTCCCAGGTCCCTTGGCTGGCGACCACGACGTACGGCCCGACGGCCGGTCGGTCGAGCGCGCCGAGGTCATCCCCGACGACCACCCGCGCCCCTTCCGGGAGCAGGCTGGCGTCGGCGAACGGATCGATCATCGTCACGTCAAAGCCCATCGTCGCGCCCAGCTCGGCCAGGGCGGCGGCGATCGGCGTCGTCCCGGCGACCCACAGGGCCGGGGCAGGCAGATGCGGTTCCACGTAGATCTCCAGGGTGCCACCCGAGTGGCAGGTCATGATCTCGTCGACGATGCCGTCACCGCGGCGACTCTCCGAGGGAAGCTCCTTGCTGATCCGAAGCAGTCGGGGCTGCCCGTCGGCGAGCGCCCGGAGCCCCTCCCGGACCACCATGGGGCGGGCGCAGCTCCCCCCGACGAACCCCTCGATCGAGCCGTCCGGGTGGATGAGGCCGCGCGCGCCCGGACGGGCCGAGGTGGGTCGCCGAACGGCGACGACGGTCGCCAGCGCATACGGCTGCCCGGAGCGGTCGAGCTCGACCGCTCGTTCGAGCAGCGACACCGGCGGGGTCATCGGTCCGACCTCGCCAGTTCAGTCTTGCCTACGCCGTCACCCCCTTCTCGCGCAGGATCGCCCAGATCTTCTGCGGGGTCATCGGGATGTCGACGTTGCGGACACCGAGGTGCCACAGGGCGTCGACGACGGCGTTGGCGATGGCCGGCGGCGCGCCGACGGTGGCCGACTCGCCGACGCCCTTCGCACCGAGCGGATGATGCGGCGAGGGGGTGATCGTCTTGGCCGTCTCCCAGGCCGGCGTCTCCAGCGCGGTCGGCAGGAGGTAGTCCATGAACGTCCCGGCCAGGTTGTTGCCGAGCTCGTCGTAGGTGATCTCCTCGTACAGCGAAGGCGCCAGGCCCATCGTCAGGCCGCCGTGGATCTGCCCGTCGACGATCATCGGGTTGATGATGTTGCCGCAGTCGTCGACGGCAACGAAACGGCGCACGGTGACCCGGCCTGTGGCCTTGTCGATATCGACGACGCAGATGTAGCTGCCGAACGGGAAGGTCAGGTTCGGTGGGTCGTAGTAGTCGACTGCCTCGAGGCCGGCCTCCATCCCCTGCGGATGGTTGGTGTACGCCGCGAAGGCGATCTCCTGGATCGTCTTGGACTGCTCGGGTGAGCCCTTGACCGAGAACTTGCCATTGGTCCACTCGAGGTCGTCCTCGCTGGCCTCGAGCAGGTGCGCCGCGAGCTTGCGGGCCTTGTCCTTGATCTTGCGCGAGGCCATCGCCGTCGCCGCGCCGGCGACCGGCGTCGAGCGGGAGGCGTACGTCCCGAGCCCGTACGGAGCGGTGTCGGTGTCGCCGTACTCGATCTTGATGTCGCCGACCGGGAAGCCGAGCTCCTCGGCGATGATCTGGGCGAAGGTCGTCTCGTGGCCCTGGCCCTGGCTCTGAACACCGATCCGGGCGATGACCTTGCCTGTCGGGTGGACCCGGATCTCGCACGAGTCGAACATCTTGATCCCGATGATGTCGAAGTCCTTCGACGGCCCCGCCCCGACGATCTCGGTGAAGCTGCTGATACCGATGCCCATCAGCTCGCCACGGGCGCGCTTCTCAGCCTGCTCCTTGCGCAGCCCGGCGTAGTCGATCATGTCCATGGCTTTCTGGAGCGCAGCCGGGTAGTTCCCCGAGTCGTACGACCAGCCGGTCGGCGTCTTGTACGGGAACTGCTCGGGCTGGATGAAGTTCTCCATCCGGAGTTGCGCCGGGTCCTTACCGATCTCGTGGGCCAGGATGTCGACGACCCGCTCGACCGCGTGGACGGCCTCCGTGACCCGGAACGAGCAGCGGTAGGCGACGCCTCCCGGCGGCTTATTGGTGTAGACCCCGTCGACCTCGACGAAGGCATTCGGGAAGTCGTACGAGCCGGTGATCACGTTGAACAGGCCGGCTGGGAACTTGGACGGGTCCGCGGCAGCGTCCGAGTAGCCGTGGTCGGCGATCGTCTTGGCCTTGAGCGAGGTGATCTTGCCTTCCTTCGTAGCCCCGAGCTCGACATGCATGTGGTAGTCGCGGGCGAACGAGTCGGCCTGGAGGTTCTCCGACCGGTCCTCGATCCACTTGACCGGCTTGCCGACGGTCAGGCTGGCGACCACGGCCAGGACGTAGCCGGGGTAGACCGGCACCTTCCCGCCGAAGCCGCCGCCGATGTCGTGGGTCTTGACCCGGATGTTCTGCTCCGGCAGGCCGCTGACCAGGGCGAGCACGGTCCGGATGGCGTGCGGCGCCTGGCTGGTCATGTGCAGGGTGAGCTGGCCGCGGACGGCGTCCCAGTCGGCGATGCAGCCGCACGTCTCGATCGACGCGACGTGGATCCGCGGGATGTAGATGTCCTGCTCGATGTGGACCTCAGCGGACGCGAGATCCGCGTCGGTGGCGGCCCGGTCCCCGGATTCCCAGTGCCAGATGTGGTTGTTCTGCTTGTCCGGGCCGCGGTCCGGCCGAAGCACGAAGGCGTCGGGCTCGAGGGCCTTGAACGGATCGACGATGACCGGCAGCGGCTCGTAGTCGACGAGGACCGCGGCGGCGCCGTCGGCGGCGATGTACCTGGTCGTGGCGACGACCGCGGCAACCTCCTGGGCCTGGTACATGACCGTAGTCGTCGGCAGGACCATCTGCTTGTCGCCGGCCAGGGTCGGCATCCAGTGGAGACCGGCCTTCTCGAGGTCGGCGCCGGTGATGACTGCCAGGACCCCCGGGATCTTGAGCGCCTCGGACGCGTCGATGCCCTTGATCGTGGCGTGGGCGTACGGGCTGCGGACGATGTCCAGCCAGAGCTGGCCGGGCAGGTTGACGTCGTCGATGTACTCGCCCTGCCCGCGGATGAAGCGCGGGTCTTCCTTGCGCTTGACGGAGTGGCCCATGCCCCCGACTTCGGGAGTGGTCTGGAGCGCCTCGGTCGTCATCTCGTCACTCCCCGTTCAACCGGCCGCGACCGGCGAGCCGGTCTGCGTCTCGGCGCCAGCGGCCATCTCGCCGGCCGCCTGCTGGATGGCCTTCACGATGTTCACGTAACCGGTGCAGCGGCACAGGTTGCCGCTGATCCCCTCGCGGATCTCGGCCTCGGTCGGGCTGGGGCAGCGATCGAGCAGCCACGACGCCTGCATGATCATGCCCGGGGTGCAGAAGCCGCACTGGAGACCGTGCTGGTCCCAGAACGCCTGCTGGAGCGGGTGAAGCGTCGCACCGTCGGCCATCCCCTCGATGGTCTTGACCTCGCGGCCGTCGGCGCTGACCGCCAGCATCGTGCACGACTTGGCGCTCTCACCGTCGACCAGGACGGTGCACGCCCCGCAGTTGCTGGTGTCGCAGCCGATGTGGGTTCCGGTCAGACCGAAGTTCTCACGGAGGAGATGGACGAGGAGGAGTCGCGCTTCGACGTCCGCCTCACGGGCTTCACCGTTGACGGTGAGCTGGACCTTCTGGGTGGCCATCATCCGCTCCTATCGCTGCCCGAGCGCACGCCCGACGGCGCTGCGCAGTGCTCGAACCGTCATCTCCTCGGTCATCGCCCGCTTGTAGTCGACCGGCCCGTGAGCGTCCTTGACCGGTCGCGACTCCGCGGCGGCGGCGGCACCGGCCGCCCGGAAGGTGGCCTCGGACGGCTCGGCACCGATCAGCGCGGCGACCGCCGTCGCGGAGGCGAACGGCGTCTCGGCGACGGCTGTCAGGCCGACGCCCGCATCGGCGATCCGGCCATCGGCGCCGAATCGGACCATGACCGCGCAGCCGACGGTCGAGAAGTCGCCGGCGCGACGCTCGAGCTTGGCGTACGCCCCGCCGCTGCCGTTCGGCCAGCGCGGGATGCGTACCTCGGTCAAGAGCTCGGTCGGCTCGATCGCCGTCTGGAACGTATCGATGAAGAAGTCGGCCGCGGCGACGACGCGCTCACCAGTGCTGCTCCGGCAGACCAAGCTCGCCCGGGTGGCGAGCAGGACCGCCGGCCAGTCGGCCGACGGATCGGCGTGAGCGCACGAACCGCCGATCGTGCCCCAGTTGCGGACCTGGGGATCGCCGATCCCGGCGGCGGCGTCGGTCAGGAGCGGATAGCCGGCCTTGATGGTCGCATCCTCGAGGATCTGGCGGTGGGTCGCCCGCCCGCCGATGCGCAGCTCATCGTCGCCCTCGACGATGGAATCGAGGCCGTCGACATCGCGGATGTCGACGAGGAGAGGCGGCTGGGCGAGCCGGAGCTTGATCAACGGCAGGAGGCTGTAACCCCCGGACAGCACCTTGGCCTCACCCTCGTGTTCGGCGAGGACGCGCAGCGCGTCGTGCATGCTGGCCGGTCGCACTTAGTCGAACTGACCCGGGATCATCCGTCCTCCTCCGCGCCCGAGGTCCGGACGCTGACGCCCGCCGCTTGGACGGCGAACACGCTGGTGGTCGACGACTCGAGACGGGAACCCGGAGCGGGCCGAGATCGCTCCTCGGCTGGAACCCGGGCGCGACGTTGGGGGGGTCGTCGAGCGAGGATAGGCCTGCGCGATGGGTGCGTCAACGATATGCGTCCATCGACTGGACGGTTCCGCTGGACGCTTCAGGCGGGCCCGCCCGGCGACCAGCTGACCAGGCCGATGTCGACGCTCGGCTGGGGCAGCGACCAGCGCCCCTCGGGATGCTCCGCGGCGGCCCGGATGAGCCTCTCGAGTCGCCGGTCGTTGGCCCCGCCGGGTGCCAGCCATAGGTGACGACGAACGAACCCCTCGAGCTCCTCGAGCGAGTCCGCGGTCCGCGGCGGACGCGGAACGCGGAGCACGGTCGGCCGGCGGCCACGAGCCCGGAGCAGGTCGATGAACTCGGGCAGGGCCGGCAGGGCGACCCGCTCCTCGCCATGGATGGGCGGCCAGAACGGATCGGCGATCGACGATGGCTGGCGTTCCATCAAGATCGCCACACACAGCCGGGCCGCCGCGGCCTCCATCGCATCGAGGAACGGCCCGATCGCCTCGATGTCGTAGCCGAGATGTGCGATCAGGGCGACATCGGCGTGGATCCCGCCACCCGGACCGCCCGGCTCGGGCGGCCAGCGATCGGCCACGATCCGGACGTTGCCGATCCCATGCTCGGCGGCCAGCTCCGCGAGTGCGCTGCGCATCCCGTCCGACGGCTCGAGGGCGATGACCTCGTGGACCGTGAGCGCCAGGGGCAGCGCGTAGCGACCGGCCCCGGCGCCGATGTCGAGCCAGGTGTCATCGGGCCCGGCCAGGGCGAGCAGCGCGTCGAGGATCGGCTCGTCGGTCCGCTGCGGGTCGGCCCGGAACAGGCTCGTCACCGGACGGTAGAAATCCTCACCGTCGGGGACCTCGCGGGTGCGGTCGACCTGGAGCCGGTCGCGCCGGACCCGGTCGGCCCAGGCCAGCTCGGCCAGGTCGGCCAGGGTGTCGACGTCAGGGTTGCCGCCGCCCAGCTCGACCTCCTCGACGAGCTCCGGATGGGCCGCCAGGATCGGACCAAGGCCGCGGTCTCCGGTCGCCTCGGCGACCCACGGCCGGCCTGCTGCCAGGACGAGGACCGGATTGGCGCCGTCGCCCGACAGATAGCGAGGCGCGACGAAACCGGTCGCGGCGCGGACCTCTGCCTGGGCCAGCGCCCGGAACACCGCAGGGTCGACCAGCGGCTGGTCGCCGAGGACGATGAACACGCGATCGAGCGGGCCGGCTCGCTCGGCCTCGACCGCCTCGAGCGCGGCCAGGCCGACCTGGAGCGAGCCGGACAGGCCTGCCTCGGGCGTCGGGTTGACGACCCGTCGCTCCCCGTCCCAGGCGACGGCCGCCTCGATGAGGTCGGCATCGCGCCCGAGGACCACCACCGTGTCGGCGATCCCGGCTGCCCGGACGGCCGCCAGCACGTGCTCCAGGATCGGTCTCCCGTCGAGCGGAGCGAGGAGCTTGCCCCCGCCGAAGCGACTGGCCGCGCCCGCCGCGAGGACGATCGCCCCGAGCCGACCGTCAGGCCGATGCGGCATTGGAGCTCCGAGCAGCCGTCAACTCGAGCATCGGGCGACCGGACCCGCCGTGTCGGTCGGCCACGATCTCGGCCATGATCGCCAGGGCGGTCTCAGCCGGTGCGCGTCCGCCGAGATCCAGGCCGATCGGGCCGTGCAGCCCCGATAACTGGTCCGCTGTGACACCCGCGGCCATGAGACGCGCACGACGGTCGGCCTGCGTCTTGCGCGAGCCGACCGCCCCGACGTAGCGGCAGCCGCGGCGGAGCGCCTCGACGATGGCCGGCTCGTCGAACTTCACGTCGTGAGTCAGGACCGCGACCGCATCGGCCGGTCCCAGGCCGATCTCGTCGGCGACTTCGTCCGGCCAACCGATGACCAGTCGATCCGCGTGCGGAAACCGCTCCGGCGTGGCAAACGCCGCTCGCCCGTCGATGACGACGGTCTCGTAGCCGAGTTCTCGAGCGAGGGCGACGAGCGGGATGGCGACCTGGACGGCGCCCACCACGACGAGCCGCGGCCGGACCGGGAACGCCTCGACGAAGAGCGATCGGCCGGCCAGCTCGACGGTCCGTGACGTCCCGCTGGCCAGTGCCTGGAGACCGGCCCGAACCAGCTCGGCGTCGGCCGCCGGGTCGCCCAGCGAGCCGTCGAGACGGCCGTCGTCACCGACCTGCAGGACCGCGGCCATCGGCTCACCCGCCCCGAGCGGGTGCGGCCCGAATTCCGGACCCGGCGCATCGGCTGGCAGCGGAGTGACGACGGCTCGACCGTGGTCGACGTCCTCGCTCGCCCGGACGACCTCTCCCCGAACGCTCGGTTCGACCAGGACGTCGATCGTGCCGCCGCAGGCCAGGCCCACATCCCAGGCCTGCTCGTCGCTGATCCCATAGCGGATGACCCGGGCGACACCGTCACGTCGCGCCCGCTCGATCTCCTCGTATGCGGCGCCCTCGACGCAACCGCCGCTGACCGAGCCGGCGATCCGCCCGTCGGCCGCAGCCAACAGGACCGCGCCCTCCAGCCGCGGAGCCGAGCCGAAGGTTCGAACGACGACCGCCCGGCCGACCTCGACCCCTTCTGCCTGCCAGGCCCGCAGCGTCTCGCGCAGCTCGTTCATGGGACGACCTCCAGGTCCGACAGCCTACGCCGGAAGTCCGTCTCGCGTCGCACCAGGCGACCACCGGCCAGAGCACCGGGTCTGGACCGAGACCGAAACGACGGGTCCGGGAGTGGGTGTGGGAGGCGTCCTCTCGACTGGCGCCATCACTCCCGGCACCTATGTCGCCTGCGCCTCGATCCACGACCGGCCGACGGCGGAGGGCATGATCACGATCGTCGCCCCGTAGCGAGAGCATCGCCTGAGGCGACCGGGCTCAGGCGTCGAGGGGTCGGGCGGCCGCCGCATCCGCGTCGGCCGGCGCCCGGATCGCGTCCGCCGGGACGTGATCGACCTCCGGCCGAGCATTCTCGATCCGCGGGGCGTGCATCGCCGAGCGGGCCCCTTCCCCGCCGAAGCCGCGCGCCCGCCGGGCAGCCTCCCGTCGGGTCGGTGCGTCGGACAGCAGGACGCCCAGACGCTCGAGGCTGGCGAGGGTGCCGGCCGGCACGAAGTCGTCGATGAACGGCATCGCCGCAGACATCCCTCCGGCCAGTGGCTGATAGCCCGGCGTCGACGCGAGCGGGTTGAGCCAGATGAGCCGGTGGCAGCTCCGCTGGAGCCGCGCCGTCTCGCGGGCGACGAGCCCCGGGTCGCCGCGATCCCAGCCGTCCGACACGACGACCACGACCGCGCTGCTGCGCAGGACCCGCCTGGCCCAATCCTGGTTGAACTCCCGGAACGATTCGCCGATGCGAGTCCCACCTGACCAGTCGGTGACCGTGTCCGCCACCCGATCGAGGGCGCGGTCCCGATCACGGTCGCGCAGCAGGCGGGTGACCCGGGTGAGCTTCGTCCCGAACACGAACGCCTCAGTCCGGACGGTGGATGCGGCTAACGCCTGGCTGAACCGGAGCAGGACCCGAGCGTGGCGTTCCATCGACCCGGAGATGTCGCAGATGACCACGAGCGCCCGCGGCCGTCGGACGGGCCGACGCCAGACCCAGTCGAGGACGTCCCCGCCGGTCGCCAGGCTGCGCCGGAACATGACCCGGGGCGCGACGATCCGGCCGTGCCGATGGAGCTCGCTCCGGCGGGTCCGGCGCCGCTCGAGGTTGGGGATGAGCAGGTCGATGAGCCGCTCGGCGTCGCGCAGCTCGGCTGGGGTCATCCGGTCGAACTGGCGATGACGATCGAGCGCCCCGGCGCTGTACGCCTGCTCGCTGATGATCAGCCCGTCGATCTCCTCCTCGGGGTCCTCCGTGTCGCTGTCATCGCCGGGGATCGTCAGGCCCTCCTGGTCGGCCTGGGCGACCTGGCGCTCGGTCCCCGACTCGGCGTCGACTCCGCCGGCGTCGCCGTCCTCGTCGCCCTCGAGCGAATCGACCGGTGCCGCGTCGACGCCCGGACCGCCTTCTGCCAGGCGCGGCCCACGGGCTCGCCAGAAGCGGGCGAAGACCTCCTCGTAGACCTCCAGGTCGTCGCGTCGTCGGACGAACACGGCGGCGCCCGCCGAGCGGACCTGCTCCCGATCGCCGATCTCGACGATCCCGAGCGCTCGAGCGAAGTCGATCGCGGCGCCGAGATCGGTCGTCAGGCCGGCCAGGCG
>JBBQJL010000060.1:0-15621 GCA_038325875.1 Candidatus Limnocylindrales bacterium
CCGAGCCCCAGGAGCCGTCGGAACGAGGTGTCGTCGTGTGCGTCCCAGGCGAACACCCGGAGTCCGTGACGATGGACCGCCCGGATCCGGTCGGGCGTCCAGGACCGCCAGCGAAGATTCAGGGCGTCGATCCCGGACGCCGCGAGTCCAGCGGCGTGCGTGTCGAATGACCCGCCGATGGACCTGAGATCGGGCGAATGGACCAGGCGCACGCGGCTTCCGTCCTGGCGCACGGCCACGAGTGGGGCGATCTCTTCATGGCACAGCCACAGCCGCTCGACGGCGTCGGCATCCTCGGCGACCGCTACCAACGACGCGGCGACCGTGTCGTGCTTCACGTCGATCGACAGCTCGAAGGCTGTGCCACACGCCTCGTACAGATCGGCCAGTGACGGCACATCCCACTCACGCAGCTCGGCCGCGGTCCTGCGGGTCACGAAGATCCGCCTGCCGGGCCGCCGGATCGTCAGGTCGTGGACGAGGACCGGAATGCCGTCCGCGGTCAGCCAGGCATCCGACTCGAGCCCTGTCGCACCCTGGGCCAGGGCGAGCTTGAACCCGGCGATCGTGTTCTCCGGCGCATACCCCCGAGCGCCGCGGTGGCCGAACAGGATCGGTCGCCGGGCAGGCGGTCGGTCGCTCACGGCGCGGGCCGAGAGACGGGTGCGATCGTGTTGGTCCTCGCGCCTTCGTAGGCGGCCAGCAGGATGCTCAGCGCCTCGATCCCTTCGACTTCGGTGTGGAGCGGGCGGGTGCCGTTGATCAGTGAGTCGGCGAAGTGCCCGATCTCGGCGATGTAGGTGTCCACCGGCTCGAAGCTGAACGTCTCGGTCGAGCCGGAGCGGAGCGTCACGGTCAGCGACGTGCCCTCCGGGTCGCTGTGCAGGGATCCCGACTCGCCGACGGCGGAGAAATGCTCGGTGATCGGCGCCGGCTCATACGCCCAGCTGGTCACCATCTGGCCGACGACTCCGTTGTCGAATCTGACCAGCACCTGGGCCGAGTCCTCGCCTTCCATGAATTTCAGACGGTGGGTGGACAGCATCGCGGTGGCCTCGATGGGCGAGCCGCCGGCCAGGTGCAACATCAGGTAGGTCGGGTGATAGCCGGTGTCGATCAGCTCACCCCCGCCGCTGGTCTTGGCGCTGGCCCGCCAGCCCATGTTCGCCGGGTCGAAGTCGTTGAAGAAGCTGTCGGTCGTACGAACCTCGTAGATGGTGCCAAGGGCGCCGGACTCGAGCACCTCCTTGGCCTTCTTGACTGCGGGCAGGAACAGCTGGTTGTGGGCGCACATCAGGGTCACGCCGTTGGCCCGGACAGCGGCCTGCACCTCCCTGGCCTCTTCGGCGGTCAGGCACAACGGCTTCTCGCACAGGACGTGCTTGCCGGCCTGGGCGGCGCGAACGATGGCGTCCCTGTGCAGGTGGTGGGGCAGGCAGATGTCGACCGCATCGATATCCGCCTGGGTGATCAGCTCGGCATAGTCGGCGAACGGCGTGGCATCGAGCTCCGCGCTCCGCCTGGCCAACGTGTCCGGACTGTTGTCGGCGACGGCCGTGGCGATGATCCGGTCGGCAAACCGCCGGTAACCCAGGATGTGCTCATCCGCGATACCGCCGCCGCCGATGAGCCCGACCTTGATCTGTCGCATTGGATGTCCTTCCGTGGTATCGGTGGAGGGGAACGTCTGTCTGGTCAGGAAGCGGCGTAGGGGATCGTCCTGCCCTCGGCGGCGGCACGGTTCGCCGCGACGATGAGTCGAGTGAGCTCCACCGCTCGGGCCAGGTTGTCGTCCGCGCGCGTGTCCTGTGCGATGTGCTCGACCCACTGGGCGAACGCATTTGGTCCGTCATCGGGAATGGGCAGCGGATAGAACCCATCGCCGCCGAACGCCTGACCGGTGACCAACAGCCCGCTGCCATCGTCGCTGTAGCGGAGACTTCCGTCCGTGCCGAGGATCTCGATCGTGAACGGGTTCTCGCTCACGAAGCCGGCTTCGATCACCCCGATCCGCTGGTCGCGATACCCGACTGTGACGACGGCGTGGTCCTCGACGGGCCGGCCCGTCACCGATCGGTAGGTCGCGCTGACGGTGTCGGGTGCGGAGCCCAGGAAGCGTTGGATCAGGTAGACCGGATGGCAGCCCAGGTCGGTCAGCGCGCCGCCGATCGCCGCTGCTGGTTCGTAGAAGCGCTCCGGAAGCCAGCCCGGCTGATCGCCCTTCGAGACGGCTCCATCGTGGGACAGCCGGACGCGGCCGTAGGTCAACCGCCCGAGCTTGCCGCCCTGCACGATCTCGGCGATGGCGCGGGTGTAGCCCTGGTACAGCCGCGGCAATGAGACGACCAGCTTGATCCCGTTGTCATCTGCGACCTCGACGATCTCCTCGGCCTGAGCGACGGTCGGCGCGAGCACCTTCTCGGTGAAGATGTGCTTGCCTGACCTGGCGGCTGCGACCATCACGTCTCGATGGACAGCCGTCGACGTGGTCACGATCACGGCGTCGAGGTCGGACCGAGCCAGCAGGGCATCCAGGTCTCCGACGAAGCCGACACCGAACTCGTCCGCCCCGGCCCGACCCCGAGGCTGATCGTCATCCCAGACCGCGACCAGGTCGGTGCCAGGGTGTTGCTGCGCCTCCCGGGCGTAGTCGCCGGCGTGCACGTGCCAGAAGCCAAGAACAGCAACCCTGAGCGAGCTCGACACGCAGAACTCCTTCTAACCGTACCGCCGATCGAGATGCGGACACCATTGTGGTCCGTGGCGGGCCGCCCATGCGGCCACGACGTCAGGGCTCGGAGGCAGCCCGGAGGCTGGCGCCCACCCGGCCTACGTGCTCCTGGCCGACCTTCGGCGTCATAGCCGGGTCATCGGTCCGGGCGCGGACGTAGAGGCCGACCCCGACCGCGGTCGATGCCGCGCACAGCAGCAGGCCGGTCGTCACGTCGACGATGCCCGCCTGGAGCAGGGCGGACATCAGGAAGGCGGCGACGATCCCGCGAGCCCCGGTGATCGCATTCCAGCCGGCCATCGCCGCGGCGCGCGAGGCGAGCGGGGTGTGATCGCTGACGATCGCCGCGATCCCGACGTCGATCGAGGCGCCGGCCGCGCCGGCCCACAACGCCGCGACCCACAGCACGACCACACTCGGGGCCAAGGCGACGGCCACGAGCGCGGCCAGCCCCAGCGCCGTCCCGAGGCGCATCGCCACGAGGGGGCCGAACCGGTCGCTGACCGCGCCCCACGCGAGGAATGAGAGGGTCGTCGATGCGGCGGTCAGGACGCCGATGATGCCGACGTCCGAGAGCGACAGATCGAGTCGGTCGACATAGACGAGGGCGTACAGCGGGAGCGCTCCGATCAGGCCGCCGCCATAGAAGCCCTGGGCGACGGCGACGCGGCTGAGTACCGGCCGGTCGCGCAGGGCCTGGATCGAGTCACGCGCCGAGAAGATCGGCGGACGGTCCGCCGCATGGGCCCGAAATCCCGCATAGCCGACGGCGCAGATCGCCCCGAAGATGCCCGCCAGGGCGACTGCGGCGGGGCCGCCGATCCGGTCGGCGACGAGACCGCCGACCAGGGCCGCGATCGCCCCAGCCGCAGCCCGGCCCGTGCCGATCAGCCCGACGATGCGGCCGCGCAGGCGTGGCGGGTACATGGCCCCCCAGAGGCGCAGATGGAATGGGCCACCGAACGACAGACTGATCCAGAAGACCAGGGCGACGGCGGTCATCACCGGTGCGCTCGGCACGAACAGCAGGGCGGCCAGCGAGGCCGCCCCGATGCCCCGGATCAGGGCCAACTGTCCCGCTGAGCGTGGTCCGAACCGCCCGGCGAAGGCGCCCAGCATGTTGGCGACGAACGGGGCTGCGGCGAGGGCGGCCAGGCCCAACGGCTGCAGGCCTCCCCGCCGCGCGATGGTCGGGAGCAGGGTGGTGACCAGGGCCATGCTCACCCCGACGCCGACCGCCGCGACCAGGTCAAGACCGAGGTTGCGGCCAAGCGCACGCTGGGACGGCGATGGACGGAGAGTCGGCCGGAACACCACGCACCTCGAAGCAGCCCGCGTGGCCTGCGAGGTGAGCTGTCGGGCTCGGCGTGGGTCCGCCGTCGCGATGGTCCGCGATTCGCCCCAAGGTGGTGGGTCCCCCGTCCTCGACGATGAGGTTCGGCCATCGCCTACGATACCAGCCGCGGCCCGACGGGCCATGGCCCGTTCGTCTCAGCTCGGGGGGCCCGTCGGTCAGCACCTCGACCCGAGCCCCCGACTCCGGCATATCGCCAGGATGCCCGTTCCGCTCGAGGGGCCTTTCCGATACGCTCTCGCTTACCCACGATCCGGAGACTGGCGCGGATGATCTGCTCGAGCTGCGGAATCGAGAACAAGCCGGGACGACGCTTCTGCGCCGAATGCGGTGCGGGCCTCGAGTCCGCCTGCGCCGTGTGCGGGACCACGTTCGAGCCCGGTGAGAAGTTCTGCGGGTCGTGCGGCGCCCGACTGGGCGCATCCAGCGGAGCAGGCGAGGATCCCGGCGCGATCGCCAGGGCGGGTCCCCAGGCCGCGACAGCCGCCGGGGCTGCAGGTGCGGGTCCTGGTGGGACCATCGCCGAGCTCCGGGTCGTGTCGATCCTGTTCGCCGATCTGGTCGGGTTCACGACGCTTGCCGAAGGTCGCGACGCGGAGGCGACCCGCGAGCTCCTGACCGAGTACTTCGGGTTGTCCCGGGATGTCATCACTCGCCACGGAGGCACGGTCGAGAAGTTCATCGGCGATGCCGTGATGGCCGTCTGGGGTGCACCGATCGCCCGCGAAGATGACGCGGAGCGGGCGGTTCGGGCGGCACTCGACCTCGTCGACGCCGTCCAGGGCCTTGGCCCGCGGGTCGAAGCGCGGGCCGGCGTCCTGACCGGCGAGGCAGCGGTCACGATCGGCGCCACCGATCAGGGGATGGTGGCCGGCGACCTGGTCAATACCGCGGCCAGGCTCCAGTCGGTAGCGGCACCCGGGACGGTCCTCGTAGGCGAGGCGACCCAGCGCGCCGCGGGACGGGCCATCGCATTCGAGCCGGCCGGCGACCAGGTCCTCAAAGGCAAAGCGGCACCGGTGGCCGCCTGGCGTGCCCTGCGGGTGGTGGCGAGGATCGGCGGCCGCGATCGAGGCGATCAGCTCGAAGCCCCGTTCGTCGGGCGGGCGGAGGACCTGCGCCTGCTCAAGGATCTGTTTCACGCGACCACCCGCGAGCGACGCGCGCGGCTCGTGTCCGTGTTCGGCCCGGCCGGGATCGGCAAGACCCGCCTGGCCCGCGAGTTCCTCCACTACGTCGACGGGCTGACCGATGACGTCTGGTGGCACGAGGGCCGGTGCCCGGCCTACGGCGAGGGCATCGCCTTCTGGGCGCTCGGTGAGATGGTCCGCCGGCGCTGCGGTCTGGCCGAGACGGACGACGAGGCGACGACCCGGGCGAAGGTGGCCGAGACCCTCGTCGAGCACGTCCCCGACACAGACGAGCGACGCTGGGTCGAGGGAGCGCTCCTCGTCCTCCTCGGGTTCGAGTCGGACACCTCGGCGGACCAGCTCTTCGGCGCCTGGCGCACGTTCTTCGAGCGGCTCGCGGCGACCTACCCGGTCGTCCTTGTCTTCGAGGACTTCCACTTCGCCGACCCCGGCCTGCTCGACTTCGTGGACCACCTGATCGAGTGGTCCAAGGGCGTGCCCCTGTACGTCCTGACCCTGACCCGACCGGAGCTCCTTGAGCGTCGGCCCGACTGGGGGGCCGGAAAGCGCAATTTCGTGAGCGTGAGCCTGGAGCCGCTCGACGAGCCGGCGATGCGCGAGCTGCTTCGGGGTCTCATCCCGGGGCTTCCGGAAACGGCGGTAAAGGCCATCGTCGCCCGAGCCGACGGGATCCCACTGTATGCCGTCGAGACCGTCCGGATGCTCCTGGCCGAGGGGCGGCTCACCTTCGTCGACGGGGTCTACCAGCCGACCGGGGACCTGGCCCATCTGGCTGTGCCCGAGACGCTCACAGCACTCATCGGGAGCCGTCTCGACGCGCTCGAGCCGGCCGAGCGCTCGCTCATCCAGGACGCCGCGGTGCTCGGTCAGAGCTTTACCCCGACCGCCCTGGCCGCCGTCAGCGGGCTCGCCGGGCCGGTCATCGAGCCGCATCTCAAGACATTCGTGCGGCGCGAGCTGCTCGTCCTGGACATCGATCCCCGAAGCCCCGAACGCGGCCAGTACGCCTTCGTCCAGGCGCTCATCCGTGAGGTGGCCTACGGGACGCTGGCCCGCCGCGATCGGAAGATCCGCCACGTGGCGGCTGCCCGCTTCTTCGAGAGTCTCGGGTCGGACGAGCTGGCGGGCGCCCTGGCGGGGCACTACCTGGCCGCTCAGACCAACGCGACCGAGGGTCCGGAGGCCGACGCCCTGGCCGGTCAGGCGCGGATCGCCCTGCGCGGGGCGGCCGATCGGGCCGCCGCACTCGGCTCACACGACCAGGCGGTGACCTTCGTCGAGCAGGCGCTCACGGTCACGACCGACCCGCTCGACCAGGCCGAGCTGCTCGACCGGGCGGGCGAGGAGTCCACCTCCGGCGGTCGCTACGTGGCCGCCGAGGGCTTCCTCCAACGAGCGCTCGAGAGACGCGGGACCGGTTCCGAGCCGCGGGCCGCCGCGCGGACGGTGACGCTCCTCGGCAAGGCCCTGCTCGCGGCCCGCCGTCCGGATCGCGCCATCGAGCTGCTCGAGCCCGCGACCGCTGAGTTCGCCGAGATCGCGCCGGATCCGGCATTCGTCGCGCTCGAAGCGCAACTCGGGCGCGCCTTGTTCCTCGACGACCGCCACCGCGAGGCACTCGTGGTCATGGAGCGCGTCCTGGAAGCCGCCGAGCACGCCGACCTGGGGGACGTCCTGGCCGACGCGCTGGTCACCCGAGGGTCCGCCCTCGGCAGTATCGGCCGGACCCAGGAGGGGCTTGGGGTCATCGAGATCGGCGAACGGCTCGCCCGAGCGACCGGATCGACCCAGACGGTCATGCGCGCGATCAACAACCGGCTGTCCGCGCTTTACGACTTCGACCCGAGGGCGGGCGTGGAGGTCGCTCGCGAGGGACTCGCGCTCGCGCGTCGCGGGGGGGACCGGACCTCCCTCTTCGGGATGCTCACATTCCTCGGATTCGGCCTGAATATCTCAGGAGACCTCGACGGGGGCCTGGCGACCTTCGAGCTCGGCATGGCCGAGGAGCCGGAACCCGCGGACGCACTCGTGATGCAGTACGGCCTGATCGTCGTGCACGCGGCCCGCGGTGAACCGGTCGCGGCCATCCTCGCCGAGCTCGAACGCCTCGCTTCGGGGATCACCGACATGAACGTCGTCTGGACGACGATCGAGGGTCCGGCCTGGCTGGACTTCTGCGAAGGGCGCTTCAGCGAGGCGGCACACCGCTGGCGTGACGGCGCCGGGCGGATCGCCATGCTCCAGCCCCAATGGCTGGCGTCCGCTGCCGAGTCGGCGATCCGGGCCGGCGAGGCCGCCGATGCCGCGACCGACCTGGCCGCCCTGGACGCGACCGGCTTCCACACGCCGTACCTCGAGCTCCGCCGGCGCGGCATCCGGGCCGGGCTGGCGGCGCTCGACGGCCGACGAGCCCAGGCCGCCCGCGAGTATCGCGATGCGCTGCAGGGGCTCCTGGACCACGGCTATGTCCTGGATCACGCGCTCATGACGGTCCAGATGGCCACTCTCGTCGGCCCGTCCGAACCGGACGTGATGGCGGCAGCTGCGATCGCCCGCGAGACCCTGACCCGGGCGCGGGCGAAACCGTTCATCGACCGGCTCGATGCCGCCCTCGGGACACCCGGCGGCGACCTCGCCGGGCGCCGCGCGGTGGCGGATGGCCAGGTCGACGAGGCCGGGGAGTCGGAGGTGCTCGCCGGGGAGCCCGAGGCGACCTGATCGGCGCGTCACTGTCCGATGGACCTCGGGCGGTGAGCGAGCCGGGGACCCTCAGTGCAGATGCTCCTCCCAGTCGTCGGGCACCCGACCGGCCGGCCCGGGTGATGGCTGATCGAGCGGATGATGGCGCGGCTCGGCGAGGTGCGCGCCCTCCAGCTCCGCCTGGGCGTCGACGTTCCAGAACCATTCCTCGCCGGGCTCGTAGCTGGTCATCACCGGATGCCCCGCGTCGACCGCGTGGTGACTGCCGTGCTGCGAGGGCGATGAGTCGCAGCAGCCGATGTGCCCGCACGTCGCGCATCGACGGAGGTGGTACCACCAACCGTCAGTCGCCAGGCACTCGACACAGCCAAGGCCGCTCGGCGGGACCTCCACGTGGATCCAGGCGTCGTGGGGCATCGATCGATCCTCCCGATAGTCAGCTTGGGCGAACGTGCGCCATCGTCAGTGGATCCTCACGCCACGGTTCGATCGGGCGAACCCAGATCGTATGCGTCGCCCTCACGGCCGGCGACCACGTCGATCCCGCGGGCATCCGCGTCGGCACCCGCGGCCATCCCGTCGAGGACGGCATCCGTGTGAGACGGATCGTGGTGGAACAGGACGAGACGGCGCGCCCTGGTCAGCTCGCCGAAGGCGACCGCCTCGCTGACCGAGCTGTGACCCCAGCCGACGCGACCGGCGCGCTCGATATCGGTGTACTGCCCATCGTGGATGAGAAGGTCAACGTCCGATGCGAGGTCGAAGCCCGAAGTCCAGCGCGGCTCGTCGGGAAACCGACCGGCCCCCAGGGCCGGCTCGTGATCGGGCAGGTAGGCGAGGCTGGCTCCGTCGCCCGTGATCCGATAGCCGACCGTCGGTCCGGGATGGATGATCTGCTGGGCGACGACCTCGAAGCCGCCGATCATCGTCGGCCGGTCCGGCGCATCGTGCAGGACGACCCGCGCGTCAAGGTCGCGGAGCCTGACCGGGAAGAGCGGCGGCGACAGATACCGCGCCAGCCGCCCCCGAAGGTCCAGCGTCGGCGACGATGGACCCCACAAGTGGACCTGGCCCGAAGTCCGAAAGAACGGCGCAAAGAAGCCAAGACCCTGGATGTGGTCCATGTGGAGGTGGGTCAGGAGCACGTCGACGCGCTCGACCAGAGGATCGATCGTCGTCCCGAACCGTCGGATGCCCGTTCCGGCGTCGAGGGCGAGAATCGTGCCATCGGCAGCGCGCACCTCGACCGAGGCCGTGTTGCCGCCGTAGGCGAGAGTGTCCGGCCCGGAGCTCGCAAGCGACCCTCGGGTGCCCCACAACCGGACGATCACCGCGGTTCCTCCCAGAACATCGCGAGCCCGCCCAGGAGCTGGCCGCGCGTGCCGACGAGGGGGATCGCGGTCACCTCGATCGAGCGGGCCACGCCGTCACGGCCGACGATCTCCAGCGGCCCGTGGACCGGTCGCCGTTCGCGGATCGCGACGACCAGCGGGAGATCGCCGGGACCCGCGCCCAGGCCGTCGGGAGTGCGCGGCGCGAACGCGGTCGTCCACTCGGCGAACGACACGTCACCCAGCTCGTCGAAACGAAGCCCGAGCAGGCCCTCGGCCGCTTCGTTGACGTACAGGAGATCGCCGATCGCATCCACGACGAAGATCGGCACTGCGAGGCCGCTCGCAAGCTGGCGGACGAGGATGAGCTCGATCGGCAGTTGGGCCACGGACGTCACCCACGATCACGAGTTGATGACACTAGATTGACCGTTCGACCTCCCGCCCACAACACCCTGTCGAACCGCGATGGCGAATATTTCTCCTGGCGGACCCACGCGAGGAGCGACCGGGCCGCAATGAATCGCGGCCGATCCAGATCGGCGCCGCTGTGAGGACTGGCTGCGGCCCGACCTTGACGCTCGCTCAGGTTTAGCCCAGTGTCCGAGTGGTGAAGCTCGCACTTCTGGGTGGAGGTGGATTCAGGACGCCGGTCATCTACCGCGCGCTCGCGAGCGGAGAGACGCAGACGCGGTACGACGAGCTCACCCTGTACGACGTCGATGCCGCCCGGCTGAAACGGATCGAGAGCGTCCTCCGAGGGATGGAGGAGGCCACCGGCCGGACCGTCCCATATCGGACGGCGACGCGCCTGGAGGACGCCGTCGACGGGGCCGATGTCGTCTACTGCGCGGTCCGCGTCGGCGGGCTCGACGGGCGGCTGGTCGACGAGATGGTGGCGATCGAGGCGGGCGCCATCGGGCAGGAGACGGCCGGAGCCGGCGGGATCGCGTTCGCACTGCGGACGGTACCGGTCGTGACCGAGATCGCCCGGGTCGTCGAACGACGGGCCCCGAACGCGCTCTTCATCAACTTCACCAATCCGGTCGGCCTGGTGACGGAGGCGATCCGCCGGGTCCTGGGCGATCGCGTCGTCGGGATCTGCGACTCACCCCAGGATCTGTGCCGGCGGGTCGCGACCGCGCTGGGCCGCCGTCCCGAGGACCTCTGGTTCGACTACTTCGGGATCAACCACCTGGGCTGGCTGCGGGGAGTCCTCGACGGAAATCGCGATCTTCTGCCCGACCTCCTGGCGGACACGAAGCGCGTCGAATCGATGGAGGAAGGCCGGCTGTTCGGCGCCGAGTGGATCCGCTCCGTTGGCATGATCCCGAACGAGTACCTGTACTACTTCTACTTCCAGCGCGCCGCCCTCGATGCGATGCGCGCTGGCAATGTGCGGGCGGCCTACCTGCGCGACCAGCAGGCTGCCTTCTACAACAGCGATGGCACACCCGTCGAGGCGCTTGCGGCTTGGCAGCGGACCCTGTCCGAGCGTGAGTCGCACTACATGGAGGAGGCGTGGGACGGACGGCCCGAGGCGAGGGACGAGGTCGTCGGGGCACGACTGCCGGGTGGCTACGGCGGCCTCGCCCTCGGGCTCGTCGACGCACTCAACAGCGATGGCTCACGCGTCCTTATCCTCGATGTGGCCAACCGCTCGAGCCTGCCGTTCCTCGACCCGGATGCGGTCGTCGAAGTGCCGTGCATCGTCGGACGAGGCGGAGTCGTGCCGGTCGCGATCGGCCACGTCCCGCTCGAGGCCCAGGGGCTGATCCTCCAGGTGCGGGCGGCCGAGCGCGCGGCGATCGACGCGGCCCTGTCAGGCTCCCGGCGGGGGGCGATCCGGGCCTTGGCCCTCCATCCGCTCGTTCCATCGGTCGACATCGCGACCGGGATCCTCGACGGCTACCTCGCCAACCAGCCGGGACTCCGGGACGTGCTCAAGTGACCGTTGATGTCGCCTGCGTCGGTGCGCCGTTCCTCGACCTGATCTTCCGTGGGCTGGCCGCCCTGCCGGCACCCGGCGAAGAGCAGGTGGCGCGTGAGCTCGTGATCGTCCCGGGTGCCATGGCGAACGTCGCCTACGCCCTCAACCGCCTGGGCCTCGAAGCCGTGGTGTGCGCACCCGTGGGCCAGGACCCCGCGGGGCGGCTGCTGGGCGAGCTGATGGCCGACGCCGGCGTCCGCTGGGTCGGCCCGGTCGCCGATGCGACGCCCGTCTCGGTCGCCCTGCCCGCCCATGGCGATCGGGCGTTCGTGACGGTCAGCCCACCCTGGACCATCGACATCGAGGCATTGCTGGAGCTCCAGCCAAGGGCGGTCGTAGTCGACCTGCCAAGCGTCGCACGCCTGCCGCCCCTCCCCCTCGTCTACGCCGTCGTCGGCGATCCGGAGGTCCGGGCGCTGATCGAGAACCTCCCGCCGTCGCTCAGCGGGCTGAGAGCGTTCGTCCTCAACGACCGGGAGGCGCGTGGCCTGGCTGGCGGGTCGGACCTCGACGATTCAGCCCGTCGGCTGGCAGCGCTCGGCACGACCGTGGTAGTCACCTGTGGACGATCCGGCGCCTTTGCGACTCGACCGGATGGCCACGTCCTGCGTGCACCGGCGCCGGCCGTCGAGGTACCCGACCCGACGGGTGCCGGCGATCTCTTCACCGCGGCATACATCTGGGCCGACCTCGCCGGTCGCTCACTTGAGGACCGCCTGCGATTGGCGACGGCCTACGCGTCGCTCTCGCTGGCGGCGACGAACACTCGCCAGAAGGGCGTGACACGCGCGGAATTCGAGCTTGCATTGGCTCGCTTGGGCCAGGCGGAGTTGTCGGTGGAGGAGGCATGACGATGCGAGGATCCAGGCGCCTAAAGGCGCTGAGTTCGTTGGTGGCGATGGGGGCCGTGCTCGCGGCCTGCGTGCCCGGGAGCGGACAGGTGACGCCGCCACCGGCCGCCAGCGCGGTATCGGCTCCCAGTCCGTCGGTCGCGGCGTCCGTCGGAGCCGCGGCATCTGTGATGCCGACGTTCGACATGACGACGCCGATCACCCTGACCGAGTGGGACACCGAGACCTCGGCCGGGCCGTCCGGCGAGATGGACGCCCTGAACAAAGCGTTCAGCGAGAAGTATCCCAACGTGACGATCAAGCGGACTGCGAAGTCCTTCGACGATTACGTCGCGACGATCAAGCTGGCCGCCTCCGGGTCTGACGCGCCGGACATCTACCAGGGCAACGAGGGGTACTCGGTCGACGCCGCGCTGGTGAAGGCCGGGCTCATCGTGCCTCTCGACGACTATGCCAAGACCTATGGCTGGGAGTCGCGCTTCGGCTCGCCGGCGACGCTCGACGTGCTGCGCTGGTCGAACGACGGAACGACATGGACGAAGGGACCGCTGTGGGGGATCGCCCAGAAGGCAGAGGTCCTCGGTGTCTTCTACAACAAGGCCAAGTTCCAGGAGCTCGGCCTGACAATCCCGACGACATTCGATGAATTCCAGCAGACGCTCGCGAAGGCGACGGCCGGAGGGGTCGAGCCGATCCAGGTCGGTGGCCTCGATGGCTGGCCCCTGGGCCACGTGTTCATGATGCTCCAGGCTCTGTTCGAGGACCCACACAAGATCGCAGACTGGACGTTCGCTGTCCCGGGCGCCACGTTCGACGACCCGGGCACCCAGCAGGCCGCCCAGGTGATGCAGGACTGGGCCAAGAAGGGCTACTTCGCCAAGGGCTTCGGCGGGATCGGCCAGGATAACGCCGCCGCAAAGTTCGCCAAGGGCAGCGGCCTGTACTTCCTGACCGGACCGTGGGAGAACGGGACGTTCGCGCCGATGGGATCGAACGTCGGGTGGTTCCCGCTGCCCGGACCGACCGCCGGGACGCCCAGCCCGACGACCGGGGCACTGTCGATCCCGTACCACATCAGCACGAAGTCCAAGTACCCGGACGTCGCAGCTGCGTACATCGACTTCATCACCAGCTCGCAGGCGGCCGACACCGTCGCGAGCAAGGGCGACCTGCCCGCCGCTCCGCTGGCGACCGCCTCGGTGGTGGATCCGGCGTCGTCGCTGGCCGCCATCATCGCGGGCTTCAACGCCAAGTCGTCGGGGGGATTGCTCACGCCCTATCTCGATTGGGCGACGCCGACGATGGGCGACGCGCTATTCGGCGGTCTGCAAAAGCTGACGGCCGGCAAGATCACGCCGGCTGAGTTCACTGCCGAGGTCCAGAAGGACTGGAGCAAGGCACATCCTGGCCCGTAGCGGGCTCGGGCTCGGGCGCCGGCGGACGCGACGATCCGCGCCCGGTCGGCGTCCGGGCGAACCACGCCTCGTCGGGTTCCTGTACATCGTTCCGGCGTTCGCGCTGTACGGGCTGTTCGTCCTGCTCCCGGCGTTGAATGGCGCCTGGATCTCGCTGTTCGACTGGGATGGCATCTCGCTGGCGCATTGGGTCG
This sequence comes from Candidatus Limnocylindrales bacterium, assembly GCA_038325875.1. Classification (GTDB taxonomy): domain Bacteria; phylum Chloroflexota; class Limnocylindria; order Limnocylindrales; family CSP1-4; genus Chersky-267. The sequence continues at coordinate 13,718 of JBBQJL010000060.1, forward strand.
GCCTGGGCAACTACGTCGATGCCGTGGCGGACCCGCTCGTCCAGCAGTCGTTCTTCCACGCCTTCATCCTGGTCCTCTTCTTCGCGGTCGGACAGGTCTGCCTTGGGCTGGTCATCACGGCGGCCTTGTCGCGACACCGGATCCGGGGATTGACCGGGTTCCGGACGGTCGTCTTCCTGCCGCAGGTCCTCGCCGCCGTGGTCATCGGCGTCGCCTGGCAGTGGCTGTACGACCCCCTGGGGCCGATCAACGCGACGCTGTCGGCCCTGGGCCTGGACGGGCTGACCCGCGCCTGGCTGGGGGACTTCGGGGTCGCCCTGCCGGCGGTCGGGGTGATCGGGACATGGGTCACGACGGGGCTCTGCGCTGTTCTCTTCCTCGCGGGCGTGCAGCAGATCCCGATGGACCGCTACGACGCCGCGCGTGTCGACGGCGCCGGCGCCGTTCGCGAGTTCATCGCGGTGACCCTGCCCGGGCTGCGCAACGAGATCGTCGTCGCGCTGGTGCTGACCGTCATCTCGGCCCTCCGCGCGTTCGACGTGATCTTCGTCACGACGAAGGGCGGCCCCGGGACCGAGACGTACGTCCCGACGCTGCTCATCTACAAGCGGGCGTTCGTCAGCGGCGACGTGGGATCGGCAGCCGCGATCGCGACCATCCTGACCGTGCTCGTCCTCCTGGTGTCGGTAGGGATCCGACGACTCGAAGAGGAGCGCGAGGGGTGATCTGGTGATCACGTCCCGGGCCGAACGGACGCTGACCTACATCGTCGCCCTCGTGTTCGCCGTCGCCGCGATCGCGCCGCTGGCCGGTGTCGTTCTCGCGGCGCTACATCCGCCGGGCGCGCTGCTGTCGGGGATCAGCCTGCCCGACTCGTTCAGCCTCGAGACGTTCGCGGTCGCCTGGGAACGCGGCAACTTCGCGACCCTGATGACGACGAGCCTGATCGTGTCCAGCGCGGTGGTCATCCTCACGACCCTCGCGTCGATCCCGGCTGGGTACGCCTTCGGGGTGATCCGCTTCCCGTTCTCGAACGTCCTGTTCTACGTCCTGATCGCCGGGATCATCATCCCGTTCGAGGCCGTGATCGTGCCGCTCTACTACTCATTCCGGTCGGTCGGCCTGACCAACACCTACTGGGCGCTGATCCTCCCCCAGGCTGGCCTCCAGGTCTGCTTCGGGACGTTCTGGATGCGCGCGTTCTTCCGCGCGGCGCCGATGGAGATCGTCGAGGCGGCCCGAATCGACGGGGCGTCGACATGGCAGGTCCTGTGGCGCGTGCTCGTCCCGATCGGACGGCCTGCGGTCCTGACCATGGGCGTGCTGGTCTTCACCTGGTCGTGGAACGACTTCCTGCTGGCCCTCGTGATGATCTCCGACGAGGCGCATCGGACGGCGCCGCTGGGGCTGTCCGTGTTCAAGAGCCGCTACGGACTCGACGTCCCGGCGGTCTCCGCAGCGGCGATCCTGGTCGCCCTACCGGTCCTCGTGATCTACCTCTTCGCGCAGCGTGAGTTCATCCGTGGCGTCCTGACCGGATCGATCAAGACCTGACGAGTCCGACTGAGGAGCCTGCGAATCGCAGCCGATCGACGCTCGAGTGGGCGGTACTCAGCCGGTTTGGTCGGAACCACCGCTTGCCGGCCTGGACCCTGGGTTGGTCGAGGAAGTCGATCCAGCGCGACGCGGGGTCGAGCGAGACCGTTGTCCGCGGCGGGTCAGACGACGGAGAATTCGAAGTTTGGCAGCTCAGCCAATCCACCCAGCTCGCTGAACGCTCGTGGCAGGTACTTGGAGGGCTGCCGGCCGGACCTCACCGCCGACCGACCCGGGCAACATGTCGTCCCTCATCGCGGTCGCTACCCCGGGTCGAGCTCGCGCGCCAGGGCCTGCATGCGCGAGAG
>JBBQJL010000061.1:0-14902 GCA_038325875.1 Candidatus Limnocylindrales bacterium
GGTGCGTCGAGGTCGCGGGCGTAGGCCGGGAAGCGGAAGCGCATCGAGCGGGTGAGGATCCCACCGACACCGAGCCGGGCGACCGTGGCCACGCTGGCCGGCTCGCCGGACAGCAGACGTGGGAGGAGCAGGTCGGCCGCCGTCGCCTTCGAGTAGGCGCCACATGACGGCAAGCCGAGCAGCTCCGTCCGCCCGATCCGGGCCAGCCAGAGCATCGAGCCGGGATGGGCCGGGACGCCGTGACGGACGACCCGGCCGCCGAGCCCCTCGATCGCGACGTAGAACGGGTCCTCAGGATCCGTGCTCGCCGATCCAGCGGTCAGGATGAGGTCCACCCGCTCCCCCGCCCTGCCGCGGGCCAGCGGCCGTAGCGCATCGGTCACCGGTTCGGTCGCGTCGGCCACATACACGACCGACACGAGCTCCGAACCGAGCGACTCCACCTTCAGCCTGACGCTCGCCTCGAACCGCTCGCGGGCCGGCGCGTGGACCGACTCCTTGACCACGGCCGCCACCCGGCGTCGGATGAACCCGGCCACCCGAACGACCCCGCGAGATCCTGCCCGTTGCGCGACCCGCTCCGCCTGCTCGACGACCTCCGCTCGGACGATGTGCGGGGCGACCTTGACGCTGGCGACGAGATCGCCCGCCCGGACGCACTGGCCGTCGAACAGGGTGAACACCTCGATCGGGTCGATCCGATCCAGCCGTTCGACCAGATCGGCCCGGACGTGGAGCAGGCCGTCGTGGGCCGCGAGAAGGTCCACCCGGCTCTCGGCGGGACCGCGGGTCGTCAGGCCGGGACCGGCGACGGCCGCGCCGAGGCGCAGCGCGGCATCGTCCTCGTGGACGTCGGCCAGCTCTGCGACGAGGACGGCGATCCCGGCGTCGGTCAGCGCCCGCGGCTCACCGGCGACGTGCACGCCCGGCGTGCCAAGGACGGCCAGGTCGGCCACGCTCAGCCGCCGACCCTTCGACCAGCGCGTTCCGTCGACGACCAGGTCGCGGACGAGGACCGCACCATCGACGCCCGCTCGCGCCGCGGTCCCCGGGACGATCCGCTCGAGCCGCACCCGGCGCCCGGTTCAGTCCGCGGCGGCCAGCGCCGCCTCGATCGCCCGCCGGACGTGCACCCGGGCCATCTCGGCCCGGTAGATCGCATCGGCATGGATGTCCCATCCGACGGCGATCCCGTCGGCGGCGTGGGCCGAGGCGGCGGCGATCGCGGCGGCGTCGCCACTCGTCCCGATCAGGGCGGCCTCGACGGCCGATGCCCGGTAGGCGACGTCGCCGACGCCGGTGACGCCGATCCTGGCCGTCGTGACCGAGCCCGCCGTCCGTCCGACGACCGCCGCGGCGCCGGCGATCGAGTAGCCCGATGCCGGCTGCTCGAGCCGTCGATAGGCCATCCCGACGCCGGCTGGCTGGGCCGGGATGCGGATCTCGGTCAGGAGCTCGTCCTCGGCCAGGTCGGTCACGAAGGCGCCCTCGAAGAACGACGTCGCCTGGACGACGCGCTCACCGCTGCCCGACCGGACGACGATGCCGGCCTCGAGCGCGAGGACGACGGCCGGCATGTCCGACGCCGGATCGGCGTGCGCGATCGAGCCGGCGACCGTGCCCCGATTGCGGACCTGGACATCGCCGATGTCGGCGATGGCCATCGCCAGGAGCGGGACCCGGGACGTGGCGAGCGCAGAATCGAGCACGTCCCGATAGGTCACCAGGGCGCCGATCGCCAGCCCGCCGTCGGGCAGGGCGCGGATCCCCCTGAGCTCGGTCAGGCCGGCGATGTCGACCAGTCGCTCGGGACGAGCCAACCGCAGGCGCATGAGTCCGAGCAGGCTCTGGCCACCGGCCAGCACCTTGGCGGTTCCGGGGTTTCGGGCGAGGATGTCGACTGCCTCGGCCACGGTCGATGGGCGATCGTATTCGAATGCAGCTGGGATCACGACCGGGCCTCCTGGGACTGCATCGCGCGCCAGACCTTCGGCGCGGTGAACGGCATGTCGAGATGGCGCACGCCGAAGGGCGCCAGCGCGTCGATCACGGCATTGGCGACGGCGGCCGTGCTGGCGATCGTGCCCGCCTCACCGACGCCCTTGACCCCGATCGGGTTGACCGGTGAGGGAGTGACGGTCTCGTCGAGCTCGAGGTTCGGCAGCCACGACGCCCGTGGCAGCGCGTAGTCGAGCATCGAGCCCGACAGGAGCTGCCCATCGTCGCCGTAGACGGCCTCCTCCCAGAGCGCCTGGCCGACCCCTTGGGCGATCCCGCCGTGGAGCTGGCCGTCGACGATCATCGGGTTGATCTTGTTGCCGACGTCGTCGACCGCGACATAGCGGACGAGATCGACCTTGCCGGTGTCCTCGTCCACCTCCACCACGGCGATGTGGGTGCCGAACGGCCAGGTGCAGTTGGGTGTGTCGTGATAGGCGGTCTCGTCGAGGTACGGCTCCATGCCCTCGGGCAGGCTGAAGCCGAGGTCGAGCGCGAAGGCGATCTCCTGGAGCGTCTTCTTCTTCTCGGGCGAGCCCTTGACCCGGTACTCCGCGCCGACGACCTCGATGTCGTCGACCGAGGCCTCGAGCATGTGGGCAGCGTAGCGGCGGGCCTTCTCGCGGACCTTGCCGGCCGCCTTGATCGCGGCCGTGCTCCCGACCGACGAGGTCCGGCTGCCGTACGAGCCGTAGCCGAACGGGGTCCCCTGGGTGTCGGAGTGCTGGACGATGATGTCGTCCATCGGCAGCCCGAGCTCCGAGGCGATGATCTGCGAGTACGTCGTCTCGTGGCCCTGGCCCTGCGCCGATGTGCCCATGGTCAGGATGACCTTGCCGGTCAGGTGGACCTTGAGGTTGGCCGACTCCCACATCGCGGCGCCCCAGCCCTCGCCGACCGCGCCGATCCACTTCGAGGGAGCGACGCCGCACACCTCGAGGTAGGTGGACAGCCCGAGGCCAAGGTGCTTGCCACGGGTCCTGGCCTCCGCCTTGGCCTTGTCGAGGTCGTCGTAGCCGACGATCCCGAGGGCCTTGTTCAAGGCCGGTTCGTAATTCCCCGAGTCGATGTAGATCTTCTCGCCGTTGACCGCCGTCCCGAGCCCCGACGGGTTGTCGTACGGGAAGGCGTCCGGGGCGATGAAGTTCTTGCGCCGGACCGCGGCGCGGTCCATCCCGATCTCGGCGGCGAACAGGTCCATCGCCCGCTCGATGACGTAGGTAGCCTCCGGGCGACCAGCCCCGCGATAGGCATCGACGAAGGTCGTGTTGGTGTAGACCCCGGTGACCTCGCAGTACACGTTGGGGATCTTGTAGCAGCCCGACAGGACCCGGCCGTAGAGCGTGGTCGGGATGCCCGGTCCGATCGTCGACAGGCGCCCGCCGAGGTTGGCGTACGTCTTGACCCGCAGCCCGGTGACCTCGCCATCGCGCCTGCCGGCGATCTCCAGGTAGGTGACGTGGTCACGGCCGTGGATCGTCGACTGGTAGTTCTCGCGGCGGGTCTCGACCCACTTGACCGGCCGGCCGCCGATGAGCTTCGAGGCGAGCATGACCAGGGCCATGTCCGCATAGCAGAAGATCTTCGTCCCGAAGGCGCCGCCGACATCGGGCGCGATGCAGCGGACCTTGTGCTCGGGGATGCCGGTCACGAAGGCGGTCAGCAGGAGCCGCTGGATGTGCGGCGTCTGGCTGGACATCCAGATCGTGTATTCGTCGGTCCCCTGGTTGTACAGCCCGATGTCGCCGCGGACCTCCATCGGGTTCGGGATCAGTCGCTGGTTCACGATCCGCTGGCGGACGACCACCTCGGCCGCGTCGACCGCCGCATCGGTTCCGGCCTTGTCACCCACGGTCCACTCGAAGACGACGTTGTTCGGGGCGTTCTCGTGGAGTTGCGGGGCGCCGGGCTGGGTCGCCTTCTCGGTGTCGACGACCGCCGGCAGCGGCTCCCACTCGACCACGATCGCCTCGACTGCGTCGGCTGCCTGCTCCGGCGTCTCGGCGACGACCGCCGCGACGCCCTCGCCGGTCCACTTCACGTCGTCGGTGGCAAGCGCGCGGGGCATGTTGATGTTGTTCTGGATGCCCGAGGCGCCACCCGCCGGCCAGGCCATCGGCAGCGGGTTATACGGGACGTCTGCCCCGGTGATGACCAGCACGACGCCTGACATCGCCTTGGCGGCGGAGGTGTCGATCGAGCGGATGTTGGCGTTGGCGTACGGGCTGCGCAGGATGGCCATGTAGGTCATCCCGGTCATCTGGATGTCGTCCAGGTAGCGGCCTTTGCCAGTGATGAAGCGCGGATCCTCGACCCGCTTGACCGAGGAACCGAGGACGTCGGTGGTCATCGCACGGGCCTCCTGTCAGGCGTTCGCGCCGGCCGGCACAGCGGTGCCGGCACGGAGGGTGGAGGCCGCCTCGCGGATCGCCGCCACGATGTTGTGGTAGCCCGTGCAGCGGCAGATGTTGCCCTCGATGGCATGCCGGATCTCGTCGTCGGTCGGGTCGGGGTTGCTCTCGAGCAGGTCGGCGGCGGCCATGATCATCCCGGGGGTGCAGAACCCGCACTGGAGGCCGTGCTTCTCCCAGAACGCCGCCTGGATGGCGTGCAGACCGCCCTCCGGCGCCATGCCCTCGATGGTCGTGACCGCGTGCCCATCGGCCTGGACGGTCAGGATCGAGCAGGATTTCACCGCGCGCCCGTCGACGTGGACGGTGCATGCCCCGCACTGGGTCGTGTCGCACGCGACGTGCGTCCCGGTCAACCCGAGGTCCTCGCGCAGGGTTTGCACGAGCAGTCGTCTCGGTTCGACCTCCACGTCCCTCGGGACCCCGTTCACCGTGAGCCGGACCTGCTCAGTCACCGGTCGACCTCCTGCTGGGCGTCCGCCGAGAGAGACGGAGATAGGCGACCCTCCGGGCAGCGCGGCGCCGACGAGGGTAAGCACCGATGGTGGCACCGGGGCGCGACGGAATCAAGCCGGATCCGCAACTTCGGAGCGGTCGGCGGGATCGATCGGCGCGGTGGACGACTGGACGTGCTCGAGAGGCAGGCCGCGAAGGAGCGCGACTGCGCCCAGGTCGGTCAAGATGGCCCGGGCCTCAGCAGCTGCAGCGGCGGCGCCGGGGTCGTCGGGGGCGAGCAGGAAACGCGCGCGGGACAGCAGCGCGACGTCGAAGCGGACGTCCTCCGCGCGGAAGGCGTCGGCCGCCCGGTCCATCTCGACGAGCCCGCCGGTGTCGCCCCCAAGCACTCGCCGGGCCCCGACCAACGAGTCGCGAATGACCCTGGACAGGCGCCCGCCCTCGATCCCACGCCCGAGCGACTCGATGACCTGCCCGACCCGCTCGGCATCCCGGGTTTCGAGCGCGACGACCGTCGACACGAGCGCGTCGCCGGACACGTCGGCTTGGGCGATCAGGTCCTCGAGACGACGAGCGCACCGGGTCGCCTCGACAAGGTCGCCCTGGGCGAACGCGAGGTGGGTGAGTCCGCCGTAGCGGGCGGCCCGGACCTGCGGATCGACCACCTCACCGAACTGGGCGTCGAACCGCGCCAGCTGCTCCCGGGCGTCGGCGATCCGGCCACGATAGGCCCGGACGAGGCCGATCGTCCCGGCGACCCCGAAGTCCCAGGGCGAGGTCCACTCGCCGAAGACGTCGAGCCGGATCCCGATCTGCTCGATCAGATCCCACCGACCCAGCTCGAGCGCGGCCGCGCAGGCGTTCCCGGCTGCCGATTGGGCCCAGCCTCGATAGCCGTGCTCGAGGGCGAGATCGCAGCCACGCAGGGCCACCTCGAGCGCCTCGCTCGGCGACTCCGCCATCGCCCAGGCCGACAGGTTCATCCGCGTCCGCATCTCGGCGTTGAACTGGCCCTCGCGCTCGGCGAAGACGAGGGCGCCGCGCAGAAGCGCGATCGCCTCGAGGACCCGGCCTTCGACCGACAGCGCCCAGGCCTTGCTCGGCAGCAGCTCGGCGATCACGGCACGGAGCCCGAGTCGCTCGGCCAGCGGCAGCGTCGTCTCGATCAGCTCGCGAGCGGCAGATGCATCGCCGCTCATGAGCCGCGCCCGAACCACCTCGGCGGTCAACCTGAGGCCTTCCGGATCTGCCTCTGCGAAGTCACCCAGTTCAGCCCGGATCCCCTCGGCCGCGGCGCGAGCATCGGCCGGTCGGCCGGCGCCGATCAAGGCGGTCGTGAGGAGGATGCCGGCTCGTGCCTGGAGGCCAGGGTCTCCACGTGACGCGGCCTGGCCGACCAGGTCGCGCGAGGCCGCCACGGCTTCTTCGATCCGCCCGGCCGAGCCGAGCGCCGCCGCCCGCGCCTCGCGGAAGCGGAGCAGGGTCGCCTCGTCGGTCGTCAGGGCGAGCGCCTCACCGAGGTATCCGGCCGCGCTGGCATGCGCGCCGATGGCAGCCGAGCGATCTGCTGCCGCCTCGAGTGCCGTCACCGCCAGCAGCGTGAGTTCCGATCGGTCACCGTCGTCGGGCGCGCTGCGCAGCGCGTCGAGGTAGTGGGTCGCGACGACCCCGGTCAACTCCTCCGAGCCGAGTCGCTCGAAGTAGCGGGCCGCGGCGAGATGCCTGGCCATCCGCTCGCGCCGGGATAGCCGCCCGTAGGCGACCTCGCGGATGACGCCCTGGATGAACCGGTACTGGCCGCGCTCGGGCGAGGTCGGATCGTCCTCCAGGAGCAGGATCTCGCGCTCGACCAGCCCGTCCAGCAGCCGCCGCAGGTCGCTCTCGGGCGCTTCCTCGAGCCCGGCCACGGCGTCGACCGTGAAGCTGATCCCAAGCACGGCACCCTTGCCGACCAACTCCCGCGACCGGTCATCGAGGGCGTCCAGACGCGCGCCGAGCAGGCCCTGGAGGGACTCCGGAACGGCCAGCGGACCGAGGTTTTTGTCGAGGTGGAAGCGCCCATCCTGCTCGCGCAGGAGGCCCTGGTCCATCAGCATCCGAACGGTCTCGACAGCGTAGAGCGGGATCCCCGCCGCCCGGTCGCGGATCGTCCGCAAGGCGGCCTGCGGGATGCCTGGGACGAGGCCGAGCAGGAGCATGTCCATCGCGGCGTCGTCGAGTGGCGCGAGATCGAGCCGGATGTGATTGCGCAGGCTGGCGCCGAATGTCGGGCGGTCCTCGACCAACTCGGGACGAGCCAGGGCCAGGACGAGGATCGGCCGGGTCCGCGACGCGGTCAGCAGTCCCTCGATGAAGTCCAGCAGGCCCGGGTCCGCCCAGTGGAGGTCCTCGAACACGAGCACGGTCAGGCCGCGATCGGCGATCCGCTCGAACAGGGTGCGCCAGGCAGCGCTGAGCTCTTCGACGCTGCCGGCCGCCGCATCGGGCAGGCCGAGCAGCGCGGCCAGGCGCGGCTCGACCCGTGAACGCTCGACCTCGTCGGGCAGGTATTCCAGGGCCATCTCGGCCAGCTTGGTCCGGGCGACCTCCGGCGAATCGGACTCGGCGATCCCGGCCCGACCGCGGACCATCTCGCCGAGCGCCCAGAACGCGAGGCCATCACCGTAGGCAGGCGACCTGCCCTGGTGCCAGTAGATCGGCTCGGCCAGGCCGTCGATGTACTTGTCGAGCTCCCAGGCCAGTCGGCTCTTGCCGATGCCGGCGATCCCCAGGACCGACACCAGGCGGGCCCGACGCTCGCGCGCGGTGGTGTGGAGCAGCTCCTTGAGCAGCCGCAGCTCGTCGTCACGGCCGACGAACGGGGCCTCGAGCCGGACGCTCCGGCGGGCGCCGCCACGACCGGCCACAACGCGAATCGCCAACCACGCCGGGACCGGCGCCTCCTTCCCGCGGAGAGCCTTGTCGCCGGCCCCTTCGTAGATGACGGCCTGCTCGGTGGCGCGCATCGTCGCCTCGCCGACCAGGACCCCACCCGGCGGCGCCGTCGACTGGAGTCGGCTGGCGGTGTTCACGAGGTCCCCGGCGACCATCCCCTGGCCGTCCACCCCGAGCGACACCGCCGCCTCACCGGTCAGGACGCCCGCCCGGACCTGGACCGTCGAGCCATCCGGGGCCCGCAACCCGCCGATCGCCTCGACCAGGTCGAGCGCCGCCCTGACGGCTCGCTCAGCGTCGTCCTCATGAGCGACCGGCGTGCCCCAGACGGCCATGACCGCGTCACCGATGAACTTCTCGATCGTCCCGCCATAGCGCCCGATCCGCTCACGGGCGAGGGCGAAGTAGCCGTCCAGGAACTCTCTGACCGCCTCCGGGTCGCGGTCGTCGGACAGGGCCGTGAACCCGACCAGGTCCGCGAACAGGACACTGACGATCCGCCGCTCGGTCGAGCCGACGGCGTCCCTGGTCGCCTGAGCCTCACTGACCACGACACCGGTCCCGTCGCCGTTCGGCATCGGATCGCCGCAGGCGCCACAGAAGCGATCGCCTGGCTCGGCCGGCGTTCCACAGGCCGGACAGCTCGCCGTCAGGGCAGCACCACACGACCGACAGAACCGGCGACCCGGCCGGTTGTCCGTGCCGCAGCGTTCACAGACCAAGGCAGCGCTCCTCGTTCGAGCCGACGTTGAGGATAGCCTCACTCACCGTCGACCGGCCGCTCGGGTGGTGGCGTCCATCGACCGAGCGCGGCGCTCCGTATGTCGACGGCACGTGGGTCGAGCGAGGCTGCGATGGGTACCTCGCCCCGCCGGTCGACGATCCTGACGACCTCACCGAGGAGCTCGATCTTGCGGCGGGCTGCCACGCGCGACAACCCGGCCAGGCTGCCGGCCGGCGCGATCCCGACCCGTTGCTCGCCCCGGGCCTGGGTCGAGGCCGCGTAACCGACCGCCCACACGATCACCGCTGGATCGTTGACGAGGCCGCTCGCATCGACCACGCCGAGGACGATCCCCCGCTCAGCCGGGGCGCGAGTGATCAACCGCCAGTTGTCGGGCCCCGCGATCAGGTCGAACAGGTGGCTGTCATACGCTGGCGCGAAGATCGTCTCGGGTCCGGCCGCATCGGCGTTCCCGCCGCTGATCGCCAGCGACACGTGGGGCCGCCCGGCCGACCCGGGCGGATCGAGTCCGGCAAGGACACGACCGTGAGTCTCGACGAAGAGCGCCCGTTCGGCGGTGTCGTCCCCGATCTCCGTCGCGGCGTCCTCGTCGACCTGGATAAACGGGCAGCCTGCGGCGGCCAGGTCGACCAGCTCGCCGGCGAGCGCGTCGGCCAGTGCGAGGGTGAGGTCGCGGCGCGGGGCCCCCGCCGGCGCGAACCGACGCCCGAGGCTATACGGCCCGGGCAGGCATTGCTTGACCGGGGTGCCCCCTGCGACCTCGGCGGTCGCGATCCAACCATCGACCGACAGTGGTCGCGTCCTGACCGGCCGCTCCGGGCCGCCCAGCGATCCGACGACCGCGGCGCCCGGATCCGGCCAATGCAGCCCGCCGTCCGTCAGGAGGCCGAGTCCCGCCTCGAGCTGATCGTCGACGACACGTCGGACCAGGGTCTCGACATCAGTGCCGTCGACGTCGCCCGGATCGGTCGCCGGGTAGGCGCCGTGAAGCGTGGCGAACATCGACCGATCGTAGGCCATCGCCCAGAGCGCCGCTGAGGGCCTTACATCCCGCTTACATCAGCGCCGACCGGGGCCCATGGCGCGGGATATCCTCCGCAGGATGAAGACGATCCTGGTCATCGACGACGAGCGGAACATCGTCGAGCTCCTTCGGCTGTACCTGGAGAAGGAAGGCTGGGCGGTGATCTCGGCGGCCGACGGGGAGACCGGCCTCGAGCTCCATCGGCGCCACGAGCCGGACCTCATCGTGCTCGACGTGATGCTTCCGCGGCTCGACGGCCTGGAGGTCTGCCGTGAGGTCCGCCGCCGGGGCGACACCCCGATCCTCATGCTCACCGCGCGGGATGACGAGGTCGACTCGATCGTCGGGCTCGAGCTCGGGGCGGACGACTACGTCACCAAGCCGTTCAACCCGAGGGCGCTGGTCGCCCGGATCAAGGCCATCCTGCGGCGGACGTCCGGAAGTGCCCGAGCCGGCCGGCCGATCGAGGTCGGGTCGCTCCGGATGGATCCACGCCGGCGCGAGGCGACCGTGGGCGATCGCCAGCTCGAGCTGCGTGCCCGGGAGTTCGACCTGTTGGTGGCGCTCGCCCGGGATCCCGGCGTGGTCCTCAGCCGTGACGCCCTCCTCGAGGATGTGTGGGGGACGGACTTCCCGGGCGAGACACGGACGGTCGACGTCCATGTCGCCGAGGTACGCCGCAAGCTGGCCGAGGATGGGCCGCGGATCGAGACCGTCCGAGGCGTCGGCTATCGACTCCTCCCGCCGGTCCGCGAGCCGATCCCCGACCGCGGCGCAGCGCTCGACCCAACGTCCGGCTAGCGCGACCGTGCCCGATCGACTGAGCACCCGGCTGGCCCTGGCGTTCATCGGGGTCGCGCTGGTCACAGTCATCGCCACCGGCGCGACGTTGTTCGTCGCCCTGCGCGGTCTCCACCAGGATGCGGCCATCGCCGCGCTAAGCCAGACCAGTCAGCCACTCGCGTTCCAGCTCCGGGCGGCCGCTCTCAGCGGCGATCTGCGCAGCCTCTTGACCGATCTCCGCCAGCAGGTCGCCGGCGACGGCGTTTCGGTCGACCTGCTGACCGGCGACGGCCGGGTGGTCGACCTCGCTGGAGAGGCGGCGCCGGTCGACCGGATCGCGCTCGATCCGAGCTCGACCCGCGGCACTGTCACGACCGGAACCGTCCGATTCGCCGACGGCCGAGACCACAACTACGCGGCCACCATCCTGCGCGGCCCGAATGCAGCGGGGCCGGCCCGGGCGATCGTTCTGTCCCAGCTCGATACGTCGGCTGGTGACGCGCTGCGCGACCTGGCCCGGACATTGCTGGTCGTGGTCATCCTCGTGGCGGCCGCTGGGGTCCCGATCGCCTACCTGCTGGGTCGGTCGGTGACCGGTCCCCTGCGCCGGCTCGCCCGTGCCACCGCGGACCTGCCCACCGGCGACCTTGACCCGCTCCCGCTCGAAGGACCGGCCGAGGTGCGCGAGCTGACCAGCCGGTTCAACGCGATGGCCGCCGAGCTGTCCGAGACCCGGGCCCGCGAGTCACGGATGCTGGCCGACCTGCGCCACGACCTGCGGACCCCGCTGACCGTGATCGGCGGCTTCTCGGCCGCGCTGGCCGACGGGACTGCGGTCGGGGACGACGCCGCGACCGCCGCTCGGGCGATCGGCGAGGAGGCAGCCCGACTGGAGCGACTCGTCGCCGAGCTCGAGGCGACCGAGCGTCTGCGCGACGGCCCCGATGGGATCCGGCCGGAGCGCCTGGACGCCGGCACGCTGATCCGCGACACGGTCGTCCGGTTCGGACCGGCAGCGGCGGGGGCGGGGATCGAGCTCAGCGTGGTGCCCACCGACGCCGACGTGGACCTGACCTTCGCCGCCGATCGCCTCGCGGTCGAACGGATCCTGGGCAACCTGGTCGGCAATGCCCTCGCGGTCGTTCGCGACGGAGGCCATATCTGGCTGGCCGCACGTTCGGTGGCGTCGGTCGCCGACGTCGCTCGACCGGGGATCGCCCTGAGCGTGACCGACGACGGTCCGGGCTTCCCGCCCGGCGACCTCGAGCGTGTGTTCCAGCGGTTCTTCCGGAGCGATCCGAGTCGAGCCGGTTCCGGCAACGGGCTTGGCCTGTCGATCGTCCGCGAGCTGGCCCGGGCGCATGGCGGCGACGCGCTCGCCGAGAATGTCGCCCCGCACGGAGCGCGACTGAGCGTCATCCTGCCCGAGACTCCGATCCTGCCGGGCGACTGAGCGCAGCCGACCGCCTGCCCCATCCCATCCGCGGCCGGCTCGTCCACGAAGGATGAGCATGACGATGGTCGCGGGCATCTCCGCGCTCGGCTCACCCCGAACCTCCATGAACTACCCGTATACTCGGGTCGCCGTGCCGATCCCGGGGATCGCGCCGAACGTCACGGAGGTTGCCCTGATCCGGGAGGATCCGCCACTCGACCCTGCCGTATTGCGCGCGGCCGACGCTACGCTGCTCGGTCGGATCCGGGATCGCGACGAGCGGGCGATCGAGGAGCTCTACGCCCGCTACAGCGGACCGCTCTATTCGCTCGCCTACCAGGTCACCGGCGCCGAGCGATTCGCCCAGGAAGTCGTCCAGGACGTGTTCATGGCGGTCTGGCGCGAGGCAGGGCGGTTCGACCCGACCCGTGGCGCGCTCGGGCCGTGGCTGTACTCGATGGCCCGCCATAAGGCGATCGACCTCGTCCGCCGTGAGCAGACCCACCGCAAGCGGGCTGCCGACGTCGATCTGGAGCTCGAGATGGCCAGCGACGACGTCGACCGGGAGGCCTGGCACAACGTCCGCCGCGAGAAGGTCGTCGAGGCGATCGGCCACCTGCCCGAAGCCCAACGGGTCGCCCTCGAGCTGGCCTTCTTCGCCGGGCTGACCCATGTCGAGGTCGCCGACAAGCTCGGGATCCCGCTCGGCACCGCAAAGACTCGGATCCGAACGGCCCTCCTGCGTCTGCGCGACATCCTGGGCGACTCGGTCTCCGAGGCGGAGCCGGCATGATGCTCCGCCACGAGGCCGACTTCGACCTGCTCGTCGCCGGGGCGCTGCTCGACGACCTCGACCCCGCGGAGCTGGCCCGCTATGAGGCCCATCAGGCGGGCTGTCCGCGCTGCGCCGAGCTCGGCGCGGACCTGTCAGCGACGCTCGGCGACCTGGCCCTGGTCGCCAAGCCGCGCCGGCCGCCGGCCGCGCTTGGCCGCTCACTCCTCGCCACGATCCAGGCCGATGACGTGACTCGGGACGTGGACGCGCAGGCGACCGCAGCGGCACTCGCCCGCCCGACACCGATCGGACAGCGGAGGGCCCCCGGACGACCGCGGCGGTCACAGCACATCGCTGCGTTCCGCCTCGACGGCGCTGGACGGATCGGCTGGGTCGCAGCGGCCGCGCTGCTCGTGATCGCGATCGGGGCCGGAGCCTGGGGGGTGTCGAACCGTCAGGAGCTCGACCGGGTGGCTGCCGAGACGACCCGGCTTCGGGCGATGGTCGATCGCGAGGATGCGGTCATGACGGTGGCCCTGGCGCCCGATCACGCGATCGCGGCGCTGTCGGCCGAGCCGCTCGCCCCGGCGGCCGAGGCGATGGTCGTCTACCGGCCCGGGCACATCGACGGCTTCATCGTCGTGCGGGCCCTGCCGCCGACTCCCGCCGGCCAGGTCTATCAGCTGTGGGTCGCCGACGCTTCGGGGGTCCATCCCCTCCAGACGATCAGCTACGACGGGCAAGGCCCGTTGGTCGCCCCGATCGGACGGGACCTGGCCGACTCGTCGGCCGTGATGATCACCCTCGAGCCGATCGGCGGTGCGATCGGCGCGCCCGGTCCCCAGGTCGTCTTCGGGGAGCTCTGACCGACGCCGACGGCCGCGGCGGACGTCACGGTGCCAGGACCAGCCGTTCGGCTCCGATCTGAGCCGATCGCCACGGCCACGACGATGACGGTCGCCAAGGCTGCGATCGCCAGGAGTCGCACGAGCAGGACCAGGCGCCGGTCGAGTGCCGCCGTCACCGACCGGTCGGACGACCCGCCCGCCGGGACCTGCCACAGGTCGCGCATGGTCTGGACGTTGCCCGGGACGAGGATGAAGCCGAGCCACAGGCCGGCCAAGAGGCCGCCGACATGGGCGGCATTGTCGATGTTGCCGCCCGCGCCGCTGAAGCCGAACAGCAGGTTGATCACGATCAGCATCCCGATCTGGCCGGTCAGGGCCCGACCGCGCCGATCGAGGATCGGATCGTGGATCCGGGTCGCGGCCAGGACCACCCCGAACAATCCGAAGATGGCTCCGGACGCCCCGACCGACGGCACCTGCGGATCGCCGAAAACGAGGCTTGCGGCCGATCCGGCCGCGGCGCACAGAAGGTAGATCAGGCCGAACATCTTCCAGCCGTAGATCCGCTCGACGATCGGTCCGACGAGGTACAGCGCATACATGTTGAACATGAGGTGGAGCAGGCCGCCATGGACCAGGGTGACCGTGAGCAGCCGCCACCACTCCCCGTTGGCGACCGCGCCGGACTCCAGCCAGAGCGTCTCGAGATAGGCGGACCCGTCGGGCGCCATCGTCGTGAGCGAGACGATGACGGTCAGGCCGATGATGATGTACGTGAGTGGGATCGGCAGCGCCGATCCGCCCCGGCTCCTGGCGAAGTAGCGCCGCGCCCCTCGCGTGTCACCGGTCTCCTTGGCCAGCCATCCGAGTCGGGAGGCGATCTCGGCCTTGTCTTCGGCCGGTGCCCGGCGGTCCGCCTCGCGATAGGCTGCCGTGGCGCCGCGCAGGTCCCCACTGCGGACGAGCCCCGCCGCGATCTGGCGCCAGGCCGGGTAGGCGCTGGGCGTAGCGCCGAGCTTGACGACTTCGCGCCAGGTCGCCAGCGCTTCGTCGTCGCGGTCGAGGCGGTAGAGGACGTTGGCCACCCCGAAGATCGCCGCCGCGGTCACTGCCTTGTCGTCGAAGCCGACCACCCGCTGGTAGTAGCCGCCGGCCGCCTCGGCCTCGCCCGACGCCAGAAGCCGATCGCCGATCGACAGGAAGGTCAGGGCGGTCGCCCGATCGAGCGGGCCGGACTCGCGCGGATCCGCCGGACGAGCCATCGGGTCCGGGGTGGCGTCGTGGTCCGTGGCGGTCGGGTCCATCGCGCGGACTCTAGCAAGGATTACGATCGGGCCATGTGCGGACGATTCACCCAGCAACGCCCGACCGCTGAGCTGGCGGCGCTGTTCGCCGCCGAGCCGCTGACCGACGACCCCGGCGGCCACTTCAACCTGGCGCCGACCGATCCGGCGGCGGTCGTCGTCGAGCGGGGTGAGCGGCGCGCCCTAACG
>JBBQJL010000062.1:0-14292 GCA_038325875.1 Candidatus Limnocylindrales bacterium
GCCCCGCCCGCCGTCTTGAGGATGCTCTCCTCGAGCCACATCGACCAGAGCGAGGGGTCGATCAGCAGGGAGCCGAGGATCAGCCCGGACGTCACGGCCAGGGCGATCCCGAGCGCCCGCCATTCGCACCGGACCGCGAACCAGACCAGGCCGATGCCCGGCGTCACCTTGGTCAGGAGCAGGAACGACCACGCCGCCGGGTAGCGGAAGCCGAGCGCGATCGCCGCTGCCATCAGGAGGTGGATGTTGCCGTGGTACAGGTCCAGGGCGACCGGCGGGAACGCCAGCACGAGCAGGGCGCTCCGCCAGCCGAGCCAGATCACGGTCGCCACCAGGACCGAGGTCCACAGCCACAGGAGGGTCGTCCACGGGAGCTGCCCGAAGGGAGCGAGCAGGATGGCCATCACCGGGGTGTAGGTGAACGCCCCGAACGTGCCAGCCGGGACGGTGTACGGATCGGCTGGGTCGACGGCCCAGTACGCGTAGGCATCGAAGCCGAAGGTCCCAGCCTTTGGAGCGACCACCAGGAACAGGTAGGCGGCGAGAGCGAGCCCGGCCAGACCAAGCCCGTCGCGGATCGCCCGACGGGCCACGGGGGACGGTCGGACCGAGGCGAACGAAGCATTCGAGACGGTCATCCGGACCAGATGCTACCCCGTCCGATCGACGCTTCGTACCAGCCCGGATGCCGCCAGTCATGGGTGATTCGTACTGGGCTGAGTCCGGGGTGCCCGGTGCTAGGCTGCACCGGCGATGCGCACCGCCATGGCTCTTTTCGCGTTCGCCGCGCTCGTGCGGCTGGTCCTGATCGGACTCTATCCGGACCCCGCCTACGTCGATTCGTATTACTACGTCAACGTCGCGCGGGCGCTCCAGGCGGGCCACGGATTCAACATCGACTTCGTCTGGACCTTCGTCGATCTCGGCGGCTCGATGCCGGCGAACCCGGGTCTGCCCATCCCCAGCAACGCCCACTGGATGCCTCTGGCAGCCCTGGTCCAGGTCCCATTCCTGGCCGTCCTCGGCCCGACGGCCTGGGCCTCCGCCCTACCGTTCGCGCTGATCGGCGCGCTCGCCGCCCCGATGACCTGGGCGTTCGCCGGCGAAGCCGGAGCGCGCCCCGACGTCCGCCTCGGTGCCGGCATCCTGGTCGCCGTCCCGGCCGCGGTCGTATTCATGGCTCAACCGGATAACTTCTCGCTCTACCAGCCGATCGTCCTCGGCGCGCTGTGGCTCGGCGCACGCGGCCTGAAGGGTGACCCGCGATCGTTCGTGGCGGCCGGCGCCCTGGTCGGCCTGGCGATGCTCGCCCGCAACGACGGGATCCTGGTCGGGGTCGCCCTTGGCCTGGTGTTCCTGGGGAGTCGATTCCCGACCTGGCAGCGCGGGCTCCCGCCCACTCTCCCGTGGTGGTCGGCGATCGCCTCGCTCGGGTTGTTCGTGCTGGTCATGGCACCGTGGTGGGCCCGCCAGCTGGCGGTCTTCGGCTCGATCTCCCCGTCGTCGGCATCCGGTCGGATCCTGTGGATCCGGTCGCTAGCCGAGATGAACTCGATCGAAGGGCACCCGACCCTGGCGACCTTCCTCGACCAGGGTCTCGGCTCACTGGTGTCGAGCCGGATCACCGGCCTGAGCCAAGCAGTCGTCAGCTTCGTCGTCCTCGTCGCCGGGGTCGTCCTTGCCCCGACGATGGTCATCGGGGCCTGGCTCCGCCGCCGATCGCCCGACTTCGCTCCGTTCTTCGTGTACGGCATCATCCTGTTCGCGTTCTCGGCGCTGGTGTCCGCCGTCCACGTCCCGAACGGGACGTTCATCCATTCGGCCGTCGCGCTCGCGCCGCAGGCCTCCATCCTCGCCCTCGAGGGGGTCGTGGCCGTCGTGGTCTGGGTCGCGGCGCGTCGCGCGACCTGGGACGTCGAGCGCTCGAGCCGGCTGTTCGTCGGCGCGGCGGTCGGGCTGACCATCCTCGTCGGCGTCGCCTTCTCGTTCGCGACGCGCTCAACCTGGGTCGCCGAGCGGGACCTCAAGATCGCCGCCGGGGTGGCCCTCATCGACGCCGGTGCAGGACCTGGCGACGTCGTCATGAGCCTCGACACCGGGGGCGTGAAGTACTGGACCGGACATCCCGGAGTCGTCGCGCCGGCCGACCCGATCACCACGATCGAGAAGGTCGCGCGGGCGTATGGAGCGCGCTGGCTGCTGGTCGAACAGAAGGACACCGTCCCGGCGCTCGCGACGCTCCTGGTCGACGGTACCTCGGCCCCGAGCTGGATCGGCCCGAGCGTCTGGCGCGATATCGAGGCCACGTCGGCTGCCGCCGGATCGACCGAGTGGGCTGCGGCATTGTTCCCGGTCTGCACCAGCGCCGACGACGTCCGGTGCCTCCGATGACCCGGCGCGAGGCGTGGCTGAGCGCCGGCCTGGTCTTCCTCGTCGCGCTGGTCGCCCGTGCCCTGTTCGCGCGCACGCTTCACTTCCCGACACCCGAGGACACCGCCTACTACGTCGGCGTGGCACGCAACCTGCTCGAGGGTCGCGGTCTGGTCAGCGACGCGATCTGGAGCTTCCAGACGCCGCCGCTCCAGTTCCCTCGCCCCGCCTTCGAGGTGTGGCTGCCGCTGCCGAGCCTGATCGCCCTGCCGGCGATGGCCGTCCTGGGGTCGACCTTCGAGGCGGCCAAGGTCTCGGCCGTCCTCGTCGGTTCGCTGGTCCCGGTCCTGGCCTGGCGCCTGGCCGCCGACGTCGCCGTCGAGCGGGGCTTCCCGGTCGGGCGCGCGCGCACCCTCGCCCTCGGGACCGGTCTGACCGCCGCCGTCTACCTGCCCCTGGTGCTCTTCGGGGCCCTGCCCGACTCGACCATGCCGTTCGCGCTGCTGACGCTGGCCGCGACCCTGCTGATGACCCGGATCCTCGCCCGTCCACCCGAAGGCCGCGCCATCTGCGACGCGCGGCTGCTCGGCCTCGGTGTCGTCCTGGGTCTGGCGGCCCTGACCAGGAACGAGGTGGCCTGGCTGGCCCTGACCTGGGTCGGTCTGGCGGCGTGGGGTGGGCCGCGCGATCGCCGGCTGGCACTGGTTGGGGTCCCGGCGCTGGTCGCCCTGCTCCTGTTCGTCCCGTGGCTCATTCGCGACTGGGCGGTCTTCGGCAACCCGTTGCCCGGCCAGGCCCTGGCCAACGCGCTGTCGGTCACCGGCTTCGACATCTTCGCCTGGAGCGACCCGCCGACCCTGTCCCGCTACCTGGCCGTCGGCCCCGGCAGGCTCCTCGAGATGCGGGTCGAGGGTCTGTGGCACGACCTGGCTAACGTCCTGGTCGCGCCGGGATTCCCGGTCGCCCTCATCGGACTGATCGCCCTGCCCTGGAGCGCCCGGGCGCAAAGCCTGCGTCCGTTGGTCATCGTGTCGATCGCGACCTTCCTGGTGACCGGCCTGCTGTTCCCGGTGTCGACCACCTGGGGGACGTTCCTCCACGCTGCCGGCGCCATCCAGGTCTTTCTGGTGATCAGCGCCCTGGTCGGACTTGACGCCCTCATCGCGCGGGTCGGAGTCTGGCGCGGCTGGACCCGCCCGGTGGCCTGGCTCGGACCGGCCCTGACGATCGCCTCGGCGCTCCTGTTCAGCAGCCTCATCCTGGTCAACTACGGCCGTCAGTCGGCCGACGTGGCCCGGCGTTACGAGCTGCTCGGTCAGCGGATGGCGGCGATCGGTCGCCCGCTCGACGCGACCGCCGGTCCGGTCGTGACCGATTTCCCGATCTGGCTGGCCGAGGCGCGGCGCATCCCGACCCTCGGCTTGCCGGACGAGACGCCGGCCAACGTGGTCGACCTGGCCAGGGCCTTCCCCGGCACCCGTTACCTGGTCGTCAACGACGATGCCGATCACGGCCGCTGGCCGGCGATCCTGGCGACCGACGCCCCCGGCGCGGCCTGCTTCCACGAGCTCAACCTCGGCCCAGCGCCGAGCGACCTCGACGACGCGCGCATCCTCGCTCGGACGAAGGTGTTCGAGATCGGCTGTCCGTGATGTCCGGACCCCTATACTCGGGCGACATGGACGGGACGCGAGTGGGCGAGGCTCGGGACGGCCGCTTCGACGAACTCCACGCAGAGGCCAAGGCTGCGTTGGCGTATTCGGCCAACAGCCTAGGCGGCGTCGCCGCGAGGTATCGCGCCGCCCATCTCGACGAGCTCGGGCGGTATCAGGCGCTGCGGGATGAGCTGGACGCCCTCGAACGACGTCCGCGTCGCGAACGCAAGGCCGCCGGCAGCGAACCCGGGTCGCCATCCGCGCCGAGCGCGGTCGAGGCCGCCGAGGCGGGCGCGGACGATGCCCGGCTGCGAACGCTCCGCGTGGCCGTCCAGCGGCTCGAGGCAGACGTCGGCGCCCACCAGTCAGAGCTGGCCCGGTTCGAGCTGGCCCACCGCAGCCTCGAGAGCACCTGGCTGTTCCTCGAACGCGGCGACGCCAGCCTCATCCCCGATGACAACGGCGCGGTCCGCCCGCACGACATCGAGATGCGGATCGTCGAAGCTCAGGAGGCCGAGCGGGCGCGGCTCGCCCAGGAGATCCACGATGGGCCGGCGCAGGCCCTGTCGAACGCGATCTTCCAGGTGGAGTACATCGAGCGAGTGATGGACGGCGACCCGCGGATGGCCCGGACCGAGCTGCGCTTAATGCGCGAGCTGCTCCGCCGCGAGCTGGGCGATGTCCGGACGTACATCAGCCAGCTCCGTCCGCCACTCCTCGACGAGCTCGGCCTGGACGGCTCGATCACTGATGCCGCCGAGACGATGGCGGCCCTGGCCGGGACCACGGTCGAGACGGATCTACGCGCGCCCGACGACCGCCTCGGGGAGGCCCAGCAGACCGTCGTCCTGCGCGTCGTCCAGGAAGCCCTTCAGAATGTACGCAAGCACGCCAGGTCGACCCGGACCACGATCGCGACCAGGCTCGACGACGGCAGATGGGTCGTCGAGGTCAAGGACGACGGTCTCGGATTCGACGTCGGAGCGGTCGCCAGTCGCGGCCGTCGCAACTTCGGACTGCAATTCATGCGTGAGCGCGCCGAGCTCATCGGCGCCGCGCTGGAAGTGTCATCCCGTCCGGAGGCCGGAACGGTCGTTCGGTTGGCGATCCCGCTCGAAAAGGAGAGTTCATGAGTGCGATGGATTACTCGGGTCCCGAGCGTCGTCGGGGCGGTCCCGATCGACGCAACGTGGAGCAGACCAAGCTGCTCCTCGTCGACGACCACGCCCTGTTCCGGATGGGCATGCGCGGCCTGCTCGAGCGCGAGCCCGACTTCCTGATCGTCGGCGAGGCCGATGACAGCCGGAGCGCCATCGAGCTGGCTCTCGATACCTCGCCCGACATCATCCTGATGGACCTCACCCTGCCGGCGCCCGGCGGGATCGAGACGACCCAGCGGATCAAGCGCGAGCTGCCGTCGGTCGGGATCATCGTCCTCGCCCAGAACGAGGAAGAGGACGCCCTGTTCGACGCGATCAAGGCCGGAGCCGCCGCGTTCATCCTCAAGGATGTCGGCCCGGACGACCTGGTCACGATCATCCGCCGGGTGTCCGACGGCGAGTACCTGATCAACGACAAGGTGTTCGCCAAGCCGGCGGTCGCCTCGCGCGTCCTGAAGGAGTTCCGCGAACTGGCCGTGTACGGCCAGGATGCCGCGCCGATCTTCGCGCCGCTGTCCCCGCGGGAGGTCGAGATCCTCGACAACATCGCCCAGGGGATGACCAACAAGCAGGTCGCCTACGCGCTGTCGATCAGCGAGCAGACGGTCAAGAACCACATGAGCTCGATCCTGCGCAAGCTGTCCGTGAACGACCGCACCCAGGCCGTGGTCTACGCCATGCGCCAGGGCTGGATCCGGATGCCGGAGGACTGATCGGCGACACCGTGACTCCCGAGGGCCCGCTGGCCAGCGATCTGAACGACACGCCCGCCGGAGCCCCTGGCCCGGCGAGTCTCGTCGTGCGCATCGAAAGCGAGGTCGCGACCCTCGACACCGAGCTGGCCGAGATCGACATGCTCATCCAGCAGGCGAGCGCCGAGAGCGAGCGCCACGAGACCAAGCGGGCGGCGTTGGCGGCCCGTATCGAGGCGGACAAGGCCGGTGGCCGGATCGACCCGATGGAGCTCGCCGAACAGAATGCCCAGCTTGTCGGCCTGACCCGGCGGGCGATCGTGATGGGCTCCCAGGTCGACGTCCTGAACGGAAAGGTCAAGATCCTGCGCCGCTACCGCGACGGCCTGGCATCCCTCGACGAGCAGCTTCGCGCCCTCCCGGACGGCGGCCTCGTGCCGCTGCTGCCGGACATCGTGGTGGACGACGATGCACTCGAAGGCGGGTCGGACGCCGCCGTCCGCGTCTCGCCGGCTTTGTCCCGGCTCATCCTGGCCGCCGAGGAGGACCTTCGTCGAGACATCGCCCGGGCGATGCACGACGGCCCGGCCCAGAGCCTGACCAACATCGTCCTCCAGGCTCAGATCGTCGATCGGCTCATGACCAGCGACCCGGCTGCCGCCAAGCCGGAGATCCGCGAGCTGATCGCCATGGTCCAGACGACGCTCGACGCCACGAAGTCATTCATCTTCGATGTCCGGCCGATGGTCCTCGACGACCTCGGGCTGGTGCCCACCATCCGCCGATCCTCGCGCGACCGCGGACGGCGGGCGAACATCCCGGTCGATTTCGACTCGCTGGGCACCGATCGTCGCCTTCCGATGGACCTCGAGTCGGGGGTCTTCCGGATGATCGAAGAATCGTTGGCCGCATACCTCGCGGGGCGTCCCGATCGGGTCGTCGTCCGTCTCGACTGGACGACGACGACGCTCGAAGCGCTGATCCGCTCCGTCCGTGAGCCCAGCGCCGGCGGAGCCGAGACGCCGGTTGCCATCGCCGTCGCGTCCACCCAACCCGATCCTGGTCGCGGGAAGGGCAAAGGCAAGGGCAGGCTGGAGCCGGAGATGCCTGCGGCCCTCGCCGCGATGATCGAGGATCGGCGCGATGAGCACGCCGCCGCCGTGGCCGCCAGCACCGCCCCGATCGCCCTTCCGCTCAAGACCTGGCGAGATATCCAGGCCCGGGCCGCCAGCCTCGGGGCGCGGGCCGAGCTGTCCGACGACGGCTCGGAGGTCCGAATGACCGCGGATCTGCCGGCGGCGGACTGAGGCCATCGTCGACTTGCCCGTGGTCAGCGTGACCGTCGTCCACGAGCCCGTCGTCCACGAGCGCTGTGCGGCGGGAGCGCGCTCGGCCGGTCGCGGCCAGGGACTCGTCGAGTACGGGATCATCATCGGGCTGTCCGTCCTGCTGATGGCCGTCCTCCTGTTCTTCTTCGACGACCAGGTGGCTGCCGTCCTGCACTGGCTCACGAACCAGCTTCCCTGACTGGCCAAAGGTCCGATGCCTACCGGTACCATCTGGCCAATGGCATAGAACGCGGCGCGACCCTATATTCACCACGCCCTCGACTGGGGGTGTGCACTCATCCAGGAGGCCTAACGGCTATGGCGCTCATCACTTCGTTCCTCGCGTGGATGAACCGCGACGAGGAGGGCCAGGGGCTCGCCGAGTACGCGCTGATCCTCGCCCTCATCGCGATCGTCGCGATCATCGCCCTGCTGTTCCTGGGCGGCCAGGTCAGCAAGATCCTCAGCACCGTCGGCAACTCGGTCTAGGACCGACGCCACGGGAGCCCGTCGGATCGCCGACGCGGCTCACCCGTAACGACCCGACGCCGGGCCCCACGAGGGTCCGGCGTCGATCGATTCCGGGGGGATTCATCGGCGGATCGCGGCCCACCGCGGCTGGGCTCGGCGCGATACAGCCATCGCCGTATTGACGACCTTCGAACCAGCCCATAGTGTGTCGGTCCCACCGCCACCCCACCCAACGGCCCTGAACCGATCACAGGACCCGAGGAGCGCGGCGTGGGGCGCTCTCGCTCAGGCGAGAGACTCTGGCGAAAGGAGGACCACATATCGGTGTTCGATTCTCTCCGCGCGTTGATCGTCCCGGCCGGCCTTGACGATGAAGGCCAGGGCCTGGCGGAGTACGCCTTGATCCTTGCCCTTATCGCCATCGTCGCCATCCTTGCCCTGCTTTTCTTGGGCAGCCAGATCAGCTCCATCCTCAGCCGGGTCGGCACCTCGGTCTAGCAACCGCCGGCCGGGGCATCCGTCCCGACCGGACCAACACCACGAGCGGCCCTTCGATCGGGGGGCCGCTCGTCGATTCAGCGGGCCGCCGGCACAGCCCACGAAGCGGCGCTGGGATCGCCCCGAACACGGCCCTGCAGCAACCCCGAAGACGGCCCCGGGATGAGCCCGAAAACAGCCCTGCGGCAACCCCGAAAACGGCCCCGGGATCGGCTCCTGCGACCCCTCCGCAACCCCTCGGACCGGACCCCGGGGCGCCTTCTGCGGACGGGGCCTCAACACCCGATCCACGCACGAATCAAGGCCCTTTTCTGGCTATTTCCTCCTAATGGTCCTAGCCCTTTGGTATAGTCGCGCGCCCTTTTCCCGATGCTACAGTGGTGCCACCTGTCACACGGCTGGGGAGAGTGGTTTTGAAGAGTAGATCGAACCGGTTGATCCTGCTAGTCGGGGTCGTCCTCGCAGCGGTCGCGTTCGTCGCGATCGTGTTCCTTATCGGCAATCCGAGTAAGCAGCAGGAGACCGTCAAGACGACGGCGCCGACTGTCCTCGCGAACGTCGACATCCCACTGGGCACGCAGGTCAAAAGTGACATGCTGAAGACCCAGGAGATCGAGATCGCGAATCGCGCGATCGACGCTGTCGGCGATCCGTCGGAGGTGGTCGGGCAGATCGCCCGAGCAAACATCGCCGACGGCGCGCAGCTGACCAAGGCGATGTTCGCCACCAACAGTGGCTCGGGTGTCGCGCCCGGTCCGCTCCTGCCCAAGGGCTACCGCGCCCAGGCGGTCCAGGTCGACCAGGTCTCCGGCGTGGGTACCCTGATCAACGTCGGCGATCGCGTCGACGCGGTCGTCGGGATCGGCGCCCAGGGGCTCGGCGACGGTGGGCTGACCCAGTGCGGGACCAAGTTCCCGTTCCTGACGGTCGACACGTCGACCAACACGGTCAACAACCTCCAGGACGTCGGGAGCACGCTGTCGGTCAAGTTGCTGCTGCAAGACATGCAGGTCGTTTCGACCCTGCTCCCGCCGATCGACACGACCACCAACCCGCAGGCGTCGCCCGGGACTCCCGCGACCGGCACGAACCTGAACGGGCAGAAGGAGATCGTGATCCTGGCGGTCACCCCGCAGCAGTCCGAAGTCATCAAGTACGCCCAGGTCGAAGGTTGTATCAGCCTCGTCCTGCGCTCACCGAAGGACTATGTGGACGACGCGGGCAACGCCACCGTGCCTGCCCTGGACAAGACCCCGGGCATCATCCTGAAGTCCCTCGTCGACGAGTACGGAGTTCTTCCGCCGCAGATCGTCGAGGCCATCCTCCCGAAGAAGTAGCTCGCGACCGGAGGCGCCCGCCAAGGCCACTCTCCGCGAGCGCCGACCGGACCGATCGTGATGACCGGACGACAGGTGCGCCAGATCCATCCGGATCCCGCGCCTGTCGATCCGCTCAATCGACCAGCCGGACCAGACCGACCAGACCGACCCACCCACCCGACCATCGCAACCCCGACGACTACCGAAGGCTGAACGCCACACATGGCAGACATGATCAAGGTCCTGATCGTCGACGACATCGCCGAGACGCGTGATCACCTGACGAAGCTCCTCGGGTTCGAGGGCGACATCGAGGTGGTCGGGGCAGCCGACTCCGGCCGCCAGGCGCTCGAGATGGCGGGGCGTCTTCGTCCCGATGTCGTGCTGATGGACATCAACATGCCCGATATGGACGGGATCGCCGCGACCGAGCTGCTCGCGACCGAGGTCCCCACGGCGTCGGTCGTGATGATGTCGGTGCAGGGCGAGGCGGACTATCTTCGCCGCTCGATGCTCGCCGGTGCGCGCGAGTTCCTGGTCAAGCCGTTTAGCAGCGATGAGCTGACCGCGTCGATTCGCCAGGTCTACACGCGGGAGCGTGAAAAGCAGGGCCGGATCACCGTCACCAATGTCGCCGCGGCCGCCGCGACCGCTGCCGCCGCTTCGCGCGATCGGGAACCGGGCCAGGTCGTCGCCGTGTTCAGCCCCAAGGGTGGGGTGGGACGGACGACGATCGCCGTCAACTTCGCAGTCGCAGCCGCGTCCGATCTGGGCCAGAAGACCGTCCTCGTGGACGGCTCGTTCCAGTTCGGTGACGTCGGCGTCCTGCTCAACCTGAACCCGAAGAACAAGTCGATCGCCGACCTGGTCCCGGAGATGGAGGCGGGCGGCGAGCCCGAGTCGATCGACACGTTCGTCATCAACCACTCGTCGGGTGTCCGCGTGCTGCTTGCGCCGCCGTCGCCCGAAATGGCCGAGATGATCACGCCGGCGGGCGTCCGCAAGATCCTCGAGGTGCTCCGGGCCACGAACGACCTGGTCGTCGTGGACTGCACCGCGAACTTCAGCGACACGACCCTGGCCATCCTCGACATCGCGGACGTGATCCTGACCGTATTGACCCTCGAGATCACGAGTATCAAGAACATGCGACTCTTTCTGGAGGTCGCCGACCAGCTGGGCTACGAGGGCTCCAAGATCAAGCTCATCCTGAATCGCGCCGATTCGACGCTCGGTATCCGCGTGTCGGATGTCGAACACTCGATCGGTCGCAAGGTCGATCACACGATCGTCAGCGACGGGCGTAGCGTTGTCTACGCCCTGAACCGCGGCGTGCCGTTCGTCCTGTCCAACCGAGAGGCCCAAGTGTCCCAGGACGTCCTCCGCCTGGCGACCGCCATCAGTGGTGGCGAGCGCAAGACGGCGGCGGTCGAGGACCCCAAGCAGGGCTCTCGAAAGCTGTTCGCATGGCGGTAGCAGTCGGCCCCTCGGGGCCTGAAGGGGTGTAGGCGATGTCCCTCCTCAAGCGGATCGAGAGCGCTCGACCTGGTTCGTCCCCCGGGACGCCATCGGAGAACCTGCCGGCACCGACCGGCGGGGCACCGGGCGCTCCCGCCGGTACGCCGCCGCCGGTCCAGTCCACCCGGCTGATGTCCCAGGGCCCCGTCAGGGAATCCTTCCGTGACGTCAAATTCCGGATCCAGAGCCGGGTCATCCAGGACCTGGACCCGAAGCTCGACCTGTCCAACCAGGTCGAGGTCCGGCGCCAGATCGAGGAGATCTTCGGCAAGGTCATCGACGAGGAAGGCCTCGCCCTGACCCGGGCCGAGCGCGTCCGGATGCTGGAGCAGATCACCGATGAGATCATCGGCCTCGGTCCGCTCGAGCCGCTCCTGCGGGATGAGAGCATCACCGAGGTGATGGTCAACGGCCCGCGCCAGGTCTACATCGAACGCTCAGGCAAGCTCGAGCTGACGAACGTCGTATTCCAGAACGACGACCACGTCATGCGCATCATCGATCGGATCATCGCCCCGATCGGTCGACGCGTGGACGAGTCGTCGCCGATGGTCGACGCCCGTCTGACCGACGGCTCCCGCGTCAACGCGATCATCCCGCCGCTGTCGCTGGTCGGGCCGGTCATCACCATCCGGAAGTTCTCCGCCTCCCCCTTCACGGTGGACGACCTCATCCGGTTCGGGACGGCGACCGCCGACATGTTCGACTTCCTCAAGGCCTGCGTCGAGGCCCGTCTGAACATCTTCGTGTCGGGCGGTACCGGCTCGGGCAAGACCACCACCCTGAACGTCCTGTCGTCGTTCATCCCGAACGACGAACGGATCATCACGATCGAGGACGCGGCCGAGCTCCAGCTTCGCCAGGAGCACGTGGTCACCCTCGAGTCGCGTCCACCGAATATCGAGGGCAAGGGCGCCATCGCCATCCGCGACCTCGTCCGGAACTCACTTCGGATGCGGCCCGACCGGATCATCGTCGGAGAGTGCCGATCGGGTGAGGCCCTGGACATGCTCCAGGCCATGAACACCGGTCACGATGGCTCGATGTCGACCGGTCACGCCAACTCGCCGCGAGACATGCTGTCCCGCCTCGAGACGATGGTCCTGATGGCCGGCGTGGATCTGCCCCTTCGGGCGATCCGCGAGCAGGTCGCCTCGGCCGTCGACCTGATCGTCCAGCAAAGCCGTCTCAAGGACGGGACCCGGAAGATCGTCAACATCACCGAAGTCCAGGGTATGGAAGGCGACGTCATCGTCATGCAGGACGTGTTCGTCTTCGAGCAGTCCGGTGTCGTCGAAGGCAAGATCCAGGGCCGGCTCAAGCCGACCGGGATCCGCCCGAAGTTCGTCGAGAAGTTCGAGGTCCAGGGCATCCACCTGCCCGCCGGTCTGTTCGGCTTCTCGTACTGACCGCCGGGAACTAGGAGGCAACCCCCGTGGAGTCCATGACCCTCGTCGTAGCCGGCATCACCGCCCTCGCGATCATCCTGATCGCGGTCGGGCTGGCGTCGTCCGGCGGCAGCTCGGGGATGAGCGCACGTCTCGAGCGCTATGCCTCCGGTAAGCCGGAGAAGGCCAAGGCGACTTCGACCGGGCAGGGCCCGATCTCGGACCTGATCGCCTCGAGCCAGGCCCTGGCCAACCTCAACAAGGTCGTCGAGCAGCGCGACTTCGGAGCGAACCTCCAGCGCGACCTGTCCCGTGCCGACCTCAAGCTCAAGCCGAGCGAGTTCCTGCTCATCTGGGCAGCATCGATCATCGGCGTCCCACTGATCATGCTGATGCTGTCGGTCGTGTTCACGGCCCTCGGCAATCCGCTGTTCCTGCTGATCGGCGGACTGATCGGCTTCTGGCTCCCCCGCTTCTGGTTGGGACGACGCAAGAGCGGCCGGCTGAACGCATTCAATAAGCAACTGCCGGACACGATCACCTTGATCGCCAACGCGCTGCGCGCCGGGTCGTCGTTCCTGCAGGCCATCGAAATGGTCGTGCGCGAGTCGCGACCGCCGATGTCGGTCGAGTTCGGCCGGGTCATCCGCGAAGTCAACCTGGGCCTTCCGTTCGACCAGGCGCTCGAGAACATGGTCCGCCGGGTGCGCTCGGACGACCTCGAGCTGATGGCCACGGCCATCTCCATCCAGCACACCGTCGGCGGCAACCTGGCCGAGATCCTCGACTCGATCGCGTACACCATCCGCGAGCGGGTCCGGATCAAGGGCGAGATCCGAACGCTGACCGCCCAGCAGCGCCTGTCGGGCTATGTCGTCGGGTTCCTGCCGATCAGCCTGGCCCTATTCCTGTTCGTTGCCGCCCCGGGGTTCATGGCGCCGATGTTCGACAAGGAGGTCGCGGTCGCGGGGATCCCCGTCGGCGTGATCATCCTCGGCTTCGGCGGGTTCATGATGTTCCTCGGCTTCATGGCGATCCGCAAGATCGTCGACATCGAGGTCTGATATGGAACTCATGCCCATCATCATCGCCGGCGTCGCGGCTGCCGCGATCCTGCTCATCTTCATGGGGCTGGCCGGGAGCCGATCGGTCGACCCGGTCCAGGCCCGCCTGACCCAGCTCGGGACGATGCAGGCCAAGAACCTCGAAGAGCTGGAGCTCCAGCAGCCATTCATCGAGCGGACCCTGCGCCCGCTGGCCGCCCGGATGTCGGGCACGGTCGGCCGAGTGACGAGTCAGTCGTTCGGCGACCGGACCCAGAAGCGACTGGCCCTGGCCGGCAACCCCGGCGACCTCGGCGTCACGGAGTGGCTCGGGATCAAGGGCATCTTCACCATCATCTTCTCGATCCTGTTCTTCCTGCTGTTCCTGGCCATCCTCAACATGGGGATCGTCGGGGCGGTCATCGGGGCGGCCATCGGCGGTCTCGTCGGATACATTGCGCCGGAGTTCTGGCTGGGACGCCGGATCAGGGCTCGCCAGAAGGCGATCCTGATCATGATCCCGGACACGCTGGACCTCCTGACGATCTCGGTCCGGGCCGGCCTCGGCTTCGATGCCGCGCTGGCCAAGGTCGTCGAGAAGCTCAAAGGCCCGCTGTCAGACGAGTTCCGTCGGGGACTCGCCGAGGTCCGCGTCGGGAAGTCGCGCCGTGAAGCGCTGCGCGACATGGTCCCGCGGACCGAGGTTGCGCCGCTGACCAACTTCATCGGCGCGATCATCCAGGCCGAGCAGCTCGGTGTGTCGATCTCGAAGGTCCTCCAGGTCCAGTCGGAGCAACTCCGGATCGAGCGCCGGCAGCGCGCCGAGGAGATGGCCGCGAAGGCGCCGATC
>JBBQJL010000063.1:0-13821 GCA_038325875.1 Candidatus Limnocylindrales bacterium
CCGCCGTCGCGGCGGTGTGCCGGCGGCTCGACGGCCTTCCACTGGCGCTCGAGCTTGCCGCCGCCCGGCTGCGGATCCTGTCCCCGGAGGCGCTCCTCGATCGGCTCGACCACGCTCTGAACGTGCTCACAGCCGGCCCACGCGACATTCCCGAGCGACAGCAGACGCTGCGTGCCACGATCGACTGGAGCCACGCGCTGCTGACCGAGTCGGAGCAGCGTCTCTTCCGGCGCATGGCCGTCTTCGTCGGGGGGTGCACCCTCGCCGACGTCGAGGCCGTCTGCGCAAATCCCGGCGAGTCGAGCCTCGACGACCTGGAATCGCTCGTCGACAAGGCGCTCGTGCAGCTGGACGGCACAGGCGACAGGATCCGGATGCTGCAGACCATCGGCGAGTACGCGCGAGAGCGTCTCGTCGCCTCCGGAGAGGCCGACGCGGTGGCGCTGCGGTACGCCCGGCGCTACTCGGCGCTGGCGATCGACATCCGCGACGGCGTCGAGGGCACCGATCAGGTCGGCTCGCTCGAACGCGGGATCGCCGACGAAGGCAACCTGCTGGCCGCCCTCGACACGCTCCTCACCCTCGCGCGGGATGGTGACGGTGCGGCCACTGAACTCGGCATGACGATGTGCGGTTACCTGTATCTCTACTGGCACATCCGGGGCAAGAACCTCTCGGCCCGAGACTACGCGACCTCCTTCCTCGCGACTGACACCGGTGGGTCCGCCACGGTCGGACGGTCGGGAGCCTTGACAACCTCAGGGTTGGCCTGGTGGGTCCTCGGCCAGTTCGAGCGGGCGAACGCGGACTGGGCGGAGGCTCACGGGATCGCCGGCGAGATCCATGCCGATCGCGAAGGCTGTGTGACGGCGATGTTCCGTGGGCTGGGGATGATCGGGTTCGATATCGACGCAGGGCTGCGATTCACGGCGGAGAGCATCGACCGGAGCCGCGGCATCGGTTTCGAGTGGGCAGAGGGATTCGCCTCAGCGTTCGATGGGATCCTGCGCACGGTCGCCGGGGACGCGAGCATGGCGCGGGCCCGCTACTCCGAGGCGCTCGACATCCAGCGCACACTCGGTGACTGGGAAGGCGCGGGCCTGTCCCTGGGCGGGCTCGCGAGTCTGGCCGTCGGCGATGGACAGCTCGCCGACGCGTTGGCCCTGTATCGGCAGGCGCTCGCCGCGTTCGAGACGATCGGCGACCGTGCCGAGGAGGCCCGGATCCTCGCCGAGATGGCCTGGACGCACCTGCGCGAGGGCGGTGCGGAGCGCGCCCGTGCGTCGTTCTTCGACTCCGTTCAGGCGTACACCGACATCGCCAGCGTTCGAGGCATCGGACTGTCGCTCATCGGGCTCGCTGCCACCGAGACGGTCGAGGGCCGGCCGGAACGGGCCGTATGGATCGCGGCCGCTGCGGAGATCTATGCCAAGCAGGAAGGCATCGTCAACGTCTACTCGGACGAGACTCCCGGTCGCGAGTTCGTCGATCAGGCACGGGCGTCATTGACGGACGAGCAGGTGGCCCGAGCCACGGAGACTGGCCGCCGACTCACGATCAGGCAGGCCCTCGACCTCGCCAGGATGGCCGACAACGCTCCGGCGTAGTTCCGTGGCCGGATGTGTGCGCCGAACCACGGGGAAGCCCCCCTGCAAGACCCGGCGGGAATCATAGCTGGCGCCTGGGCCGAGGCCGCAGCCGCGGTTGTGCGTCCGCCCCGGACGCCGACGGCCACCGAGGCGCGGGCGTACCTCGAGAACCTGCCGGACCTGTGGGCGAAGACCTCGGACGCTGGCCGCCACGCGATCGCGGAGGCGGTGTTCGAGCGGATCGACGTCCTGGGGGTGACCGACTACACGTTCACGCTGACCGCTGACGCCAAGGCGCGGGGCTGGGACGCGGCATTCGGGGCGGACGTCCGGTGCCTCCAAGGTCAAGGTGGTTGGGGCAAGACCCCAAGTCCGAGACCCGCCCAAGACGAGGGGGTTCTGAGCACGAAAGAAGGTCAGTCTGGTCGGGGCGAGAGGGATAGCCCCGCCACCAATGACCTTCCGTTCACGATGCGCCTGGCCGAGCCGCCGGAGCCCCTCGAGCTGGTCCGCAGCGCATGACCCGACGGTCGTCCGGTGGCCCCGCCGGACGCGCCACTGACCGTGAGGTAGGCGTGGTCGTCGCAGTCCTGGAGGCAGGATCGGAGAAGGCCGCCGCCCACCGCCTCGGCGTGTCGCATTCCACCGTGAAGCATCACCTGGCGAACGCGCGATCCAAGGTGGGCGCCGAGACGACGGCGCAGCTCGTGTGGATCCTGCGCCCGCGGTTGCCGGAGCCCGAGGGCGTGGCCCAGACGGAGGAACAGCCCTCCGAGACGATCCTTGAGGCACAGGCTGTCGCAGCTTCCTGCGCCGAGCAATCTCGAGCGCACCTCAAGCGCCCGAAGCCCACTGGCGTGATCGCGCGGTTACCCGGTGATCGTGAGCACGAAGTCGCCGTAGCTCCAGGTGCTGTCCTTGGGGCTCGCAACAGAGCCCGTCGCATCCAGGAACTCGCCGGTGCCGCTGATGATCGACCACGGCCCCAAGGGTGAGTCCGGTCTGCCGATGGCGACGGTCTCGTCGAAGACGATCTCCCCTCGTCCGGTCAGGGAGATCGCATTGGCGGGACAGTGGTACAGGTTCTTGCGGGGGTCCATGAGGACGCAGGTGACCGCGAACGAGCCGACGGCCACGCGGGTATCCGCGTCGAGCATCCGCGACGTCCCGACCAGCTGGTCGCCCTTGCAGCCGGCCGCGCTCGTGCAACCTTGAGCCGGGACCGTGTGGAAGTCGATCGGGTCTTCGAGGACGTGGATCGTCTGCGGTCGGTGGGCGGCGGTCGGCAAGGTGGTGGCTGCTGCCGAACTGGCCGAGGCCGTGGCCGTAGCGGTCGGCAGAGTCGGGGTGGGCGCCGGCGTGAGGATGGGCGCAGAAGCGGTGCTGAGCACTGTCGGCGCAGGCGTGGTGTTCGACCCGCAGCCCGCGAGGATCACCGCGGCGGCGAGGAGTGCCGCCCGACGCGCGACGATCACGAGACCACCCTCCACGAGCCGCACCTGGCGCACGATCGAGGTCTTCGGGACGCTGGTCGGAGTATAGGACTCCTTTCGCGTCGCTGGACGTCGTCCTCGTGGCATGTCGGCGGCATCGTGTCGTCACCGCTGAGGAAGGGCGAGTCGAAGTCGGAGAAAGCTGCCGCCCATCGCCTCGGCGTGTCGCATTCGACCGTTAAGCTCCACCTGGCGAACGCGCGGTCCAAGTTGGGAGCCGCGAACACGGCACAGCTCGTGTGGATCCTCGCCCCGCGGCTGCCGGAGCCTGAGGGCATCACCCGAGCCGATGATTAGCGATGCGGGCCCGTCGCGGATGCCGCAATGCCTGCTGAGCGGCCTTCTCGGGGGGTCGCGGGCGCTACCAGATCATTCTCGAGCCGAGCCGATCTCCGCCGCGATGAGAACAAATCGCGGTGGCCCGCATCAAGCGGGAGCGCGACCACGAACTCCTTCATCTGCCGCCGTATTGCATCGAGAGGCGGGACCCATATCGGTCGATGAATCGCTCTCGATCGGCCGCATCGAGTCGGATGGCGACGTCGCCGTCCTTGTCGATGAAGCTCGTCATGTGTCCGTTCCGTGAGGTATAGGGATTCGCGGCGCCTTTGCGCTCGACGCCGGGAACGGAGGCGACGAGTCCCTCGTACAGAACGAGGCGATCGGCGGGTCCCTGATACGTGGCCTTGGCCATCTGTGCTCTCCCGTCCTCCTCCATCCCAAGTATGGCTTGATGTTCGTGGCGTGACCGACCGGCGTTGCACGCGCGATCGCAACATACCGCATGCCGAAGGCGCGCTGAGCGGCTCGCCGCGGCGAGCCTCGAGATCAGGATGACGGACCCGCCGCGGGCCTTCCCAGCGGATGCGGCGTGCACGGCGTCAGGATAGGGAATTCAAGCGCACGCGTGGGTCCGCCGGGGCTCCGACCGCCGACCTACCCTTGGCCATGACGCTCGCAAACAGGGACGCCGCGGCGGACCGCCAATCGTCCGCCAGGCGATTGATGGCGACGCTCGGTGGCTGCACCACTCGACCTGCGTAGTAGTCGCCGACCGCAGCGGAGCGAATGCCGACAGCCGTGCCGACGTGCCACGAAGCTGATGGATCAGCTTGGAATGGCGCTATCGAACAGGCGGAGCTGCTCACCTGCGGCAAGGAGTGCCATCAGTTCAGGAACCCGAAGGATCAATGCGTCCAATCGGTCCGTTGGTGCATACCATCGCCCGCGGGTGACTCCGCGAGGCTCCAGCCAGCCTGCCCGCGCGATGCGGCCGAGTTCCGCTCGCGCAGCAGGGGTCGATCGCCCCGTCAAGCCGGCAAGCATCGCCGTGCGCACACGACCAACCCGCGCGGCCAGAAGCACCGATGCCCATTCCAGGGGCTCCCCGGCGTCGGCGAGCGCCGAGAAGATCGTGCCGATGTCGGTCGGGAGTGCGTCGAGGATCCGGTTGCGAGCCTGTAGCCGATCGAGCGAGATTCGCGTGTAGTAGTCGAGCCATTCGGTCGCGGGGTGGTTGTCGGGGTCGTAGCTCGGGCCGAGGGTCGTGCGGAGCGCATCGATGTACTCGTCGCGGTTCCGGCGCAGGTACGCCTCGATACTGATGAGTTCCGGCGCCCGAACGCCGTCTCGGGCGAGCTCCATCGCAGCAAGGATCCGTGCCGTCCGGCCGTTCCCATCATTGAACGGGTGGATCGCGATGATGTTCAGATGCAGGAGCGCCGATCTGACCAGCGGCGGCGTTCTGTCAGTGCGCCTCAGCCACTCGATGAGCTCGTCCATGAGGGACTGGACCATCAGCGGGCTGGGCCCTGTGAAAATCCCCACGAAGACATCCTCACATGGCCCCCGATAGTTGCCGTGGGTGTCGCGCGGCAGGCCTTCCACTACGGTTGCGTTGATCAGGTGGATGACTTCATGCGACCAGCTGAAGCCCGGACGGGCTGCGGCGTCCCGCGCGAGGTTCAGGGCCCGGTTGTAGTTCTCGACCTCGCGGATATGGTTCACGTCCGCATCGATCGCAGCGCCGGCCAGGACCTCTTCTACATCGGCGGGATCCAGCGGGTTGCCCTCGATCCCCGTGCTGCCAGAGACGGCCGCATCGCGAGCTGCCGGCCAGATGGCCAGCATGCGCCAATCACGAGGGCCGCCCTGGGAATCCCGACGGACGGCATTCTCCCACTGGTCGAGCCGCTCGCGGACAGCCATGTTCGGGACATACGTGAGGTGGAGAGTCATTCGCTTGGCGCTCGAGCGGTTTCTATACCCAGAAGGATAGAAGGTATTCGCTCGTCCTGCAAGCGGATTCTTGCGCGCTCGACAGGTGTCGGGCGCGCGTCAGCAACCTACGAGATCCCGATCGAGGGACGGGATGAGTGGCTCGCGGCGGCGAGGCGGCTGGCGTGAGGGAGCGCGCTCCGGATCGCGCCACGGAGCGCGAGCTCCGGGTCGTCGCAGCGGTCCTGGAGGCCGGGTCGGAGAAGGCGGCCGCCCACCGCCTCGGGCTGTCGCATTCGACGGTGAAGCACCACCTGGCGAACGCGCGATTGCGGGTCGGGGCGACGACGACCGCGCAGCTGGTGTGGATCCTCGCTCCGCGGCTGCCGGAGGCAGACGGCGAAGTGCACTCGGACGAATAGCGGCGGGCAGCCCTCCGAATCGTCCTGACCTCATTCGCGCAGCGGCTGCCGTCGTGGG
Source organism: Candidatus Limnocylindrales bacterium (assembly GCA_038325875.1). Classification (GTDB taxonomy): domain Bacteria; phylum Chloroflexota; class Limnocylindria; order Limnocylindrales; family CSP1-4; genus Chersky-267. The sequence goes on from JBBQJL010000063.1 coordinate 5,780, forward strand.
TCTCGTCGTCCTCGCCCTGGAGCGGTAGGCGCATCATCGAGCCCCGCGTGGGCGGGCCGGAATTGGGTCCCCAGGCGTAGCACTACGAGCGAATAGACGGCGCCAGCCAGCCCGGCGACGATTCGCGGGTGAAGCTGTGCACGGTCTGTGGTGTCGTCACCAGCCGCGCAGGTAGCCGCTGCACCGAGCACGCCCGCCAGTCCAATCGGAGCAGGCACAACACCTGGCAGCGACTCAGCGCCCGCGTCCTCCGCGCCTGGCGTGGCGAGCACGGCAACTGGTGCCCGGGCTACCAGCGTCTCGCCCACCCCGCTCGTGACCTGACCGTCGATCACGTCGTGCCGCTCGCCGCTGGCCGTGCGCCGTTCGACATCGGCAACACCGCTGTGCTGTGCCGATCGTGCAACTCGAGCAAGGGTGCATCGACCGACCGGGGTGGGGTAGCCCATAGGCCGACGCGGATGCGCCCAGACCGCGGCGACCCCGGCAACCAACGCGGGGACGACCCTACGCCGCTTAGCTTCGAATGCGGATGGTCGCGAGCGAGCCCACGTACGCCACGGCCATCACCGCGCCAATGAAGGCATAAGGGAGTGGATCGCCGCCGGTGGCGTTGGTGACAACGTACGCCACGAGCAGCACGATCGCCGAGGCGCCGAAAGCCCAGGCGCTGGCCTCGAGGTTGATGAGCTGCCAGCGCTCGTCGACCGGTCGGCCGGCCAGGACGCTGACGGTCTCACTGCGGCTTGCGATCAAGGTCGCGAGGATGGCGTAGGCGACGGGGATCGCGAAGCCCAGCGCGGCCTGCCAGAGCGGATGGCCGGCGACGACATCGGCCGCGCCGATGATCAGCCCGACGACGATCCCGACGCCAACCACCGGGCTACTCAACCTTGTCATCATCTCGAAAGACCTCCTCGATTCGTCGCCCAAAGAACCGCCCGATGGCGAACGCCAGCGGGAGCGACGGCAGGTAGCGGCCCGTCTCGATCGCGTTGATCGTCTGGCGGGAGACCGACAGCCGTTTCGCTAGGTCGCCCTGGCTCAGGCCCTGGGCCTCGCGGAGGTTGCGTACCTCGTTTCGCATGTTGTCAAGGTAGCTTTACATCCTCTGTCTGTCAAGGTCGCTTGTCACGTCCTCCCGGGCTGTAAGTCCTCCCCGGGTTCTGCCCCGCTCCGGAGACGACCCTGATGATCCGGAGCATGCGCTTCCACCCTGCCAATCTGGTCACCCACACCCCAATTGGGGTGTGCCACGTGGTCTGCAGGACTCGGCCTCCTCAGCGCTCCCCAGGAGTGGCTCCTCAGGTGTAGCACCCTGGGCGAATAGACCGCAGCGACGGTCTCACTCACGCTCGTTCCGATGTTCAAGGGCCTGCAGCTGAGCGCGGACAATGTCCGGACAGTGTCCGGAACTAGCCGCGCGGACACTGTCCGGACGGTCTCTTGGGCACGGGTCCGGGGTGTGTCCCCGGACAGGGCGGACACCCCTTAAAGGGGAGTGTCCGCCTCCGGTGTCCGGACAGCAGCCACCCCACTCGACGGAATCCCCTCACCGATGGTGGTCGCAAGGCCCATGGCCGACGTGGCGATGAACGGTCACGTCTCGACCGAGAAGCGCCACGACGTGGTCTGCAGCGACTGCCCCGTTCCTCGTCCGGTCAACCCCGTCATCCTCGCGCTCGTCGCGGCGCTTCGCGATGTTGAACAACGGCGCGGCCGAGGTAAGGTGCTGACCCACTTGACCAGCAAGAGGCCGGCAGCATGAAGCGCTCTCTCCCCCAATCGCTCGACGAGGTCGGCGGCATGCGCGCGGCGCGCTGGTTCCGCGAGTCGACGGCCGGACAGTGGGACAACTTCGGCCCTGACGCCCAGCGTGAACAGCAGGACCGCGCCATCGCGCGGTACGGTCTCACCGACAGCGCCCTGGAGTGGTCCGTAGCCTCCTCGGGCTGGACCTCCGCTGGCGCACGCCCACCTGGGAGGCCAGGTTGCCTCGGCGCAGGCTGGCGCCTTCGACGTGCTCGTCGTCGGCTACGTCAACCGCTTCCTGCGCAACCTCAAGCAGACTCTGATCGCGGTCGAGGATCACCTGCACGCGGCCGGCGTGGTGGTCCTCTTCGCGGACGAGCGGCTGCTCTCATCCGATCCAAGCAACTGGGACCAGTTCGTCCGGGAAGCCCACGAGGCCGAGGCGTATAGCCGCAAGCTCTCCAGGCGCGTCGGCGAAGGCTATGCCGCGAAGCGACGCCGCCTCGGGGTGCCCGGCGGCAATCGGGCACCGTTCGGGATCATCCGCGAGGGCAAGCCCTCGACGCTCCGGGTCGATGAGGCGAAGGCGGCCACGGTTCGCCGCGCATACGAACTCGCAGCCGTCGGGCAGACGGACTGGGAGGTCGCCGCCGCCGCCGGCCTTGCCAAGACCCACGTCGGCGAGCTGCTCACGAACCCGATCTACGCCGGTCGACTCCGCACTGGTGAGCCCGCTGGCCTCGCGCCCATCGTCGAACCTGCACTCTGGTCCAAGGTGCAGTCGATGCGCGAGCTGCGCCGAACCCGGACGCCGGGGCGGATCGTCAAGCGCAACTACCCGCTCCGCCTGCGCTGTTCGGGCTGCCAGCGGTTCCTCTACGGGGATGTCGGGCGGTACCGCCACCCGGCGCCGACCCGCGATGCGTTCATCGCCGGGACGCCCGACGCGCGTCGTCGCTACACGAAGGGCGACGACAAGCGCGTCGGTGGCCACTCCTACCAGCAGACCTGGTACGAGGACGCGGTCGGTCTCCTCCTGTCCCAGGTGGGCTCGGTCGACGACGTCGCGATCACCGAGGTCGTTCACCGCTACCACGATCGGCCGCCGCGTGTCGATGGCGCAGCCCTAGCCCGCGTCAGTCATGAGCGCGAGGAGGCCGCGCGGCGCTTGGCGAAGTCGGGCGACGTGATGGCCTGGCAGCGCGAGATGGCACAGCTCGACCTGGAGGAGCAGGCCGCGCGGGACCCAGTCGAGCGAGGGCAGCTCGCACCGTCCGAGGTCGTCGCCTACCTCCGCTCCCTGCCATCGCTCTGGGCGGACTCGGGACCCGATGGGCGGCAGGCCCTAGCAACGGCGCTGTTCGCGCGCACGGACGTCGTGGGCTTCGAGCGGATGGAGTACGAGCTCACACCCGATGCGATCGAACTGGGACTCGGCGACGCCTTGCCGACCGTGTTCGAGATCGGGCAAGAACGTGAGTTTGGTCGGGGCGAGAGGAGTCGGAACGACGATTTCGATGTCACGACGTGCCCGGGTTGGCCTGAGCACCTGAAGCCGTGGGGTGACTCGCCGACGTCGAATGCCTCCCGTTCTCGTTGAGCCAGCTCCGCAAGCTCGATTCCGACGATCTGGTCAACCGCAGTCGGGCCGGTCCACTCGCCCCATTGCTCGACAATTCGGCCGCATCGCGAGTGCGGCACCTTGCTCGAGCGACATTCGAACCAGGTCTCGGTCAGGTCGCGCAGTCGCGGCCGCGAATTTGCTCGAGAAAGCGAGCTATCGCCGAAGACGCAAACGAGGTCGTGTCCGCGGCTGCTGCCATATGTGGCCGACCGCCTCCGACGTCGACACCTCGTTTGTCGCTCACTGGGATAGTATCCAGATCCTCCACGCCTCTCCGGAGCGAAGCGGGGCCACATACAATCGTACGGTCCCCGCGCCCGGCGACTGGGAATTCGGGTGGCGAATCACGACGATGTAGCCCCGCGAGACATCGGCCACCCGACTGAAAGCGGGCCGGACATCGGCCGGCACGGTTTCCAGCGCTGCCTCGCGAACCGGCGGTCCGATCTCGAACATCGTTCCACCCGCTGAATTCAGGGGACTCTCCACCTCGGCGAACCTCTCGATGCTCCCGATCTGAAGCTTGGAATGGTCGGACAATTCGAACCAGGCGTCGGTCCAATGACCGTTCGCTCGCGCTCGCTCATACACGTAGGCATGCCCCCAAGCCGTGAGGGCGTCGCCATTGAGGGAGGGCGGTGGGGTGAGAAGACTGGCGCTCGGCTCGATCGGTGGTCGCGGAGAGGACGGAGTGCGGGTGTCGACCTGTGCCGGGGGGAGTGGGAATGTCGCCGGCACGTCGAGGTTTCCCGATCCGAGTTCGCTCCAGACATAGATGTAGAGGTAGGCGCCGTCGGCGGTCCCTGGGTCGGTGGCGTCGGCGACATGGAGCCAGCGCGACTCGGCGGCCGAGGTCGTCAGCTTGCCGCTCTGATCTTGGTAGGTCACGCCCGGCTTGTATCCGTCATACACGAAAAGCCAAACCGCGCGGTCGGCAGGCGGATCGGAGACGACCTGCCGCCGAGGTTCAAACCCGCTCTTGACGGCGCCAACGGTCGTCAGCCAGATCCGAGTTCGGCTGAGCGTGATCGTCCCCCAGCTCACCGAGCGGCGGGCCGTCTCGCAGTCGACGGGCATGACCGGCCAGGTGCCCTGCGCGCACGCCCCGACCGGACCAGCGGCCGACCCGGCGGACCGTCCCGGATTCATCAGCAAGCCACGGAATCCGAGAGCGGCCACGACCAGGACGACCGCCATGATCGACAGACCCACTGGAGCGATCAGGCGCGGTCTGCGGGTGACCGGTGGCTCGAAGCGCGGAATTGGACGATCGGTTGCCTCGAACCAGCGCGCCACCTGCTCATCCACACGCCGCGAGACGTCGTCGTTCACGATCGGTCTCCAAGTTTCATCCGAGCTCGACTGACGGCCGACCGGACGGCGCCAGGGCTGACTCCCAGGGCCGTTCCGACCTCGGCCGGCGTCAGGCCCAGAATCGTTACGGAGACAATCGCGGATCGCTCCTGCGGGCTGAGCGTGGCGAACGCGGATTGAACGTCAAGCCACCTCGCCCTCATCCCTTCGTCCATGGTCAGCTCTCTCACGGTCGGGCGACGCAACTGACGGCGCAGCTTCCGAAAGCGATCCGTCGCGAGCCGGCGAGCCACGACCAGGAGCCAAGGCAGCACCGGATTGCTCCAATCGATCCTGACTCGGTCCTTCCAGAGGCGAAGAAACACCTCCTGGGCGATCTCCTCGGCAGCGCCTTGATCATTCGTCCAAGCGACAGCCAAGCGGTACACGGGACGCCAGAACTGCTCATATGCCGTCTCAAACCGTCGCTGTGGGTCGGGAGCATCTGTGGTCTCTACGGTTCGAACCAACTCATGGCGTGGAGGTACCCCTATAGGCCATAGATTCGACCCCAGGTCAAGGTTCTACTTCTATACACGAAAAAGATGGGCCAAACGCACTGGCGAACTTGGGTCGGCCCCGCGGGAAATGCGATGACTCGGGTGTGCCCGGGAGCCGGAGGACTCGCCAAAGCCGGGCTCAGCCGACGACTCGGGCGACCTGAACGTCCTCGGCGAGTCGGCGGGTCATGTGCGAGAGCCGTTCGACTTCCCAGAGCGTCCCGGGGGCGGTGGCCTGCTCGTCCACCCGATGACACGAACGCTCGAGGTAGACGGCAGCGCGATCGTCGAGATAGACCGGCGTGTGGTGACCGCCTCCGGGGACAAGTATCTCCATCACCCCAGAGCCAGCGTCAAGAAGAACGAGACTGGTCTCGCATATTCCGAGGCCGAAACTGTCCAGATTTCTTGACGCGGGACACATCGAACTCACCCATCACCGTGATCCCATGGTCAGGGGCTGGGTATCGTGGGGTGCGATATCGCTGTTGGGCAAGGGTGCTGTACCACTGCTCCTCACCTTGACTCGGGACAAGGACGCAGATGTGCGCGACATCGCGGTGACCGACCTGCTCGAACTTGATCCGGCGACACTCCGAACCCTGATTCCCGCACTGCGGAAACAACTTCGATCCAAGGACTACTACGCACCGATGACTGCGGCCTGGTCACTGGCGCGACTGGGTGACACTGGCTCCGCCGACGCGATCGAAGCCTTCTCGCAGGACAGCACTCACGATCTGTGGCAGCGGTTGGCAACTTCAACAATCGTCACGCTCCTACGCAACGGTTCCGATGGGGTTGTCACGAGGATTCGCGCCCATGAGCATGGATCGATGCAATGGCTTGTTAGAGCCGCAGGGATCGCCGACACGTCGGACACCTATGACGCATTGTTATGGCTTGCAGGCAGCGAAACGGATGACGAGTGTCGTCGCCTGGGACGCCTGGGCGCGGCCCGAATGGCAACCAGATCTCGGCCTCGCCCGGTAACCTGAGGGGACCGGCAACACCGGGAGCTGCGAGGGCGCCCACTAGATGACGTCGGCTGGCGCTCCCCTTCGTGACGCGTCCAAGTGCTTGCTCGACCAACTGGGCTAGGCATCCGCCGGCACTGGTAAAGCGGCCCAGTGCGGTTCAACCCAAGATCTCAGACTTTTGGATCCCCTCCCGATGACAGACTCGCATCCGACGGCACACTCGACGGCAGCGCAGCGCCTGTTCGAGCTCGACCTTGAGCGGACCGTGACGACGGCGATCGGCTGGACGCAGCTGGTCGATCTTGCGACGGTCTGTCTGGAGCCGCTTCATTGCGAGGAACGCTCAGTCGCGATTCTTGATTGCGTCCTGGCCGTTGACCCCACTAGCTCCAGGGCGGCAGTCTGGTCGGCTTACTGTGCAATCCACTGGCAACTGGATCGAAGCTCACTCGATCGAGCGGTCGAGCGTCTCGAACCACTTGCCAGCGGGGACTCGACCAATTCGGGGGCCGCTTGCATGCTCCTGGCAGAAGGGTCAAGTCCCAGCTCGTGGTGTAACAGCGGACGCTCGTCATCGTCACGACGACATCGGTTTAGCTCGCAATGAGTAGCCCGGCGGGCACCTCCTCGGTCGATGGCGGGTTGTCGATGAGGGCCATCGACTCGGCGCTGAAGTGGTTCCGCCCGACGGCCCATTCGTCGTCCTGCTCGGCCAGGAGCATCCCGACGAGCCGGAGCAGGCTGCGCCGGGTCGGGAAGATGCCCACGACATCGGTCCGCCGACGGATCTCCTTGTTGAGCCGCTCCTGCGGGTTGGTCGAGCGGATCTGGCGGCGATGGGCCGAGGGGAAGGTGAAGTGGGCGAGCAGGTCGTCCTCGGCCCGTTCGAGCAGCTCGGCGACCTTGACGAAGCGCGGCCGGAGACCATCGGCCACTCGCCGCAGCTGGGCCCGCGCACTGGCCTCATCGGGCTGTTCGAAGATCGAGCGGACGGCACTCGCGACCATGCCCTGCGCCGCCTTGGCCACGAGCCCAAGGGCGTTCCGGGTGGCGTGCACCCGACAGCGTTGCCAGGCGGCGCCCAGGAAGGTGGCCTCGACCGCGGCGCCGAGCCCTGGATGGGCATCACTGATGACGAGTCGGACCCCGACGAGGCCGCGGGCGGTCAGCGAGCGCAGGAACGGCAGCCAGTGCGCTCCCTCGTCGCCGCCCGCGGCGGCGACCTCCATCCCGAGCACCGAACGCTGGCCGGTGGCACTGATCCCGATGGCGATGAGGGTCGCCATCGACACGACCCGACCACCCTCGCGGACCTTGTGGTACAGGGCATCGAGCGAGACGTACGGATAGCCGGCCGGGTCGAGCGGCCGTGAGCGGAAGGCGTCGACCTCGGTGTCGAGCCCGGCACAGATCCGGGAGACTTCACTCTTGCTCAGGTTGGTCACCCCGAGGGCCGCGACGAGCTCCTCGACCCGGCGTGTGCTGACCCCGCCGACGTACGCCTCCTGGACGACCGACAGGAGCGCCCGTTCGGCGCGTCGGCGCGGTTCGAGCAGACTCGGGAAGTACGTCCCATCGCGGAGCTTCGGGATCTGCAGGTCGATCGTGCCGACCCGGGTGTCCCAGCGTCGCTCGCGGTAGCCGTTGCGCTGAGTCAGCCGCTGCTCCGGCGCGCGTTCCCCGTGGCCGGCACCGATCTGGGCGCTCACCTCGGCGTCCATGACCAGCTGGGTCAGCATCGTCAGGCCCTCGCGCAGGAAATCGAGATCGCCGTCACCGGCGGCCTTGCGCAGCAGTTCCAGGGCGGCCATCCTGTCATCGGCCATCGGGTTC
>JBBQJL010000064.1:0-13385 GCA_038325875.1 Candidatus Limnocylindrales bacterium
CAGGACCGGTGCCCGCCAGCGGTAGTAGGTCGAGGGGTGGACATCCATCAGCCGACAGGCCGCCCGGACGTTGCCCAGTTCGGCGGCCAGGCTGAACAGCCGCAACCGGAACTTGAAGAGGACGTCATCATCGACCACGGCGCCGCGCCTCCTGCTCATCGCTTTAGACACGACAAGCATGAGGAAGCGGCGCCACTTCTTATCGGGCGATCACGCTCCCAGGTGTCGGGAGAACTCGGGGACTGTTCAGCTTAGGGCGAAACGACGAAATCACACGGAACCTTGAACCAGAATCTAGCTCCGCCACCTTCGCGATCGGTAGCGCCGAATGTGCCGCCGTGCGCTAGAACCGCCCCGGCGACCGTCGCGAGCCCAAGCCCTGATCCAACCTGAGTCACGCGGCTGCCCCGACGGAACGGCGCGAACAGACCGTCCGGCGGGTCATCGCCTAAGCCTGGTCCTCGATCGAGCACCTCGACTGCCAGCGAACGAGCACCGGACTCGCCTTCGACCTGACACTTGATCTCGACCGTGCCCCGGCCGCCATAGGTCACCGCGTTATTGAGAAGGTTCCCGAGGGCGTGTTCGATCCTGGTCCGATCGACCCAGACAACCGCATCCGGCACGTCGAGTGCGATGACCACGCCGCGCTGTCGTGCGAGCGGGTCGAGGCTGCCGCTGACCATCGAGGCCATCGGGCGCAGACGAACCGGGCTGCGCAGGACCGAATGGGCGTCCTCCCGGGTGGCCGCCAGCTCGAGCAGACTGGCCGACAGACTGGTCAGGCGGAGGGCGTCGCCCTGGGCCAAGCGGAGGGCGTCTCGGTATTCGGCGAGGCTCGCGTCGTCGTGGTCGACGATGTCGAGCTCGGCGCGCAATGCCGCAAGCGGCGTCCGAAGCTCGTGGGACGCCATGGCGATGAACAGGCGCTGGCGTTCGACTGACTCGGCGATCCGGTCGAGCATCCCGTTCAGCGTGAGCGTCAAACGGCCGACCTCATCCATCCGGACCGGTACGGAGAGCCGACGGTCAAGGTCGTCTGGGCCCATCGTCGCGGCGTCGTCGATGAGCCGGTCGACCGGCCGCAGGGCGCGCCCGGCCAGCAGCCAGCCACCAAACAATGAGGCCGCTCCGACCGACGATCCGACCCCGATAAGGAGTCGCGCCAGCGCTGCCTGGGTGTCCGCGATCGGCTGGAGATCGGCCCCGCTCACGACGATCGTGCCGTCTGGAGCGGTCTGGATCTGCACCAGGTACTGTCGCCCCCCGATGTCGATGGTGCCATTCACGGGCCGAATGCCCTTCGGTGCATTGCTGCTCGCGTCGATGAGCGATCCGTCCGCGGAGAAGGAGGCGGCGAATACCCCCGGCGCCGTCTGATCCGATTCCTGGAGCCCCGCCTGCCCCGCGTTCTCGAGCGACGTGAGAACACCAGTCGTGCGCGTTCGAAGGGTCGTCTCGAGTGACTCCCGCAGAGCCGCGCCCATCTGTAACCAGACGAACAGACCGACAATGAGCAGGGTCACGATCACGCCGGCCCCGTAGGCCACCGCCAGACGCGATCGGATACTCACGAAGGGGCACCGGCGACACGCATCGGACGTAACGCGTAACCGACGCCCCGCACCGTCTCGATATAGGGTGACCCGGCGTCGGTCCCAAGAGCCTGTCGGAGCGATCGGACGTAAACGTCGATGATCCGCGGGTCTCCCTCGAACGCCCAGTCCCAAACCTGGTCGAGGATCTGCCCGCGGGTCAGGACCTGATCTGCGCGACGCGCGAAGAACTCGAGCAGTGAGAACTGGCGTCCGGTCAGGCCCAAGTCCCGGGCGCCGACGGCTGCGCGGTGTGCCCCGGGATCGAGCTCGAGCTTGCCGACCACGACGGTCGTCGGCCGGTCGCTCGGCCCGCGCCGGTCGAGGGCACGGAGTCGCGCCTCGAGTTCAGCGAAGGCGAATGGCTTGACGAGGTAGTCGTCGGCGCCGACATCGAGGCCACGAACCCGATCCGTCACGGCATCGCGAGCCGTCAGCATGAGGACCGGGCTCCGATTACCCGACGAGCGGAGCTCTCGACACAAAGTAAATCCATCGCCGTCGGGAAGCATCACGTCGAAGATGAGTACGTCGTGCGTGGTCTCGCTGAGGAACCAGCGCGCCTCCTCGAGAGTGCCCGCGACGTCCACGGTGTACCCAGAGCGATGGAGCCCACGGACGATGACTGAGCGAAGGCGTTCGTCGTCCTCGAGGCACAGGACCTTCATGGAAGCATCATGGTCCTGCGGGGTGAATCTGGCGTGAATCGATCGTGAATCGGGATTCACCGGACGCTCACGGTCCGCGGCGCAGGCTGCTGTCAGCGGTCGGGCAGATGACCCGATCACAATCAGGAGACTCAACCATGAAGCTCCATCGTTTTCGGGCGCCGGCCCTCGCTGCGACGGCCGTCCTCGTCATCTCCGGTGCGGGGATCGCCTTCGCCGCCAACCCAGCACCGGCCACGGTGACGCCCGCCGCCCCGCTGACCCAGGCCGAACCGGTCGGTCCCGATACCGACCAGCTCCAGCAGGGTGACCAGACGACGCCGGACGTCGCCGGGGCCGCAGCGCAGGCCGAACCGATCGGTCCCGATACCGACCAGCTCCAGCAGGGTGACCAGACGACGCCGGATGTCGCCGGGGCCGCAGCGGCGGCCGCTGGCGCGTCGACGACCAAGGTCGCGGCCACGAAGGCCGCGCCCGAGAAGGTATCCGAGTCCTCGGCCGAGGCCCCCGACGGCACCGAGGCGTCTGGGACGGAGTCGGATGGCCCGGGCGGTCATCAGGATCCAGAGGGCCAGAACGTCGACCATCAGTTCGACGGCGAGGAGTGATCCCCGCGGCGCACTGACTTGTCCGGACCGGCGACGTCGAGTGGCGGAGCCGGTCCGCTCCTCTCGGGTTCCACACTCGAGTGCCTGCTCGTGATCCTGTTCGGGGTCGCGACTCGGAACACGAACCCGGGGGCGACTGTTGCTCGACGTTTCCACGGAATGGCGCCGGAGGCCGGAAGACGTGAGGGTCAGACTTCTGAAGCCTGTGGTTCATTGCCCGGCGAATCTGCAACGAGCGCGTAGTAGAGCGCGCCGACGGTGCCAGCGAAGCACCGAGCGACAGACAGTCGGCTCGCGGCTACCTGATCGCGGCTTCGCGTCAGCCTTCGAGCGTCGTGCTCCCTGAATGGCGCGAAGCAGGTCTCGCACGTGACCTGCGGTTGAGAAGGACGGGGTGGGACGACGCTCGCTGGCCTTGGCTTGAACCGTCCGTCAGAGGCGCGCCAGGACGGCCTTGGCGAGGTCGATCGCGCTCTGTTTGACGATTGCTCCGTCGAGCAGGTCCCCGTTCTTCATGCCGAGGGTGAGCATCCCGCCGGGGACCTGGACGTGGAGCAGGCTCCCGGTGCCCAGATCGGCCGAGTAGTAGGCCTCGGTCCCGAGGCCATCGATCGCCGTCACGGCGTCGGGCTGCCCGGCCTGGGTCATCAGCGACTTGGCCGTCGCGAACGATACGTACTTGGCGTCGAAGAAGACGCGGAGCCCCAGCGGGTCTCCCGGGTCGCCTGCCTTGAGCGCGCCGGACACGTCGAAGGTGCATACCCCGTAATCCCCCGCCTGGCCCTCTGTCGACGAGCCACCGAACGCGGCCTCGACGTCGGCCTTCGTGGTAACCGAGCACGTGCTCGACGGGTTTCCGCCCGTGGTCGACGAAGAACTGAGGGCGGCGGGTGTCGCGGTTGCCGTCGTTGCGGCCGATTCCTGGGGGGCCGAGCCAGTTGAGGATGGACCCGGAGAGGACGAACCGGAGCAAGCTCCGAGGACGAAGGCGAGGCCGAGGGCGAGTGCCAACGGCACAGCCCGCCGAGGTAGTGGTCGAACGCGAACTTGGGGCACTGGATCCTCCGATTGAGAGACCGCTGGCTTTGAGGTGCACCCGAGCCGACGCCGGATCCATGCCACCGGGACGCGCGGAGTCTAGCCGAACGAAGGATCGTCGTGATCTCGCCAGCCGTACGGCGGGCGTCCTGCATGGAAGCTCCGCCCCGGCCCGGCGTCCGCGTCCGCATGGCGAGCGTCTGCCGAAGCGACGATCGCTCTGTGCCCGAGGCCTTCCCGGAAACTGGAGCCGACACTCGGATTTGAACCGAGGACCTGCTGTTTACGAAACAGCTCTGTCCAGCGAGATGCTGAGCGTGGCTCGTGCGTGGGGGGTTTGAGATTGGGGGGTTTCATTGGGGGTTTGTGACCGTGGTCACCATCCAGACCCCCCGGCGCTGGCAGCGAGCAGGCGCGACCTGAGACCTCGCCCTGGCACTGCGGCCGCGATCGTCGTCGCCCACTGTTAGTCGGGAGTGCCTTCGTGGCCCGGCCCCGGTGCGCCCGGCCAGGAGCACGTCATCAGCAGGTGCTTATCCGGTACAGGTGCCAGCGCTCCGGTACGCCCTTCAGCAGGTGCTCACCATCGTCATCGAACCGGAGACCCGACCCGGCCGTCAGGTCCTTCACCGTCTGCGACGCCAGGACCTCGGAGGGGCCGGCCGCGGCGGCGATGCGGGCTCCGATCACGACGGCCAGGCCACCGGTCTTGCCACCGATCATCTCGACCTCGCCGGTGTGGACGCCCGCCCGGATCTGGACTCCGAGCGGCCGCATCGCCGCCACGATCGCGGTCGCGCACCGCACTGCGCGGGCCGGGCCGTCGAAGGTCGCGAAGAAGCCATCGCCTGCCGTGTCAACCTCGGTGCCGCGATACCGCGCCAGCAGGCTGCGGACCGTCGAGTGATGCCGCTCGACGAGCGTGCGCCATCCGGCGTCGCCGAGCCGGGCGGCCACCGAGGTCGAGTCGACGATGTCGGTGAAGAGCACGGTGGCGAGCACCCGATCGAACGACTCCTGCTCCTCGCGTATCCCCGAGATCAGGTCGCCGATGGCCTCGAGGATCGCCGGTGCGCGCGCGTACCAGTGGAACCATCCGGCGCCGCCCTCCCCGGCCGGCTCGATGAGGCGCGCTCCGGTAATCCGCTCCCCGATGAGTTGCGCGTTCCCGGCCGCCTCGCCGCCCTCCAGGCGGCCGAAGGTCGGCACGTGGGCACCTGGATCGACGAGAGCACGCCCCTGACGTCGACCGATCCGAACCGGTCGGATTCAGCGGCCAGCGCCCCCGGGGCGACGCTCGCCCGGCACCACGGCACGAACCAGTCCAGGAACGCGTTCTCGTCGCTCCAGTACTCGCGGTCATAGGCCGGGGTTCCCCACTCCCGACGCACGCGGTCGTTGATCTCCGCCCATTCTCGACGTGCCGATTCGCTGTCGTAGAACGCGACCACCGGGTCGACGAGAACGAGGCCGGCGGTGCGCTCGGGGTATGTCGCGGCGAACAGGATCGCGGTCGGGCAGGTATCGATCGACGCGAAGATCACGGCGCGCTCGGAGCTAGCAGCGTCCATCACCGCAACGAGGTCGTCGACCTGGACCTCGAGCGCCGCCACGTCGCCGGGCGAGAACCGGTCCGAGCAGCCCCAGCCGCGCCGGTCCGTGTGGATCACCCGCGCCCGCTCGCCCAGGCCGCGGAGGAACCGCGCCAGGTGCGGGCTCCCCCAGTTCAGGTCCACGTGCGATGTGTAGCCCTGAACGTAGACGAGGTCGACCGGCCCGGCGCCGAACACTTGGTAGGCGAGCGCCACGTCGCCGTTCCAGGCGTAGCGCGTCTCGGGTCGTCGGGTCATCGGCGTCTCACCTCTGCGGGAGCGCCGCACGGGTCGTTGCCGCGCGCGCCATCGCCGCATCGAGGCGCTCGATGAACGGCTTCGCCCCGATCCGGACGAGGATCTCGCGCGAACGCTCGGCGACGGTCTGGACCTCCGGATCGGACGGGTCGAGGAGGGTCGCCATGTCGATGCCACAGAGCGCCTCGGCCGTCCGGCCCTCGAGCGCGGCGATCCCGGCCCGGATGGTCGTGCGGTTCGTCTCGATGACCGGACCGTGGAAGCGCGATGCCTCGAAGGCCGCGCCACAGCTCGAGCACGCCACGTTGATCGCCCACTCCATCGGTGATGGCCTCGAGGGTACACGTGCGTGGGCAGGAGATGGGCCTCGAACCCGCGACTTCCTGCCTGGGAACCGGTCGACATCCGAGGCGGACGCCTCACCCGGGCGGAGCGAGGGGCTGGAGCCGCCTCAGGGATTCGAACCCTGGACCTGTGGTTTACGAAACCACTGCTCTACCACTGAGCTAAGGCGGCGGGAAACAGGCTGCGCTGTTTACGAAACAGCTGCTCTACCGCTGAGCTATGTCGGCGCGAGCGCGAGTATAAACGTTGCTTGCAGGCATAGGCTCATCGCGGTCCTGCGAACAGCGGTCGCCCAGGCTGTACGACCCAGGGCTTGGCGCTTGACAGTCCCTGATCATCGGGCACGTAGGGCGGATACCCCGAGGTTAGGTCGATCGGTCGACGGGTGCGCCCCCGGTCCGGGCTCCGATATCGGGCCGGAACTTGAGACGGGCCTGGACGCCTTCGCGCTCGTGCAACCGGCGGCGGGTCATCCGAGCATCGTGGGCCGTAGTGCGACCCAGCGCGTCTCCGGCAGCGGACCGAGGGCATGATGCCGACCGATCTCGGACGCGATGGACATCGCCCGCTCGCCGGCCGTGCTGACTCGACCCGCGCGAGCCGCGAGGAGAGCAGCGTCGGCGTAGGCGTCGATCGCGTCGCCCCGGTAACCGACCGCATCGAGCTCCGCCGCGGCCGCTTCGACATCGCTGCCGTCGGACTCTGCGGCCAGCCCGGAGACCCAGCGGCGCCGGGTGAGCATCACCGGACCAGTCCGGTCGGACGTCGCGGCCAAGAACGCCAACCTCGCGCGGTCGAGGGCACCTCGGTCATCGATCCGGAGCGCCATCCTGGCCAACGTCCGCGCCACCGAGGCGTGGGGTTGATCTTCGGGCGACAGGCGCTCGAAGGTCGTCGAGAGCGCCTCGAGGCTTGCGGCCGGGTCGTCGCCCCAGCCGAGCACGGCGTCGAGGTTGGCGGTCCAGCCCTGGCCTTCGGGGCGTCTCGGCGAGGCGCTCGTCAGATCGCGCACACTCAGGGCCTGGTCGCGTTCGCCGAGGAGCAGGTGCCCCCAGGCGAGGGCCTCCCGTGCACTCGCCACGAGCTCATCATCGCCCGACCGGCGGGCCGCATCGAGGGCTTCAATCGCGAAGGCGAGTGCATCGTCCAGTCGGCCGAGATCCTGGCGCTCGAAGCTGAGGTTGGTTGCCAACCAGGCGATGGTCGCGACGGCTCCGTCTCGACGGGCGAGTTCGAGACCCTCCTCGTAAAGCGGACCGACCTCTCTCGGCGGGTTACCGCGTTCGAACCTCGTCAATGGGATGTTGATGTAGCAGCGCGCCAGGAGCGCCCGATCGCCGGCCTGACGGGCCATCTCGAAGCTCTCCTCGAGGAGCTCGAGGCCATCATCCGTGCGGCCGGTCTGGGTCCGCACGAGGCCGAGTTCGTGGAGCGCCCACCGGAGAGCATCGTCCGCTCTGATCAAGCGAGCTTCTGAAACGGAGCGCTCGAGGATCGGCACCGCGTCGTGCGCCGCGCCCGTCCGCCAGAGCGTCCAGCCGAGGACCCGCAGGAGGTTCGCCCGGCCCAGGCTCGGTGGCCCGGGCTCGAGGGCCGCGATCCCCTCCGCCAACGTGGCCTGGGCGGCTTCGACCTGGTTCAACTCGTAGAGGGCCTCGCCCATCGCCCCCTGCAGTCGGGCGCGGGCCTGCCGGTCCTCGTCGGTCGGAGCTGGGAGGCGGTCGAACAACTCGACCCCGTGGGAGAAGATGGCGAGGCGCTCGGCCGGCTCCGCCTCGTGCCAGAGGTCGTCGTAGTAGGCGATGGCGAGCCCGATCCGATTGCGAGCGGGCAGGTCAAGGACGCGCGCTAGATCGATGGCCAGCCGCTGCCAGCGCTGGGCGGCCGGCAAGGCCGAGACGGATGCCGCACGTCGGGCGGCGCGAACGGCGGCGCCGTAGGCCAGCTCGCGCAGCCCCTGTAAGGCCGGATCCGCCGAGGACGTGGCGAGCTCCTGCTCGTACGCGAGCGCGGCGGCGAGATGCGCGGCGATCAGCTCGGCGAACTCGTCGATCCGATCAGCCAGGGTGGACTGCGCCCAACGGGCGACGTCGACATGAAGCATCGCCCGATCGCGCTTCGGCAGCGAATCGTAGGCGACGTCGCGGACGAGCACGTGGCGGAAGCCGAACTCTGCCGCCCCGGCCAGCGACGACGGCTGGCGCGGCACGACGAGCTCTTTGACCCGCAAGCGCCGGAGAAGATCCGCGGTCGACCCGGGACCGAGCCGGCCAAGATGGGTCACCAGGACGTCCCAGAAGATCCGCCCGACCACGGCGGCGTTCTGGGCCAGGCGCTTCTCGTCGCTCGGTAGCCCGTCGAGACGGGCGGCGAGCACCGCCTGGATCGAGGACGGGACCTCGATCTCGTCGACCGGCCGACCCAGCTCCCAGGCCCCGTCGGCCAGCCGGAGGACGCCCTGGTCAACGAACATCCGGATAAGCTCCTCGGCGAAGAGCGCATTGCCCTCGGCCAGGCCGACAACCCGCTGACGAAGCGCCGCGGGCAGACCACCCGCGAGAAGGCCGTCGAGCAGCGAGCCCGTCTCGTCCGGGCTCAGCGGCTCCAGGATGATCGTCGCCGCATTCGGGATGCCGCCGCCCCAGGTCGATCGCCGGTCGAGCAGCTCGTGGCGAGCGAGGCAGAGGATCGCGATCGGGCCCTCGCCCCAGTGTGCGAGGTACTCGATGAAGTCCAGGAGCCCTTCGTCAGCCCAGTGGATATCCTCGAGCACGAGAACAAGCGGCGCTACGGTCGCGACGAGCCCGAAGTATCCGGTCCAGCCGTTGAAGAGGCGGTCTCGGGCTATCGAATCGGCTTCGAGGCCGAGCGTGGCGCGCAGGACTGGCCGGACCTCGGGGCTGATCTCAGGGTCGAATTCCAGCAGCCGCGCAGCGAGCTTCTCATCTACCGTCGCGGGGGCGTCATCGTCCGCGGCCTGGATATCGGCCTTGATCGCGTCGGCGAGGGCCGAATAGCTCGCCTGCGCATAGGACAGGCAGCGGCCCTTGCGCCAGTGATAGGGCTCGGGCAGGCCGTCCAGATACTTCTCGAGCTCCCAGGTCAGACGGGACTTACCAACACCAGCAGCCCCGACCACCGTAACGAGCTGTGGGCGTCCGGTAGCGGCCGCGCGACGTACGGTCTCCTTGAGGCGCGCGAGCTCATCCTGACGGCCGACGAACGACGCCTCGATGCCCAGCCGGCTGCGGACGCCCCCTCGCCGCGCCTTGACGGACAACGGCCGCCAGGCCACGACGAGGTTCGCCTTACCCTTGAGAGCGGCGGGCGGCATCTCCTCGTAATCGATGACGTCGCGCGTCATGGCATAGGTCGCGGGGCCGACCACGATGGAGCCCGGTTGGGCCGCTGTTTGCAGCCGTGCTGCCGTGTTGACCTCGTCGCCAGTCACGAATAGGTCGCGAGCACCTGAAGCACGGTCGAGGTCGACCAGCACCTCGCCGGTCTCGATGCCGATGCGGACCCGTGGGCGCAGGCCGTCGGCGACCAAGTCCCCCGCGTCTTGCCCAACCGCAGCCTGCATCTCGAGCGCCGCTCGTACCGCCCTCTCGGCGTCGTCCTCGTGGACCGCCGGCACGCCGAAGACTGCGAGCATGGCGTCGCCGGCGAACTTCTCGATCGTGCCCTCGTAGCGCCGGATCTCCTCGGCCAGGCGTTCGAACACGCCGCTGACCAGGCGAGAGACGATCTCCGGATCGTGCTCCTCCGCCAGCGCCGTCGAGCCGACGATGTCAGCGAACAGGATCGTCGCAACCTTCCGCTCTCGGGCCCCCTCGGTTGTCCTCTCGGCCGACTCTGCGGCGCGGAATGACGCGCCGCAGGCGGGGCAGAAGCGAGCGTCACGGGGCAACGCGGCGCCACACGTCTCGCAGACGGCATCGGTGGGTGTCCCGCAGGCAGGGCAGTAGCGGGTCCTCGTCTCCAGCACGCGTCCGCACGAACGGCAATTCATCGGGGCATCGTATGTGCCCGGAAGGCTGCGGTCGAGGACCCGTTACGCCAAGTGCTCGTTGCCCGTTCTGCATGTCGTCGCCCGGCGAACGTCCACTAGGTCGCCTCGCCGGTCATCGCTGGGTGCGCTCTAGGCGCCTGCGTTACAAGGGCTCTTGCCATCGTGACACAAGAACGCTTGAGTCAGGCCCAATGGCACCTGCCGAAGGCCCCGCAACCCGCCATCGTGGTAGCCGCTGCCGGAGCGACCGCCCAAGTCGGGTCGTCGATCGCCCCTGCGCTGTCACGCGACCTTCCCGACGGCCTCGCTCGACTTGCCCCCGGCCCGTCGGTCGTCCTCGTCGCGTTCGGGCTGGTCGGCGCAGGGCTGCTCCAGCTGGTCGTGATCTCGCTGTCGGCGGCGTGGGCATGGGCAGAGCTGTTCGACTGGCCGCACCGACTCGACCTGACGATCCATCGGGCGCCTGGCTTCTATGCGATCTACCTGCTCGCGGTGGTCCCGGCCGCGCTGGTCGTACTGCTCGCGCCCACCTCGGGACGCTCGTCCTCGGCGCGATGATCCTCAATGTCGTGGTCCTGATCGTGCCGCTGGCGTTCCTCGTCCGCCTGTCGAGCGATCGGACGTTTCTCGGGTCGCTCGCCAACTCGCGCGGACGCGCCGCTCTGCTCTGGGCGCTCACCGTCGGGTTGCTGCTGCTTGGGCTTGTCGGCATGGCGAGCGAGGTCCTCGGCCTCGGAGTGCGAGCCCCATATGCGTTCCGGTCCGAGTTCCGTCTTGCTAGACTCGCGACCGGCACCACGGATCACCTCGCCGACCGCCCTGAGCTGCGACTACCGAAGGAACACCGATGCGGGCTCGCGTCCCCGGCGCCCTGGCGGCTCTCGCGATCCTGGTCGCCGCCTGCCAGGGTGCGACGCCAACCGCCACACCGACCGCTTCGATTGGCTCGGCTGGCACACTAGTTCCGGTCGGCGTGGCTCGCCCTTCGATCGTGCCCACGGCGAGCCCAGTGCCGACCTCGATCGACTACAACGACCTCCTGTACGCGGCCCACTACGAACCCGAACCGGGCGTGTCGGGCGGCAAGGTGGTCCTCGGCGAGTGGCAAGCGGCCACCCAGCTCGATCCCTGGTACTCGAACGCGTTCGTCAACACCGAGGTCTTCGCAGCGACGATGCGGACCTTGCTCCGGGTGTCTGCCGACGGCCATTGGCAACCCGACCTGGCGGCCGGGCCGATCACCTACGACAAGAGCGTTACGAAGGACGCCAGCGGGAGCGGCTTCACCGTCCACGTGGCCCTCAAGCCGAACCTCACCTGGTCCGACGGTCAGCCTCTGACGCTCAATGATTACAAGTACACCTGGCAGTGGGTGAACGACCCTGCCCAGGTCGGGATCACCCCGCTCGGCTTCGAGGAGATCGACCGCATCGACCTCGCGCCCGACGGGCTGGCGGCCGACATCCACTTCAAGGAGGCATTCGCCGGTTGGCTCGGCACGGTCGGCGGCAACTACGTCATGCCTGAGCACTACATGCGGACGATCCCGGTCAAGGACGCCGCCGCGAAGTCGTACCCCCTGACCCCGGACATCGCCAACGCGCCGACCAGCGGCCCGTTCAAGTACGTGACGGCCAGCGCCGACACGATCGAGCTCGCCCGGAACGAGCTGTGGGCCGGTCCGGCCGGAGCCTGTCCGGGCAGAGCCTGCCTCGATGGCGTGACGTACAAGTACTACCCGGATGACAAGGAGGGCGAGATCGCCGCGTTCCTGACCGGCGACATCGATGTGGCACTGTCGCTTGTCCAGGCCGACTACGACGCCATCAAGGGGGTGGATCCATCGATCGGCACGGCCCTCATCGAACCTGGCTGGCTGTATGAGCATGTCGACATGAACGAGGCGGGCCTGGGCAAAGGCAATGGACATCCGGCCCTGCGGGACCCCGTCGTCCGCAAGGCGATCGCCCAGGCGATCGACAAGCGAGCGCTGTGGGGGACGGTCTTTCCTGGGACACCCGTCCCGGACGACAACCCCTGCACGAACGCGACCCCGACGAACTACTGGCGACTCCAGGGCGCGAGCTGCCCTGCGTTCGACGTGGCGGCGGCCAACATGGCGCTGGACGACGCCGGCTATCTGGTGGGCGCTGATGGGATCCGGGTCGATCCGAGGTCGAAGCTGCCGCTCGCCTTCGAGAACTGCACCCTGAACGGCTTCCGCACGCTCGAGGCCGCGTCATTGGCCAGGTCGCTCGACGCGATCGGGATCAAGCTCGAGCTGAATTACGTCGACGGCTCGACGGTGCTCTTCGCCAGCTGGCCCGACATCAAGGCGGACACGAAGTGCAACCTGGCGCACGGGACCTACGACCTGGCCGAGTTCGCCTACGTCCTCAGCTTCGACCTGTATGGCGATTACTACTACGGCTATCACTCCGAGCAGATCCCGACCGATGCGAACAAGGGCAACGGCTACAACTCGCTCCGCTACGACAGCCCCGCGATGGACGCGGCGATCGACGTCCTCGCCTCGTCGATCGATCCGGCCGACCAGGTCCAGGCCGCGTACAAGGTGCAGCAGGTGTATGTCGACCAGATCCCGGAGATCGTCCTGTACTACCGCAACGAGGTCCGGGGCGTGAGTGCTCGGCTGCACGACTTCCTCAAGAACCCGTCGACCTCGTCCGACATGTGGAACATCGAGGACTGGTGGCTGGCGCGATGACGGTCCGGGCCTGATCGCGCGCCCGGATCACCGACGATGCCGACTTGCGCGTGGTGTGCGACGGACAACCCGGCGCACGCCAAGTTCTGCCTCGAATGCGGCCATCGTCTGTCGGCCGATGCGCCCGAAGCCCACGAGTCGCGTCGGATCGTCACGGTCCTGTTCAGTGACATCGTGGGCTCCACGGCCCTCGGCGAGATCCTCGACCCGGAGCCGCTGCGCGGCGTCATGTCCGCCTACTTCACCGCCATGGAAGCGGTCCTCGAGCGGCACGGCGGGACGGTCGAGAAGTTCAGGGGATGCGATCATGGCCGTCTTCGGGCTGCGCACGATCCACGAGGATGATGCCCTGCGGGCGGTGCGCGCCGCGCTCGAGATGCGGGCTGCCCGCACGACCCTGAACATCGAGCTCGAGTCGCAACGGGGCCCAGGCGGCTCTTGGCAAAGTACTTCGCCGCGAGCGGGTTGACCACCGCGACGGGAATGTCGCGCCGGCGGAGGTGCGCGGCGAGCGGCATCCAGTAATGACCGGACGATTCCA
>JBBQJL010000065.1:0-13370 GCA_038325875.1 Candidatus Limnocylindrales bacterium
ACCGGGGAGCAAGCGCCGGCTGGCGATGCCGGGTCCGTGCGAAGCGTCGCGTGTCTCCCGGTTCCGGCCTCGATGATCAGCCCGTCAGGTTCGGACCAGTGGGTCCCTTCGGCCGCCTGGATGGCTCCCCCTGCGTGGCGATGGCGGCGCGCAGCGTGCCGAGAAACGCGTCGAGAGGAACGTGGTGGATCTTCGCCGCACGCTCGACAGTGATGGCCCTGCTGATCAACGAACGGAACGAGTACCGGGCAACTCGCACGATGCCGAACAGCTCCATCACATCGGCGATGTCGCCGTATTCGCCCAGTATCTCCGAGACCTTGGTGTCCTTGGTGATCTCCATCGCGGATCCTCCTGGCCTCTCGGCCGGACACGTCGCCGTGCCCGGCCGAGAGTCGGGGTATCGGCCATCAGGGCGTGGAGCCTGGCCCCGGTTCGACCCGCACGGCGATGAAGGCAAGGCGGGTCTCAGCCTCGACGCCGCGTGATGATCCCTCCGGGGCGATCACCGTCACGCCCGCGGCCAACGCGTAGCGCTCAGCATCGACGGTCATCGACCCACTTCCCTCCAGGATGTGATACAGGGCGAGCTGCTCGGGATGCGGAGGGATCCGACCACCGGGCTCGAGTCCCGCCAGGAGTGCCCGGAACCCTCGACCCTCGTGGAGGATCGTCGGCTCGGGGCCGGTTGCCGAGTAGCGGATGAGTCCGCGCCAGTCCGGGAAGTAGATCGAGGTATCCATCGACTGTTTCTCCTTCATAGCTTCTGGATCGAGCGCCTCGCGGCGCACAGCCTGTCATGCCGGATTCACGCCACCGCCGCTGCTTCCTCCACCCCCTCGCCTGCCGCGATGAGCTCCGCAAGCGACACCTCGTGCGCCGGCCGTCCGTGCGGCAGCCAGACGGCAACCACGAGGCCGATTCCGGCCAGGACCACGGGGATCCAGAAGGCGTCCTGGAACGCGGCGACCTGAGCTGCGACCTGGGCGGGTCCACCCGACTCAGCAACGACTTCCAGATTCGCCGCAAGCCGACTCGAGAGGACGTTCGCTGCGAGCGCGACGCCGATCGAGGCAGCTACCTGCCGGCTCACGTTGAAGAGCGACGAGGCCCGGGCCGTGCGATCGTGCCGGACGTCGCCGAACAGGGCGAGCTGGCCCGAGACGAACACCAACGCCATCCCGAATCCACGGACGGCCATCCAGATCCGGACGCTCATGAGGTCCGTGTCCGGCGCGATCCCGGTGAATAACCACGAGGACAGCATCACCAGGGTGAGACCGACGAGCACGAGCCGGCGAGTGCCGATCCGCGGGTGGAGTTTCGCGGCGAGAGGCATCCCGGCCAGGATCCCGAATGCCTGGGCGAACGTGACCAGCCCGGACTCGAGGACGCTCTCGCCGCCGGGTCCCTGCAGAAAGAGCGGGATCAGGAAGAGACCAGACATCATCGCGGCCATGGCGACCGCGATCACCGAATTCGCACTTAGGAAGGATCGGATCCCGAGCAGGCGGACGTCGAGCATCGGCTCGGCGGCTCGGAGCTCCACGACGGCGAGCAGGGCGAGTGCGACGAGGCCAGCGAACACGGTCCCGGAGACCTGTGGGCTCAGCCAGTCGTGGGTCGCAGCCTGCGATACGCCGAAGAGCAACAGGGTGAATCCCGCGGAGCTGAGTACGAAGCCGAGGCCATCGAATCGATGATGTGGATGGACCCGGTCCTCGCGCAGCCAGCGCCAGCCCAGGAGCAGACCGAGGATGCCGATCGGCACGTTGAGCAGGAAGATCCAGTGCCAACTCTGGTACTCCACCAGATAGGCTCCGACGACCGGTCCGAGTGCCGGTGCGAGCGCCGCCGGGATCGCGACCAAGGCCGACGCGATGGCTCGTCGATCCCGGGGGAATGCCCGAAAGACCATGGCGATCCCGACCGGGGTGAGCATCCCACCGCCGGCGCCCTGGACGAACCGGAACGCGATGAGGGACTCGAGGCTCCAGGCGAGACCTGCCCCCAGCGACGCGCCGCTGAAGATGGCGAGAGCGAGCAGGAAGGTGCGCTTGCTGCCGAAGCGGTCGGCAAGGAAGCCCGCCACCGGGATGAAGACCGCGAGGCCCAACAGGTAGCCCGTGATCACCCATTCGATCCCGGCCAGCTGGGCCTTGAAGTCCTGCTGCAGGGTCGGGATGGCGACGTTGACGACCGTCATGTCGAGCAGTTCCATGAACAGCCCGAGCAGGAAGACGATGCCTACCTTGTACTCGTAACCGAGTCGCGGAGCCCGGCCCGCCGGGCGGGATCCATCGGCGCTTGTCGGGGTGTCGTCCACGTCAGCTGCCGTGGCGGCGCCGGCAGACGCGCCGCTTGACGGCGAGGATCGGGCAGTGGCCATCGTGGAACTGGAGCAGCTTGCGCAGCATGGGACTGGTTCTCCAACTGGGACGCCTCACATGAGGCGCTCGCGGTCACCGTCTCATGGAACGCGCGGCGTGAAGGTGGAACTGGTTCCACCTGAATGCACCTGGCTCGACCGGCCGTGGTCGATCACCTAGCTCGCGTCGATACCCGCCGCCGTGCGCAGGCCGATGGGGTCGAGGAGGACGAGCCCGGTCCCACCCACCCGGGCAATCAGGCCGCGCTGCTCGAAGTCGCGAATCACGCGTCCCGCCATCTCCCGCGATGTGCCGGCGAGGTCGGCCAGCTGCGGTCGCGACAGGAGCGGCCGCCGAGCGTCGAACAGGAGCTCGCGGCGCATCCACAGGATCGCCGCGAGCCGCCGTGACACCGTGTCGAAGGTCACGTGCTCCCACCGGTTCAGGAGCCGCGCGGAGCCGCGCAGCGTGTGATCGAGGAGCCCGACGGCGAGACTGGCATCAAGCCGCGCGAGTGTCATGACCACGTCACCCGGCCAGAGCGCAGCGGTACCGCGGTCGAGCCCGACCAGATCGACCGAGGGCGCGCCAGGCTGCAGCGAGAAGACGCCGACGATCTCGCCCGGACCTGCGATCGTGATCATCTGCCGGTGGCCGTCAGCGTCGGAGCGCCAGGCGCCGAGATGCCCATCGAGCACCAGCGTCAGCAACGGGTCACGCTCCTGGGACAGGAGGTGGTCGTGCCGCCGGAACGGCCGGATCTGCGCCTGGCGGATCAGGGCGACGCGGGAGCGCTCTGCCGACCCGGGCAAGACCAGAGGCAGGAGGGATTCGAGCACCTCCCTGCGATCATGGGCAATGCCTGGGCGTGGCGGCGACGATTGGGGCGACTTCATTGCGTCGCCCATCGTGACACGCGGTGGATCCCGCGGGCCCGCTCCGGGGCCGCCGTGCGAGGCACCCTGGGGCGACACCCTGCCAGGAGGCCTTCCGTTCAGCCAGCCCGGTCCTGCCGCGTCGGGATCGAGGGGACCTGCGATCGCCACGCCGCCGACTTGGCGCTCACTGGGCCGCCGCCCGTGCTCAAAGTCCCACCTATTGACAGGTGGAGCTACGTGAAGTCGTTCGGGGCGATGCGGCGCCGACGGGACCGCGACCGTTCGTCGGCGCCGCGCGCATCACCAGCCCCGGCCGTCTGAGGACAAGGGCAACGATTCCCGCGACGCTGACGACGGCGAGCATCGGGACCGCCGCCTTCGCCGCACGGGGTGGCAGCACGAGCTCGAAGAACGGCACGGGATCGCCCCACTCGGCCTGCAGCGGCCCGACCGGACAATCCCCGCGACCGACCACGAGCGCCGCTCCCTCGACCACCAGGAAGGTGACACTCGCCCAGAGACGTCGGCTCCGCCGTCCAGTCAGCGCAGAGGCCCAGATGTAGCCGAGGCACCCGAGCTGTGCCACGGACCAGGACGCATGGACGACCCGCCATGCCTTGGCTCGACCGCCGAGGGTTGCCCAACTCACCGCCGGAGGACGGGCTGAGGGCAATCGGCCCGGCTCGCTCATGCGGGCATCGTGGCAGATACCTGCGGATGCGCGTGGCTCGCCTCCGCGCGCGTCTTGATGCCCTCTAGCATCCCTGTCTCCATGTAGTGGGTGGAGCAGCTCACCGGGACCGCGCTCGGTCAGAGCCGCGACTAGCAACAGCAACGGCCCGACGATCGGGACCTTCCGGGCCAACGGCTCGAGCCAGCCGCCGCGGGTCCGCGCGATGACCTCGACGGTGTTGAAGCGCGAGTACGCGACCCTGTCGCCGACGTGGAGCTCCTGCCACTCGGGGTGGATGCGCGTCGCCGAATGGCCGTCGCCGTAGGTGATGAAGAGCAGGCGCTCGACCCACTCGTGAGCGTGTAGACCAATCCGCCAATGCCCACGGCGGAGGCGGGCGTGACGCCGAGGTCGATCTTGTCTGGTGGGATGATGGTGGGCGACGCCACGACCTCCCACAGTTCTCTCCTGGCAGGTCGCGCGGACCGAGACGAGGCACAGATGACCGGGCACCCTCACGCGGCCGACCTCGATGCCCACGACCATGACCATGGGCACGACCATGACCATGAGAATACGCACGACCACGACCACGACCACCCCAATGGGCGACTTCGCCGTCTCGTCGGCGTCTTCGTCGGCCACAGCCACGACCCCGGTGACTCGATCGACGATGCCCTGACGAGCGACGTTCGTGGCATCCGAGCGCTGAAGATCTCGCTCCTGGGCCTCGGGATCACGGCAGTCGCCCAGCTCGCCGTCGTCTTGGTCACCGGATCGGTCGCCTTGCTCGCCGACACGATCCACAACTTCTCGGACGCCCTGACCGCGATCCCGCTATGGATCGCCTTCGCCCTCGGAGCTCGCGCGGCAACCCGTCGCTACACCTACGGCTACCGGCGTGCCGAGGACCTGGCAGGGCTGTTCGTCCTGCTCATGATCGCGGTGTCGGCGATGCTCGCCGCCTACGAGTCGATCAGCCGGCTGATCAACCCCCAGCCGATCACGAACATCCCGATCGTCGTCACCGCCGGGTTCATCGGCTTTCTCGGCAACGAGGCGGTCGCCCTCTACCGCATCCGGGTCGGTCGCTCGATCGGGTCGGCGGCCCTGGTCGCCGACGGCTACCACGCCCGGACCGATGGCCTCACCTCGCTTGCCGTCGTCGCCGGCGCGCTCGGCGTCGCGGCGGGCTACCCGCTGGCCGATCCGCTGGTCGGACTGCTCATCACGGTCGTGATCCTGTTCGTCCTCAAGCAGGCCGCGGGCCAGATGCTCGGGCGGCTGATGGATGCCGTGGAACCTGAGCTCGTCGAGCAGGTCGAGACGATCGCAGCGTCGGTGCTCGAGGTCCAGTCGGTCACGCGTCTGCGCGTGCGTTGGCTCGGCCATGCGCTCGAGGCCTCGATGGCGATCACCGTCGATTGCGAGATGACCGTCACCGAGGGTCACCGAGTGTCCGAGGAGGTGCGCCATCGCCTGCTCCACGAGGTTCGGCGCCTGGACACGGCCGTCATCCATGTGAACCCGTGTGGGCATGATGGCGACGACCCGCACGCTATCACCCGACACCACGACCGGTGACGGCGCAGCCTTCATCTGAAGCCGGCAGCGAAGGAGCACGGACGTGAAGTGGGTCACTCGCGAACACCCCCACACGGATCGGATCGCCTGTCCCTGGCTCATCCGCGCGTTCATCGATCCCGAGGCAGAAATCGTCTTCGTGGCGCGGGACGAGGTCGTGTCCTGTGCCGAGCGCGAGGGGGCGATCAGCTTCGATGCACCAGGGGCGAGATACACCTAGCCGGAGCAGGGCAGAAGTCCCGCCGCTTGCTTCGCCTGCAGGACGCGAAGTGCAGCATCGTTCACCCGGGCTAGGAAGCCCGGCTCGATCGCCGCCCGCCCCTTCACGGCCGTGACCATCGCAGCCGTCGCCTTGGCGCCATTCGTGACGATGAGGTCGCCTCCCGCGAGAAGGAAGTCGAGCGCCCGCTGACCCGGTGGCAGGGCCCTGACCGCCGCGGCGGTCAGGGAATCGGACATGACGACGCCCCGGAAGCCAAGGTCGCCCCTGAGCAGGCCGCCGATGACGCGAGACGAGAAGGCGGCCAGGTGCGAGCGATCGATGCGGGTATACGTAGCCAGGGCGACCATGACGAACGGGACGCCTGCGTCGATGGACGCCCGGAACGAGGCCAGGTACGGGTCGCTTGCCGTCGTCACGCGGTCGACCACCCCCGCCGAGAAGTCCGTGTTGTCGGCCACCCGGCCCAAGCCCGGGAAGTGCTTGGCGGTCGTCGCAACCCCCGCCGCCGCCATGCCGGCGACAAAGGCCGCGGCATGGCGGCCCGCAGTTAGCGGGTCGTGGCCGTACTCGCGCCGCAGCAGGCCGATCGGCTGGTTGGTCACGTCGCCGCCCGGCGGGACGACATCGGAGACCGGGGCGAAGTCGAGGTTCACCCCGGCAGCCCGCAGTTCCCGGCCCCAGCGCCGAGCGTCGGCCTCCAGGATGGCCGGGTTCACGCCGCCCTGCACGAGTGCCGAAGGCATCGTGGAGAAGCCGGGGCCCTCCAGCGCCTGGATCAACCCGCCCTCCTGGTTCGCAGCCACGAAGAAGAGGACGCCGGCCGTGGCAGCCGCGCTGGCCTGCGCCTGGACTGCATCGGCGATGGCGCGGACGCCCTTCACGCCGATCGCGGTCCGGGTCGTGAGCCAGACCGAGCCGACATGCTCGTCCTGGATCGCGGCGATCTCCGCCGGGCCCAGCTGGTCTTTGGGCAGTCCGAGCAGGAAGAGCTGGCCGACTTGCTGCGCCAGGCTCATCCCGGCCAGGACTCGCTCCGCACACGAGGTCGCTGTCGTCGGAGTCGACGGCGGAGTCGGGCCGGGTGACGCCGTGGCTGTCAGGATCGGGCTGGCCGTAGCACCGGCCGGAGGCGAGTCGGCGGGAGCGCTGGTCGTGGCCGTCGGACCAGCACAGCCAGCGACAAGGACGATCGCGATCAGGACGGCGATTCGTCCCGGGACCGGTTGCCGGCTCCGCGCGTGGGCATTGATCGGGCTAGTCTGCGCGCGGACCTGGACGAAGTCGTGGCTGCCGATGGTCACAGGAGGTCCATCGTAGCCGGGCGGAGGTGCGAGGCCGGTAGGCGGCTCCTGGAGGGGTGGGCTACGCTGATGGTCGCTTCGAGACCGCCCCCCTCACTCCCAACCGGCGACGATCCCCCATCGGCGGTCGCCCCGTGGGGCGAGTCCTGCTCGAGATCCGAGCCGACCCCGTAGCCGCTGAGCCGGTCGCGTTGGTCGAGCACGAACAGGAGCGCCAGCGACGGCGCGATCACGATGATCGCCGCCACGAACACCACGAGGAGAGCCTCGAGGCTGCCGCTCGGCGATGACGACGACGCCATCCATCGCCATCGGGCGGAGGTCCACCGGAGGGCACGCCTGACAGGAGTCCCCGGGAGGCTCAGACTGCGCGGAACGACATCTCTGGGTCCGCGGCGATCGGGCGGCGGCGAAGCAACGAGGCGGCAAGTGGAACTAGGGCTCATCGGTCTCGGGCGCATGGGCGCCAACATGTCGCGACGGTGGCTGAAGGATGGGCACCGGGTGGTGGGTCATGCCCGGACCGCGGCCACCGTGGACGGGCTGGTCAGGGACGGCGCGATCTCCGAGGGCGCGACCTCGCTCGCGGACCTGGTCGGCAAGCTGCGAGCGCCGAGGGTCGTGTGGCTGATGGTCCCGGCGGCGGCCGTCGACGCGACGCTCGAGGAGCTGGGACCCCTCCTCGCCCGGGGCGACATCGTCGTCGACGGCGGCAACTCCTACTACGTC
The DNA here is from genome assembly GCA_038325875.1 of Candidatus Limnocylindrales bacterium. Lineage (GTDB taxonomy): Bacteria > Chloroflexota > Limnocylindria > Limnocylindrales > CSP1-4 > Chersky-267. The sequence goes on from JBBQJL010000065.1 coordinate 7,758, forward strand.
GACGACATCCGCCGGTCGAAGGAGCTCGTGGCCGAGGGCATCGCCTACGTCGACTGCGGCACCAGCGGGGGCGTGTGGGGCGTGGATCGCGGCTACTGCCTGATGATCGGCGGCCCGAGGGCTGCCGTGGCGACGCTCGACCCGATCTTCCGGGCCCTCGCCCCGGGCGTCGGGATGGCACCCCGCACCCCGGGTCGGCTGGGCCGCCCGGTCGACGCGGAGGAAGGGTACCTCCACTGCGGCCCGTCCGGTGCCGGCCACTTCGTGAAGATGGTCCACAACGGCATCGAGTACGGCGTCATGGCGGCCTATGCCGAGGGCCTGAATATCCTCCACCACGCGGATGCTGGACTCCGCCAACGCGAGATCGACGCCGAGACGACGCCCCTGCGCGACCCGGAGCGCTACCAGTACGAGCTGGACCTGCCGGCGATCACCGAGGTCTGGCGCCGAGGCAGCGTGATCGCCAGCTGGCTGCTCGACCTGACGGCACAGGCGTACCTCCAGTCCCCGAAGCTCGACGACTTCTCCGGTCGGGTCAGCGACTCCGGCGAGGGGCGCTGGACCAGCATCGCGGCCATCGATGTGGGTGCCCCGGCACCCGTCCTGACCACGGCCCTGTACGAGCGATTCAGTTCGCGTGGCGAGGCGGACTTCGCCGACAAGGTCCTCTCGGCGATGCGCTTCGGGTTCGGCGGCCACCTCGAGAAGAAGGCCTGAGGGGGCACGCCATCGCGACGATCGGCCACAAGCAAGGTGGCTCGCGCCAAGCTGCATCGGACGCCTTCGTGCTGTTCGGTGCCACCGGCGACCTTGCCTACAAGCAGATCTTCCCGGCCCTGGCCGGGCTCATCCGCGACCGCGACTGGGCCATGCCGATCATCGGCATCGCGCGGCACGGCGACCGGACGGCGCTCACGGAACGCGCCCGGCGGAGCCTGGAGGCCCACGGGATCAAGGATCCCGCGGTCATCAGGCGGCTCGCGGATCAGCTCCACTTCATCAACGGCTCGGACGACGATCCCGATACGTTCCGCCGCCTGCGGGACGAGCTCGGAACGGCCCGCCATCCGCTCCACTACATGGCGATCCCGCCCACGCTCTTCGGCCAGGTGGTGCGGTTGCTGGGCGAATCGGGCTGTGCAACCGGCGCCCGTGTCATCGTCGAGAAGCCGTTCGGACGGAACCTCGCCGGCGCGCGAAAGCTGAACGCGACACTTCACACGGTCTTCGCTGAAGACCAGGTTTTCCGCATCGACCATTATCTCGGCAAGGAACCTGTCCAGAACCTGCTCTACTTCCGCTTCGCGAACCGATTCCTGGAGCCCATCTGGAACGCGAACCACGTCGCTTCGGTCCAGATCACCATGGCCGAGTCGTTCGGCGTGGCCGGACGGGGCGCCTTCTACGACAGCGCCGGGGCAGTCCGGGACGTTGTCCAGAACCACCTCCTCCAGACGCTGAGCATCCTGGCGATGGAGCCGCCCTCCGGGCATTCGGCGGAGGCGATCCGCAACGAGCACTTCAAGGTCCTCGACTCGATCCGGCCGCTCAAGCCGGAGGACGTCGTGCGTGGCCAGTACGAGGGTTACCGGCAGGTCGTCGGAGTGGCCAAGGACTCCACGATGGAGACCTATGTGGCGCTCCGGCTGTTCGTCGATACCTGGCGGTGGGGCGGCGTGCCGTTCTTCATCCGCACTGGGAAATGCCTGCCAGTGACGGCAACGGAGGTCCTCGTCGAGCTGAAACGACCGCCCTTCGATCCCTTCGCCGAACGGGAGCACACGAACGCCAACTACCTCCGCTTCGGGCTGACGCCGGGCATGTCGATCTCGCTGGGCGCGCGGGCGAAGAAGCCTGGTGAACTGATGGCCGGCGAGGAGGTCGAGCTCCTCGCGGCCCACCAGAGCGGGACCGAGCTGCCGCCCTACCAGCGGCTCATCGGCGACGCGGCGACGGGCGACCAGCTGCTCTTCGCGCGCGAGGACACGGTGGAAGCGGCATGGCGGATCGTGGACCCGGTGCTGGATCAGTCCGAGTCGCCCTTGCCCTATCAACGCGGGACATGGGGCCCCCGGGCTGCAGACGAGATCATTCGGCCCGGGCGGTGGCACGCTCCTGCGCCCGCCCCATCCGGCTCCGGGCCACTGACATGACGTCCCGCGGACGACCGTCCGCCCGAGGTTCGTCGCCTGAGTCACCATCCCGTTCAGGTCAGGCCCCGGGTGCTCCCGGCGTCACCCCCACCTGGTCGAGCAGCGCCAAGGATGCCGTCGGCACCTCGCACGATGCCGGCCGCGTCTGGTTCACCGTGGGCCATGGCATCCTGAACGAGATCTACTGGCCCCGAGTCGATGCGCCGCAGGTCCGCGACCTCGGATTCATCGTCGCGGATGACACCGGGTTCTGTAGCGAGGTGAAGCGTGACGCGGAGAGCGAGGTCCGGTTCGTTCGGCCAGGGATCCCGGCCGTCGTTGCCATCCACCGACATACCCGGTACGTCCTGACGCTGCGCATCTGTGCCGACGATCACGCCGACGTCGTCCGCCTCGAGGCGCGTCTCGACGACCGACGCGACCCGTCCGACCCGGCGCGCGCCTCGCACCCGCTCCGCCTCTACCCGCTGATCGCGCCCCACCTCGGCTTCAGCGGCCTCCACAACCACGCCTGGTGCGGCATCTACAAGGCTCGCCCGATGCTCTTCGCCGAGCACGAGTCATCAACGCTCGTGCTCGCGTCCAACCCCGGTCCCACGCGCCTGAGCGTCGGCTATGTCGGCACGTCCGACGGATGGCAGGACTTCGCGACCAACGGCCGGATGGCCTGGACCTACGAGGCGGCGGAGCAGGGCAACGTCGCGGGCATGATGGAGGTCGTGCCGGGCGGCCAGCCGGTAGAGATCGCGCTCGGGTTCGGCAACCGGCCCGAGGGGGCCGCGCTCCAGGCCGCGGCGGCGCTCGTCGGCCGGTTCGAGGTCGCCTGGGACGAGTACATCGCCAACTGGGAGGGCTTCCAGCGCACCTGCACCCCCCCGCCAGCCGACCTCGACGAGAGCCTCCGCGCGCTGTACCTGGACTCCGCGGCGGTGCTCCGGACCCACCAGGACCGCACGACGCCCGGAGCCACGGTGGCCAGCCTCTCGATCCCGTGGGGCAACACACGGAACGACCTCGGCGGCTACCACCTCGTCTGGTCGCGCGACCTCGTAGAGACCGCGGGGGCGCTCGTCGCCCTCGGCGCTGTCGCATCGGCGCGGCGGACGCTCGCCTACCTCATCGCCACGCAGGAGCCGGACGGGCACTGGCCCCAGAACCAGTGGGTCGACGGTGTCACGTACTGGGGTGGCGTCCAGCTCGACGAGGCCGCCTACCCGATCTTGCTCGCCGGAGCGCTGCGACGCAAGGGGGCGACTCACATGCACGGACGCGCGACGGAAGCGGCGGCCTTCGCGCACCTGGTCGACGAGTCTGCTCTGGGCCGGATGATCGAGCGCGCCGCAGGCTTCATCGCTCGGACGGGGCCGGCGACGGAGCAGGACCGTTGGGAGGAGAACGGGGGGCTCACCCCGTCAACGCTTGCGCCGGTGGTCGCCGCGCTCGTGGTCGCAGCCGACCACCTTCCGGTGACGGCGGGTGCCTACTGTCGGGAACTGGCCGATGACTGGAACGCCGCGATCGAGGATTGGACGTACGCCGTGGGTACCAGGCTGGCCGTCGAGCACGACGTTGATGGCTACTACGTGCGGATCGCATCTCCCGACGTCTTGGGCGGGGCACCGATCTCGACGCCCGTGCCGATCCGGAACCGAGTCGCGTCCGAGTCGACCGTCCCGGGCGACGAGATGGTCGGCACCGACTTCCTGGCTCTCGTCCGCTTCGGCCTGCGCCGTCATGACGACCCGCGGATCCTCGCCACACTCGTGGTGGCGGACGCCCTCTTGCGCGTCGACACGCCAAACGGGCCGTTGTGGCACCGATACACGGGCGATGGCTACGGCGAGCACGCCGACGGAAGCCCGTTCGATGGGACCGGGATCGGCCGCGGCTGGCCGCTGCTCGTCGGCGAACGCGGCCACTACGAACTCGAGGCGGGGCGCGACGCGCGACCCTACCTCGATGCGATGCGCCAACTCGGGTCCGGGGGCGGCATGCTCCCCGAGCAGGTTTGGGACGCTGCCGACATCCCGGAGCGAGGCCTCATCCTCGGGCAGCCGAGTGGTTCCGCGATGCCCCTCGCCTGGGCTCACGCCGAGTACGTCAAGCTGGTCCGGTCGCTCGCGCTCGGCCACGCCATCGACCGCCCGGAGGCCGCCTGGCAACGGTATCGCGGCCAGCGCCCAGTCGCGACGCGTGCGACGTGGCGCTTCAGCGCAGCGCGACCGACGATGATCGCCGGCCGCGTCCTCCGCTTTGAGCTCCTCGCACCGTGCCGGGTCCGTTATTCGGTCGACGAGTGGCGCTCGACGCTCGACCTCGATGCTCGGGATACCGGCCTCGGCGTCTGGGTGGCCGATGTCCCCGGATCGGACCGGCTTGCCGTCGGGCAGACCGTCGTCGCCACGTTCTACTGGCCGGACGCCGATCGCTGGGAAGGCCGGAACATCCAGGTGGGCGTCGTCGCCGGATAGCGTGCCCTGACTCGGGCCTGTGGTAACAGGTGGAGCTGCGAAGAATCATTCGGCGCGCGGGTCGTCACGGGAGGTCAACGGTAGCCCGCGAGAAGTCAGGCCGGGCACCGACCCTGCTGAGATTCCCCGCGGCGACCCCGCCCTGCGGTCAACGGGTCTCAGAGCTGCCGCCAACCGGTGGCCTTGCCCTCCGTCTCGGCCGACCTTCGGACCGCTAACGATCGGGGAGCAAACCGTGGCCGGTCACGCCATGCCGATGACCGATCTCGCCGATTGCCGCTGGGGTCCCTGTCCCGGCTCTGGCTAGTGCGATCATCTCTTCGAAGTAGCCGTCCATTTGTCCCGGCCAGATCGCGAGGAATCGGCCCCCGCGTTCGCCGGCTCGGAAGCCGTGCACCTCTCCCGGCTTGATCAGGACGAAGCTGCCTGGTCCAAGGATGGTCGCCTCACTTGATCCGAACAACGTGAACTAGCCCTCGAGGACGTAGAACGCCTCCGGCTCGGTGTGGCTGTGGGGAGCGTTCTCAAAGCCCGGCGGCTGTGTCGCCTCCCCGACTGCCCACCGCCCGCCCGTATCGCTGCCGTCGACCTTGCGCACGATCGTCGCGCCACGAAATTGAACCGTCCGCCCTTCGTCATGACCCAGGATGATCAAGGCTGGCTCCTCACCGACACGTTGCTGACCGTAGCCTGACGCCGCGGCCCTTGCGATGTGCTCTGTCCAGCCACTGACGTGGCCGCCCTCTCCTCGTGCGGGAAGTGTCCGATCTTGCGTTCGAGGGTGTCGAGGTTCTCCGATAGAGATGTTTCGAGCAACAGGCGTCGATCGCCGGTCGTGGCATCGCCGGCCGCGCGGAGCGTTGCGAACTGGCGCGTCTGCGCGACCGACATTCTGGTCGCAGGCGGCCGCCGGAGAAACGCAAACCAAAGGAGGTCCGTCTCCGAGTACGTTCGCTTTCCGCTGGCCTCGCGGCGGACCGGACCGA
>JBBQJL010000066.1:0-13038 GCA_038325875.1 Candidatus Limnocylindrales bacterium
TTGTAGGGCGGATGCCAGGTCCGGCGCATCTCGTCCCAGAAGGCACGACGTGCTGCGATCGCTGCTCGCTCGGCATCCCTCCATTCGGGGCTCCCCGGGGTCTCCGTGCGCACGCGGTCCTCGGCGTCGGCGATGGTCGACTGATACCGATCGGACGTGGCGGTGGCCGTCATGATCGGATCGTCCAGCGTCGCACCGCTATCGGCTATCGACCGGAGGTCAGCATCGAAATGACCATCGCCGCTTCAGCGGCCGACCACCAGGAGCCAGGTCTGCCGGTCAAGGGGCGCCGAATGACCCGAACAGGTCGCTGTAGCGGTCCGTCCAGGCGCGCTGGATGGGCGTGACGAGCGGCCGCCAGCCGGGACGAGCGGCGAGTGTCGCGAGGTCGTCGGGCGATCTCGCCAGGACGACCACGTCGGAGGCGTCGGCGTCGCTGTCGAGGCTCGGGGTCGGGTCGTCGAGCCGGGCCAGGCCAGCCAGGCCGAGGTCACGCGCAGCGGCAGCCAGGACCGGCTCGAGCGCCACGAACCGGTTGGACACGTTGAAGGCAACGACGTCTTCCGGACCGAGCCGCTCGAAATAGGCCTCGATCGCCTCGCGGGTGAGGAGGTGGACCGGGATCGAGTCCGAGTCGAACGCATCCACCACGATCAGGTCGTAGGCGCCGACGGGCGCCTTCACCAGCTCCAGGCGCCCGTCGCCGACCACGACGTCGACCCGAGCGCGGGTGTCGGCCAGGTAGGTGAACAGGTGCGGATCGCGGGCGATGTCGACGACGCCCGGATCGATCTCGTAGAAGGTCAGCGAATCGCCCGGTCGACCGTACGCCGCCAGCCCGCCGACACCGAGCCCGATCACGCCGATCCGAGCCGTCGCGTGCCGCCCATCGACCATCCCGACGACGTCGGCCAGCGGACTGGCCGCGTGGTAGTAGCCGACCGGATCGCGACGTCGCTCGATCGGCAGGTAGTGCTGGATCCCCTGGATCGTGGTCCCGGCCAGGAGTGCGTGCCGGCCGCGCGCGTCTTCGACCACGCGGCGCTCGCCGTAGAACGTCCGGATCGTCTCGATCGCCGGCTGGACGGCGATCAGGGACAGCAGGAAGACGGCGCCCATCGCGGCGGCGAAGACGGCCGGCCAGCGCGCCACGCCGAGCAGGAGCCCGAGGACGAGCGCCCCGACAACGGCGCCCGCGTCGGCCTCGATGCCGAACCAGGCAAGGCCCAGGACGAGGGCGAGCGCAGCCACGCTGTAGCGGGCCAGGAACGGCGTCCGCCAGGCCGCTGCTGCCACGCGCCGAACGGCCACCAGGGCACGGGCCACCGGGCCGCGCCTCCCGGGCACCGCCGCCTCCTCCGTCCGGTGCCCCGGCTGCGCGTCCGACCAGCCCGCGCCCCAGCGGACGGCCAGGGCGAACACCAGCGCGATCTGACCCTCGATCGGAACGACCAGCAGGAGTGGCGCGACGATGCCGCCGAGCAGCCCGCCGAGCGCACCACCGGCGGCGATCCCGAGGTCGTACTCGGTCAGCCGCTCGGGGATCGGCCGGGCGAGCGACAACCGACCGTGACATACCAGGCCGGCGCAGCCCAGCGCGCCCAGGTGAATCGCGAAGATCAGCCACAGCGGCAGCGCCGCGCCGGCGATCAGGCTGATCACGACCCCGAGCGCCAGCGGCGGGAGGAGGACGTCGGCTGTGCGCAGACCGATCGGGCGGCGACCGGCGAAGGCGAGGATGAACGTGGCCAGGTAGACGGCCAGCGGGATGACCCACAGCATCGGGACGGCCGCGACGTCGGTCGACAGGTGGGCGGTGGTCCCGACGACGAGCGCCGCCGGGATGGCGGCCAGCCCGATCCAGGCGAGGCGTGTCCGGCGGGACGGTGCGGCTCGGTCGGGATCCGGTGCGCTGGGGCCGCTCTCGACCGGCTCGGCTGACGAGACGATCGACGCCGCGGGAGACGGACGAGTCCGGGGCGTCCGGCGGAGGACGACGACCACGCCGACGACGACGAGCCCCACGAACGTCAGGTAGCCGACCGCCCACAGCCGGGCCTGGGCGTCGAGGTCGAGGTTCGGCTCGATCAGGGTCGGATAGGCGAGCAGGGCGATGAGGCTTCCGGCATTGCTCCCGGCGAACAGCCGAACAGCGCCCTGGCCGGCCGTTGGGCTACCCGCGGCGCCGAGCCAGCGCTGGAGGGTCGGAGTCGCGGTCGCCAGCGCGACGAACGGGGCGCCGACGGCGATCGTCAGGACGCCGCCGAGCCAGACGGCCGGCGGGGCCCCGGGCGGCGGGACGGCCTCGGTGGGCAGGCCGACCGGGAGGGCGAGGAGGGGGATACACACGACGACCAGCTCGACCAGGGCGGCCCGACGCACCCCCAACCAGCCGATGAGCAGATGGGCCAGCGCGTAGCCGGCCAGGAGCGCCGCCTGGAAGAACACCAGTGCGGTCGTCCACACGGCGGCCGTCCCGCCGAAGGAGGGCAGGAGCAGCTTGCCGACCATCGGTTCGACCAGGAATGCCAGCAGCGCGGCGAGGGTGGCCGTCGCGGCCGTGAGGAAGACCATCGATGGCAGTCAACCACACCAGGCGAATGCGCTGTCGGACCCGTCCGGCCGACCCCGGGTAGACTCGCGCCGACGGACGACGACAGGAGACGTACCCGATGGACTTTCGACGATTCTTCGGCGGCACGCCCAAGCCCGATCCCGCGGCCGAACGCGCGCCCCGACCGACCGCCCCGTCGGAGGACACCGCGACGGTCCGCCGGATCGTCAGCGAGCTCGAAGCGCTCCCGCCGGACCGGGCCAGGCATCTCGCCGGGTTCGCCTACATCCTGGGACGGGCAGCGAACTCGGACATGGTCACGACCGACGACGAGACCGCGCTGATGGAGAAGATCGTCATCGAGCACGGGAAGATCCCGGAGGCCCAGGCCGTGCTTGTCGTGGAGATCGCCAAGCAGCAGGAGCGGCTGATCGGCGGGACCGAGGACTACCTGGTGACCCGCGAATGGGTGGCGGGGACCAGCCTCGACGAGCGGATGGACCTGTTCCGGTGCTGCTTCCTCATCGACTCGGTCGACGGCTCGATCTCGGCCGAGGAGAGCGCCGTCCTGAACGAGATCGCCAACGAGCTGCTGCTCGACGCCGCGACGATCGCCTCCGTCCGCGGCGAGTTCACCGATCGCTATGCGGTGGTCCAGTCGATGCGGGCATCGAACGGCGGGAAGTGACCCAGCCGGGGCTCAGTCGAGGCTGATCGAGGCCGCACCGGGGCCCAACCGCCGCCCGACCTCCGCCAGCAGCTCCGCGTCGTAGGCGACGCCCGTACGCAGCTCCATTGGCAGCTCGCCGCCACCCCGGCCGGACGGGACGTGGATGACGACGCGAGTCGAGCCGGGGTGCGACCGAAGAAGGTGCCGGAAGGCCTCCATGGCACTCTCGGTCCCGCTGCCGCCGCTGAACCGGACGTGGAGCACCTGGTCGGTTCCGGCCTCGACCGGGAGCGTCGGGGCGCTGGCAGCCTGGGCGACCGATGCACTCACCTCCTCGGGCAGGGCCGGCTCGTCGTCATCGTCGTCGCTGAGCCCGACTCCAGGGATGAAGTCGGGCAGCCGAGTGGGGTCCGCCTCGGCGCCCTCGGCGCCATGAGCACCGGCCCTCAGCGGGCTGACGGAGGCGAGCGCGACACGGTCGGCGATGATCGGCAGGCCGACCGTCGAGCCGGCATCCGGTCCGGGCCCGACGGGGACGGGCGCGCGGGCGCCGCTCGGTGCCCGGGGCGGGCCACCGGGCCGACCGTTGCCGTACCCGCTGCCGTTGCCGTTCGCGCCTGGGCGACCGCCCCGCGCGCGAGATCGATCTGCCGCAGTGACATCGCGAGCGAACGACTCGGGGCCACGTCCGGCCGCTTCGTCCCAGTCGACGGCCAGGTCGGCCAGGAGCGACACCTCCTCGCCCTTGTGATCGAGCCGGCCGGCAACGAGCAGGATCCTGCCGTCGGTCCAGGTCGGCCGGGTCTCCTCGAACATCCGCGGGAAGACGACCACCTCGATGGTGCCCTGGAGGTCCTCGAGGCTGACGATCGCCATCGTCGCCTTGGCCTTGGTCACGACGATTCGCACCCCGGTCACGATCCCGCCGACGACGACCCGCTGCTGGTCGAGCGACTCGTCGCGGAGGTCCCCGGAGTAGGCGCTGACATACGGCCCGATCGCCTCGGCGATCTCGCCCAACGGATGATCCGACAGGTACAGCCCCAGGAGCTCCTTCTCCCAACCGAGCCGGACCCGCGTCGGCGTCTCGGGCAGGGCCCGCAGCGGCGCGTCGAGCGCTGCCGGCTCGGCGGACATCTCGAACAGCGAGGTCTGGCCGGTCAACCGGTCGCGCTGGGCCGCGCCGCCCATGGCCAGCGCGTCGTCGAGCCCGTCGATGATCTGGGCCGGGTGGCCGAGCGCGTTGAGCGCGCCGACCCGGGCGAGGGCCTCGAGCACTTTGCGGTTGGCGAGGCGAAGGTCGATCCGGGAGCACATGTCGCTCAGCGAGCGGAACTCGCCGCCTTCCTCGCGGGCCGCGATGATCGACTCGATCGCGCCCTGACCGACGTTCTTGACCGCCAGCAGGCCGAACCGGATCGAATCGCCCTCGACGGTGAACTCGACGTCGGACCGGTGGACGTCTGGCGGCAGGACGTGGATCCCGATCCGACGACATTCGGCGACCGCCGCGGCGACCCGCTCCGAGGTGTCCCGGACGGCGGTCAGGACGCTGGTCATGTACTCGACCGTGTAGTTCGCCTTGAGATATGCCGTCTGGTAGGCGACCAGGCCGTAGCACGTCGCGTGGGCCTTGTTGAAGCCATAGCGCTCGAACGGCTCGAACGCCTTGAACACCGCGTCGATCACCTGCGGGTGGACGCCCCGCTCCCCGGCCTGGGTGACGAATTTCTCCTTCTGGGCGCGCAGGACCGACGACTTCTTCTTGCGGATGGCGTAGCCGAGGGTGTCCGCCTCCGGGCCGGTGAACCCGCCGAGGGCCATCGCCGCGGACATGATGTCTTCCTGGTAGACGAAGATGCCGTAGGTCTTCTCGAGGTACGGCTCGAGCAGCGGGTGGAGGTAGGTCACCGGCTCCTGCCCGTGCTTGCGCCGGATGTAAGCCGGGATGTTGTCCATCGGGCCGGGGCGATACAGGGCGACCATCGCCGCCAGGTCGTAGACCGAGGTCGGCTGGAGCTCGCGGATGTAGCGGCGCATGCCCGCCGACTCGAGCTGGAAGACGCCGGTCGTCTCGCCGCTGGCCAACAGCTCGAAGGTCTTCGCGTCGTCGAGCGGGATGGCGTCGAGGTCGATCGCAATGGCGCGCTCGGCCTGGACGAGCTCGACCGCCTGGCGCAGGATCGTCAGGTTCGACAGGCCCAGGAAGTCGAACTTGAGCAACCCCAGTGCCTCGACCGCATGCATCTCGAACTGGGTCATCAGGCCGTCCGAGTTGGTCGCCCGCTGGAGCGGCATGAGCTCGGTCAACGGCTCGCGGCTGATGACCACGCCGGCGGCGTGGGTGCTCGCATTGCGGGTCACGCCTTCGAGCTGCTTGGCCAGCTCGACCAGCTTGCCGACCTGCGGATCCAGCTCGACCATCTCGCGGAACTGGGGCGCGATGACGAGCGCCTCGTCGAGCTTGATCCCGAGCTGGTTGGGGATCGCCTTGGCGATCCGGTCGACCTCGCCGTAGCTCATCCCCAGGACCCGCCCGACGTCGCGGATCGCCGCGCGGGCGAGCATCGTCCCGAAGGTGATGATCTGGGCCACATGGTCCTGGCCGTACTTCCGCCCGACGTAGGCGATGACCTCCTCGCGCCGGCCGTCCTCGAAGTCGACGTCGATGTCGGGCATCGTCACCCGGTCGGGGTTGAGGAAGCGCTCGAACGGGAGCTGGTAGAGGATCGGATCGACCGGGGTGATCCCCAGGGTGTAGGTCACGATCGAGCCCGGGGCACTCCCCCGGCAGGTCGTCTGGATGCGCTGCTCGCGGGCGAACCGGACGAAGTCGGCCACGATCAGGAAGTAGCCGGCGTAGCCCATCGTGGTGATGACCCGCAGCTCGTAGTCGAGCCGCTCCTGGAGCTCGGGGGTGACCGTCCCGTAGCGGGCCGCCAGGCCGCGCTGGCACTCCTCGGCCAGCCAGCTCTCGGTCGTGTGACCGTCGGGGACCGGGAAGTGCGGGATCCGGAGCTGCCCGAGCGGGAGCTGGAGCCCGCCGGTCATCTCGGCGATCTTGCGGGTGTTGAGCAGGGCCTCGCGCTGGTCCGGGAAGAGGGCCGCCATCTGGGCCGCCGACTTCAGGTAGAAGTCATGGGTCTCGAACTTCATCCGGCCGGGCGTGTCGAGGTTGTTGCCGGTGCCGACGCAGAGCAGCACGTCATGGGCCTCGGACTGGGCCTCGTGGACGTAGTGGAGGTCGTTGGTCACGACCAGCGGCAGGCCGGCCTCCGGGGCGAGCCGGAGGAGCTGCTCGTTCAGCCGCCGCTGCTCGGCCAGGCCGTGGTCCTGCAACTCGAGGTAGAAGCCGTCCTTGCCGAAGATGTCGCCGTACTCGCCGGCCAGCTTGCGGGCGAGCTCCCAGTCGTCCGTCTCGAGCGCCCGCGGGATCTCCCCGCCGAGGCAGGCCGACAGCCCGATCAGGCCCTGGCTGTACTTGGCCAGGTGGTCGCGGTCGATCCGCGGCTTGTAGTAGTAGCCGTCGAGATGGGCGTCGGTGACGAGGCGGCACAGGTTCCGGTAGCCGATGGCGTCCTTGGCCAGCAGGATCAGGTGGAACGGCTGGGCGTCGGCCTTGCCCTCCTTGTCGGTCATCGACCGGCGGGCGACGTAGGTCTCGACGCCGATGATCGGCTTGATCCCCTTGGCGGTGGCCGCCTGGAAGAACGCGACCGCGCCATAGAGCGCCCCGTGATCGGTCAGGGCGAGGCTGTCGAAGCCCTGCTGCGCCGCCCCGTCGACGAGGTCCTTGATCCGTCCGAGCCCGTCCAGAAGGCTGAACTCGGAGTGGACGTGGAGGTGCGTGAAGTCGTTCGGGGCGATGGTCGTCACGGGAGGTCAATGGTAGCCCGGCAGGCCGACTGGCTGCCGTTGCGAAAACCGGTGATCCCGATCGCCTCGGCAACCGAGGTCGAGATCATGGAGCCCGTAGGCAGTCGCTCTAGAGGTCGCGGACCAGGTACACGATTTCGCCACGATCATCCGTGACGGTGTGGTCCCGGCGGAACCCGACCTTCTCAAGCACCCGCAACGACGGCGAGTTCCATGCCCCGACCGTCGACCACAGACGAAGTCGACCCGTCGCGGCAGCGGCAGCCACGAGGGCTTGCGCCGCTTCCGTTGCATAGCCGTGACCGTGGAACCGCTGAAGCAGCTCGTAGGCGATCTCCGGTTCGTCCAAGCTGGCACGCCCCACGATGAGCGCGCAGTAGCCGATCGTGTCGCCCTCGGCGCGACGGCAGATCGCGAGAGCGCCGATGCCGGTGTCCTTCGTCGAATCCCGGAACCGCGCGAGGCGCGCCCTCGACTCCTCGAGCGTCGGGATGTCCTCCCCACGTTCAGCGACCAGCTCGCGGTACCACCCGGCGTCGCGCTCGTCTCGGATCCGAAGCGTGAGCCGCTCGGTCTCGATGACGCGCGCCATCGGTTTCCAGGTCACTGGTCCACGGTACCGGTCTCCAGCCCGACGTCTAGCGCCGGAACCGCGGAAGACGACGCACCAGCAAACTCGGAGCTATGGACAGGTGGAGCTGCGTGAAGTCTTGGGCGCGATGGTCGTCACGGGCGGTCAATGGTAGCCCGGGAGGAGGCAGGTCGGCAGCCACTGAGCTGGTCGGAGTCGAACGCGGACTGGTCATACTCGGGGTGGCCGACCCCCCGGCCAGACAGGGAGTCCAGGTGAATGGTCGATTTCGGGATCATGCTGGCTGTGCCGACCACTGAGGAGATGGCCGATCGGCATGTGTACTACCGCGATCTTCTGACGCGAGGCGAGGGGATCTTCACCTCCGCCTGGGTCTCCGATCACCTCATGAAGGACGATTCGCCCACCCTCGAAGGCTGGACTGCGATCGCCTTCCTTGCCGGCGAGTTCCCTGGTTACACCTTCGGGAACCTCGTCCTGAGCCAGAGCTACCGGAACCCCGCTCTCCTGGCCAAGATGGCGGCCACGTTCCAGTACCTGAGCGGAGGTCGCCTCATCCTCGGCATCGGAGCCGGCTGGCAGGCAGACGAGTACGCGGCCTTTGACTACCCGTACCCGAGCGCGGGGACACGCGTCGCGCAGCTCGGTGAGGCCATCGATGTCCTGCGAGTCATGTGGACGGAGTCACCGGCGACCTACGACGGGGTCCACTATCACCTCCGCGACGCCTACTGCGAGCCAAGGCCGGCCACGCCGATCCCGATCCTCGTCGGCGGGCATCGCCCCAAGCTGATGCGCGTTGCCGCCGAGAGGGCCGACATCTGGCAGTGGGACGGGCCGATCGATCGCTACCGGATCCCCTACGACCTCCTGGTCGCAGCCTGCGCCGATGTCGGCCGCGATCTCTCGTCGATCCGCCTCTCGACCTTCGGCGAGGCGTACTTCCCGTCGGACCCGGCCGATTTCATGCAGGTACCGCCGGGATCGGCGGCCACGATCACCGAGGCCCAGGATCCATCGGGAAGCTACGCGGGCGAGATCGATTGGGTGATGGGCCCGACGCCGGCCGACGCGATCCGCCAGCTGTCGCCCCTCATCGAGCTCGGCGTATCGCAGGTGACCGTGTACTTCCATGACCGCCGATCACTCGACGTCTTCGCCAGGGAAGTCGTCCCGGCCTTCGCGGTCGGGTCGACGAGCGATGCCCAAACTCCCACTTGTTAACGGGTGGAGCTGCGTGAAATCGTTCGAAGCGAGGGTCGTCACGGAAGGTCGATGGTAGCGGCGGGGGGCGGGTCCGCGGGTGGGATCGTCCCGCGCGGGGGTCCAATCGACGGCGATCATGGCAGATCACTCAGCGAGCCCACCGCGGGCCTGTTACGTCCCCTGCGGCGAGAAGCGCTCGACGAACGGCGCCCGCCATTCCGGGGCCTCGAACGGCGCGGCGTACCAGGTCGTCATCTTGGCGATCTTTCCGTTGCAGAGTTCGATGATTGCGATCATTTGCGACCTCTGGCCGGTCGCGTTCCGAACGGTTCTCGAAGGAGTCAGCCTTTGCTCGTGCCGTCTCGCCGGGAATGGTTGCCGGGGGGCGCACCCCGCTGGGGCTCGACTAGACGCCGTGTTGGAGCTGCCGCGCGTACTCCGCCGGATCGTAGTGGCCTGACGAGGCGGCGATCAAGCCCTCGTCGTCGAACGTCCACTCTTCGAAACCAACGACGCGGACTGCGTTTCCGGTGCCGCCCGGCCCGGTGTTCGTGCCGGTAAAGGTCCAGTGATACTCGATGCGGTCGCCATCGACGAAGAGGTCGTTCAGGTACACCTGCATGTCGGGCAGGGCCGTGTAGAACCCCTGGGCAGTGGCCGCGATCGCACCGCGCCCGACCGCCGCTACGCCGCCGTTGATCGCGAGCGAGCCCGTAGTAGCGAAGCATGCCGCAACACGGGCTGGATCCATGCTGCACCACGCCGCGGTGTAGTCCTCGGCGAATCGTCGCAGAGTCTCGGGATCGGGCGACACAGGCGCTTCTCGCGGCAGCCGTCGTCGGTCGCTGACAACGACCGAGCCTTGACTCGAAGCGGAGTCTACTCGGCGATGGTCCCCAGTGGGGTCACTGCGGTGTCCGTCACACCTTCGTGCTCGAACTCCCACCTGTTGGCCGGTGGAGCTGCGTGAAGTCGTTCGGGGCGATGGTCGTCACGGGAGGTCAATCGTAGCCCGGCCGCCCGGGACCCGGCTAATGTCGCGTGGGTCGCCGTGGGTGTACCCCACCGCGGTCTAGACTCGGTCACCCAAGCAGCGAAAGGAGGTTCCGTGCGGTCCATCGAACTCGGACTCGTGCTCCCGATGGAGGAAGCGTGGACGGACGGCTCGACCCCGCGCTGGGTCGAGATCCGCGACCTGGCCCTCCGGACCGAGGCGATGGGGTTCGACACCGTCTGGATCCCGGACGAGCTGCAGTGGCGGCAGGCCGACGGGTCCATCCACGGCTGGTGGGAGAGCGTCGCGATGACCGGGGCCGTGGCGGCCGCGACCTCGCGGGTGAAGGTCGGCACCTGGATCCTGTCCGCCCTGCATCGGAATCCGGCGATCACGGCCAAGGCGGTCGAGACGCTGGACGAGATCAGCGGCGGGCGATTCGTCTTCGGGCTCGGTTCCGGGCACGCGGGCAAGCAGGCCCATGCCTTCGGGCTGCCCGAGGACCACGTGATCAGCCGCTTCGAGGAGGCGCTCGAGGTCATCGTGCCCCTCCTGCGGGCAGGCCGGGCCGACTTCGAGGGCACCTACCACGCGGCTCGCGACCTGGAGCAGCGACCGGTCGGCCCCCGTCCTGGCCGCATCCCGATCATGATCGGCGCCGGCGGTCCGAGGATGCTCGGTCTGGCCGCACGGCATGCCGACATCTGGAGCTGGTACGTCGAGGAGCGGAGCGACATGGCGGAGTTCGCGCCACGGCTGGCAGCACTGGAAGCGGCCTGCCTCGAGATCGGCCGAGACCCTGCTTCGATCGGTCGGTCCGCAGGCATCATCGTCGAGCCGACAGACTTCACGGGAGCGGCGGAGGCCTTGGCGATCCCCCTCCACGGCTCGGCCGAGGAGATCGCCGACGGACTCCGGGCATTCCGGGCCGGCGGCTTCACCCAGATCGAGATCCTGCTCTGGCCTCGGACGCTGGCCGCGCTCGAGGCGATGGCTCCGGTCCTCGAGCTACTTGACGCCGACTGATCAACAGACGGGTAAGGCGTCAGTCCGAGACCAAACTCCCACCGATTGACAGGTGGAGCTGCGTGAATTCATTCGGGGCGATGGTGGTCACGGGAGGTCAATCGTGGCCCGGCGGGCCATCGGCCGGCAGCGGTCGCGGGGATCTTCTCCGGCAGAGCGAGGCGCGCCAGCCACCCGATGTCGTCAAAAACGGGAGGGCTGGTGGTCCGGCGGAACCTGTTGGCGAAGATCATCGAGAGCTTGTGAGAACTCTCGGCGAAGGACACGTTGATCGACGTCGTCGAGCCAGCACGCCTCGATGCCGTCGAGAGCGACCGCTGCGAGGTTATCGAAGTCCAGCCCTTGAGCCTCGGCCACGCTGCGGTACTCCTCGCCGAGGTCGAGGTCGGTCATCGCCGGGTCATCGGTGTTGAGCGTGGCGAGCAGTCCCGCCTCGCGCATCGCCCGGAAGGGATGCTCGCGGAGGCTCGGGAACCGATTGGCGATGACCACGTTGCTATTGGGGCAGACGGTCAATGGGATGCGCTCGGTCGCCATGCGCCGGACCCGCGCGGAGTCCTCCACGACCGCGATCCCGTGGTCGATGCGCTCCAGGCCAAGCACGTCGAGGCAGATCAGGATGTTTTGGGGGCCCACGCCTGCCGCCTCGCCGGCGTGGCCGGTGCAGCGCAACCCGTGATGGCGCGCGAGTTCGAACGGCTCGACGAAGGACGCCAGGTCCACTCCCAGCTCCGTCGAGTCCATGCCCACGCCGATGACCCGCTTCGCGCGGCTCTGGTGCCGTAGCTCGGCCAGCTGCTCGACCAGCTCCCGTCCCGCGGCCGGTCCGTAGGCTCGATCCATGTCGGCGATCAGCATGCAGCGTGCCCTGGTGTCCGCCTCGGCCGCCTCGATCCCGGCGGTCAAGCCCTGAATGATGCCGGCCAGCGTCTGGCCGGCTGCGAGGTGGCGCGCAGGCGTGATGAACATCTCGCGGTAGCGCAGGCCGTGGGCCGCTGCATCGACGAGCGACTCGTACGCGATGCGCTCCCAGTCCGCGGGTTCGACGAGGGTTTCCTGGACCATCCAGAAGATCACAAGGAACGAATCGAGGGACGTGTAGCGGTAGAGCTCCGTCGGATCCTCGACGGCGAGAGTCCGGCCGGCCTTCCGGGCAAGCTCCAGAACGGTCTGCGGGCGCACGCAGCCCTCGACATGACAATGCAGCTCGACCTTCGGGATCGCGTCGTACAGGTCCCCGACGAGCGTCTCGTCACCCACGGTGCTGCACCCCAGCGTCTCGGCGCCGCTACAGGGACCGCGCCGGTCTGAAGGCTGGAGGATAGCGCCGGAAGAGGAGGATCAGGTCTTCGTGCGCAAACTCCCACCTATTGACAGGTGGAGCTGCGTGAAGTCGTTCGGGGCGATGGTCGTCACGGGAGGTCAATGGTGGCCCGGCAAAGCGGTCTCGGGCCGGATCAGCCGGCGAGGATCGACTCGGCACCGATTGCCGGGACCGCGTTGAGAGATGGAGAAGCCAAGTCGCTATCCCAGTCCCGCGTCCGCACGGCTGACCGTTCGGAGGTGTCGTGCACGGTGGCCCTGGGCAGGAAGGCTCGATCGTGGATCGCTGACTGGCGCGCGCGTCGGCCGGACACTCAGGGCGACCGCCAGCAGTCGGAGAATGTCGATGTCCAAGTCACGTCGGGCGGCAGTCGCAATCGCGATGCTGGTCGCCCTAGCGGTCCTGCCTGAGTCGATCGCAGCGGCGGTGAGGGGCCAGATCTACGGTTGGTCGGCTGGGCCGCTCAATGCGCTCGGGACGGTCGGGACGGTCGGACTTGCCTGGATCGTCGTGGGCGTCCTCGTCATCGTCCGTTCGATCAGGAGTCGATCAGCAGGTCGGGCGCCAGGGCCGGCAGCTGGCATCGAGGAGCAGACGATCCGCCCTTAGGTCGCTGCTGGACGAGCGGTTCTCGGACTACGTCAGGTCCGCCGGGAGATCGCGCGTGCATTGGCAACAAGGGCAATTCTTTGCCGGACTCGAAGTGCTAGCGTCTCCGCGCAAGGAGGTATCCACTTGGAGGTTCATCCCGGGGTCTTCGTGTCGAACGTGTCGACGAACGAGTGGCAACCCGACC
>JBBQJL010000067.1:0-12292 GCA_038325875.1 Candidatus Limnocylindrales bacterium
CCGAGTGGGTCCAGGCCCGGATCGGCGACCTGCAACCCTCGCCGGTCACCGGCGAGCTGTACCTGACCGATCTCATTGCGCTGGCCCGCACGCACGGCCGGGTGATCGGCTCCGTCCAGGTCGGCGATGACGGCAGCCTCGACGGGATCAACGACCGGGCCCAGCTGGCCGAGGCGACCTTTGCGATGCAGGCCCGGATCAATGAACGCCACCTGCTGGCCGGCGTGACGATGCGCGACCCGACGACGGCCCACGTCGATGCCTCGGTCGTTCTCGAGGCCGACGTGACCCTCGAACCGAACGTGATCCTGCGCGGCTCGACCCGGGTCGGGGCGGGCACGGTCATCGGAGCCGGCAGCCAGTTGATCGACTCGCTGGTCGGCCGCGACTGCATCGTCTGGGCCAGCGTGCTCGAATCGTCCGAGGTGGAAGATTCCGTCCAGATCGGGCCGTTCGCCCACCTCCGGCCGGGCAGTTCGATCGGGACCGGCGCAAAACTGGGCAACTATGCCGAGGTCAAGAACAGCCGGCTCGAGCCCGGCGTCCAGCAGCACCACATGAGCTACCTCGGCGATGCCCACGTCGGCGCCCGGACCAACATCGGGGCGGGCACGATCACGGCCAACTTCGACGGCAAGCGCAAGACCCGGACGACGATCGGAGCGGGCGCCCGAACCGGGGCGGGCGCCGTGGTCAACCGCGACGTCCCACCGGGCAAGCTGGCTGTCGGCGTGCCGGCCCGCCTGCGCGATCCGCGCCCGGACCCCGAGGAGGCCCCCCCCGGGTGAACAACATCATCGTGTTGCTGGTCATCGTGCTCCTGACCGGGCTCGAGGGCTTCTTCGTTTCGGCCGAGATCGCGATCATCTCGGTCCGGCGCAGCCGCCTCGATCAGCTGGCCGAGGACGGCAACCGGCGTGCCCGCCGGGTCCGTCGCCTGAAGGACGATCCGGGTCGCTTCCTGGCCGTGGTCCAGCTGGGCCTGACCGTCCTGGGCTTCTTCGCCTCGGCCTATGCCGCCGTCAACATCAGCGTGGAGTTTGCCAGGTATCTGCGCACGTTCCCGGCGATCGGCGACGGTGCCGACGGACTCGCCCTGCTGATCGTCACCGTCCTGCTCGCCCTGTTCACGATCGTCTTTGGCGAACTCGTTCCGAAGTCGATCGCACTGGCTTACGCCGACCGGCTGTCGATGATCGTGGCCGGCCCGATCGAGTGGATCGCGCGGTTGCTCGGCCCGATCGTGTGGTTCCTGACCCGGATCACCAGTCGGATCACGAAGGTGCTCGGGGTGGCCATGTCGAGCGAGGCCCAGATGACGGCCGAAGAGCTCAAGCTGATCGTCGAGCGCGGCGGCGAGCAGGGGATCCTCGAGGCCGAAGAGGAGCAGATGATCAACGCGGTGATCGAGCTCGGCGACCGGCGCCTGCACCAGGTGATGGTCCCCCGGATCGCGATCGTCGCCCTGCCCGCATCGGCCACCCTCGACGAGGCGATCGACCTGATTGTCGAGGAGGGTCACAGCCGGGTACCGGTCTACGACGAGTCGATCGACGGGGTGATCGGGATCATCTACGCCAAGGACCTCCTGCCGGTCCTCAAGATCGGCGCGAACACCCGGCCGACCGTCCGCTCGCTACTTCGGACGCCGCTGTTCGTACCCGAGTCGATGTCGATTGACGATCTGCTCCACGAGTTCCAGCGGCGCAAGGTCCACATCGCGATCGTGCTCGACGAATACGGCGGTACGGCCGGCCTGCTCACGATCGAGGATCTCCTCGAGGAGATCGTGGGCGAGATCCAGGACGAATACGACGTCGAGGAACCGATGATCGTGCGTCTGTCGCCGGACGAGGTCCGGATTGACGGCCGGGTGGATGTCGACGAGCTGGCCGAGATCTTCGAGATCCCGTTGGTCCTGGAGGATGCCGAGGAGTACGACACGATCGGCGGGCTGATCTTCCATCGGATCGGCAAGGTCCCGGCCCCGGGCGACGAGGTCCGTCTGCACGGGCTCAAGCTGACGGTCGAGACAACCGACGGCCGGCGGGTCGGTAAGGTCCTGGCGGTCCGCCAGCGTGATCCCGAAGACGACATCAACGAGGACGAGGATCGCTGACCGAGCGGGTCGCGATCCGGCTGATCAGGCGCTGATCACCGCGTCCATGATCCCGGCCAGCCGGTCGCGGGCGTCCTGCTCCACCGTGCCGGCGGCATCGAGTTCAGCCAAAGCCACGGCCCGGTAGCGGCGAGCCTGATCGCGGGTGTAGGTCCGGGCGCCGGTCCGTTCGAGGATCGCCACGACGTCGGCGATGTCGCCGGCCGTTGGACTCGGGTGTCGGTAGACCTCCCCTAGGCGGAGACGATCGGCCGGGTTGGCCTGCTCGAAGGCGTACAGGATCGGGAGCGTCTTCTTGTGCTTGGCGATGTCCGAGGGCGCCTTGCCGGTCGTGGCCTCATCGCCCCAGATCCCGAGCAGGTCGTCGTTCAGTTGAAAGGCCAGGCCGAGGGCCCAGCCGAACGCCCGGTAACGACCGATCACCGCCTCGTCGTCGGTGGCCAGGAGCGCCCCGGCCTCGATCGCCGCCGAGATGAGGGCGGCCGTCTTGCGCCCGATCATGTCGAAGTACAGCTCGACCGTCATCGGGTCGTCGTGGCCCGACGTCCAGATGTCGATGTACTGGCCCTCGCACAGGGCGAGGCAGGTCTCGTCGTACAGGCGCATCAGCCGGAGGACCTTGGAATCGCTGAAGCCGAGGTCGGTCAGGCGGTGCAGGGCGATCCGGCTCAGGACGAATACGGCATCGCCGGTGTTGATCGCCTGGGGGATCCCGTGGAGTGACCAGAGGGTCGGCCGGTGGCGCCGCTCGAGGTCGGCGTCCTCGATGTCGTCGTGGATCAGGCTGAAGTTGTGGCCCAGCTCCACGGCCGCTGCACCGGGCAGGGCGGGTTCGTATTGACCGGTGATCGAGGCGTAGGCGAGCAGGCCAAGGAGTGGCCGCATGCGCTTGCCGGCCGAGCCACTGCCGTCGAGGCCAAGGTGGTAGCGGACCATCTCGTACAGGCCCCGGGTTGACGGGTCGCGGTCGCCGACCAGGCCGAGAATCTCGGCCTCGGTGGCGGCAATCAGGGTGGGCAGATCGAGCTCAGGGCGGGTCGCGGTCATCGCCGATCCAGTGTACACGCAAACCTGCCCGCTCCCGGTAGCGGGTTGGCTCGCCATCGCCCAATGCCCGCCGATGCTACCGTGACGACATGCCCGTGAAACGCCTCTGGTCGACCGATGCGATCGTCCTGTCGCGCTTCGACCTGGGCGAGGCCGACCGGGTCCTGACCCTGATCACGCCGCACGACGGCAAGCTCAAGGCGATCGCCAAAGGCGTGCGCCGGCCGACCAGCCGGCTCGGCGGCAGCGTCGAGCCGTTCGCCGAGCTGCGCCTCCAGCTGGCCCACGGGCGCACGTTCGACGTCGTCACCCAGGTCAGTGTCGGCCACGCCTGGCTGAGCCTGCGCGACTCGCTCGAGTCCACGGCGACTGCCTGGTATCTCGCCGAACTGGCTGATCGGTCGCTCGAGGAGCGCCACCCGGCCGAGCCGCTCTACCTCCTCCTCCGCCGCGCCTACGAGCTGCTCGACGCCGGGATGGCGCCAGGCCGGGTCGCGCGCTGGTACGAGATGCGCCTGACCGACGAGCTGGGCGTGCGCCCCGAGGTCGACCGCTGCGTCGAGTGCGACCGGGTGCTCGAGGAGACCGACACGTTCCGCTGGGTCCCGCCGCTCGGCGGCGTCCTGTGCCAGCGCGAGGCGGGGCCGCCGACCGACCGGACCGGCCTGTCGCTCGACGCGCTCAAGCTGCTCAAGGCCTATCAGCGGATGGATGCCGAAGGGCTCGCGCTCCTCCGGGTGCCGCTCGCGGTCGAGCGCGAGGTCGAGGCGTCCATGCGCGACTTCGTGCGGATCGCCCTCGAACGCGACGCCCGCTCGCTGCCGTTCCTCGACGAGGTCCGGGCAGGGCCCTGAATCGCACCTGACCGCAGCGCACCGCGGCGCTCCGATCACCGGGTCGGGCTAGAATGAGTGGCGGCACGCCGGGAACGAGCCCACGTCGAAACGCGAACGCGAGCTGGAGGTGGCGTGCGGACCCTGGCGGTCATCAATCACAAGGGCGGGGCGGGCAAGACGACCACGTCGGTCAACCTCGCAGCGGCGATCGGCGAGACCGGCGCCCGGGTCCTCCTCATCGACCTCGATCCGCAGGGCTCGGCGTCCGACTGGGTCGGGGTCCATGACGCTTCCCGCGGGATGTTCGACGTCTTCGTGGGGTCGACCGAGCTGGCGTCGCTTGCCCAGCGCACGATCGTTCCCAACGTCGATGTCGTCCCCGCCTCTCCGTGGCTGGTCACGGCCGAGCGGACCCTCCTGGCCGATCTCGCCGCCGCATTCGTCCGCGCGGTCGATCGGCTGCCGGCCAACTGGGACGTGGTCATGGCCGACTGCCCGCCGTCGATCGCCTTCCTCAGCGTCGCTGCGCTGGCGGCCTTCCGCGAGGTCCTCATCCCGGTCGAGACGCACGCCATCGCACTGCCCGGCGTGGCCAGCCTGGTCCGCGAGATGGACCAGGTCCGGGCCGGCCTCAACCCCGCCCTCGAACCCCCCCGGATCCTGGCCGGCCGGGTGAATCGCACTGTCCACTCGCGGCAGGTCCTGGCCGAGCTGCGCCAGACCTACGGTGAGCTCGTTCTCCAGTCGACGATCCGGGACAGCGTCCGCCTGGCGGAGGCGGCCGGGTTGCGCCTCCCGATCACCCTGAGCGCTCACGACAGCAAGGTTGCCAACGACTTCCGGGCTGTCGCGACGGAGGTCCTGACCGGTACGGCTCCGCCGGTGGTGAACGAGACCGTCATCGCCGAACCGTCCGGCGGCTGGCGGCGCTGGCTGAGCCGCACGCCGGCGGCCCGCTGACCGGAGGTGGACGAGTCCGGGGTCCTGACCCTCCTCGCCGTGATCACCGCCGTGAACTCGGTCGTCCTGCTCGTCCTGGCGATCGCGACG
Organism: Candidatus Limnocylindrales bacterium; assembly: GCA_038325875.1. Lineage (GTDB taxonomy): Bacteria > Chloroflexota > Limnocylindria > Limnocylindrales > CSP1-4 > Chersky-267. The sequence continues at coordinate 5,053 of JBBQJL010000067.1, forward strand.
TTCCGGCCACGACCCGTGCTTGACCGGCGCGGTCCGGGGGAACACCCGATCGGCCTGGTGGCCACCGACGGATCTGATCCGCTCGCCGGCGCGATCTCCGCCTTCCTGACCCGCCCGGACGGACTGTTCCGGACCGGCGGCGGGCCGATCGAGCCGGTGCGACCCGGGCCACGACCGACGCCGTCCGACCTGACTCAGCACCCGCAGGTCGGCAGTCCAACGCCGTCGATCTCAACGCCGTCGTGGGTCCCATCCAGCCCGACCCGTTATGTCGCCTCTGCCCCTCGACCGGCGGCAGGACGTCCGGTCGACGAGTCGCTGGTCGTCGGCGGTCCCGTCGTTCCGGTCCCGTCGCGCCCGATCGAGGCCCAGCCGCAAGCGCCGGCAGCCGCCCACCCGGCCAGCCAGGTTTCGATCTGGTTCGTCGGCCGTGATGCTTCGCGCTCGACCGTGGGTGCCGGTCCGGTGGCCCGGTTGGGCCCGGTCATCGCCGGTCTGCTGCGCGAGCGGACCCGGGCCGAGGACCGGGTCGCGGTCGAGGGCGGGCGGCGCTTCGTGGTGACCCTGCCGGACACGCCGATCGATGGCGCCGCCGCCCTGACCCGTCGGCTGGCCAACAGTTGCGACGCGTGGCTGGCGGCTGAGGAGCCCCCGCTTCGCCTGGAGTTCGGGATGAGCGAGGTTCCGGGGGCGCCCGGGATCCCGGCTGGACCCGCCGATCGGGCGGTGGGCGCGGACCGACGGCGACCCGTCCCGCTCGACGCCTGACCAGCGAAGCAGGCGCGCCGACCAGCGGGTCACGGGCCGCAACGGCGGCTCGACCCACCGCCTCACGAGCTCGCAGCTACGGCGTGGTGCCTGCCGACACCGTCCAGCGCCGTCGTCACGAGGGCGGTCCAGAGTGAAGAGGTCGGGTGCGGTCGACAGGGGATAGAACGTTCGTACTGGACTATTGGCGCCGATTAGGCCATGATTCAACGATCATCGACCGGATCCGGCGAATGCCGGAGTACGGACATCATCGAGCCGGTGCTCGGCTCAAGGAGGAACAGGCCATGCGGACGAGTGTCCGTCATCGGTTCGTTCGGGGCAGAGTTGGACGGATGCTCCGTCTATTCGGGTGGGCAGCGGCCGCTGCTCTTCTCGCTCTGTCGGTGCTGGCACCCGCCGGGGTCGGCGCCGCGAACCCACCGTCCCCGACCTACGGGACAGCCGACGTCAATGGAGCTACTGGCGACTGGAGTCTCAGCGGCGACGTGTTCGCCCCGATGTCCGACGACGGCTACGCCAAGAACCCGGTCGTCGCTCACCTCTACCTCCGCTACGACTGCGCCAGCAGCACGCTGTTCGCTCTCGTCCTGACCGTCGATGGGACGACGCTCAACACGAGCGATCCTGAAGAGGCCTACATCCGGATCGATGGCTCGGGCAAGCTGGTCAGCGGCCTGAGCGGCAACAACGGGACCCCACCCGACTTCTCGTGGGTGGACCCGAAGGACGCCACGGCCAACGGCTACGAGGCCTCCGGCAAGCTCGACCCGGGCAGCTACACGATCCGGGCGCACGCGCTGCGCGTGGCCGACCGGGCTGAGGGCTACGACGAGCTTGACAATATCGGGCGCTCGGACCCGCTCGTCATCGAGTGCAAGAAGGATAGCCCGAGCGCTTCGGTCGAAGCCTCCACCTCCACGTCGCACGATCCGAGCCCGAGCGCGGACGTCAAGGGCGCGACCGGCAAGCCGAAGGTGACCCTGCCGCCGACTTCGACGATCGGTGCCGGCGATTCGCCGGCGACCTCGCTGGGCCTGGTCTTCCTCGGCCTCGGCCTGGTCCTCGCCGGTGCGTTGGTCCTGCTCGAGAAGCCCAGGTTGGCGCGCGGCCGCCGCCGTCGCTGATCCGAACTCGCACGGCTCGATCGGTCGGGGTCACCCCCCGGCCGATCGTCGTTTCCGGGCCATGAGCCGATCGCCACGATGATCGGTCGAGGCCGGCGCGGTCCGCTCGTCGCGCTCGGCCTGGCCATCCTCGCCGCCCTCGCCGTCATCGGCGCGGCCCGGGCGGCGTTCGTCGTGGTTCCCGATCGGATCGCTCGCGCCAAGAACCCGGTCGGTCGTCGGCCGCCCTATCCGGCGTCGGCTCGCGCCATCGACCTCCACCAGCGGTTGGTCGTGGTCGACCTGCACGCCGACTCGCTCCTGTGGGGCCGCGATCTTCTCAAACGCGCCCCCCACGGCCACGTCGACGTCCCGCGGCTGATCGAGGGCGGGATCGCGCTTGAGGGACTCGCCGTCTGCACCAAGGTGCCGCGCGGCGTGAACCTCGACCGGAACGACGATCGGACCGACGACGTCACCCTGCTCGCCCTCGCCCAGCGCTGGCCGCCGAAGACCTGGCGAAGCCTGCTGGCGCGCGGCCTCTACCAGGCCGATCGCGCCCGGGACATGGCCGATCGGTCGGCGGGACGGCTGAGCCTCATCAGGACCCAGGCGGATCTGGCGGCCTACATGGCTCGGCGTGAACTCGATCGGGCGACCACGGCGGCCTTCCTCACGATCGAGGGCGCTCACGCTCTCGACGGCGATCCGGCCAACGTCGACGCGCTCGCTGACGCCGGGTTCCGGATGATGTCGCCGACCCACTTCTTCGACAATGCGTTCGCGGGGTCTGCCCACGGCCTCGAGCAGGGCGGATTGACCGGCGCCGGCCGGGAGATGGTCGCCCGGATGGAAGCGCGCTCGATGCTCGTCGACGTGGCGCACGCGTCGTCCCGGACGATCGACGACGTCCTGGCGCTGGCTACTCGGCCGGTCGTCGCCTCGCACACCGGGGTCAGGGCCAGCTTCGATTCCGTGCGCAACCTGCCCGACGCCCAGGTCCGCGGGATCGCCGCGACCGGCGGCCTGGTCGGGATCGGCTTCTGGCCGACCGCCACCGGTGGCGAGGACCCGGCCTCGATCGCGCGGACGGTTCGGGCTGCGGTCGAGCTGGTCGGGGTCGACCATGTGGGCCTGGGCTCGGACTTCGACGGCGCCGTGCCGACCCCGTTCGATGCGACCGGCATCGTCCAGCTGACCGACGCACTCCTGGTCGAGGGCTTCGATGACGCGCAGATCGCCGCGATCATGGGCGGCAACGCGATCCGGCTGCTGGCGGCGACCCTGCCCGCGGGCTGAGCCGGCCGACGGCAGGCCGCACGGCGTCTGCTAGCATCGGGGCATCCAGTCGTCCCCCTGCGACCGTCCCTGCCACGGCCGGCCGCCAACGTGGAGCGTACCGTCGTGACCGACCCCCAGACCGCCGCACCCGATCTCGTCACGCCCGCCGTGCCCGAACTGGACACGATCGTCTCGCTCAGCAAGCGCCGCGGCTTCATCTTCCCGTCGTCCGAGATCGACGGCGGGATCAACGCCGTGTGGGACTACGGGCCGCTCGGCGTCGAGCTCAAGAACAACGTCAAGCGCGCCTGGTGGCGGGCGATGGTCCAGGAACGGGACGACGTCGTCGGGCTGGATGCCGGGATCCTGATGCATCCCCAGGTCTGGGTGACGTCGGGCCACGTCGGGTCGTTCAGCGACCCGTTGGTCGAGTGCGCGACCTGCCATCGGCGCTATCGGCTCGACGAGCTGCCCGGAGCTGAGGATCTGTCGGCGACCGACCTGCGCGACCCGGGTGTCGTGGCCAGGCTCGGGCTGACCTGCCCCAACGACGGCGGTCCGTTGTCCGCGCCGCGCCAGTTCAACCTGATGTTCCAGACGCACATGGGTCCGGTCCAGGAAGAGGGCTCGATCGTCTACCTCCGGCCGGAGACTGCCCAGGGCAGCTACGTCAACTTCAAGAACGTCCAGCAGTCGAGCCGCAAGAAGATCCCGTTCGGGATCGCCCAGATCGGCAAGAGCTTCCGCAACGAGATCAGCCCGGGCAACTTCGTCTTCCGGATGCGCGAGTTCGAGCAGATGGAGATGCAGTACTTCGTCCGCCCGGGTGAAGCCGCTGCGGCGGCCTTCGAGGAGTGGCTCCCGCGCCGGCGGGCGTGGTACGAGGCCTACGGCGTGAGCCCCGAGCGACTGCGCCTCCGGGAGCACGCTCCCGACGAGCTGGCCCACTACGCCAAGAAGGCGATCGACGTCGAGTACCGCTTCCCATTCGGCTGGAAAGAGCTCGAAGGCGTCCACAACCGGGGCGACTTCGACCTGTCCCGCCATGCCGAGGCGTCCGGCGAGAACCTCGAGTACTTCGACCCGGCGACCGAGGAGAAGTTCGTGCCGTGGATCGTGGAGACCGCGGCGGGTGCGGATCGGGCGGCGTTCACCTTCCTCATCGACAGCTATCGCGAGGAAGAGGTCAAGGGCGAGACCCGCGTGTCGCTGGCGCTCCATCCCGACCTCGCCCCGTACAAGGTAGCCGTCCTGCCGCTGCTCAAGAAGCGGCCGGAGCTGGTCGAGCTGTGCCACCGGATCAAGGCCGACCTGAAGCGCGACATCATGGCCGTCTACGACGACACCGCGGCGATCGGCAAGCTGTACCGGCGCCAGGACGAGATCGGGACGCCGTGGTGCGTGACGGTCGACGTCGACTCGCTCGAGGACGGCGCGGTGACCATCCGGGACCGCGACACGATGACCCAGGAGCGGGTCTCGGCGGACCAGGTCAAGGCCGTCCTCCTCGGCCGGCTCGCGGCGGCGCGACCGTAGTCCGCCGGGTGCCTGCCCGGTCCTTCGATGGTCCCCCTCGTCAAGATGACGGGGGTGGTGTAGCGTCCGCTCCCCAAGGGGCATCCTCGCCCCGTGGAGGCGTCAGGACAGGACGTGGTCGGGACCATGGCCGTTCGCCTCACTCGCGCGCTCATCCTCGCCCTGCTCGGGCTGTCCACGCTCGGGCTTGGGGTCGCCGACGGAGCGACTCACGACCGCGTCGGGTCCCGGGGACTGGCCGGGGAGCAGCCCGAACCCGCCACGCCGCCGAACGTCGTGCTGCGGCCCGGCTGCGACCCACGTGGGGACGTCGTTGGGGCGGCCGACCGACTGCTCGACAGCCGCTACACCCTTGGCTCAGAGCCGACCGTCCGCCTGCCGGCGAACCCGACCTGGCGTGAGAACCCGTTCCACGACGACAACTGGCTGTTCGGCTACCACTCGCTCCGGTATGTCCTGAAGCTCGAGGCGGCCTGGGTCAAGACCGGGCGGGCGCGCTATCTCGACCGGGCGCTCTTCCTGTTGCGCGACTGGCTGCGCGACAACCCGCCCTCGGCGCCACGCTCGCGCTTCTCGTGGGACGACCATGCCACGGCGTGGCGGGCGATGGTCCTGGCCTGCACCGCGCGGATCGTCCCGATGTCGGCCTGGCTGCGCGCGGGGCTCGACGGGCATGGGGTCGCCCTGGCCGATCCGCGCTTCTACGTGTGGCACGGGAACCACGCCCTCAATCAATCGATCGGGCTGCTCGACATCGGCTGTCTCCTGCACCGTGTCGACTGGATGGGCACCGCCGCTCGTCGGATCGGCAACCTCGTCGTCGAGAGCATCGATCCGCAGGGCGTCTCGAACGAGCGATCGATCGGCTACGAGTACTACGACTACAAGCGCTATACGGCCGCCGAAGACCGCCTGCGCGCCTGCGGCAGGCCCGTCCCGGCGGCGTTCGCGCGCGTCGACAAGATGCCGACCTTCCTTGGCTGGGCGACCCTGCCCAACGGCCAATACGAGCTCATCGGCGACACCCACGCCGGCCGGGCGACCCCGATCCCCGGGACCCTGGCCGAGTTCGCCGCGACCGGGGGCGCCGCGGGGCCGCGACCGTTCGGGACGTTCGCCTCATTCCAGGCAGGCTATGCCTTCGGTCGGTCGGGCTGGGGCGAGACCCGGCCGTTCGGCGACGAGGCCGCGTTCGTCGTCCGCTACGGCCCGGGTCGGGCGTACCACGGGCACGCGGATGGAGGCTCGCTGACCCTCTACGGCCTCGGCTCACGGCTGATCGTCGGGAGCGGGACGTACAGCTACAACCCGGGCCCGTACCGGTCGTACTTCGTGGGCCGCTCCGCGCAGAGCGTGGTCACGGTTTCCGGGCTCGGGTATCGAGCGGGAGCGACGACGGCCCTCCGGCTCCGGATCGAGACGCTCGACGCCCTGGCGATCGGGGTCGAGGTCCAGGGCTACCCGGGGGTGCGTGATCGGCGGACGGTCGTCTTCTCGCGCCACGGGGGCTATCTCATCGTCGACGACCGCCTCGCCTCGAGTCGTCCGCGCACATACACCCAGCTGTGGCACCTGGCGCCCTCGTCCCACCCGACCGCGAATGGCCGGACGGTCCGGACGCACGCGGCCGGTGGCGATGTCGTGATCGTCCAGCTGGCCACGAAGCCGCGGACCACGATCGTGACCGGCGCGACCCGGCCGATCCAGGGCTGGCGGACGTATCGTTACAACCAGAAGCTCAAGTCGTCGACGGTCCAGGCCCGCCTCCATGGCCGTACGGCGCGCTTCCTGACCCTGATCGTGCCGGTCCGGGACGCCAGCCATGCGGTCCGCGTCCTGTCCACCTCGCTCCGGCCCGACGGCTACACGATCGTCGTCGAAGTCGACGGCCACGCCGAGCACGTCGACGTCGTCGGCTCGAGCGTGACCATCACCCCGCTGTCCTGAGCGGTCCCGTGGGCAAGCCGGGGACCCGCCCGTTTGCGCGCGGCGGCCAACGGCGCTACCGTCCCAGTCAGGCCTCGTCGAGGCAGGAGGAGCAACCACGATGTCGTCACGCTCGCGCCGCCTGGCGACCGTCGCGGTCGCCGTCCTGCTCGCGCTCATGGCGGCCCTGCCGGTGGCCGCCGCGAAACCGGCGATCCTGGCCACCGATGCAGCGGCCCCCGGCGATCGGCTCGTCGTCGTGTGGCGGGATGCCGCCCCGCTCCGGCTCCAGGTCAGCGGCGTCCGCGCGGTCCGGCAATCGGCGGTCGGGCAGCGCTCGGTGGTCGTGGCCAGCCCGGGGATGGCCGGCCAGGTCGCCGCCGAGCTGCGGGCCGATCCACGGGTCCTCGGGGTGGTCCCCGATGCGGTCGTTCACGCGACCGACTGGCCGGCCGACGGACAGCCGTCGGACACGCTCTACGCCGAGCAGGGGGATCTCGAGCAGATCCGCGTCCCCGAGGCGTGGAGGACGACCACCGGCGATCCGAGCGTCGTCGTGGCCGTCATCGACAGTGGGGTCGACCTGCTCCACCCCGATCTGGCCGGGGTCTCGGTCGTCTCCC
>JBBQJL010000068.1:0-11277 GCA_038325875.1 Candidatus Limnocylindrales bacterium
CGTCAGCGTGCTGCCCGTCAGGGAACCTTCGGCGGGAGGGCGGCGAGCAGCGGCTCGAGCTCGCCGCGCGTGACCACCGTGTCCCACGAACCGACGATGATCCCGTCGGCTCCGACCATGAAGGTCCACGGCTCGCGTAGGTCGCCCGTCTCCGTCTGGAGCCAGTCCAGGGCCGCCGGATTGACGAGCCCGGCCTGGAAGTCGCGGTAGATCTCGACGTGGATGAACACGGCACGGTCGCCATAGGCGGCGGCGAGATCGGCGACGAGGTCGGTGACCGGACCGCAAAAGCGGCTCACGCAGTAAACCGGCGTCGAGAACACGATCACAGCCGGGTGCCCGTGATCGAGGGCGTCGACGATCGAAGTCGAGTGGAGGATCGAGTCGGGGATCGGGGCGTCGCCGGTGGCTCGAGAGTCGATCGCCACGCTCGGGATCCCGACCGTCCCGATCACCGGATTGTCCGTGTGTGGCGCCCGGTCGCCGACCGCGGGAATCCGGGAGTGATCGAGAACGGTGAAGGCCGCGGCAGCTTCGAACGCGGCGCCGTCGTCGTGGACACCTCGGGCCGTGGCCTCCCAAAACCCGGCCACCGGAAAGGTGATCGGTTCGACGGCGTAGACGCCCCGTCCGTCGGAGGGAAGCGTGAGGGTCGGTTTGCTCGATGTCGCCTCGGGGGAACCGGGGATCGGCAGAAACAGGGCGGTCCTCGGGTCCACCGCCGGGCCGGGACTCGGAGCGGGACTTCCGGTCCCGTCGCCGAGGTACCGGAACCGGACCTCGACCGACCCGAAGCTCAGCCACCGGTTGTCCCCGGTCAGGACCGCGATCATGAGCCGTCCCGGCTGGCCCGCGACGAGCTGGTATGACGCGATCTCGGCGACGATTCCGGTACCGGTCGGGGATGGCGCGGCGTCGCCTGAGGCGGCACAGCCAACCACGGACAGGATGCCAATCATCAGGACGAGGATGGCCGAGACTCGGCGCGCGACGTTCGAAGCCCAGGGCCGGCGCGGAACCGGCGGGTACCCTCTCAACCTTCGCACGGTTGAACGGTGATCCCAAGAGCCGCCAGCGCGGCGTCCGCCGACCGGGCGAGGACGACAAGGTCCCCGGTGGTCAGGCCGATCTCGGCGCCGGCCCTGAAGTCGGCCTCGACCTGCTGCATCGTCTGAAGGACCAGCTCGGCATCGGCGCGCGAGAGCCGCGGGTCCGCCGCGAGCTCGTGCAGCAGATCGTGGGCCTCGTTGGCGAACGCTCGCTCCACCGCAACCGCGTCCGGCGCGGCCGCGATGGCGTCGCACAGCCCGGTCGCCGCCGCCGGGAGGCCGGCACCCGGGGGCGGGGCCGACGCGACGGTCCCAGCTCCGCACGCGGCGATCACGACGATGACGACGAGGAGCGACCGCAGCGTCCACCATGGGCGGACCGGGATGGCACGGTCTGGCACGTCGGGAGCATACCGCCCCGCCCGCGGAACCTTTCGACGCGCCCTCCGATACTCAAATGCAGAATAGGCTTCTCGCACGTGTGGTCCTGCTCGCCGTGCTCGTCAGCTGCGCCCCAGATCGGGTCGCTCCGGCTCGACAACACCGTGCTGGCTCAGGTCGTCGCAGTGCTGTCGGCCGGCGAGCGCCCGGTGGTCATAGACCGCGCCCGGCTCGAACGCCAGATGCGTGACCTCGCGCTGGAGAACGCCGTCGCACGCATCGACGACGGCCAGGATCTTGCCATCGGCGTCTTCACGATGACGTCGGGCGGGCGCCTCGTGACGCGCCGTCATGACAGAGTCGCCTCGCCGCCGGACGCTGTTGCCAGCATCCAGCATGTCCACCCGGAGACCATTTCACGCATGTCCATCAGCCAGCCTGTCAGAACGTCCATTCCGGCCCAGCCATCTCACCCGGGGCCCGATTCGCGCCCGGACAGCACGACCTCCATCGAGGGCCGGGTCCTCAGCAGACGTCAAACCGGCCCTGGTCCCGATATCAGGTCCATCGTGATGGCGACGGTCGGCAGCGCCATCCTCATCGCGATCGCGATGCTCCTCATCTTCGGCCTCCTGCCGGCGGCGCTCGGCGCGGCCGCAACGTAGGGCGGGACCCTCCTTTCTCTCGAGCCGGCCGGCCTCGGGCGGCGATGACCGCGATGCAGCCGCAGGATCTCCCGGGCAGTCCGTCGCGATCAGCGCGCTGATCTGTCCGCGTGAGTAGGAGACGAAGCGCGACGTCCTTGAACCGCCGGATCGCGACGGAGAGCGCCGGTCGCTGAACGCTGATCATCTGGGCAAGGAAGTCCCGGGTCACCCCGGACGGGCTTTTCCTCGGCGCGATCGTCGACCTGGAGCAGCCGGCGCGCGGCACCTTGGTCCAGCCGGTGGATCCGATTGCACAGGATCAGCTGGGCCATGGTCACCATCACGACCTTCGTGTGGCGCTGCAGGAGTGAGCTGAGCGTGCCGCCGCGGTCAAGCTCGTCACGGAGCACCTGCGAACGCAACCGGAGGCTGCCCATGAATTGCACCTGCACGATGGTTCGCTGTGGTGTAGCTTCATATCCGCCCACACCTTAAGGACAAGACAGAAGCGGTGGATCGGCCGAGGCTGGAGATGCCGACATCCTGCATCGATGAGGATGAGCTGAGGTGGATGACTCGATGAGCGCACCGGCAACCGAAGCACGTCGCGCGCTCGTCCTCCATGATCGCCCGCTGGTCGTAGACCTCATCACATTGACGCTGAATCACGGCGTGTTCGTCGTTCGAGCCGCCGGAAGCCTGGCGGAGGCCGAGGCGATCCTGACCGAGTGGTCCCCGAACATCAGCGTGATCGACATGGACCACGATGACAGCACCGCACTGCTCCACCTGCTCGGGGCCTCGAGCACGATGAAGCGGAGTGGGACGCCGGTCCTGGGCCTCACCCGACGCGGTGACCTGAAGTCGAAGCTGCGGGCGTTCGATCTCGGCGTTGACGACATCGTCGTGATGCCCTTCTCGCCCGAGGAGCTGCTCGCTCGGACGATCGTCATCACCCGCCGGGCGACCGGAGTTGATCTGCCGATCATTCCTGTCATCAGACTCGGCGAGATCGAGATCGACATCTTCAATCGCGTCGTGAGCGCCGGTGACTCGATCGTGCACCTCTCCGGGATCGAGCAGAGCCTGCTCTACCTGCTGGCGAGTCGTGGCGGGCGTGTCGTTACGAGAGAAGAGATCCTTGATGCCATCTGGGGCGTCGACTTCGTGGCTGAGAGCAACATCGTCGATCGGCACGTCCGGAGCCTCCGGATCAAGCTCCAGAACGACTACCGGCACCCGCGCTTCATCGCCACGGTCTCCGGCGAGGGGTATCGCTTCATCCCGACCTTCTCCAACGTGGGCTGGGGCGGGGCGTCCACCGCGGGCGAATCCGCGCACGACTGATCGGCGACGGTGGTCCTCTCGGACCAATCCCGGGAGAAGCGCTAAGCGCGCGACTCCGACGAGCCTGGTGTCCCGGCGGTATCGGGCGAGTCGTCGTCCCGGATCCAGAGTCTCCCTGGCCGCAGCCCGTGACATGACCGACCGTCATGACACAGCACGGGTGGCCCGGCACACTCGCGTCTACGCCCCGATCCGGGGATGCGGCCTGCGCCTCGTCTCGCGAGGCATTCGACCGATGGCCAAGCAGAAGCAGGGTAGGACCGGTTCATGAGGATCCCCATCTGATGCCTGGACTACCTCGCCTCAACCGACTGGCAGCCCTCGCCGCGTTGCCGGCTGTGGGCGACGTCCTCTCATCGACGGCGCGATCAGAGACCGCTCGAGACCTCGTGCGCAGAGGGGTACGCGATCCGCGTGGTCTTGTCCGCCATCTGGCCAAGCCTTCGATATCCATCGACCTGCTTCGACGAGCGAGCAGCGATCCGTCCGTGCGCGAGCTGGTAAGGGCCGGTCTCCTGTTCATGCCCGTTCGCTACTGGGCGATCGGCCAGACGGCCATCTGGAGCGCCCGGAAGGTCGTCCGCCGCCCGCCCCGGGGCAGCCCCGCGGGACCACCGGCCCGGGCCGCTGTCCGGAACGTCACGCCGCCAGAGTAGTGATGTCACATCGTCCTCGAGGGTATCGAGGAGCACAACGTCGTCGATAGCCTGCTTGGCGAGCCGAAGGATCTGGCACCGACCCACGAGCCATGGGGCGCCAAGGCGACCGTGATTCGCGAGAAACGTCGAGAACCATATCGAGGAAGAAGAGACCGACATGTTCGTCAAGGCACGCAGCATCTTCGATCGGCCCGAGCTCGAGGCGCTTGGCCGGCGCATGGCAGCGCGCAAGGTCACGGCCAAAGCGGCCGTTGGCACGATCGCCGCCAGGCGCGAGCGATGACGCCGCGGCAAAGCCTCGGACTTGCGAGGCGATCTCACGTCCCCGCCAACGAGCTCCATCCCTCCGAGCTCCACCTCCCCGAGATCACGCGCGATGGCATCGCGCGCTCCTTCTCGGGGGTCCACCTCCCGGACCTCGACTTCTCGGGGCTGGAGCGTCCAAGGATCGACCTGCCGGAGGCCGTCTCGAACTTCGAGTGGCCCAGGATCGACCTGCCCTCTATCGACATCGGCAGGGCCATCGCGGGGGCGGCGGCCGCCGCCCACATCGGGCGGCATGCGCGTCGCCCGCGCTGGCCGCTGGCTGTCGCCGGCCTTGTCGTCGCCGGCCTGGCCGGCTGGGCCATCCTGAGCCAGGACGCGCAGCGCGTCCGCGTGACTCGTGGGGCCCGGGCGATCCGACAACGGATCTCAGCGATGCGATCGGATCTCCAGGGTCGGTCCGAGGTCGATCCCGGCCATGCGATCGCGTTCAGTGCCGCCGAGATCGCACCGATCGAGACCTCCCCATTCAGCGATGGCCTGACCGCCGAGGCGACCGACTACCCGGCCGGCCTCGGTTCGAACAGCAGTGACGGGACTCCCGCGATCGAGCAAGTCCGCAGCCCGGCCTGATCACCCGCCTCGACAAGGGAATCAGTGACCGATCATCACCTTGGTCCTGGCGATCATCGCCTGGCCGCTCGCCGTCCTGTACGCCTTCGTCCGAGCGCCGAAATGGGTGATAAGGGCTGCAATCGACTGGCTGACCATGGGACCGCTTCGTCGGCGGCGTCGTGCGCGTTACTGACCGCACCCGGCTGAGCCGCTGCCGGATCACCCTGCGCGGCTGACGCCTGCCTGCCCGACGATGCCGGGGATGGACACGCTGGGACTGGCGCCGTCTCGAGGAGGTGGATGAGCTCGAGCTCCCGACTGCGCGCTTGCAGCCGACAAAGGTGCCAGGCGTCGCGCCTGGCCGATGACGATGGAGCGGGCGAGGAGCTCTTCGGGCGAGAAAGGCATCGTCAGGATGTCATCGACCCCGAGATCGAAGGCCCGCAACTTCGACTTCAGGCTGTTCCGTCGAGTGAGCCCGAGGACCGGCGACCGGCTCTGCTCCAGGGTGTTCGAGGCTCCCAGCAACTTGAGCAGGGCCGCGCTGTCGTCGTGGTCCATGTCCACGACCGACAGGTCTGGCGACCACTCGGCGAGGATCGCCTCCGCCTCGGCAAGCCTGCTCGCAGCCCGGACGACAAAGGAGCCGTGACCAAGCGCCAACGTGATCAGGCCCACCACGAGAGGGCGATCGTGGAGCACGAGTGCCCGGCGTGCTGGGCTGCGGCCGTGAAGCGGCAATGTCGTCGAGACCGCGAGGATGGATGGCATCGTCGGTCGTGACCTCGGTATCGATGATGCGAGCGATCAACCGGCGGCAGTGTCTCGGCTCGAGCCTGCCGTGTCATGACGGTCAGTCATCGGAGTGTGAGCGCCTTGAGGGATCCACCCAGCGGAGACTGCGGCTCGCCCGAGGCGGTGTCATGACGGCCCGTCATGCGAATCGGATCCGAAGCGTGGCGCACCCAGCCGGCTAGTACCAGGGGGAGGCCGGCCCGGATGACGCCAGCTGAAAGCGACCGCCGGCCTTGCCGACCGTCGCCTCGGTCGTCGTCAGCGGCGAGCGCCGGCTTTCGACTGAAGTGCCGCCCAGATCAACGGGAGCTGGAGCGGCAGCCTGAGCCAAGACCCGACGATGAGCGGGCCAGACGAAGCCTCGGCGGATGTCGTAGCCAACGCGAACCAGACATTGCCTGGGAAGACCGCGATGAGCAGCGCCGCACTCGTGGGGCCGGCCCACCAATCGCGTCGCACTAGCCCGACCGCACAGATGAGCTCCGCCACGCCGGAGATCGCGATGATCGCGCCCGGGGCGGGCAGGAAGGGCGGGATCAGCGCCTCGTATGCCGCGGGACAAACGAGATGGCCGGCACCCGAGACGGCGAACAGCGCGGCTAGGACGTCCGGAGCGAATCGACGCGCGCGAGCCATGGCCGGACTGTAGGCGTCCCGGGGAGAACTTGTTGGCACAGCATTGGGGGGCAGATGCTCGCGAGAACGACGAGGTGGCATGACGACCCGGGCTGCCCGTTACGCTCGACAGATCGACGATCGACCGCCTCAACGAACGCGCGCTCCGACATCGGCCGGATGGGGACATCCTGAACAAGATCGTTCGGATGCGGCAGCAGATCGGGGCGCGAGGACCGGATCACCGCAAGGCGGACCGGACCTGATGGTGGAGGCCGAGCGCGGCACGAGAAGCCCGTCACCGGTGCGCAGGCCGTGGCCCAGTCCTTGCAGCCACCTGACGCTGGCGAACCGGCTCTCCTGGAATGCACCTGCAAGCACGGACAGCGGTTTGGTCACAGCGTCGACACTCGTTCACATCGATGCTGGCGCCATGAACCTCACCCTCAGATGACGAGCCGTCATGACATCGGCGGCCCTGGGTGGTCCACTGAACACCAGCATTGCCGAGAGCCTAGCCCGGTGGTGGTCGCCAGACCGCGCTCTCCCGGATGCCGAGTATCAGGAGAAGTCATGGCCATCGATGAAGTCGACCGCACGGTCGTCACTCAGCAGCCCGTCGGGAGCGGGGGTCAGGAAACGATCCAGACCGACCGTCGCCGCATCACCCGCACAGGCCCTCAGGGCTCCGAGCTCGCCAGGCGCGTGATCATCCTGGTGTTCGGGCTCATCCAGATCGTGATCGGTGCCCGCATCGTGCTGCTCGCCCTCGACGCTCGTGAGGCGAACGGCTTGGTGTCCGCCATCCTGAACATCAGCCAGGTGTTCGTCGCACCGTTCGATGGGATCCTCCGGACCGACGCCCTCCATGCGGCGGGCTCCACGCTCGATCTCACCGCGATCGTGGCCCTCGTTGGCTGGACCATCCTGGAACTGATCGTGCTCTGGATCGTGGGTATCTTCCGCCGCGAACCTGCCTGAAGCCGTAGCGACCGCATCGCGGTCCCCGCTCAGGCAGGGAATAGCCCGTAGTCCAGCGTCGGCCAAGATAGGGTCGAGCGATTCGAAAGGAACGACCACAATGGGAATCATCGCCTGGATCGTCCTCGGCGCCCTCGCCGGGTTCATCGCCAACATGATCATGGGCTCGCGCGAAGGCTTGCTGATGATGATCGTGCTCGGCATCGTCGGCGCGGTCGTCGGTGGCTTCATCGCCGGCACGGTGCTCAAGGTGGCCGATGTCACCGGTCTCAATCTCGAGAGCCTTGTCGTGGCTGTCTTCGGCGCGGTCATCGTGGTCTTCATCGCCCAGCGCGTCATGGGTGGCTCCCGTCGTGGGTCGATCTGACATGTGCCTGAACTGTGGCTGCATGCGCGCCCATGACGACATGGGCAAGCCCGACGTGAACATCACCTATGAGAAGGTCAAGCGGGCCGCCGACGCCGACGGCATGAGCGTCGACGAATCCTTGGCGATGATCACCAAAACGGCCGCGAAGGACCGCGGCGAGCATGACGGCGAGTACGGCTCCGCCGCGCAGCCGGCAGCGGCACCGACCGGAGGATCACGGTCATGACTGATCAGCACGTCAAGGGCGCCGTCAGCTCCACCAAGGGCCAGATCAAGGAAGGCGTCGGCAAGCTGACCGGCGATAAGGAACTGGAGGCCAGGGGTGATGCCCAGCAGCTCCAGGGCAAGGTACAGCAAGGTCTGGGCGACGCCCAGGACGCCGTCCGCAAGGTCGCGAGCGACCACGACTGAAGCGATCCAGCATCGTCCAGTCCGATCCAGGAGGATCCTCTAATGGAAGTCGATGCTCGGACCAAGCCGAACCTCGACGAGGGACCTGACGCCAGTGATGTCGTCGAGGGTCCGGTCGGCTCTGCGTCGCTCAAGGAACCGACAGGCGAACCCATGGGCGCCGATCTCAGCCAACTACCGCCGATCGATGCCCCAGATGATGGCGAGGACCCTTCCTGAACGTCCAAGATCGATCAATCAAGCGGTGAAGGACCGGGCACGCCCGGTCGCTGCAGATCCAAGACCCGAGCGGGACGGGCGGCCGTAACCGCGACGCGCCGGAGCACGGCGGCCGTCTAGCCTTCGCTCGGCGAGGGCGCTGTCAGGGGCGCAGGCCGACACTCTCCAGCTCCGCTCGCGCCAGCAGCTCATAGCGTCCCGCGGCGAAGTCTCCGAGTGGATCCGGAGTGTGATCGAGCAGCTCCCCATAACTGAGGCGATGGAACGCACGTGTGGCGAGGAGGCGTTCGACCGTGGCAGCCGGCAGACTCAGGGGAGCCTGACGCACGGCGCGATGCGCCATTCGCAGCTCCGACAGGCGGCGCGCTCGCCAGGGCAGGTATCGGCTGAGCCAGGGGATGAGCGTGATTGCAAGGACGAGGATGCCGAGCAGCGCCGCGATGATGAGGACCAGCTGTGTCAGCTGATCGCCGACGTAGATGAACGGCTCCCCCGCCGCGCCGAAGGCCGACCGGGTCATACCGCTCGCCTGCTCCCCGACGAGTGGCAGTCCGACGAGGGAATCCCCCACCTGATCTCCGGCGGTCTGGATGTTCACCCCGCCTTGGCCGATCGCCCGACCGGCCTCAGCGAAGCCAGCGAGCGTCGAGTAGAGGCGGACGGCAAAGACCACCCAAAGGCTGACCCAGGCCCAGGTCGCCACGTCGGCTAGCAGTTCTCGTGCACGCGCCGACGGGACTTCGCTCCAGAACGTCATCACCGCTCGCCTCCAGCAGGTCCTGGCACACCCGTCACACAGGCGGGCTGGGACTCTCTGCAGTGTGTAACGGTCTGGCCTCGGGACGCAATGAACGACCTCCTGCGCTCGAAGCCGACCGAGGCGAGGAGTTCGTCAGCGTGCGGCTGACGGCTGAGGCCTACGCCCACGGCCTGGCACTCGCCCTGCCGGAGGAGGTCGCCGTCCCGGTCATATCCGGCGGGAGGGACTTGACGCCATAGCAAAGGTGTTCCGAGATGGTCAGGATCCAAGCGGACCCCGCAGCGTGAAGAGACTCAGTTGCTCGCCAGCAGCCATGAGATCCATCAGCTGGGAGCCGGTTGCGGGCTTCGAGTCGATCCAGCGTGATCCGGGTGTAGTAATCGAGCCACGCTGTGACCGGGCGGTTGTCAGGGTCGTAGGTTGGGCCGAGCGTTATGCGCAAGGCGTCGATGTACTCGTCGCGGTTTCGACGCAGGTATGCCTCGACGCTGATCAGCTCGGGCGATCGAATGCCGTCTCGCACGAGCTCCATTGCGGCGAGGATCCGCGCCGTCCGGCCGTTGCCGTCGTTGAACGGATGGATGGCGATGATGTTGAGATGGAGCAGCGCAGAGCGAATCTTCACAGGACC
The DNA here is from genome assembly GCA_038325875.1 of Candidatus Limnocylindrales bacterium. GTDB lineage: Bacteria > Chloroflexota > Limnocylindria > Limnocylindrales > CSP1-4 > Chersky-267. The sequence continues at coordinate 9,745 of JBBQJL010000068.1, forward strand.
GAGCCTGCTCGTAGTCCAGGGCCTGCTGAGACGAGCCCAGGCCCGTTGAAGGTGTTGCGCTTGCAATCTGCCTGTATCGGCGCTACTGTGCAGCTATGACCTCGATCACCGTTCGCGACGTCCCGACTGAGGTGCGCGATGAACTCGCCGCCCGCGCCGCCCGCGCCGGCCGCTCGCTCCAGGAGCACCTCCGGACCGAACTCATCGAGCTGGCCAGTAAGCCCTCGGTGGAGGAGGTCCTGGCGCGTGCGCGATCTCGCACCCGTACAACATCCTCCAGCCTGCCGGCGGAGCGTATCCTCGACCACCGAGACGCCGATCGCGCGTGACGGTCGTCGTCGATGCCAGTGCCGTCGTCGCTGCACTGGTGGACGCCGGATCGGACGGCCGCTGGGCCGGTTCGGAGCTCGCTCGTGAAGGCCTCGCCGCTCCGCACCTGATGCCGGTCGAGGCGGCGAATATCCTCCGACGCGCTGTGCTGGCCGGAGACCTATCGGCCGACACCGCCGCTCTGGCTCACGACGATCTCGTTCACCTCCGCGTGGATCTCTTCCCGTATGAGCCCCACGCCCAACGCGTCTGGCAGCTTCGCGACAACCTGACCGCCTATGACGCCTGGTACGTGGCGCTGGCCGAGGACCTGGGTATCCCGCTTGTCACCCTCGACCAGCGCATCGCCCGCGCGAACGGGCCGCGATGCGAGTTCCGGCTGCCGCCGAAGGGATGACGAAGTTCGCCTACCGAACTTGGCTTGCCGGGCCCGGCTCCGGGTGGAATCCGGGAGCAGTCGCGAGTCCGACACCGGTCGAGCCAACTCCTATTCGTCCGCTTGGGTTTACCCGCGGCTGCCGGAGCCCGAGGGCACGGCTCAAGCAGACGAGAAGCGGACGGCGCTGCGCCTCTCGCCCCGACCATCCGTCCTAGACGCCCTTGACGCGTCTGCTTAGCAGCGGTCCACGACCGAAGGCGACCGACAAGCCGTCACAATCGGACGTGCCAGGGACGTGGCCACCCCAGCCCGACCCGGGCGGCCCGACGCCATCGCGGGACCAGTCGCGGCCGGCGCGGACGTCAGCCGTCATCGTCGCAAGACGGTCATCGAAAGAGAGCGACCTCCGCCGCGAACGAGAGGTCCGCCACATCGGGAGAGCCCGGGACCAGCGCGGCTTCCGCGATCGGCCACGGCAGCAGCGCACGCGCGAGGGTCGCGAACTGCCACGCCTGGTACCGGACGAAAGGCCACCCGCACTCCTGCGTGAACGCCAAATAGGTCTCAGACCGGTGGATGCCAAATAGCAGGTCGAGGGCGAGGCGGGGATCGAGATCCGGCCGGAGTTCGCCACGCTGCGCGAACACCTCGATGACCCGGCCCATCCCCTCGCGCCGGCGGGCCACCAGGCCCTGCCAGGCAATGTCGACCGTTGGGTCAACCGAGGAGGCGGCCCGGAGCGCGGGCATCAGTGAGCCGACACGGACGTATATCTGGTTGCCCAGATCCACGATCAGCGCGAGGCGCCGGGTTCCCGAGTCGGC
>JBBQJL010000069.1:0-11027 GCA_038325875.1 Candidatus Limnocylindrales bacterium
GTCGACCATCGCCGACGCCGAGGACCGCGTGCGCACGGAGACCCCGGGGAGCCCCGAATGGAGGGATGCCGAGCGAGCAGCGATCGCAGCACGTCGTGCCTTCTGGGACGAGATGCGCCGGACCTGGCATCCGCCCTACAAAGCGTCGCCGACCCGAGGCCCGCGCTGATCGACCACTCCCCGGCTCTCAGGAAGCCGGTTCGGCGGCGACCAACTCGTAGAGGACCCGGTCGTGCTCGGGGTACCGCCTCCCCCAGGGCACTCGGATCACGTTCGTCGTAGGGATCGGGTCCAGTCCCGTCCGCTCACGAAGGTCCGCTGGGAACATCATCAGCGCGTAAACCGGTCGTGTGTTCGCGACGGCAGTCAGCGGCGTCGAGAGCGGATCGCACGTCACGAGCGCGAGCTCGTCATAGGCCCGAAGGCTCACATCGGGCCGCACGCCCTCGACACAGTGCATGTAGCTGAGCGTCGTCAGGGCGTCCCAGTAGGTCACGAGGACGGCGTTCTGGGGGAGTGTGGCAAAGACCTCGGCCGCGAAGCGCCTCCCATCGTCGTTGGCGGACTGGTCGTGCGTCGCCCAGTTCGAAGCCAGCAGTGCCAGCGGGAGGACGAGGATGGCGTAGCGCATGACCGCAGCCCGGGCACCCATCAGGCCGATCAGCGCTCGGATCAACGCCTCCGCGGCCACGGCCAGCCCGATCGTCAGGATGAGCCACGTGAGCAGCAGGTAGTGCGACAGGTCGCCCAGGTAGTTCGCGTAGAAGTAGACATTGAGGACACCGAGCATGACCAGCAGGAGGCCCACCCACCGATCGCGCCGCAGGAGCATGACCACGCCGATCGCGCCGAAGATGACGAAGATGACATTCGAGACCGAGATCAGATGGTCGATGACCCCCGGCATCGCCGCCAGAGCCCTCTCGACGCTCGCACTGGTCCCGAACTTCATGTCGGACCGGAACTGGGCACCGCTTACGTGCGCGAAGAAGCCGTCCCATCGAAGGAAGGGTGCGTACACGTCCGACGGCCCGGCGGCCATGGCCCGCAATGGCAAGTAGAGATACGGCAACAGGCCGAGGGCGAACGCACCCGCGGCCTTGACCATGACGACCGGGCGAGCCGAGATCGCGTGGCGCGCGTCGACCAGCACGAACAGAACCACGATCGGGACGACCGTCACGGCCAGGCCGTGGTTCGAGACGCATAGCCCGCCGAGCAGCGCGCCGATGAGCAGGTCGCGGTCGCGCCGCCCGGCGCGCCACACCAGGGCACGGTGCAGCAGGATCGCCACCAGGAGGAGGTGCAGGCTGTTCATCTCCGAGAACGCCGCTTCCTGCCAGAGCGTCCCGGTGAAGGCCAGGCCCAGCGCCGCGCCGGCCGCGATCACCGGCCGACCTCCCAGACGGACGGCGATGAGGACCGCGATCCCGACCGCCCCGGCCGCGGCCATCGCGGACAACAGATTGGCTCGGAAGGCGACCGACTCGATCGGGATCATGCTGAACGCCTTGCCGAGCAAGGTGTAGAGCGGGTATCCGGTCGGGTGGAGGATCCCGAGGCGTGCTGGGATCATCTCGGACTCAGCCCAGTCTCCGAAGCTGACGCCGGGCAGCAGCGTTCGCACGTAGACGGCGGCCGCGAAGGCGAACGCCATGAGCGCGGCGACATTGCCGGCGTTCGCCCCCGCCCGCAGGCGTTCCGGCCACCCGCTCGGAGCTGCCGGCTGTGGTGACGCCGCGATGTCCAGCAGGTCCTCCTCGGGCTTGGCCGACCGGAGGCTAGCATAGGATGTCGGCGGACCTCGCCGACCCGATGATGATCTCGCAACGGACTGTGCCGGTCTACGCGGAGAAGAAGCGCGATCGTCATCCCGGCCTCCTGGTGTCGTTCAAGAGCGACACCCAGGCGTTCTTCCTGAACGGCGACCGGATCTATGTCGTCGCCATCTGGCGGCCGGCGGGGGCCTACGACTCCCTGCGTCTCGTCGAAGCCTTCGCCGGGAATCTCTGCCTGGGGACTCCCGCCTACCCGTGCGAGGCACCGGCGGCGACGAATCCGCCGCCGTCCTGAGGCCAGCCGCTTCGCGGAGATGGATCAATGAGCCCGCCGAGGACGACCCGGCGGGCTCATCCGTGCGTTGAACTAGCCGAGGCGCCATCGGCCGGCACATCGCGCATCAGTCCCGGACGATGGTCTTCGGGCCGAAGACAGAATCCGGTGCGTCGGTGCACCACCCCCGGCTGCAGTGGTTCCGTTGGCCGAGTGGAGTGCTAGGCTCAGCCGACTCCCGCTCGGTGATCCCGAGGAGGGTTTGGAGGAGGAGGCTTCATGCGCAGAGTGGTGCCATTTGCCGTCGGAGTCATCCTGGCTCTCCAATACCTCGCGAGCCCGGTAGCCGCATCAACACCACCGATCACGATCACCGCGGACGCTCCAGCAGCTGTGCCCGCCGGACACCTCTGGTCGTACAACGACTTCTTCCCGCGCACGCTGACGGTTCATCGCGGCCAGACGATCGAGTTCGCCGTGGCTGGCTTCCATACGGCCACCCTGCTGCCGGCTGGGATGAGCTCGTCGGCCGGGCTGAAGGCGCTCGGCATCCTCAAGGCCGACCCGGACGACACCACCCGCAACCCGAATGGGACGACCCACAGCCTGCTGAACCTCGGGGCCGGATTCCCGTTGCCGGGTGGCTGCGGAAGTCCCGCGACGCCGTGCTCGTTCGACGGCACGGCACCGGTCAGCACCGGCGCGCCGCTTGCCGGACCCGTCGCTCCGCTTGATGTGACCGTCAACGCTCCGCTCGGCACCTATCGATTCACCTGCCTGATCCACCCTCGGATGGCCGGGTCGATCAGGGTCGTCGCCGACTCGGTGCCGGCAACGACGGCTGCCCAGGCGGCCCATCGCGCTGCGAGCGAGATCGCAACCGACCGACACCAGGCTTGGGCGGCCGAGAAGGCCGCCAACGTCCACCGATCGTTCGTCCGCCGCGGCGTGCGGACCTGGATCATGAGCGCCGGCACCGGCACTCCTAACGGTCATGTCGCGATCGACGAGATGCTCCCGGCGAACCAGCGGATCCGGAAGGGCGACCGAGTCCTGTGGGTGTCGCGGTCCGTCAATGAGATCCACACCGTCACCTTCCCGACAGACCTCCACACGGACATCGTGCCGACCTGCGAGGCTGGAACGATCGACACGCCTGCGCTGCCGACCGTCATTCCACCGACTAGTCCACTCGACTTCACCTGCGGAGGCCCGCCGGTCGAGTTCGAGAACGATGGCGGCAACGGCGTGCGCCATGTGACGTCGCCGGCCACTGTCGCCGATAGTGGCGTGATCGCATCGGATGCGACCCTCGATGGGTTCGGCCTGCCCGACTCCGCCGCCCATGGGTCGTGGAGCGCCTCGTTCCGCGGTGCAGCGAAAGGCACCTACACCTACGTTTGCCAGGTCCACGATGGGATGGACGGGACCGTGACCGTCCACTGATCATCCGCAACGCGAAGCAGCGCCGACGACGCCCGTCCGCACCGGGCGCATCGGCTGACTGGCCCGGCCCACGATGTGAGGCAGGCCCATCAGACAGGCGAATCAGTGAGCCCGCCGGAATGACCCGGCGGGCTCACTGGCGCTCGGATCCAGGTGGTGCCGAAGCCGGGATTTGAACCCGGACGCCCTTGCGGGCAAGGGTGTTTGAGACCCTCGCGTCTGCCAGTTCCGCCACTTCGGCCCGTGGGACGACGATGGTAGCGGGTCAGGCGGACGGGACGCCGCCCCGTTCGCGAGCGATGGGGCCAGCGTGCCGTACTCGGAACCTGCCCGCACGCTCGGGCGTCTTCGCCGACGACGATGCTAGACTCGCCGCGCCTCACTCAGCCCGTCCGGAGGTGGCCCCACATCGTGGAGGACCGTCGCCCGAGCGCGGCCGTCGTCGACCCCGTCCAGCGGCGCGATCTCATCCTGATCGAGCGAGCGCGCGGCGGCGACCTCGGCGCGTTCAACGACCTGGTCGAGCTGTACCAGGACCACCTGTTCGCGCTCGTGGCGCGGATGGTCCCGGACCGCGACCAGGCGTCCGATGCCGTCCAGGAGGCGTTCTTCTCGGCGTACCGCAACCTGGCCGGGTTCCGCGGCGGCAGCGTCAAGTCGTGGTTGAACCGGATCTGCGTCAACGCCGCGATGGACACCCAGCGCGCCCGAAAGCGACGCCCGGTCCAGCCGTATCCCGAGTTCGAGGACGACAGCTGGCAGCCTCCGACGGGACCAGAGGCGGATCCCGAGCGTCTCGTCCTGACCGCCGAACGGACGCATGTGCTCAATGCCGCCCTGGCCCGGATCACCGACGACCAGCGCGACGCGATCGTGCTGTTCGATATCCAGGGATTCGACTACGCCGAGATCGCCGCGATGACCGGCGTGTCGCTCGGGACGGTCAAGTCCCGGATCCACCGAGGCCGGCTCGCGTTGCGCGGTCTGCTCGAGGACAGGATGGAACTCTTCCGTGGTTGAGGTCGTCTGAAGGCCGTGCCGTACCTGCCCCACATCCGCCCCGATCACGATGAGACGCTGATCGCCCGTCTCGCCGTGGACGACCTCGACACGCCCGACGCGGCGACCGCCCGCAAGCTGGTCGCGGACTGTCCCGCCTGTGCCGAGCTGCTGACTGACCTCACCCTGATCGCCTCCGCCACGGCCGACCTGCCGGCCCCGGCGCGGACCCACGACTTCCGACTGACCGAGGCCGACGCGGCTCGTCTTCGACCGAGTAGTTGGCGCGGCCTCATTGCCCGGTTCCGCAGTCCGGATCTCGCATTCACCAGGCCGCTGGCCGTTGGAATGGCGACCCTGGGGCTCGCGGGGCTCGTCCTCGCCTCCCTGCCAGCCGGGTTCGGCGGTGTCGGGGGCTCGACGGCGTCGCTGCCCGAGGCGGCCCTGAACACGACGGCCGGCCCGGTCCAGGCCCAGGACGCCGCCGGGGCTCCCGGTGCCGGAGCGCTGGCTCCGCTGGGCGGTCCCGAGATCGCCACGGACGGCAAGGCTGCCTCGCCGGCCCCCGTTCCCGTCGACAGGGGCGCGGCCGTGGCCAGCCAGGGCAATGGCTCGCGAGATGCATCCGCCAGCCCGGGTGTCATCGCCCTGCCGGCGCCCGCCAGCTCGGCTGCGGCAGCCACCGCGGAACCGTCGACGGCCGTCAGCGAAGAGACCGGGTCGGCGCCAGGTCCGACGCCGCTCGTGGTCCTGTCGCTGACCATGCTCGTGATCGGGCTCGTGCTCGGCGGTCTTCGTCTGCTCGCCGGTCGGGTCGTCTGACGTCCCCGCGGCGCCGACGGCGTCGCTCGTCCTGCCGGCCGGTCGGCCCCGGGTACACTCACCCAGTCCACACCGACCCCGTCCCGAGGCCTGCCGATGGAACGCCTGATGCTGCTCGACGGCAACGGGCTCATCTACCGCGGATACTTCGCGCTCCCGCCCCTGACCACCTCGAAGGGCGAGCTCGTCAATGCGGTCTTCGGGTTCTGCAGCATCGTCCTGCGCGGGTTCCAGGACATCGATCCCGACTACGTGGCGGTCGCCTTCGACCTGCCCGGGCCGACCTTCCGGCACGAGCGATTCGCCGACTACAAGGCCACCCGCCAGCGGATGCCGGACGACCTGCGGGACCAGTTCCCGAAGGTCCGCGAGGTCGTCAAGGCGCTCCGCATCCCGGTCTACGAGATGGCCGGCTACGAGGCTGATGACGTCATCGGCACGCTGACTGTCCAGGCCGAGCGCGACGGGCTCGACACGACGATCGTGACCGGGGATCTGGACATGCTCCAGCTGGTGACCGAGCGCACCCGCCTGATGACGACCCGGTCCGGCGTCCAGAACACGATCCTGTACGACCCGGCCAGGATCTATGAGCGGTACGGTCTGGCACCGTCGCAGATGATCGACTTCAAGGCGCTCAAGGGCGATTCGACCGACAACATCCCGGGCGTGCCCGGGGTCGGCGACAAGACGGCGGCCCAGCTCATCCAGACCTTCGGCAACCTCGAGGGCCTGTACGAGCGGATCGACGAGGTACCCCGCGAGAAGCTTCGGACCGCGCTCATCGAGGCTCGCGAGCGAGTCATCGAGTCACGTGAGCTGATGACCATCGTGCGCGACCTGCCGGTCGCCTACGATCGCGAGGCGGCCCGCCTCGGCGACTACGACCGCGAAGGCGTCATCCGGCTCTTCCGCGAGTACGAATTCCGGACGCTCATCGAGCGGCTGCCCGCGCTGACCGGTGAACGCGCCGATCAGACCGTGGAGGCGCTCCGCACGGCCGACGCCGGGGACCCGATCCGGGCCGCCCAGGTCGCCGGCCGCCCGACCGGCTGGGGTCCCGCGCCGGCCGGTGGAGCGCGGACGGCGAGCGGCACGGGGAGTGGCACGGGGAGCGCCACCGGCGGCGGATCCCTGGTCGGGGAGGGGAGCGGCCTCCAACTGTCGCTCGACTTCACGGCGATGGACTCGGCTCCGAGCGGTGCGGGCGGGGCGGCCCAGGCAGCGTGGGCGCCGGCACGGCGCGGCGCGAGCGGCCCGGTCGAACCCGCCGCGGACCTGCCGACGGCGCTGGCCGCCGCCATCGCCGACCCCGGAGACCGGATCGAGCTGCTGACCGGGGATGCCGTCGACGGCCTCGAGCCGTGGCTGTCTGCCCAGCCGGCCGTCGGGGCCGCGCTCGTCAGTGACGACCCGCGTCCGCTCGCCGGCACCGCCCTGGCCATGGCCGTGGCCGGTCCGGACGGCCGGACGGTCGCCGTCGAGGGTCCCGAGGACGCGGCCAGGCTGCGCGGCCTCGTCGCACGGGTCGGCGTGCCGTTGGTGGCCCACGAGGTGAAGCCCCTGCTCGTGGCCCAGTTCGCCGAGGACCTCGGCGCGTCGCCGCTGCCGGTCGCGTTCGACACCCAGATCGCCGCCTACATCCTCAACGCGAGCCTGCGCAGCCAGACCATCGCCGACGTCGTGGCCGAGCAGCTCGACCTGATCCTGCCGTCGGCCAAGGAACTGCCGCCGTTCGCCCGGGCCGGGCTGGAGGCGCTCTCGGCGATCGTGGCGCGCGACCCGCTGGCGGCCGCCCTCGAGCGCGAGAGCCTCGACCGGCTGTTCCGCGAGATCGAGCTGCCGCTCATCCCCGTCCTGGCCCGGATGGAGGCGGTCGGAGTCGCCCTGGACCGCGACGCGCTGGCCGTCCTCGACGTCGAGTTCCGGGCGGAGATCGAGCGGCTCGAGGCGGAGATCTACGCCAGCGTCGGGCATGAGTTCAACCTGGGCAGCCCCAAGCAGCTCGAGCAGATCCTGTTCACCGAGCTCGACCTGCCCAAGGGCAAGCGGACGAAGACCGGCTACTCGACCGACGCCTCGGTCCTCGAGGAGCTCCGCGCGGCCCACCCGATGGTCGAGGGCCTCCTCGAGTGGCGGACCTACACCAAGCTCCGCTCGACCTACGTCGAGGCATTGCCGACCCTGATCGCGTCCGACGGCCGGCTGCACACGACGTTCCACCAGGCCGTGGCCGCCACGGGACGGCTGTCGTCGTCCGACCCGAACCTCCAGAACATCCCGATCCGGACGCCGCTCGGCCGCCGGATCCGGCGAGCGTTCGTGGCCGGCGGACCGGACGTGACCCTGGTCGCCGCCGATTACTCGCAGATCGAGCTGCGGATCCTCGCCCACGTGTCCGGCGACGAGCACCTGCGGGACGCCTTCGCGCGGGGCGCCGACATCCACCGCGAGACCGCTGCCCGGGTGCTCCACAAGGAGCCCGGGGACGTCACGTCGGATGAGCGCTCGATGGCCAAGATGGTCAACTTCGGGATCGCCTACGGGATGAGCGACTTCGGGTTGTCGACCCGGGCCGGGATCCCGCGCAAGGAAGCCCAGGAGTTCATCAACACCTACTTCGCGACGTACTCCGGGATCAGCTACTACATGCTCCACATCAAGGAGACGGCCCGCCAGCAGGGCTTCGTCACGACCCTCCTCGGGCGCAAGCGTCGGATCCCCGAGCTCGAGGCGCGCAACCCGAGCCTGCGCGCCGCCGGCGAGCGGATGGCCATCAACATGCCGATCCAGGGCACGGCCGCCGACATCATCAAGATCGCCATGATCCGACTCGCGGAGCGGCTGAGCGACGGCGGCTTCCGGGCCCGGCCGCTCCTCCAGGTCCACGACGAGCTGCTGCTCGAGGTGCCGCGCGACGAGGTCGACCGGCTCGTCCCGGTCCTCCGCTCGACGATGGAGTCGGCGCTGGCGCTCGATGTCCCGTTGACCGTCGACGTCAAGGTCGGCGACGACTGGGAGTCGATGGTCCCGCTCACCCGGGCCGACGCCGCTGCCGCGGAGGCGGACGAGGCCGACCAGCCCGTCGAGGCGCCGATCGCCGGTGCCTGAGCTCCCGGAGGTCGAGACCGTCGCGCGGGACCTCCGCCCGCGACTCGTCGGGGCGACGATCGTCGGCGCACGCACCTCGTGGGCGCGGACGCTCCGGACGCACACGCCCGAGGGGTTCGCGGCGGACGTTGCCGGGCGACGGGTCGAGGCGGTCGGTCGGCGGGCCAAGCTGATCGTGGTCGACCTGTCAGGTGACGCCGCGCTGACGATCCACCTCAAGATGACCGGCCAGCTGTTCGTCGTGCCGGCCGACGTCCCCGAGGACCCGTACATCCGGCTCGTCTTCGAGCTGGCCGACGGGCGCGAGGTCCGCTTCCGCGACATCCGCAAGTTCGGCAGGGTCGGGCTCTACCCGCGCGATCCGGCGACCGGCCAGCTGGTGACCGAGCCGGGCGGCGCCGCGGTGTTCGCCGGGCACGGGCCCGAGCCGCTCGACGACGCATTCACGCTGCGGGCGTTCCGCGCTCGGCTGCGGACGCGCACGGGCCGGCTCAAGCCGCTCCTACTCGACCAGGGGTTCCTGGCCGGGGTCGGCAACATCTACGCCGACGAGGCGCTGTGGACCGCTCGGCTGCATCCGCTCCGATCCGCCGCCACCCTCCGTCCGGCCGACGAGCGCCACCTGTACGCGGCGATCCGGTCGATCCTGGCCGAGGCGGTCGAGCGGCGCGGGTCGTCGATCGACGACTACACCGCGCCCGACGGCGACGGCGAGATGCAGGAACGGCTCAACGTCTACCAGCGGACGGGCGAGTCGTGCCCGCGCTGCGGTCGGCCGATCCGGCGGATCGTCATCGGCGCGCGGGCGACCCATTTCTGCTCGTGGTGCCAGCGCCTGTCCGCGGCCGACCGCAAGGGTGCCCGGACGATCCTGCGCACGATCAGCGGCGACCAGCGGGCCCGGAGCGAGCGGACGAAGCGGGCGGCTGCCGGGCGTCGTGCCGCTGCCCGCGCGGCGATGGCGCCCAAGGCCGCCTCTATGCCCGCGGCCGGCGCCCCCGAAGGGCAGCCCACGTGAGCCTCCTTCGCTTCGAGCGGGTCGTCCGCGAGATCGGCACGTTCGTCATCCTCGACGAGGTCAGTGGGGCGATCGCGGCAGGGGATCGGGTCGGCCTGGTCGGCCCGAACGGCGCCGGCAAGACGACGTTGCTCCGCCTCGGCGCCGGCCTCGACGAGCCGGACCGCGGGACCGTCTCGCGCAAGCGGGGGCTGAGCCTTGGACTCCTGTCGCAGGAATCGCACTTCGACGCGGCGTTCATGGCCTCGCCCGACCTGCGGACCGCCGTCCGGACCGGCGCCGCCCACCTCGATGCGATGGCGGCCGACCTGGCCGAGCTCGAGCGCGACCACCGCGTGACCGAGTCGGCCTACGCCGACCTCCAGCATCGGTTCGAGGTCCTCGGCGGGTATACCCTCGACCAGCGGGTCGACTCGACGCTGTCGGGCCTCGGCTTCGTCCGCGATGAGTGGACCAAGGCCCCGTCCGCCCTGTCCGGCGGCGAACAGACCCGGGCGGCGCTGGCGCGGCTGGTCATCGCCGACCCCGACCTGCTGATGCTCGACGAGCCGACCAACCATCTCGACCTCGACGCGCTCGAGTGGCTCGAGGAGCATCTCCGGCGGCGGAACGGATCACTTCTCGTGGCGAGCCATGACCGGGCCTTCCTCGACGCCACGGTGACCCGCGTCTGGGAGCTCCGCGATCGCAAGCTGACCGTCTTCCGGGGCGATTACAGCCAGTACCACCGCCAGCGCGAGGAGCGCGACGCGCGGCTCGACAAGGACGTCGACAGCCAGGTCGATTCGATCGCCCGCGAGCGCGAGCTCGTCCAGCGCTACCGGAGCCATCGCAAGTTCGCCAAGATGCACGAGCACGAAGCCCGCCTCGAGCGCCTGCTGGCCGACCGGGTCGAGGCCCCCAAGGCCGCCAAGCGCCTGAAGCTGGCGACGACGGCCCTCGGTGGCGCCGCGCCGTCGCGCTCGGGCGAGATCGTCATCCGGATCGAGGGTCTGACCGTCGGCTACCTGCCCCGTCACCGGCGCGAGACCGTGTCGACCGACGAGCCGCTGGTGGTGGCCACCATCCCGTTCCTGGCCGCCCAGCGCGGCGACCGGATCGGGATCGTCGGGCCGAACGGGGCCGGCAAGACGACCCTGCTCCGGACGATCGCGGGGGACCTGCCGCCGCTCGACGGCCACCTGGTCCTCGGTGGCAGCGTGTCGATCGGCTACCTCGCCCAGCTGCGCGAGGCGGGCATCCCGGGCACGACCGTCCTCGACGCGGTCCTCGAGACGATGCCGATCACCCAGGGTGAGGCGCGCGGCTACCTCGCCCGGTTCCTGTTCCGTGGCGATGACGCGTTCAAGGAGGTCCGCAGCCTGTCCGGTGGCGAGCGGTCCCGGCTCGAGCTGGCTCTGCTCGGGATCATGCCCTCCAACCTGCTCCTGCTCGACGAGCCGACCAACCACCTCGACATCCCCGCCCGCGAGGCGCTCGAGACGTTCCTGCGCGAGACGCCGGCCGCGCTCATCGTCGTCTCCCACGATCGCCGCCTGCTGGAGTCGGTCTGTAAGCGGCTGTGGGTGGTGGAGCCGGG
>JBBQJL010000070.1:0-11026 GCA_038325875.1 Candidatus Limnocylindrales bacterium
CCGATCAAGGACACGGTCGCCTCGTTCAAGGAGATCCTCGAGGGCAACGCCGATTCGCTGCCCGAGCAGGCGTTCTTCCTGGCTGGGACCATGGACGACGTGCGGGCCAATGCCGAGAAGCTGGCAGGTTAGCGATGACCATCCGGTTGGAGATCGTCACGCCCGAGCGACTCGTCTACGAAGACGACGTCGACGCCGTGGCGGTCCCAGGCATCGAGGGTGAGCTCGGGGTCCTCCCGCACCACGCGCCGCTCGTGACGACCGTGGGCCTCGGCGAGCTCCGCATCCGGAAGGGCGGCGTGGAGGACCATTTCGCCATCGTCGGCGGGTTCCTCCAGGTCCGGCCGGATCGGGTGGTGGTCATGGCCGAGACCGCGGATATGGCCTCGGAGATCGATCTCGGCGCTGCTCAGGAGGCTCGCCGCGACGCCGAGCGCGCGCTCGAAACGGGCGATCAGGAGGGCTCCGACCTGGCGGCCGCCCGCGTCGCGCTCCAGTCCGCACTACTCCGGATCCGCGTGGCCGAGCGACGACATCGCGAGGGTCCGCGGCACCGCGGATAGGAGCCACCGTGGCCGACGCCCGCCCGTTCCACTGGGAGTTCCAGCCCGATCCCATCGCCCCGGAAGCATTCCGGATCGAGGGCGGTCAGGCGCTCGAGGGTACCGTCCGGATCAGTGGCGCCAAGAACGCGGCGCTCAAGCTGCTCGCCGCGGCGACCCTGACCGGCGAGCGCTGCCGGTTCACCAATGTGCCCGAGATCGAAGACGTCCGGGTCATGGCCGACACCCTGCGCGATCTCGGGGTCACGGTCGACCATCCGGCCCCGAACGTGTACGAGGTCGCCTCGGGTGACGTCGAGTGGCTGTTCGTCCCGCTCGAGGCAGCTGCCAAGATGCGCGCGAGCTTCATCCTCCTCGGGCCGCTCCTGTCGCGCTTCGGTCGGGTCATCATCAGCAACCCGGGTGGCGACCGGATCGGGCGCCGACCGGTCAACCTCCACGTCGACGCGATGCGCGCCCTCGGCGCCGAGATCGAATACCGCAACGGCTACTACTTTGCCAAGTCGCCTGGGCGCCTGCGCGGGACGACGGTGTCGTTCCCGTTCGTCACCGTGATGGGCACCGAGAACGCGATCCTGGCCGCGGTCCTGGCCGACGGCCATACGGTCATCCGACCCGCCGCCCAGGAGCCCGAGGTCGACGACCTCGTCGCGTTCCTGCGCAAGATGGGCGCCGAGATCGAGCGAACGGCACCCGACACGATCGAGATCGAGGGTCGCAAGCGGCTGCGTGGCGCCGACCACCAGGTGGTCCCGGACCGGATCGAGGCGGGCACGTTCGTGGTCGCCGCCGCGATCACCGGCGGGCGGGTCACCCTCGAGGGTGCCCCGTGCGAGCACCTGGCCGCCTTCGTTGAGACGATGGGCCGGGTCGGCGTCAGCGTGTCGTGCGGGGTCGATACGATCCAGGTCTCCGGTGCCGACCGGGACGCCTACCGCGCGGTGGACATCGAGACGGCGCCATATCCCGGGCTGGCGACCGACCTCCAGTCGCCGACGTGCGTCCTGCTCACCCAGGCGCACGGCGCAAGTCGCGTCCACGAGGCGATCTTCGAGGACCGACTGGAGTTCCTGGGCGAGCTCCGCCGGATGGGCGCCCGGGTCGACATCTCCGACCCGCACAACGCCACGATCCACGGCCCCAGCCCGCTCCACGGGGCCGAGGTCGAGATCGGTGACTTGCGCGCCGGCGCATCGATGATCCTGGCGGCCCTGGCGGCCGACGGGACGTCGACCATCCACGGTGCCCATCACGTTCACCGGGGGTATGAGAACATCGGGCGCAAGTTCCAGGAGCTCGGCGCGCACATCGAACGTGCGGCGGAGCCCGCCGGGCCGAACGCGCCCACCTGAATCCGGGCGACGGCCCACTCTCGAAGGGATCACTCACGCCTTCATGAAGATCGGTATCGACCTCGGCACCGCCAACATCCTGGTCTACGTCCAGGGCAAAGGGATCGTGATCCAGGAGCCGTCGGTGGTCGCCGTCGACGACCAGAACCGGATCGTGGCGGTGGGCGAGGACGCCCGCGAGATGATCGGCCGGACCCCCGGCAACATCCAGGCGATCCGCCCGATGAAGGACGGGGTCATCGCTGATTACGTCATCACCGAGGCGTTGCTCAGCCATTTCATCAGCAAGGTCAAGAAGGGCCGACTCAACTTCACCAAGCCGGACGTGATGATCAGCGTGCCGGCCGGGGTGACCTCGGTCGAGAAGCGCGCCGTGCGCGACGCCGCGCTCAAGGCCGGTGCCGGCGAGGCGTACCTCATCGAGGAGCCGCTGGCCGCGGCGATCGGCGCCAACGTGCCGATCAGCGGGCCGTCCGGGAACATGGTCATCGACATCGGCGGCGGGACCAGCGAGATCGCGGTCATCGCCCTAGGTGGGATCGTCGTGTCGACCAGCCTGCGCGTCGGTGGTAACAAGTTCGACGATGCGATCGCGACCTACATCCGCAAGAAGTACAACCTGATGGTCGGCGACCGAACGGCCGAGCAGGTCAAGATCGAGATCGGGACCGCCCTCCCGCTCGAGCGTGAGCTCCAGATGGAGGTCCGCGGTCGCGACCTCATCGCCGGTCTTCCGAGGACGATCCCGATCACCAGCTCGGAGGCGATGGAAGCCATCGAGGCACCGCTCCAGCAGCTCGTGGCCGCCGTCCGGATGGTCCTCGAGCAGACCCCACCCGAGCTCAGCTCGGACATCATCGACAAGGGCATGGTCATGTCCGGTGGTGGCTCGCTTCTGCGCAACATCGACAAGCTCCTGACCCAGGTGACGGGCGTCCCCTGCCACGTCGCCGAGAACCCCCTCGACTGCGTCGCCCTCGGCACCGGCATCGCCCTCGAGCACTTCGACTTCTTCAAGAAGTCCCTCGTCCAGCAGGTCTGACGCGTGGGCGCGCCCGACGAGCGAGTCAGGGCGAAGACATGTTGAGCGTGGCCAGCGGGCCGTCCGCCCCCATCTCGGCACGCTCCTTCGTCGACCTCCATTGCCACACGCGAGGCAGCTTCGACTCCCTGAGCGACCCCCAGGCGGTGATCCGCGCTGCCCAGAAACGTGGTCTGACCCACCTGGCGCTCACCGACCACGACCGGATCGACGAGGCCCTCCGGGCGCGCGACAGCGACCCGGCCGACCTGACGATCATCGTCGGTTCCGAGGTGAAGACCCGCGACGGCGACCTCATCTGCCTGTTCCTCGAGCGGGCCATCCCGCCCGGACTGCCGGCTGTCGACGCCGTCGCCGCGGCACGCGAGCAAGGGGCACTCGTCGGCATCCCCCATCCGTTCGACCGGTTCCGTGGCTCGATGCTCAACGATCCGCGCCTCGAGGCGCTTGCCTCGCTAGTGGACTGGGTCGAGGGCTGGAACGCCCGGCTCATCGGTGGTGGCAATCAGCGTGCAGCCGAGTTCGCCCATGAGCATGGCCTGCCGAACGTGGCGGTGTCCGACGCCCACTCCATCCTCGAGGTCGGGATCGCCTACACCGTCCTTGACGGCGATCCGTCGACCGCGGCGGGTCTCCTTGCTGCACTGCGGTCGGCCACGATCGTCCCAGGTCGGGCATCCTATGTGGCACGGGTGATCACGCCGGTGGCCAAGCTCGTCCAGCGAGCGCGGGGCAACGGCCGGGTGCAGCCTGATGCCGCTGACGTCGCAGGGAGCGGGATGGACCGATGACCGACGAGCTGGGTACGCCCCCGGATCTGCCGCTCGAGCCGACGCTGGACCACATGGGCGACCACGAGCAGATTGGCGAGCTCGAGCGCCTCGAGACGCTGACCGATCGGCCGGACAGCCCGGCCGATGACCAGGTCGACCGGGACCAGGTCTCGATCGGTCGACGCCTGCGCCAGCCACGGACGATCGTGTCGATCGTCCTGCCGCTGATCCTGATGGTCCTCCTCTTCGGCGCCCTGCCCGGGTTCAAGCTCGACCAGCTGCCGGCCGACATCGAGCGCGCGAACAAGGCGCTGCTGCTGGCGGCGTTCGTCGTCTTCTACGTCGGCTTCCCATTGCGCGGGTACCGCTGGGCGCTGCTCATCCGGGGGACCGGGTTCGGCCTCAAGGTCCGCGACTCGACCGGGATCATCTTCTCGTCGTGGCTGGTCAACTGTCTCGTCCCGGCCAAGCTCGGTGACGTCTACCGGGCGTACCTGCTCAAGATCAACAGCACGGTCTCGCTGAGCCGTACCTTCGGAACGGTCTTCATCGAGCGGATCCTCGACCTGTTCGCGATCGTCGTGCTCGGGCTCGCGGCCGGGTTCATCAGCTTCCGGAAGGGCCTGCCCCCACAGGTCCAGCTCGTGTTCGCCATCGGGGTCGTCGTCGTGATCGTGCTGGCGATCGGACTGCTGACGATGCGCAACTTCGGGCGGCGGATCATCGTCCGCTTGCCACTGCCGCATTCGATCGTCGAGTTCTACGATCGGTTCGAGGAGGGCGTCTTCTCGGCGGTCGGCCTCAAGGCGCTGCCCAGGCTCGTCGTCCTGACCGGGCTCATCTGGGCGACCGAGGGCCTTCGCCTGTACTTCGTCATCCAGGCGCTCGGGTTCCCCGACGTCGAGATCGGCCCGAGCGGGGCGTTCTTCGTCGCCCTGACCGGCTCGCTCCTCACGGCCGTGCCGCTGACCCCGGCCGGGATCGGCGTGGTCGAAGCCGGGGTCGTCGGCGTGCTGACCATCGTCTATAACGTGCCGCCGACCGAGGCCCTGGCGATCACCCTCGTCGACCGGGCGATCAGCGTCGTCTCGATCATCATCCTGGGCGGCCTAGTCTATCTCATCTCGCCGCTGCGCAAGGGCCACGGGCTGACCGAGATCAAGATGGACGCCGTCGAACCCTCGGCCTGACGGCTGCGCCGCTCGGCGCACCGGGCTGGCGCGTCCACGCACCGCGGTACCGGCGTGGGGCGGGTCGGTCTGGCCACCGGACCGCCGCCGACCGCACCCCACCCGTCCCTGCCGCGCTCCGGTGGTCGCCATCCGACCCGTACCAACGGGTGATGGGGAGGCACCACCCCTCGGTCGATAGTTGCGACGTGACCCCGGGTACGACCCGACCCTCGCCAACGGAGCGACCAGGCAACCGATGACGACCCAGAACGGCCGAGCGTTCAATGAATGGCTTCGAGCTCAGCTCAAGGCCAAGAAGATGTCACAGCGCCAACTCGCCCAGCAGTCGGGCGTCGATCACTCGACGATCTCCCGCCTGATCCGTGGCGATCGGATGCCTTCGCTCGGGACGGCGACCAAGCTTGCCCGGGGGCTCCGCGAACTGCGCGACGACGCTGACACCCCGCAGTACCTGGGTCTGATGTCGTCCGGCTCCGCGAACCCGACCGCCCGAGTCGAGTACGCCCTCCGCTCGGACGACGTCCTCGGCGAGCCGCAGGTCCGCCAGATCATGGAGTACTACCTCGCCGTGCGGATGCGCCGGCTCGGTCGGACCTACGGGCCTGGCCCCGAGCTCGTCCGTCCGATGCCATCCGCCTACCTCCGCGGCGGTGGCGCTGCACCGACTGCCGTCGGAGGCGGGACGGCCACTGCGACGACCACGCTCAACGGTCCGACCCGTCTCGGAACGGTCCGCCCGGCCAATCGGCCTCCGTCGGGGCGACCGACGAGCCGCTACTGATCTCCGCCTCCATCGGCCCGGATCCCTCCCTCCACGTCCGGGTCTCGGGGATGCGAACGCCGGCCTCTGGGGGGCCGGCGTTCGTCTATGTCCGGGGTCTTGGTCTCGACCCCGACGTCGCTCACGGCCCGGGCAGGTAGACCGATACGGTTCGGCCCGGTGCCGCCAGCCAGCGATCGGCCAGCACTAGGCTGACCGGCCAGTCTCCCGGTGCGGCGAGTGCCGCCGCCTCTGCCGCGCCGGCGCAGTCGGGAACGAACAGGCTGTCGCACACGATGACCACGGCCGCTGCCGGATCGGCGGCCGCCGGTGGTGGCCCACCGGTGGTCGTCGGGGGGAGGTCCTCGGCGACCGTCAGCCCGCTCCGATCGAGCGGGAAGCCGACGGCCTCGGTCGACTTGAAGTCCGGCAAACCGAGCAGCTGGATCGACCGCTCGCCGGTGATCCCGGCGACTCGCTCCCCGGTGGCCCGTGCGGCCGGCCATCCGCCGTCGACCGCAACCGCAGGCGGCCAGATGCCGACGTTCCAGGCGACGAGGATGGCGAGGGCGACGACGAGGGCGATCCGCGGGCCGGACGCGATCGGTCGCGTCCGACCGGTGCGCAGCCGCCAGACGGCAGCCGAGCCGAGCCCGAGGGCCACGAATACGACCGGGTCCAGGAACGCGTGATAATGGTCGACCGGGAGCGGCGTCACGCTCGCCAGGCCGCTTGCGCCGAAGGTCAGGACGACCCAGCCGAACATAAGGGTGAGCGCGAGCCACCGTGCGGCAGTCCGTTCCGGGCGGTCATTCGCCCGTGTCCGCCAGGCAAGCCCCGAGGCGACGACGACGCTGGCCACGACGCCGATGACCAGGCCATCGACAAGCAGCCCCGTGAGTGGCCACGCGAGGATGCGCAGCCCCACGAAGACGAGGCGCACAGGCAGCGAAACAGACACGCCGGTCCCGCCGGACGCGATGAAGGCGAGGGCTGCCCGCGTCTCGGCGAAGTCGTGCCCGAACTCATAGGCCAGGAGCGGCAGGTAGCCGATGAGGATGACCGCGAGACCGCCGAGGGCGTACCGGTCGTAGCGCGCTCGTTGCGGGCCGGCGGGCGTCGAGCGTCGGGTCACGACCCACAGGTAGAGGACCGGTGGCAGCAGGGCGATGCCCAGGACGTGGCATTGCATCGTGACCAGCACGCCGAATGCGGCGAGCAGCCACCAGCGGGGGCGGCCGGTCGTCCGCGCCCGCCAGGCTGCGGTCAGCGCGATCGAGCTCGACAGGGCGATGAGGTTCGGGTTCCAGATGAACGTCGATTCGTCGATCGCGCTGGCTGACGCAGCCATGATCAGCGCCGCGACGAACCCCGCTACGGGCCCGGCGATCGAGCGGGCCAGGAACCAGGTGACGCCGACGGCCGCGACCCCGAGCAGAGCGATCTCGGCGACGACGGCCGTCGGATCGGCACCGGACAGGAACGCGGCCGGCGCCAGCAGGTAGTAATAGAGCGCCCCATGGTGGAACGCTCCGATCGAGGTCGGTGGCCCGAGGAGCGGCAGCGTCCCGTCCCGGACCATCCCCAGCAGGACGAGCATGTCGTGACCCTGATCGGCGTCCCAGGTGCCGCGGCCGGGCAGCGCCCAGAACCGTACGACCGCGGCCAGGAGCAGGATCGCGCCAAGCCCGATGAGCTCGCGCCGATCGATCGGCTGACGCAAGCCCGCCTCGTCGTTGATGGTGGGCTTCGTGGTCGTTGGTCCGGCCTCCGTCATCGCGATTTGCGCGGGCGGCCGCGCGAGTCCGTCGTCGGCTCGTCGGTCGTGTCCGGGTCCGGCGCCGGATGCGTTCGTGACCGGCTGCCCTTGACCTCGCCGGCCTCGGGAGGAAGGTCGGCCAAGGGCCGACCGGCGGCAAGATCGTGGACCCGCGCTGCGTTCACCTCGTCGTAGCCTTCGTTCATCCCGGGTGTCTCGAGGTAGTAGGCGACGTGGACGAGCCGCGGATCGGTCAGCAGCGCCCGCATGCCGTCGGCTCCGACGGATCCGGCGCCGATGTGCTCATGGCGGTCCGCCCGCGAGCCGAGACTTGCGCGCGAGTCGTTGAAGTGGATCATCGCCAGCCGGTCGAGGCCGATCAGCCGGTCGAACTCGGTCACGACCCGATCGACCTCCGCGGGGTCCGAGATCGCGTAGCCGGCGCCCCACAGGTGGGCGGTATCGAGGCAAACGCCGACCCTCGAGGCCGGCACGCCGCGAGCGCCGATCGCATCGACGATGGCCGCGATCTCCTCAACGCTGGAACCCAGGCCGTCGCCGCCCCCGGCCGAGTTCTCGAGGATGAGCCGGGCCGCGTCCGGACCGTCGTTGACCGTCGCCATGACCCGGGCGACCTCGTCGGCGAGGCGAGCGGTCCCGGTCGCCGGATCCGTGCCGCGATGCGACCCGATGTGGACATTGACAAAGCGGGCACCGAAGGCCGGCGCGACGCGCAGCTCACTGGCGAGGAGGCCGGCCGATCGCTCGACGAGCGCGCGGTCCGAGCCTGCCAGGTTGACCAGGTACGAGGCGTGGATCGCGATCGGACCCATCCCGAGTTCGTCGACGCGGGCACGGAACGCCGGCAGCTCGCGCGGTGGCTCGGCCCGGCGTTGCCAGGCGGTCGGGTTGTCACTGAAGATCTGGAGCGTGTCGAGGCCGATCGCCTGGGCGCGATCGACGGCCAGGACCATCCCCTGGCCGAGCGGAAGGTGGGCGCCGATCCTTCGGCCGTCGGGCAGCATCGCCCCATCCTACGGGCCCGGCCGGGCGCGCGATGGCCGATGGTCGTGCTAGGTTCCGCGGATGGCGCGCTATTCCTACGTCGACCAGGTCGTGTTCACGTTCGTCAAGGACGACCGGCTCGTGTCGATCCCGGCTCGCCACAAGAAGCGACGGGTGATCCTCGGCTACCTCGTGGCCCGCTGCTTCCCGGACGATCGTGCCTACCCGGAGAAGGAGGTCAACCAGCGGCTGGCCCTGTTCCACCCGGACGTTGCCGCGCTCCGACGATACATGGTCGAGGAGGGGTTCCTGACCCGCGAAGCCGGGGAGTACCGGCGTGTCGAGTCGTCGACCGCGCCCGGTCTGGACGCCGGCTCGGGCGTGGGTGGCGCAGGGGTCGGGTCGTCGTAACCCGGGGCGGTGCGACGTCAGCCGGCGCGGGCCTGGCGATCGCGCCCGCTGGTCGAGCGCCCGACCGTGGTGCCCGGGCCGTAGCCGCCACCGACGATCGGTTCGATCAGGCCGAAATCGCCGTCGTCGCGCCGGTAGATGACCGCGATGTGCTCGGTCTCGGCGTTCACGAACACGAAGAAGCTATGACCGAGCTCCTCCATCTCGGCGATGGCGTCCTCTTCGAACATGGGCTCGATCCCGAAGCGCTTCGTCTTGACGACTCGGCGGGGATGGCCGGGCTCGGCGGTCCCGTCGGCGAGCCGACTGAGGATCTGCTTCTCCTCGACCGGGCGGGACCTGACCCGCGGCTTCTCGCGGTGGTCGACGGCCTGCCGTTCGACCTTGTCGACCACGAGGTCGATCGCCGCCTCGTGGGTGCTCGCCGCAGACCGGCTGCGCAGGGTTCGACCGTCCAGGAGCAGGGTCACCTCGACGATCCGGGAGACTTCCTGGGAGCGGTGCTGCTCGACCGACAGCTCGACGAGGGCATCGCTTCGATCGTCGAGGATCCGTTGGACTCTGGCCAGCCTCCGCTCGGCATACCTCCGGACCGACTCGGGGACCTCGAAGTTCTTGCCCTTGACGATCGTCCGCACGGAAGGCCTCCCCGAAGCGCCTGGCGCGCTGGCTTCGCCGAGGTGGTGATGCCGGAGGCGCGCCCCGATTGGGTGAGCTCGACGTGGTTCGAGTATAGGCCCAGAGTCCGAAGGACTACCGTTCCCGAGCCACCGTCAAACCGGAAACAGCCAGGGCGCCGGCGTCCATGAGGACCCGCGCGCAGGCAGCCAGCGTCGCACCGGTGGTCGCCACGTCGTCGACCAGGATGACCCAGCGACCGCCCAGCTCGACCACGCGCCCGCGCGTCGGGACAGGATCAGGCCGAAGGCGGAAGGCACCGGAGACGTTGGCGCCGCGGTCGGCTCGATGGAGGTCGAACTGGGCAACGGTCCGCCGATGCCGCTCGAGCAGCGGAGCACAAGGAAGAGCGAGGCGGTCCGCGATCACCGCGGCCAGGAGCGCGGCCTGGTCATAGCCTCGGAGCCGCGCCCGCTCGGCGTGGACGGGCACCGGCACGATCAGATCGCCGCCGGCCCCGGCCCGACGCCAGCGTTCGGCGGTCGCCTCACCCAGCGGCCCGGCCATCCGTCGCTCGCCGGCGTACTTGAGGGCGTGGAGCGCTGTGCGCACCGTGCCGGTGAATGGTGCTGCCCACTCGAGCTGGACCAGCGGCGCCGGCAGCTCGACCTGGAGGCCGATCGGCGCGCCGGCCGGCCGCGTCCAGCGCACCTCCAGCTCGGGCCGATGATCGGGGCAGATCGGCGCCCCTTCCCGGCCGCACCCGGCGCAGCTCGCCGGAAGGGCAAGGTCCAGGAGGCGCCCGGGGAGTCCACGCACCCGGCGATCATCGCGACTGGTCATGCACTGCGGCTCACCCGAGCCGATCGGCCGCTCAGGAGGGGTCGGGTGCCGGGCCGATGAAAATGCGGTCGCCGACGACCGTCGCGCTGCGGTCGATCGTGCCGACCGGGAGCTCGAGCGTGCCGTGGGCGCCGCGGACATACCACACGACGCCGCGCCAGGCGGGCACGGTGCGATGGATCGACACGACGGCTCGTGCACCGTCGTCCCCGGACGGGTTCCCGACGAAGACGCAGTCGATGGCGAAGTTCATGAACATCATGTGGATGCCGTTGCTGTCCGGCAGCCAAAGGCCGGTGCCATCGGGCAGGTTCGCGCGGCCCATCAGCCCGAGGAACTTCCGCCAGAGCGTATCGGCCGACTCGAGTGAGTCTGCCAGGACGCGGTCCCGGGTGAGGTTGGTCGCCCGGAGCATGACCATCGGACGCAGGGAGTCCCGGCTGCCGCCGGACGACGCCGGCGGCGACCTAGGTCTTCAGGTTCTTGACGATCAGGATGATGGCCGGCCCGAGGATGACGATGAACAGCGACGGGAAGATGCACCCGACCAGCGGGAAGAGCAACTGGATCGGCGCCTTCGCGGCCATCTCCTCGGCGCGCTGCCGGCGCTCGATCCGGAGTTGCTCCGACTGGACCTGGAGGACCTTCGAGATCGACACACCGAGCTGCTCGGCCTGGATGATCGCGCCGATGAAGTTGGTCAGCGG
>JBBQJL010000071.1:0-10220 GCA_038325875.1 Candidatus Limnocylindrales bacterium
TTCGTCGCCGGCCGACCTCGGGCGGCCCTGCTGCCCGACTTCGAGGCCGCCCTGTCCGCCGACCTAGACGCCGAGCGGACCCGCGCCCTGGATGCCGTCATCGACATCGCCACCGACCGCTGGCACAAGCTCGCGAGCCAGTGACGGCCTACGGCATGGTCGGCCCGGCCGCTCCGCTGCAGCGGCGTACCGGTCGAAGGCAGGCGCCTTGCCACCGCCCTGCCAACACGGGGGGCGGTACCACTCCAGGAGGTCGATCGAAGGCCTACCGCGCTCGCAGTTGACCGACCGACGACGATCTCGCGTGGGCTGCACGCTCGGTGTCGGTGCATCCGACCACTGGTGGTGGTCGCGATCACTGACCGGCGGGGGCCCGACCTGGCGCCTCGGCCACCGCCCCCTGTCGCTCCGTGTCGAGGCGCTCACCTCCGCCGCTGCATGAATTCCGCGTAGTCCCGATACGGCGCGGGACGACGGCGACCATCAAGCTTGGTCGGCATCAGCCAGTCGATCCGCCGACTCGGCGGTTCGATCATCGCAAGACCGCGAGCGCGCGCCGGCCACGCACTGTCGCGATCGACCAGCAATCGAGATAGGTCACTCGAGCGCATCGGGAAGGACATCGCGAGGACGTCTCGATTGGCCCCGAGTCGTTGGTCGTTCGCCTCACTAGCCAAGAACAGCGCCACCTCGACGACTCTGGACGTCGGCCAGTCCAGCCGGCGCGCCGCCGCCCACGACTCGCGCCCGTAGCGGCCGAGCTGTCGTTCGAGCGCGCCCAGATCGTGAAGCTCGGTCTTGATCTCGACGACGAGCAGGATCCGACGTCGTGGCTCATAGGCCAGGATGTCGATCCAGCCGGGCGATCGATCGCCGATCTCGACCTCCGAGGCGGTCCGCCAGCCGGCGATCTCGAACCGTCGCCGACAGTAGGCGATGCAGCGGGCGTGGGCCGGGTCGCGCTGTCGGACTCGGTCGGCCAGGAACGGGGCGTCGAGGCGGAGGTCGAGGCGAATCCCCAGGGCGTCAATCAGAGCCACGACCACGACCAGGCTCGCATTCTCGGCGCCAGATTCGACCTTGCCGACCATGCTGCTCGAAATCCCGGCTCGATCGGCCAGCTCGAACTGCGACCACCCGATCGATCGTCGGGTCTGCCGAACCGCCCGTCCGATGTGCGCCTCGACGTCCCGGAGGCTCGACGATCTTGACGCCCGTGAACTCGTCGCCATGATCCGATGCTGCGCCGAAGCTCTTCACTGGCGGTCACCTGGCTCTCGAGCGCGCCTCGACCCGGTCCGCCCGTTCGACCGTTCGACCGCCGGTCGCTCGAGCCCGTCCTCTCGAGCGAGTCCCACCCGCAGTGGTGGAATCGAGCGCGGCCGTGCACGGACACGGGCCGACGTGGGCGGATCCGCGGTGTGACCACACTTGCGGAGCGCCAGAACCACCACTGAGGGTGGCGGCGAGCGAAAAGCGGGAGGTGGCGGCGCCGGACCGACCACTGAGGGTGGTCGTGGCCGGGTGGTGGTGGCCGGGTGGTGGCGTGATGCCACCGCTCCGCGACCCGGCCGGCTCGGCTAGCATCGGGGGATGACGGACCGGATCCCCATCCTGATCGACTGCGACACCGGGATCGACGACAGCCTGGCACTCCTCTACGCCGTCGCCTCACCCGAGGCCGAGATCGTCGCGGTCACTTGCTGCAGCGGGAACGTCGAGGCGCACCAGGTCGCTCGCAACACGCTGGCGGTGCTCGAGCTGGCCGGCAGGACCGACATCGAGGTTGCGCTCGGGCGGACGGTGCCGCTCGTCCGCGCGCTCGACATCGCCCCGGAGACGCACGGACCGCAGGGTCTCGGCCACGCCGAGTTGCCCCGCGCGAGCCGCCCGCTGAGCGAGCGTCACGCCGCCGATGTCATCGTCGACGTGGCGCGCCGGCGACCAGGCGAGCTGACCCTGATCATGCTCGGTCCGATGACCAATCTCGCGATCGCCCTCGAGCGCGAGCCGGAGCTGCCGCAGCTCCTCCGCCGGCTGGTATTCATGGGCGGTGCGTTCCGGGTGCCCGGCAATACCACCCCGACGACCGAGTGGAACATCCACTGCGATCCCGAGGCGGCCGAGCTCGTCTTCGAGGCGTTCGCCACGGCGCCGCTCCTCCCGCTCGGGCTGGGGCTCGACGTCACCGAGAAAGCCCGGGTCCTGCCCGACCACGTCGTCGAGCTGGCGAGGCGCGCCGGCAGCCGGCCAGACGACTCGATCGCCCTGGCCCACGGCGAACATCCCCTCGAGGCCAACCGGAGCGTGGCCGCGAACCCGGTCGTCCGGTACATCGCCGACGCGCTCCGGTTCTACATGGAGTTCCACCTTCGCTACGACGGCTTCTACGGCGCGTTCATCCACGACCCGCTGGCACTGGCCACGGCCCTTGACCCGGCGCTGGTCACCACCGAGGCGGTCCACGTCGATGTCGACACCGCCGGCGGCCCGGCCGACGGCCTGACGATCGCCGACTGGCGCCACTTGACCGGCAAACCAGCCAACGTCGATGTCGCGGTCACGGCCGACGCTCCGGAGTTCATGCGACGGTTCATCGAGCGGGTGGGTGCCCTGGCGGAGCGGCGGGCCCCGGGGCTGGCGGAGAGCCACCCGAACGTGGCACTCTGACGGCTTAGGAAGTCGCCATCTGGTTCGGTCAAGTCAAGTCCGAGCCGATGGTGCGAGGAGGTAGTCGTTCATGAGCATCGACTGGCTGACGATCTGTGCGGAGGGCCAGTCGGGGATCTGCACGCCGGCGATCCAGATCGCCTACGTGGCCGGGATCATCGTCGCGCTCGTCCTCCTGGTGTTCATCGCGGTCCGCTCGCGCGACTTCTCGACGGCCACCCTGGCCCTCATCCCGGTCGCCATCGCGATCAACCTCGCGGTCGGGTCACTGATCGTGACCCTGCGCCTGCCGATCTACCTCGACTCGATCGGGACCGTGCTCGTCGGCGCTTTGGCCGGCCCATGGGCAGGGGCCCTGACCGGCATCCTGTCCAACCTCATCTGGTCGCTCCTGCCGGTGCCCGGCGGGGCCGGTCCGGTCGCCGCCTTCTTCGCCCCGGTCGCGGGAGTCATCGGCCTGATGGCGGGCTTCTGGGCCGCCCGCGGCGTGTTCAACCTGCGGACCGACGACGCTCGGATCGGCGGCTTCCTCGCGCTCGCCGCCGGGATCGTCGGGGCCGCGCTGTCATTCCTCGTGATCCAGGCCACGATCGGCATCCCGACGCTCGGTGCGGATACGACGGCAGATGATCAGAACCGGTTCGTCCTGACCGGCGTCGTCATCATGGCCATCGCGGTCGCCGTCGCCTGGATCAGCCGGAGAAGCGCGTTCGCCTTCACGGCCGAGGACCCGCGGATCCGACCATATCTGACGGGCGCGACCGCGCTGTTCGCGTTCGCCCTCGTGTTCGCCCTGACGCGCCTCTTCCTGGGCCCGACCGGCTGGTTCTCGACGATCGACGGCTCCGATGCGACGTTCCTGGGCGGGCTCAACCTGAGCAGCCTCGCCCTGACCGATCCGGCCGGCCTGCTCGTCGAGGCCGGGATCGCCCTGCTCGTCGCCGCCGCGGCGGTGGCCTGGGCGCGCCGCGGGGACAACGCGCGATTCTTCCCGGTCTGGATCGGCGGTCTGACGACCGGACTCGTGGCTGCGGCCATCTCCGCGCCGATCGCGGCCGGGGTCTTCGGCGGGGTCACCGGCGGCGGGACGGATGCCGTCGTCGCCCTCTTCCGTACGCTCGGCCTGAACGTCTTCCAGTCCGCCTTCGCCCAGGGCCTGACCAGCGACCCGCTCGACAAGACGATCAGTTACACGGTCGTCTTCCTCATCCTCGGCGCGTTGCCGCTGACCGTCCGGACGATGTTCAGCCGCGGCGAGACGACGATCGCCGACTGACCCGGACCATCCCGGCGACCCGGGAGCACGAGGCACGATGTCGACCGCCACCGGCTACTACCAGACCGGCAGCAGCTGGCTGCACCGGCGCAATCCGATCACCAAGCTGCTCGGGGTCGCACTGGCGCTGGTCGCGACCTTCGTGCTGCCACCGATCGTCCTGCCGGTCATCGGCCTGATCGTCGTGGCGATCGCCTGGTCGACCGGGCTGGGCCGAGCGATCGTCCGGGCGCTGCGCATCCCCGCGCTGCTGCTGGCGTCGATCGTCGTGGTCAATGCGCTGTTCTTCCCGGGTGCGACCGATCGACTGGTCAGCCTGGGCCCGTTGTCGGTCACCCGCGAGGGACTCAGCTTCGGGTTGATCTCGGCCGGACGCGTCCTCGTCTCGTTCCTCGTCCTGGTGACGTTCCTGTTCACGACCCTGGCCGACGATCTGCTCGAGTCGCTGGTCGCCCGCGGGGCGAGCCACCGGATCGCCTTCGTCGTCCTGTCGGCGGTCCAGATGGTGCCGCGGATGCAGGAGCGGGCCGGCTCGATCCTCGATGCGCAGCAGGCGCGCGGGCTGGTCGTCAGCGGTTCGCTCCGCCAGCGGGCGAAGGCGCTTGTGCCCTTGATCGGACCCGTCCTGCTCGGATCGCTGATCGACGTTCGCGAACGCACGTTCGCGCTCGAAGCGCGCGGCTTCGGCGCCCGGCCGGGCAGGAGTGCCTATCGCGTGGTGGCCGACCCGCCGGCCGACCGCTGGCTCCGGCTGGCGATCCTGCTCGGCGTCGTCGGGGTCGTCGTCCTGGCCCTGTCTGGCGTGCTCAGCCGGTGAGCCCGGATGGCCCAGCGTCCATCACCCTGTCCGGCGTCTCGGTGCGCTATGCCGGTCGGCGTGAGCCGGCGCTGCGCGACCTCGACCTCTCGGTCGCGCCCGGGGAGCGTCTCGGCATCGCCGGCCGCACAGGTGCCGGCAAGTCCACCCTCGCTCTCGTAGCGGCTGGCTTCGTCCCGCGGGTGGTCCGAGCCAGGCTGACCGGACAGGCATCCCTCGGGGACCTGCCTCTGACCGGGTCCGCGGGTGGGGCGCTCCTGGGCAAGACCGGGATCGTCTTCTCGACCCCTGCCAACCAGCTGTCGGCCTCGAAGCTCACGGTGCGCGAAGAGCTCGCCTTCGGCCTCGAGAACCTGGCGGTTCCGCGGGCCGAGATGGACGTCCGGATCGACGCGATCCTCGAACGCCTGGAGATCGGCCACCTGGCTGAGCGCGAGCCGTTCGCCCTGTCGGGCGGTGAACAGCAGCGGGTGGCGATCGCGAGCATCGTGGCGATGGGGACCGGCGTCCTGGTCCTCGACGAGCCGACGGCCCAGCTCGACCCGGTCGGCACCGCGACCGTGGGTCGGCTCCTGGCGGAGCTGGCCGCGGGCGGGACCACCATCCTGTGCGCCGAGCACGATCCGACCATCCTCGGCGGCGTCGATCGGTGCCTGGTCCTGGATTCGGGCGCGGCGGTGACGATCGATCGCCCGGGTCGAGCCCTCGGCGGTGCCGTACTCGACCCGATCGGACTGACCCCGCCGACCCTCGTCCGGCTGGCGGAGATGGCCGGGGTCGATCCGGTAGATGCGTTCGACGAGGCGGCGATCGCCGTCGGACTGGGGGCTACTGCCGTCAGGTCGCTCGCCGAGATGACGGCTGACTCGAGGAGCGGCTCGGCCTCGGCAGCGGGGTGGTCCGCTCGTCCGGGCCGTCCACAGGTCGGGATCGTCGTCGATGCGCTCACCCATCGGTACGCCACCGGCGTGGAGGCGCTTCGCGGGGTCTCGCTGCGGATCGATCCCGGTGAGGCTGTGGCGATCGTGGGACAGAACGGCTCAGGCAAGACGACCCTGGTCAAGCACCTCAATGGGCTCCTGAGGCCGACCGACGGCCGCGTCCTGCTCGACGGAGAGGACACCCTCGCCGTGCCCGTCCACAGCCTGGCGGCGACGGTGGGGTTCGTCTTCCAGAACCCCGATGATCAGCTGTTCGACCGGAGCGTCGGTCGCGAGGTCGCGTTCGGCCCGCGCAACCTGAGCCGGTCCCCGGATGAGATCGCCCTAGCCGTCACTGACGGCCTCGCTGCGGTCGGCCTCGAGGCGCAGCGGACCACCAACCCGTACGACCTCGACCTGTCCCTGCGCAAGCTGGTCGCTCTGGCCAGCGTCCTGGCCATGGACCCGGCGGCGCTCGTCCTCGACGAACCGACGACGGGGCAGGACGGCCCGGGCGTCCGTCGCGTCGGGGCGATCGTCGACGGCTGGGTCGCGGCGGGCCGGACTGCGATCGCGATCACCCACGACATGGAGTTCGCGGCCGAGCATTTCCAGCGAATCGTGGTGATGCGTGCGGGACTGGTCGTGGCCGACGGGTCGCCTGCGCTGGTCTTCGCCCCGTCCAACGTTGAACTGCTGGCGAGCGCTGGCCTCGAACCGCCGCCGGCCGCCCGGATCGGGGGACGCCTCGGGCTCGGCTCGACGCCCACCGTCAAGACACTGCTCGCCGCCCTCAGCGCGTGATCGCCACCTCGAACACCTCACCCGCCACGATCCGCCATGCGCGAACGCCCGGCTGACCGGTCGCCGGATCCGCCTCGGACTCGGCCAGGGACACCAGGATGTACAGCGCATCCGGGTAGAAGGCCAGCCCGATGTCGGTCGGCGAGGGTCGGGCCGCCGAGCGGACATGGGAGTGGACGACGGCCCAGAACGCCTCGTCGGCGTCGTCCGCCGCGAGGGTCAGCCGGAGCAGGTCGGACGAATCGATCTCGTAGCGGTAGGGCGAGGCGGCCGCGTTCCGGGTCGGGGTAAAGCGAAGGGCGAGGCCGTCGTCGGAAGCCGACGCGGTCCCGATGACGATGCCGCACGCCTCGTTCGGGTACTCGCTTCGGGCATGCGCGATGATCGCGGCCCGGACCGTGTCGGGCAGCACGACCGAGGCCGGCCCGGGACGGGCGCGGCTCATGGCCTCACCACCAGTTGACGCCACCCTCGAGATCGCCCTCCATCTCGTCGAGGTCGCGCGAGAAGGCCCCTGTCGAGAGGTATTTCCAGCCGCCGTCCGGCAACAGCGCGACGACCGTGCCGCCGTCCATGGCGGCCGCAACACGCCCGGCGGCCACCAGGACGGCGCCGCACGACGGACCGGCAAAGATCCCCTCTCGCAGGACGAGCTCGCGCAGGGCCACGATGGCGTCGCGGTTCGAGACCAGGAACTTCCCGTCGAGCAGGCCCGGGTCGAAGATCTCGGGCACGAAGCCCTCCTCGAGCGAGCGCAGCCCCTGGACCGCGTCACCCGGCAGCGGTTCCGCTGCGTAGATCCGCACCCCCGGCTTCGCTCGCCGAAGGAAGCGCGCGACGCCCATCAGGGTGCCGCCGGTCCCAAGCCCGGCCACGAACACGTCGATCTCGGGGCAGTCGGCCAGGATCTCTGGACCGGTCGTCTCTTCGTGGACCCGAGGGTTCGCCTCGTTGCCGTACTGGTACGGCATCACGTAGCGCGGATCGGCGCCGGCCAGCTCCTTGGCCAGGGCGACCGCCCCGTTCGAGCCGAGCGATCCCGGGGAGTCGATGATCGCCGCCCCGAACAGGGCCGCCATCTGGCGACGCTCGGCGGTGATGTTGTCGGGCATCACCAGGACGACCCGGTAGCCCTTCCGCTGGGCGATCATGGCCAGCGCGATGCCGGTGTTGCCGGACGTCGGCTCCAGGATGACCGAGTCGGGACGCAGCCGCCCGGACGCCTCCAGGTCCTCGATGAGGGCCTTCGCCACGCGGTCCTTGACCGACCCGGTCGGGTTGGTCATCTCCAGCTTGGCGAACATCCGGACCGTCGGCTTCGGCGACATCCGGGCGATCTCGACGAGCGGCGTGTGCCCGATCGCGGCGACGATGTCCGGGTAGGCGCTCACGCGCCCCCGGCCATCGCGGGCAGGATGACCAGCTCGTCGCGCGGGTCGACCGGCGTGGCGACGCCGTCGAGGTAGCGGACGTCCTGGCCGTCGAGGTAAACGTTGACGAACCGGTTCAGCTCGCCCTCGGGAGTAAACAGCTGATCGCGCAGCCCGGGGTGCGCGGCGACGAGCCCGTCGAGGACCTCCGCGACGGTCGCGCCCGAGACGTCGACCTGCTTCGCTCCACCGACGTTCGCCCGGAGGACCGGCGGGATCCGAACGGCACTCATGAGCCGCCGCCGAGAGCGTCCAGCCCTGGCCCCCCGAGGGTGAATGCGCCTCCATCGCCGACACCGGCGACGGCCAGCGGACGCCCGGCCGCGCGGGCCTCGACCGCGGCATCCGAGCAGGTCGGGCAGGCAGGATCGCGCCGCAGCTTCAGCTCGTTGAACGAGGCATCCAGGGCATCGAACAGGAGCAGCCGGCCGGCCAGCGAGTCGCCCAGGCCGAGCACGAGCTTGATCGCCTCGTTGGCCTGGAGCAGGCCCATGATCCCGGGCACCACCCCGAGGACGCCGGCGACCGAGCAGCCCGGAGCGAGCTCGGGCGGTGGCGGGGTCGGGTAGAGGCAGCGGTAGCACGGTCCGTCGAATGGCTTGAACACCGTCAACTGGCCCTCGAACCGGAAGACGCTGGCATGGACGACCGGGATGTTGGCCAGCACCGCGGCGTCGTTGAGCAGGTAGCGCGTCTCGAACGTGTCGGTCCCGTCGACGATGACGTCATACCCGGCGATGATCCGCTCGACGTTGTCGGCCACGAGCATCTCCTCGTGGGCGATCACCTTGACGTCCGGGTTGAGGGCCTGGATCGTGAGGCGGGCCGACTCGACCTTCTTGTCGCCGATCCGGGCGTTGGTGTGGATCACCTGGCGCTGGAGATTGGACAGGTCGACCACGTCGAAGTCGACGATGCCGATGGTCCCGACGCCAGCCGCGGCTAGATAGAGCATCGCCGGCGAGCCGAGTCCACCGGCGCCGATGAACAGGACCTTCGACTCGAGCAGTCGGGTCTGGCCCAGGACGCCGACCTCGGGGATCAGCAGGTGCCGGCTGTAGCGCTGCTTCTGCTCGGCGGTCAGGACCGGCGGGATCGACCACTCAAGACCCTTGGTCTTCCAGCCCTGGAAGCCGCTCTTCATCGAGGTCAGGTCCGCATAGCCCATCTCGCGCAGGGTCTGGGCGGCGAACAGCGAGCGCACGCCGCCGGCGCAATACAGGACGATCGGACGATCGCGATCCGGGACCGCGGCCTCGATGTCCTGCTCGAGATAGCTCTTGCTGATGTGGACCGCGCCAGGGATGTGTCCCTGCTCCCATTCGGAGGTCTCGCGGACGTCGACGAGGATGGCATCGCCGTGGCGACGGAGGCTCTCGACTTCGACCGGGTCCGCTTCACGGACGGTCGAGCGTGCCTCGCGGAGGAGATCGGCGTAGGACTTCGGCATCTGGTTCAGAGCTCCGGATCGGGGGTCGCCGGCAGGCGGCGTCACGGGTCGGTGGGAAGGTCGGGCAGGGTGCCGGTCAAGCCGGCCAGCGACACGCGCACCAGACCCGGGAGGAGATCGGGGTCATGCCGGCTCCTCGGCCGCGACGGACGCCAGCGAGCCCGGGGCATCGAGGTCGGCCAGGGCCGCGTCGAGGGTCTCGAGGCTGAGCATCGCGCACTTGAGTCGAGCCGGGCTGATGTCGATGCCGAGCAGCTCGAGCAGGTCATCGGCCCGGAAGGCCGCCGCCGCCTCGAGGGTCATCCCCTTGACCTCATCGGTCAGCAGGCTCGCGCTGGCCTGGCTGATCGCGCAGCCGCGACCGGTGAACGCCACCTCGGCGACCTTCCCGTCGCGGATCCCGAGCTGCATCGTGATCCGATCGCCGCACAGCGGGTTCGCGCCCTCGTGTGAGGCGGTCGCATCGTCCAGGACCCCGAAGTTGTGGGGCCGCCGGTAGTGCTCGAGGATGTAGTCGCGATACAGGTCGTCCATGGCCGAGACCGAGTGTACCGCTTCGCCCGAATTCCGACCAGCCGGGTCGGATATGAACGACCCGGTCGACGCCGCGCTCGGATCAACCCCGGAAGATGCGCTCCACCTCGACCAGCCCGGCGGCGAGCGCATCGATGTCGTCCCTGGTGGAGAAGACGCTGAAGCTCGCCCGAGCCGTCGCGGCGAGGTCGAGCCGCTCGTGAAGCGGCATCGTGCAGTGGTGGCCGGCCCGGACGCACACGGCGAACCGGTCGAGGACCTGGGCCACGTCGTGCGGGTGGATGTCGGGTAGGTTGAACGGGATCACTCCACCCCGGAG
>JBBQJL010000072.1:0-10217 GCA_038325875.1 Candidatus Limnocylindrales bacterium
ACGAGACGTTCAACAACACCGACGTGACCGACGTGGTCGGCCACGGGACCCATGTCGCGGGGACCATCTTCGCCCGGACCGACAACGGGACCGGCGTCGCCGGGATCGCCCCAGACAGCAGGCTGATGCCGATCAAGGTCCTCGACGGCTCGGGCTCGGGCTTCTTCTCGGACGTCCTCGACGGGGTCGACTGGGCGCGCACCCACGGCGCCGACATCATCAACCTGTCGCTCGGCGGGCTGCTCAGCAGCGAGGAGATCGCCCTGTTCCAGCCGACCTTCAGCGCCGCGCGCGCCGCCGGGATCCTGGTCGTGGCGGCCGCCGGCAACAGCGCCAACCGGTACATGTATTACCCGGCCGGCCTGAGCGGGGTCGTCTCGGTCGGGGCGGTCGACCAGTCCGACACAGCCGCCGACTTCTCGACGTTCAACCGGGCCGTGGACCTGTCCGCGCCGGGCGTCGACACGCTGTCGACGGTCCCCGCCGCCGACGACCCATCGGGCTACGCCCGGTTGAGCGGGACGAGCATGGCCGCGCCCCATGTCGCCGGCGTGGCGGCCCTCGTCCTGGCGGCCCGACCGTCGCTCGACGTGGCCGAGCTCGAGGGCGTCCTGCGCGTCAGCGCCACCGACCTCGGCGACTCGGGGCGGGACGATCATTACGGCTCGGGTGAGGTCGACGCGGTCGGCGCCCTGGCCGCTACGATCCCGGCCCCCCTGCCGGACTTCGACCCGGTCCCCGGCCCGGCCGGGCCGCTCGACGTGACCTTCACCTCGCCGCTCGTGCCGATCCACCAGCTGTCGCCCGAGTTCAGCGTGGCCTGGTCAGCCAGCCACGAGATCGTCGACGGCGAGCTGGTCCGGCTTGAATGGGTCCTCCAGCACGGCGGCCAGTGCCCGGATCCGCTCGACGACATCTTCGATTACGTCATCCTGCCGTTCGACAGCCCGGTCGTCGACACCGGTCTGACCCCCGGGTTCTGCTACCGCTGGGAAGCGCTCGTCTTCGATGAGAACGGCGAGTTCGGCGATTCGGTCAGCGAGTCGGTCACGATCGTCGACCACGTCCGGCCGAAGATCCAGTCGAGGACGCCCGGGCCGGGCGCCTCGCGAGTGTCGCGCACGGCCTCGCCCAGGATCGTCTTCTCCGAGCCGGTGATCGGCGTCTCGTCGACCTCGCTCCGGCTGAAGAACGTGGCGACCGACAAGTGGGTCAAGGTCAGGGTGACGTACGACGCTGCGACGATGACCGCCACGATCGACCCGTCCCTGTGGATGTACCCCGGCCGCCGCTACGCGGTCTATGTCTCATCGACCATCCGGGACGGTTCCGGCAACCGGATCCTGGCGACCCACTGGGCGTTCGCCGTCCGCCGCTGATCCGTTCTCCAGCGCTACGTGGTGGCGCCGCCCGCGGCGCCCTCGCCGTCCTCGCCGAACAGGAGGGTGGGCACCACGAAGACGACCGGCACGGCCACGAAGACGATCAGCGAGATCGGTTGCCAGACGAACGCCATGGCGGCCGCTCCGAGGTAGAGAACGGTTCCGACCAGGCTGCGTCGGAACTCCCGTCGACGCTCGGCCATCGGGACGGCCGGGACAACCAGGCGGCCGACGAAGAAGACGTAGTAGCCCATCAGGCTGAACGCCGCCGCCGCCAACCCGAGGTCGAGGCCGTACAGAAACGCCGCCACTGGCAAGCCTGGGTGATCGCCCAGGATCGCCGTCGTGAACGGGACGATGGTCAGGAAGAACAGGAGCAGGTTGTTGGCCCACAGCAGTTTCCAGTCGCTGTGGGTGATCCGGCTGAAGAAGTGGTGGTGATTGACCCAGTAGATCGCGATGGTGAAGAAGCTCACCGTGAAGCTCAGGAACTTGGGAGCGATGGCGGCGACGGCATCCCACATCTGCTGGTTCGTCGCGTCGGAGGGCACCTCCGGCAGGCGGACCTCGAAGATCAGCAGGGTCACGATGATGGCCATCACGCCGTCGCTGAAGGCCTCGAGGCGTGCCGTCCCCTCGATCCTGGCAGAAGTGTCGCTCACTCGGCGACGACCGCGTCCTGCTCCGTGTCGCCCGCCGCTGATCCCGCCTCGCCCTCGCCGGGCGTGCCGCCGCCGAGGTACCGGTCGATCGCCGCTGCGGCGCGCTTGCCGTCACCCATCGCCAGGATGACGGTGGCGGCCCCGCGCACGATGTCGCCACCGGCGAACACGCCGTCGATGCTGGTCATCCCGTCCTCGTCGATCTCGATGTAGCCGTACTGGCTGACCTTGAGCTCCGGCGCCGTTGCGGTCAGCAACGGGTTCGAGCGGGTCCCGATCGCGACCACCACCATCTCGCACGGGATCTCGAACTCGGACCCCGCGATCGGGACGGGACGTGCGCGCCCGGAGGCGTCCGGCTCGCCTGGTTCCATCCGGACACAGCGGAGGGCGCGGACCCAGCCCGCCTCGTCGCCCAGCACCTCGACCGGCGCGACCTGGAAGTCGAACCGGATCCCTTCGGCCTCAGCGTGGTGGACTTCCTCGGCCCGCGCCGGGAGCTCGTCCTTGCCCCGGCGATAGACGATCACAGCTTCGCTGGCCCCGAGCCGGCGGGCCGTCCGGACCGCGTCCATCGCGACGTTGCCGCCGCCGACGACGGCCACCCGCTGCCCGTGCAGGACCGGTGTCTGGGCGTCGGAGCTCCAGGCGCCCATCAGGTTGACCCGGGTGAGGTACTCGTTGGCCGAGTAAACCCCCTTGAGGTTCTCGCCCGGCACGTTCATGAACACCGGCAGGCCCGCGCCGACGGCCAGGAACACGGCGTCGGCGCGCGCCCGCAGCTCGGGCAGCGTGTAGGTCTTGCCGATGATCGAGTTGGGCTCGATCCTGACCCCGGCGTCGACCAGCCGGTCCACCTCGGCCTGGACGATGTCCTTGGGCAGGCGGAACTCCGGGATGCCGTACACGAGCACGCCTCCGGCAGCGTGGAACGCCTCGTGGATGGTCACCTGGTGGCCCTTCTTGACCAGCTCACCGGCCGCGGTCAGCCCGGCCGGGCCGGATCCGACGATGGCCACCGACTTGCCGGTCGGCTGTGGCTGGACGTGGCTGAGCTCGTCGGGATGAGCCTGGGCCCAGTCGGCCACGAACCGCTCGAGGTGACCGATGGCGACCGAGTTGCCCTTCTTCGCCCGAAGGCACACGCCCTCGCACTGGTTCTCCTGCGGGCAGACCCGGCCGGTCACGCACGGCAGGGCGTTATCGTCGAGGAGCGAGTCCGCGGCGCCAGGCAGATCGCCCTCGCGGAGGAGCTTCAGGAAGCGCGGGATGTTGACGCTGACCGGGCAACCGCCGATGCAGTACGGCTTGGGACACTGCAGGCAGCGCTCCGCCTCGAGCATCGCGATCTGGCGGGTCAGCCCGAGGTTGACCTCGCGGAAGTTGACCGCACGCTCCGCCGGGTCCTGCTCGGGCATGGCCACCCGGTCGATGGCCATCCGCTCCTTGGCGCTGAGCGCTGGACGCTCCTCCGTCATCGAGCGACGCCCTCGCCGGTCGGACCGGCCACCGCCGGTCCGGGGGTGGGGACCGTCTCGGCCCGATCGGCCAGGGCCGGGATGAGACAGGCCTCCCGTCGGGCGAGGGCATCCTGCTCGAACGACCGATACGTCACCAGCCGATCCGCGAGGACCTTGAAGTCGACCGCGTGGCCGTCGAACTCGGGCCCGTCGACACAGGCATAGCGGGTCTCGCCGTCGACCGACACGCGACAGCCGCCGCACATCCCCGTCCCGTCGACCATGATCGCGTTGAGCGACACCGTGGTCCGGATCGCGTAGGGACGGGTCAACTCGGACACCGCCCGCATCATCGGGACCGGGCCGACGGCGAACACCTCGTCGATCGGGCCGGCCTCGCACAGGTCCTTGAGCGCCTCAGTCACGAACCCATGCCGGCCGTAGCTGCCGTCGTCGGTGCACACGATCACCTCACCGGCCGTCCGCAGCTCGTTCTCGAGGATGACCCACTCGCGCGAGCGTCCGCCGATGACGCTGGTGACCGACACGCCGCGCCGATGGAGCTCCTGGGCGATCGGGTAGACGACGGCGGTGCCGACGCCGCCGCCGACGCACACGGCGTGGCCGTGGTCGATCAGGTCGGTCGGTCGGCCGAGCGGTCCGGCGACATCCCGAATGGCATCGCCGGGTCGGAGCGCGACCAGGTCCATCGTGCTGGCCCCGACGGCCTGGATGATCAGGCTGATCGTCCCGGCGACCGGATCGGCGTCGGCGATCGTCAGCGGGATCCGCTCGGCGCCCTCGCCCAGCCGGACGATGACGAACTGGCCGGGGCGCCGGATCTCGGCGATCCGGGGGGCTTCGACGATGAGCCGGGTGACGTTCGGTGAGAGCAGGTCTGTGGCGACGATCGGATGCATGTATCGACCATGGTAAAGGTCAGCCCGAGATCGGGCCGTGGTCCGATGCTAGGCGACGCCGACCACGCCGCCCAACCGACAGGTGGCCCATTCGCGCGGGCCGAAGGTCACAGCCTCAGCCGGTGACGGCGGGCACGACCTTGCCCTTCGGCCAGTACAGCTCCTTCTTGACGTGGAACTCGGGGAAGCCGGAGTCCATCAGGACCGCCTCGCAGTTGAGGATCATGTCGGGGTTGCCGCAGATGTAGACGACCGTCCGGTCCGGGCGCAGGTGGAGGTCGCGGCAGACGTCGCGGACGACCTGCTCCGCCCGACCGGTCCGACCGGTCCAGTCGGCATTGCGCGGATCGTCCGGTCGGCTGATCGTCGGGACGTAGGTGACCGGGTAGGTCCCGTCACGCTGCCATGCCTCCAGCTCAGCCCGATAGCCGAGCTCATCGACGTAGGAGCAGCCGTGCAGGACGACGGTCTTGCGCGGCCGGCCGTCGCCGAGGGTCTGGCGGATCATCGACATGAACGGGGCGATGCCGGTCCCGGTCGAGATCAACAGGTGGGTCCGGTCGTCGTCCGGCTCGAGCAGGAACTTGCCCTTCGGCCCGATCATCCGCATCCGGTGGCCGACCGGCAGCCGCCACAGCAGGGTGGTGAACCGGATGACCGGGACGAGACGCACGTAGAACTCGTAGCCGCCGTCGCCTGATTCCCGCGGG
Organism: Candidatus Limnocylindrales bacterium; assembly: GCA_038325875.1. Taxonomy (GTDB): domain Bacteria; phylum Chloroflexota; class Limnocylindria; order Limnocylindrales; family CSP1-4; genus Chersky-267. Next base: position 5,135 of record JBBQJL010000072.1, read on the forward strand.
GGCGACGCCACCGAGTACGGCCGCTGCCACAGCTTGCCGTCGGCGAACACGCCGGTCGTCATGTACTGACCCGGCTCGAACGGGACCGGCTCGTCGTCGTACCTGACCCAGAAGGAGGAAAGGTCGTCGGTGTGGTCGACCCGCCGAACGAGGGTCGCGTTGTACTGGGGCGCGCTGGGGTCGATGACGCGTTCGTCGTCGGGGAGGATCATGCCGCTCGGTCTCCGTCGGATCGTGGGCTCGTCCCCCGGATGGTACCCGCCCCGACGGATGCGTCGCCGTCCCAGGCGGGCCGCAACCGAGGTGCAACCGGAGTCGCCACGCCGGCGACGATACAATCAGTCCGACGCATCAGACATCACCGCGGCCGGTCAGTCGGCCGCTGCCCCCGCCCGGAGGATCCCTGCCCCATGACCACCTCGACGTCCACCGCCGGCGACCGCGCCCATCGGGCCGCCAAGCGTTACATCTACGCCTGGGGTGGCGGTCGGGCCGAGGGCGATGCATCGATGCGCGACCTGCTCGGCGGCAAGGGCGCCGGTCTGGCCGAGATGACCAGCGCGGGACTGCCCGTCCCGGCCGGGTTCACCATCACGACCGAGGCCTGCAACGACTACTTCGCGGCCGGTGAGGAGCTCCCGGCCGGCCTCTGGGACGACGTCCTCGAGGCCGTCTGCGAGGTCGAGCGGGAGACCGGCAAGGGCTTCGGCGACCCGGCCAACCCGCTCCTGGTCAGCGTCCGTTCGGGCGCCAAGTTCTCGATGCCCGGGATGATGGACACCGTCCTCAACCTCGGCCTCAATGAGCAGACCCTCCACGGCCTGGTGGCCCTGACCGGCAACGAGCGCTTCGGCTGGGACGCCTACCGGCGGTTCATCCAGATGTTCGGACGGATCGTGATGGGCGTCGAAGGCGAGCGCTTCGATCACGCGCTCGATGCGGCCAAGCACGCCGCCGGGGCGGCCCAGGACACCGATCTCGACGCGACCGCCCTGCGCGAGGTCGCCGAGGCGTACAAGGTCATCGTCCAGCAGGACACCGGTCGGGACTTCCCGGTCGACCCGTTCGACCAGCTCGACCTGGCGATCAAGGCGGTCTTCGCCAGCTGGTTCGGCAAGCGTGCCCGCGACTACCGCGAGAACCAGAAGATCGCCCACGATCTCGGCACCGCGGTCAACGTGGTCACGATGGTCTTCGGCAACATGGGCGACGACTCCGGGACCGGGGTCGCCTTCACCCGTGACCCGAACACCGGCGAGAAGGTCCTCTACGGTGAATACCTGACCAACGCCCAGGGCGAGGACGTGGTCGCCGGCATCCGGACGCCGCAGAAGATCAGCCATCTGGCCCAGGACCTGCCCGCTGCCTATGACGAGTTCCTGCGCATCGCTCAGCGTCTCGAGGGTCACTACCGGGACGTCCAGGACCTCGAGTTCACCATCGAGCGCGGCCGGCTGTACATGCTCCAGACGCGGAGTGCCAAGCGGACCGCGGCGGCGGCGGTCAAGATCGCCACCGACATGGTCGCCGAGGGGGTCATCACCAAGGAGGAGGCGCTCGCCCGGATCGAGCCCGCCCACGTCGACCAGCTCCTGCGCGACCAGTACGATCCCGCGGCGCTCGCTGCGGCGACCCGGATCGCCCGTGGCCTGAACGCGTCGCCCGGTGCGGCCGTCGGACGGGCTGTCTTCTCGGCCGACGACGCGGTCGACTGGGTCGGGCGGGGCGAGAAGGTCGTCCTCGTCCGGGTCGAGACCTCGCCCGACGACTTCCACGGGATGGCCGTCGCCCAGGGCATCCTGACCGCCCGCGGCGGCGCAACGTCGCACGCCGCGGTCGTCGCCCGCCAGATCGGCAAGCCGTGCGTCGCCGGCTGCGCCGAGCTGGTCGTCGACTACGCCGCGAAGTCCGCCCGGAGCACCGAGACGGGGGCTGGCTTCGCCGAGGGCGACTGGATCAGCGTCGATGGCTCGACCGGCCAGGTCTACGCCGGCGCCCTGCCCACGGTCAGCGCCCGGTACGAGGAGCAGCACGACCTCCAGACGATCCTCGGCTACGCCGACGAGGTCCGTCGGATGGGCGTCTGGACGAACGCCGACAAGCCCGAGGAGGCCGCCCAGGCCCGGAGCTACGGCGCCCAGGGCATCGGCCTGTGCCGGACTGAGCACATGTTCCGCGAGGGTGAGCGGCTGGACATCGTCCGCGACGCGATCCTGGTCGCCACCGTCGCCACCCGGGCCAAGGCGCGCCGGACCGCCGGCGAGACGCTCGGCGCCGAGGATGCGGCGGCAGTCGCTCGGTTCGACGCGGCGATGGGCAAGCTCGAGGTCCTCCAGCAGGGCGACTTCGAGGGGATCTTCCGGGCGATGGACGGCCTGCCGGTCGTCGTCCGCCTGATCGACCCGCCGCTCCACGAGTTCCTGCCCAACCATGACGAGCTGCTGGTCGAGGTGACCGAGGCACGGGTCAAGGGCACGCCGGAGGACGATCCCGACTACGCCCGGGCTCGCGAGGTCCTGGCCGTGGTCGAATCGATGCGTGAGCAGAACCCGATGCTCGGGCTGCGCGGCTGCCGGCTCGGGCTGATGATCCCGGACTTCGTCAAGATCCAGACCCGGGCCATCCTCAACGCCCAGATCGCGGTCAAGAAGGCCGGGGGCAACCCGATCGCCAAGATCATGATCCCGCTCGTCGGTCACGTGAACGAGCTGTCGGCCACCAAGGCTCTGCTCGAGACCGAGGCCAAGGCGGTCGAAGCCAGGGCCGGGGTCGAGGTCGACTACAAGTTCGGGACGATGATCGAGGTCCCGCGCGGGGCATTGACCGCCGACGAGATCGCCCGGGACGCGGCGTTCTTCAGCTTCGGCACCAACGACCTGACCCAGATGACCTTCGGCTACAGCCGTGACGACGCCGAGGGCGGCTTCCTGCTCAAGTACGTCGAGGAAGGGATCCAACCGGTCACTCCCTTCCAGACGCTCGACGATGCGGTCGTCGGGCTGATGAAGATCGCCGTCGACAAGGGTCGCTCGGTCCGTCCCGATCTCGAGCTGGGGATCTGTGGCGAGCACGGCGGCGACCCGGAGTCGATCCACAAATGCGAGGCGATCGGGCTCGACTATGTGTCCTGCTCGCCGTTCCGCGTCCCCGTGGCACGCCTGGCGGCCGCGCAGGCCGCCCTGATCAATGCCGCCGAGCGGGACAAGTAGGCCGCGACCGGAAGGGTGTGACCCGATGATCTTGCGCTGGATCGCTGCACTGCTCCTGGCCGCGTTCGTGGTCGCCGGGTGCGAGGGTGGGACGCTCGGATCGGAGACGCCGACCGTGGTCGACAGCCCGACGGACGGGGTCGACGCGACCCTGTCGGGCGACACCTCCACCGACGTCGCGGATCCGCCGACGCTTGCCCCGGTCCCGCCCGGCGTCACGGCCGGCCCGAAGTGCGATGCCGCGTTCAAGACGTGGGTCGACTGGTGGGTGGCGGTCACCAGCACCGATACCTCGCTGGATCCCAGCTTCGACCCGAATGCGACCCCGTCGGAGGTGCCGGGCGATCCGGACAAGCTCGATCACGACCTGTTCAGCAGCTGCACCCTGGCGGAGCTCGGGGCGGCCAACGCCGCCCACCCCGTCACGCTCGAGCCGGGTGATCCACCGGCGCCGTACATCCAGGAGGAGATCGGCTCGTATGTGGCCGGTCTGTGTGACGAAGAACCGGACGTCATCGGCGACACCGAGCTGTGCAAGCCGTCCCCCAGCCCGTCCCCCTGAGGGCGAGGCGGCAGACAGCTCAGAACGTGACGATCGAGCGCAGGCCCTCGCCCCGGCGCAGCCGGTCGAACGCATCCTCGACGCCGTCGAGCCCGATCCGCCGATCGACCAGGCGCTCGACCGGCAACCGTCCCTCGAGATGGAGCGCGGCGTAACGTGGGAAGTCGACGGCCGCGACCGACGAGCCGTAGTTCGAGCCGACGATCCGCCGGCCGCCGTCGACGAAGCGGTAGACGTCGAAGCCGGCACGCTCGCCCTGCGGGGTCATCCCGACCAGGACAGCGGTCCCACCCGCCGGCAGTGACTCGATGGCCAGCTCGACGGTGGCGGGGCGGCCGATCGCCTCGAACGCGAAGTCGGGTCCGCCGTCCGTCGCGGCACGGATCGCGGCGAGGGTCGCCGCCGGATCGGGGTCGGCCAGGATCAGGTCGGTCGCGCCAAGTCCACCGGCGAGGTCGAGCTTGGCCGGGACCCGGTCGATTGCGACGATCCGTCCGGCACCGGCCAGCCGGGCGCCCATGACCACCGACAGCCCGACCCCACCGAGCCCGATGACCGCCACCCTCGCGCCTGACGGCACCGCCGCGGTCTTGAGGACGGCCCCGACCCCGGTCGCGACACAGCAGCCGATGAGCGCCGCGACGTGGGCCGGCGTGCCATCGGGCAGCGCGATGGCGGCCGCGGCCGGGACGACCTGCGTTTCGGCCATCGTCCCGATCGCGAGATAGGCCAGGACGTCCATGCCGTCCGCGCGGCGAGCGCGGGTCCGCCCGGCGGCGTCGCGCCCGTGCCGGAATGACGGTGAATCCGGACACTCCCATGACCGCCCGGCCCGACACGACCGACACACCTCGCACGGCACGACCCAGGCGAGCGCCACCAGCCGGCCGAGCTCGAGGCCGGTCGTGGCCGGATCCACGTCCGGACCGAGCGCCTCGACGACCCCGGCACCCTCGTGACCCATGACCACCGGACCAGGCCGCTGCCACCCCCCATCGCGGACGTGGAGGTCCGAGTGGCAGACGCCGCTGGCCAGCATCCGGATCCGGACCTCGCCGGGGCCCGGCGGGTCGAGCTCGAGCTCCTCGACTGACGTCGGCAGGCCGGGGCGGGGGAGGACCAGGGCGCGCATCACCGGCAGTCTACGGCGCGTCCGAGCCGCACTTCCGCGGCGCCTGCGCGAGATGGCCGTTCGGCGCTTGCCTGTCGCGCGTATCCTGCATCCACGGGATCGACCGCCGATGAGGTGAGCGGCGGCGAGCCGATATCACGGGAGGAAGCGATGTCCGGACCTGAGCCAGGGGGCAGCCCG
>JBBQJL010000073.1:0-9998 GCA_038325875.1 Candidatus Limnocylindrales bacterium
CACGGCCAACGGCCGACGGAGCGCGCGGAACAGGTGCATCTGGATCTCCCGTGTCACTCGTCGGCTCCGGGGCCGACGGAACTGCGTGAGTTGGTCAGGCAGTCAAGGGAGGGGCGCGACCCGCGTCGAGGCGGACAACGAACCGCCCGATAGGCCGCACGGCCGCGAGCCATTCGCGCGCAGGTGCGAGCGAATGCGGGCCGCGAAGCCGCTGGCGCTGTTGCGTGGCCCGGGCCACACGCGCTTCAAGGACGCGGATCCGCCACCGGACGAGCGTGCCGATTGCCGCGATGGCGGCCGACACGAGCGCCAGAACCGGAACTGCCGTAGGGTGTTCGGTGCCGATCAGCGCGCCAAGGCCGTGCGGGGCTTGGCCGGCCGCGATGTGCTCGAGGTTCTCGAGGATCCCGAAGCCGAACGACGTCGCGAGGAACAGGGCCGGCCAGATCGTGCGAAATTCGCGACGCCAGCCACCGTCAAGATCGGGGGTCGCGGAGGCTCCGGAGGCGGACACGGTGCGAAGCCGCCTCGACAGTCGCGTCGCGCGGAACACTGCCCGGCCGAGCAGTCCCGCGGCAATGGCCGAGATGACCAGGCTGAACGCCATCCAGTACCCGTCGTGGCCGCCACCCGTCATCGCGCGCCGGAGGTCGTCGCCGATCCCGAACTGCGTCATGAAGACTGCGGTATGCCCGAGGAACAGGCTGATCGGCAGCAGCGCAATGAGGCGCAGCCACGGCAAGGCCCGCGCAGCGCGTCGGCCCGTATGAACGACCATCACGCCGATGATACGGCTCGCCGCCATTCGCGGATCGCAGCCAGCACGGCGGACCATGTGTTCCGTTCAGCGGGCCAACCGGCGCATTCGAACGATGCTCGCGTCGGAATCGCCCGGCTGGCGATCAATCGGCGACGACTGGCGTCGGATTTCGTGCATCGGGCGGAACAACTCGGGCCGAGGCCTGCGTGGCTGTGTCCGTTGGCCCGCCAGGCGGAACGGGTTTGGCCGCATGACTCGCCCGGCGAGTCAACCCACGCCATTTGACCGGCCGGAGACCCCGCGGGCGTCGAAACCTTGCACGACGCGAGTGATCTCGACGCCATAGCGGCCGGACGGTCGCAATTGCTGCACCCGGCGAGTGAAATCGACCTCGCGAAGCCCGAGTGGCGTGGGTTGACTCGCCCGACGAGTCAGCCCGCCTGCGTCCGAGCCCGCGGCTCAGCCCGCCGCCGAGCCCGTGGCCGCCGCGACTACATGTGCGGCTGGTAGTCGGCCGCGAGGTACTTCGCCGGGTCGTCCATGAACTCGAGTTTGCAGCCGCGGCCGCAGAAGAAGTACTCAGTATCGCCGTGGCGCGTCGCGAGTCCCGCGGCTCGCGCCGTATCGGGGTCCACGGTCATGCCGCACACCGGGTCGATTGCGCCGCCGTCCGCGTCGGCCCCGTGGGCGTCGTGGTGCATATCGAGTTGCCGGTTCATGTCGATCCTCCTGATCAGCTGCGCGTGACGATGAGTTCGCCGGCCATGCCGGCATCCGCGTGGCCCGGAACTGTGCAGTCGAAGCGGTAGTGGCCGGGTTGGTCGATGCGGAACCGGACGTGCTCGGTCTGGCCCGGCCGAGCGCCAGCCTCCACGTTCGCGAGGCCCTCCACGTGCCAGTCGTGGAACACCGTTCCCTCGTTGACGAAGTCGAGTACGACGTACGAGCCCGCGCGAACCTCGATCGAAGCCGTCGAAAACGTGAGGTCGCGCGCGGTCAGCGTGACGTGCTGCGCGCCGGCGTCGATCGCGCGATCAATGGCGACCGCACCCGACGCGACAGCGACCGCGAGGCCCGCGACGACCACCAAGTACGCGCTGTCACGGAACTGCGCCCGCAGCCCACGCACCAGCGTCGACGCACCGCGTGAACCCGGCGACGCGTCGAACCCGCGCAGCCGGAGCGAATTGCTGACCACGCTGACCGACGACAGGGCCATCGCGCCCGCGGCCAACGCGGGGCTGAGCAGCAGCCCGAACGCTGGATAGAAGAGGCCCATCGCGACCGGGATCAGCAGCACGTTGTAGGCGAACGCCCAGAACAGGTTCTGCCGCAGCACCGACCCGGTCCGGCGCGACAGCGCGAGTGCACCCAGCACGGCGCGCGGGTCGTCGCCGACAAGCGTGACGTCCGACGCCTCGACGGCCACGTCCGAGCCGCTGCCGATCGCGACGCCGAGGTCAGCCGAAGCGAGGGCCGGCGAATCGTTGACGCCGTCGCCGACCATCGCCACGCGGCGGCCGCGACCGCGGATCTCTTCGACCAATGCTGCCTTTTCGGCCGGCAGGACGCCGCCCCGGGCGCGCTCCGGTGCGATGCCGAGTTGTTCGGCCACCGCGGCAACCGTGGCCGGCTGATCGCCCGACACGAGCCACGTCTCGATCCCGGCCCGTGCGAGGTCCGCGATTGCCTGGCGGGCCTGCGGCCGAACCGGATCGGCGATCGAGAACAGCGCGGCCGCCCGGCCATCCACGGCCACCCACACGGCAGTTCGACCCGCGGCCCGATCCTCGGCCGCAGCAGTGACCAGGGCCGTGTCGTCCAAGCCGGCCGTGCCGCGATCGCGCAGCAGCCGCTCAGTCCCGACGAGGACCATCCGGCCGGCCACGGTCGCCGAGACCCCGTGACCCGGATCCGCAACGAACGCATCGGGCGTGCGGAACCCCAACTCGTCCTGGTTCGCCAGGCGAACGATCGCCCGCGCCAGCGGGTGCTCGCTGCCCCGTTCGGCGGACGCGGCCAGGTCCACGACATCCGCGAGTGTCGCCCCGGCGGCGACCACGGTTCGCTCAACGGTGGGCCGGCCCAGCGTGAGCGTGCCCGTCTTGTCGAAGATCACGGTGTCGATCCGGCCGGCCGACTCGAGCGCCTCACCGCCCCGGATGAGGATGCCGGCCTCGGCTCCACGCCCGGTCCCGACCATGATCGCGGTCGGTGTCGCGAGGCCCATCGCGCACGGGCAGGCGATGACCACGACGGTCACGAACGCGGTCAGGGCGAGGGTCAGCCGGGGATCGGGGCCAAGCGCGAACCAGAGGATGAACGCGAGGGCCCCCAGGCCGAGGACCAGCGGCACGAACACCTCGCTGATCCGATCGACCATGCGCTGGATGGGCGCCTTGCTGCCCTGTGCTCGCCGGACCATCTCGACGATCCGGGCCAGGGCCGTGTCGGCGCCGACCCGGGTCACCCGGAAGACGAAGGTCCCGGTCCGGTTGAGGGTCGCTCCGATGACCTCGTCGCCGACGACCTTGTCGACCGGGAGCGCTTCGCCGGTCAGCATCGACTCGTCGACCGCCGAGGTCCCCTCGACGACGATCCCGTCGATCGGCACCTTCTCGCCCGGTCGGACCCGGATCAGGTCGCCCGGTCGGACCGTGCCGAGCTCGACGTCGAGGTCACCGTCGGGGCCGACGAGGCGGGCCGTCTTGGCACCGAGGCTGATCAGGCGGCGGATGGCGCCGGCCGTGCGCGTCTTGGCCCGCGCCTCGAGCCAACGCCCGAGCAGGACGAGCCCGACGATGATCGTCGATGAGTCGAAGTAGGTCACCGGTTCGAGCCCGGCCGAGACGAAGGCCTGCGGGACGAGCGTCACGAACACGCTGTAGCCCCAGGCGGCGCTCGTGCCCGCGACGACCAGGCTGTCCATGTTGGCCGACGAATGGCGCAGTGCCCGCCACGCGGCGCGGTAAAAGCCGCCACCGGCCCACACCTGGATGAACGTGGCCGGGAACAGGACGAGCCAGTTCACGACCTGCATCGGCACGACCGTCTGCGGCCAGAACGTGACCAGCATGATCCCGGCTGCGACGGCGATCGACACGCCGGCCCGGATGGCCAGCGCCCGCTGCGTGCGGACCCGTTCGAGGTCGTCGGCGGTCATCGCCGCGTCGACCGCCTCGATCGCGGCATCGGGCTGCTCTTCGGCGCCGCTCGGCTTGAGCTCGTACCCGGCGGACTCGATCGCGCCGACAAGGTCGGCCCGGGTGGCGACGTCCGGCAGATAGCGGATCGTCGCGACTTCCGTTGCCAGGTTGACCGCCGCCAGCTCGACGCCGGGCGTCTTCGACAGGAACCGCTCGATCCGGTTGACGCACGACGCGCAGGTCATCCCGGCGATCGGCAGGGCGATCTCGGCAGGGTCGGTCGGCTCACCGGCGGGATGGTCGGGCGGGTTGAGGGTCACCGGTGTTTGCATACTCCCTGGGAGTATAACACGACGCCATCGTGGGGCTGTGCCGATGTACGCTCCCCTGGATCGACGCAGGGGAGGTCGGATGATCGGGATCAGCGCGGTCGAGGCGCCATGGGGCCCGGTCCACATCGCCGCCGACGCGGGCGGCGTGGTCGCCCTCGAGGTGCTGACCAGCACCGACGCGTTCGCCGGGTCGATCCGACGGCGGCTGCCCGGCGCGACGGTCGCCGACGGCCCGTCGAACTCGATCGGGCCGCGAGCGCGGCGTCAGCTCGCGACGGCCGTCGACGCCGTCGAGGCGTACCTCGACGGCCGGCCCGGACCGCTGGCCGCGCTGCCGTTCGCGCTCCACGGCCTGACCGCCTGGGACCGTCTCGTGCTCGACGGAGTGCGGGCCGTGCCCTGGGGCGAGGTGACCAGCTACGGCCGGCTGGCGCGCTGGATCGGCCGGACCGGCGCGGCTCGCGCGGTCGGCGGCGCGGTCGGGCGCAACCCGATCGGCCTGATCGTGCCCTGCCACCGGGTGATCGCGGGCGACGGCTCGATCGGCGGCTACGGCGGGTCGTGGCTCGGCGATCGGGAGGCACTGCTCGCGATCAAACGCCGCCTGCTCGACCTCGAGAGCGAAGGGTCCGACGGCGCCAGTGTCGCCTGGACGACCTTCGGAGCGCGGCACGGATGACTTCCCTGCGCCGGCTCGGTGCGCCTAGACTCGGGCTTGCGACGGTCCGGTCGCTAGCCCCACGAGGAGAACCCGATGACCGAACCTCAGGACCAGCCGACGAACCCGGCCGACGAGGACGACACCTCCGGTCACTCGCTCGGCGACGATATCGCCCGCCAGCACGCCGCCCAGCGAGCGCGCGAGGCGGACGCCTGGGCGTCGAGGGAAGCGATCCGCAAGATCGCCAAGAGCCCGCTCGACCGACTCCGCGGCCGCTGACCCCGACGGGGGTCCGGTGAGCGTCCTTCGCGCCTACCGTGGCCTTCTCTCCAACGGGCCGCTCGTCCGTCTGCTCGGCGGCGAGTTCGTCAGCTCGATCGGCGACTGGCTGTACCTCGTCGCCCTGCTCATCGTCGTCTACCAGGTCAGCCAGGACCCGCTCATCCTCGGGATCGTCGGCGCGGCCCGGATCCTGCCCTACGTCCTGCTGTCGATCCCGGCCGGGATCGTGGCCGATCGCTACGAGCGGCGTTTTGTGCTGCTCGTCACCGACGTCGCGCGTGGGGTGATCATGCTGGTGATCGCCTGGCTGGTGGCCGTCGACGGGCCGCTCCTCGCGATCGTCCTGCTGGCCGTCCTGGCGACCTGCTTCTCGTGCTTCTTCGGCCCGACCATCGGCGCCTACCTGCCCAACCTCGTCCGCGACGAGAACGAGCTCGGCCCGGCCAACAGCGCCTGGTCGACCCTCGACAACCTCGCCTTCGTTATCGGCCCGTCGATCGCCGCCATCCTGATCGGGCTGAGCGGGCTGACCCTCGCCTTTGTGCTCAATGCCGTCTCCTTCGCGTTCGTCGCGCTGGTCCTGTGGAGGCTGCCCAGCGAGCGCGGCGAGCGCGACGTCGCCGCCCCCGGGGCGGATGCCACGGAGGACGAGGCCGCCGAAACGAGCGAAGCGCGGCTCGACCGGCGGACGCTCATCCCGCTGGCCGGGCTGGGCCTGATCGACGTGGTCACGGGGTTCGTGTTCGGGGGGCTCGGCGTCCTGACCGTCATCCTGGCGGTCGACCAGCTCGGTCTGGACGAGGCGGCGACCGGCTACCTCAACGCCGCGGTCGGAGTCGGCGGGATCATCGGCGCCGTCGGCTCGTCGGCCTTCGTCGTCCGCCCGGCCCTGCGCGTCCCGCTGGTCATCGGCGCCCTGGGGCTGGCGGTTGGTGTGGCCGCTCTTGGCCTGACCTCGAGCCTCGCTCCGGCGCTGCTGGCGATGGCCCTGGCATCGGCCGGCAGCCTGCTCACCGAAGTCGTCAGCACGACCATCTTCCAGCGCACCGTGCCGAGCGCCCTCCGCGGGCGCGCCCTCGGGTCGATCGCCACGATCTCCACCCTGGCTTATGCCGCAGGATCGCTCGTCCTGCCAGTCGCTGCCGGCATCGTCGGGATCGGCCAAGTCCTCTTAGCCTCGGGCGTCCTCGTCGTGGTCGGGTCACTCGTCGCCGTCTGGCTGATCGGCTCGACCGGCGACCACGGTCCGTCCGCCGAGCTGACCACGGCCGCGACGAGGGTCGCGGCGTTGACCGTGTTCGCCGGGGTCCCGGCATCGCGGCTGGCCGATGCGTTCTCGCGCGCGGTCGAGCTCGAGGTCGCGCCGGGGACCGTCGTCGTCCGCCAGGGCGAAGCGGCCGACCGGTTCTACGTGATCCTGGCCGGGACGTTCGATGTCGATCGGGCGGAGACCGAGGGTGCCGTCCCGGCTCACCTCAGAACGTTGGGCCAGGACGACGTCTTCGGGGAGATCGGCCTACTGACCGGGTCGGCTCGGACCGCGACCGTCAGTGCGACGGCCGCCGGCCGCCTCCTGGCTCTCGACGCGCCCGAGTTCCTCGCCCTGGTCGCCTCCGCGGCCGAGGTCGGACCGCGGCTGCTGGCGATCCATCGTGGCGGGGCAACCTCGGGCTGACCCACTGTCGCCCATCCGACGCTGCGGACGTCGCATCGCGGCCTATCCGGCGTCAGGCCCGCGGTGTACGGTTGCGACCGGATGGACATGACCGCAGCCCGTCCGTTTCGGTCGACCGAGGGCCGCGCGGCCGGCAGGAGGCACTGATGGCAGAGCACGAAGACAGCAAGGCCCCCGCGATGCTGCCGAGGATCGCCGATGACGACGTCGAAGGGCACATGATGCAGACCCGGGTCGACGGCGCGCCGGACGGCGACGACGTCGAGGGGCACAGCAGGAATGCGCGGCCCCGGATCGACGACGACGAAGAAGACGTCGAGGGCCACTTCGGGCAGCTCAGGAGCCCGACCAGCCGCGGCGAATAGGCCGATGACCGGCGGCTGACGAAGGGATCAGCCGCCCGGCTGTGCTCCGTTGGAGACGGCCGCCAGGATCGCCTTGACCTCGAACGGCGTGGCGCCCGGGTGTTTCGCGCGGATGAGCGCGGCCAGCCCGGCGACGTGCGGTGCGGCGAAACTGTTGCCGGTCGCGATGATCCGCCCGCCGTCCTTCCAGGCGACGTCCACGTCGACGCCGTACGCCCCGAATTCGACCGGCGGCCGCGGATTGTAGAACCATGTCCAGGGGTCGGCGATGTCGTGGGCGGCGACCGAGATGACCGACGCGAACAGCGACGGGTAGCTCGGGCCCGGGACGTTGTTGGCGGCGCTGACGAGGACGACGTTGGCGAAGTAGGCCTCGTCGACGATCTCGTGGAACATGGCGAACAACGCATCGCTCTTCGACGACAGGCTGAGGTTGATCACCGAGGCGCCCTGCGCGACGGCCCACTCGAGGCCCGCGGCGAAGATCGTTCCCTTGCCCCGGTTGTCGGGTCCGAGGACGCGCACCGACACGATATCGGCGCCCGGCGCTAGGCCGTGGATGATCGACGCGCAGGCCGTCCCGTGGCCGACGACGTCGATCGCCTCCGGGTCGTCGACGACGACCGGCTCGTCCTCGCCCGGCTCGACCCGAACGCTCCGGATGAGCTTGCCCCCGACGGCGGGATGATCGCGCTCGACCCCCGAGTCGACGATGGCGACGGTCACGCCCGTCCCATCGACGCCGCCGAATGCCGCCTCGCGATCCAGCCCGGCGATCGGCCCGAGACGACCGAGCTCCGCACGCCGCTCGCCGACGAACGGCTCGCTCCAGGCGGGCAGGTATGGATCGGTCAATGGTCGTCGGGTCGCGGCGTCGGCCCGGGTCGGCCACGACGGCGCGACCGGACGTCGCGCTCGGCCTGGCGGGCCAGCGCATCGAGCAGGTCGGTCACCAGCTCGAGGCGATCCGGATCGACCCGCCGGATCCGGGCGACCTGCTCGACCAGCGTCCACAACCGCGAGTCGTCGTCACGGCCGAGCCGGTCGGTGGCAGCTCGGACGAGCTCATCGAGGGCGTCGCCGGTCGACCCATCGTCGAGGTCTGCGCCGGACGTCGCAGCCAGGTCGGCCAGCGAGGAACGAAGGAGCCCGGCCAGGTCGCGCTCGACCCGGCTGGCCCGGATCGCCACCGCCGCCTGACGGGCGAACACACCGGCCAGCTCGATGTCCCGCAGCGAGAACGCAGCCTGGCTGCGCTTGTCGAGGACCTCGAGGACGCCGATCGTGCCGTGATCGTCGACGAGCGGGACGGCCACGATCGAGCGTGGGACGTAGGCCGTCTTCTCGGCAACCGTCCGGCCGAAGCGAGGGTCGCTGGCGACGTCCGACAGGGCCAGTGCCTGCCCGGACGTGTAGACGTATCCGGCGATGCCCTGGTCCGGACGGATCGCCACCCCGATGACGCCCTGACCCTGCTCGCCGGCGGCCACCTCGAACACGAGCCGATCCGTGGCCGAGTCGTACAGGGCGATCGACGACGCCTCCGCCTCGAACAGGGCGACCGTGGCCTCGACGATCGATCGGAGCACGGCCCGGGCGGAACCGATCTCGAGGCGCCGGGCGACCTCGGCGCGCACGGCGATGAGCTCGAGCAGGGCGACGGCCTCCGGGCCGAGCGCGGGACGGGCCTGGTCAGTCATCGGCCGATCACCGTTCCGCGGCCTGGGCGAGCCGGTCGACGTCGGGGATGATCAGCGCGTCGCGTTCGAGCCGGACGAGATCCTGGGCGGTCATGTCGGCCAGCAGCCGATTGACCGTCTGGCGAGTCCCGCCGATCATCGCCGCGAGGTCACTCTGGGTGAACGGCCAGTCGAGCCGGACGTCCTTCGTCTCGCCGGGGTGACTCTCGCCCGCGAGGCGGACGATCCGGCTGGCCAGGCGACCGGGCAGATCCAGGAAGTGGAGCTCCTCGACGTGACCGGTCAGGCGACGGAGCTCGGTGACCAGCCCCGCGAACAGCGCCTTGCGCAATTGAGGCTGGGTCTCGACCAGGTCCTCGAACCGGTCCCGACGCAGGACGAGCGCCTCGGTCGGCTCGATCGCGACCGCCGTCGCCGAATGGGGTGCGCCGTCAAGCAGGGCGAGCTCGCCGAAGAAGTCGCCGCGCATGAGGGTGGCGATGATCGCCCCCTCCTCACCCTCCGGGGATGGCAGGACGATCTTGACCGAGCCGGACTCGATGATGTACAGCGAGTCGCCCGGGTCGCCCTGGTGGAAGATCGTCTCGTTCTTGCGATAGCGGCGGACGCGCAGCGAGGAGGCGCACAGCTCAAGCGTTCCTTCATCGACCCTGGCGAACAGCGCGCAGCGGCGAAGCGCCTCGGTGGCGAAACTCGACTCGCTCATGCATCCTCCGTAGGACCGATCGCGCCGGCCCAGGATGACATCGTAGTCGGCGCCCGTCGGGCAGTCGAGGCGGGAATCCAACGAGGCGGCGCCGTTGGGCGTCGCCTCGTCTGAAGCCTGGTCCGGGGTGGAGCGCTCGGAGAGCGCCCCGAGTCACTTCTTGTGGGGTCGGCTGGCCTCGCGGACCTCGTGGGCACGCAGGTTTCGCTGGATCTCCTGCTCTCGGGCCTGAGCCAGATGCCGGCCGAGCGACGGATCGCCCATCATGTGACCCTCGGCGTCCTCGGTCTCGTCGCCGGTGGCGCGGCTCTTGCGGTGACCTTCGACGTCATCGCTCTCGTCGCCGGTGGCGCGGCTCTTGCGGTGACCTT
>JBBQJL010000074.1:0-9680 GCA_038325875.1 Candidatus Limnocylindrales bacterium
GGTCAAGCACTTCGGGACGTTCCTCGATATCGCCAACCACCCCAAGACCTGGACCAACCCGATGATCGCCCAGTGGTCGACGCTCAAGGACGGGATGGACACCGCCCTCGACAGCGTCCTGACCGGCGGGGTGGCCTCGCAGAAGGCGCTCGACGACCTGGCCGCCACGGTCCAGGCCGACATCGACGCCAACGGCCCCTAGCGGTCGGCCCGACCCACCGATCCAGACAGGCCCGGCCTCGCGCCGGGCCTGTCTTCATTTCAGGGTCCGGGTCCGAGCCTCCGCCGCCAGCCGTCCGAGGTTGACAGTCCCCCGGCAGACCGCCCAGATTCGACCGATGCGCCTGACCGAACGGATCCATCTCGTCGGCAGCGGGGAGGCGGGCTGGGCGCTGACCGATCCAATCGACTCGCAGGTCTACCTGCTGACCACAGCGGACGGCCACGTCATCGTCGACACGGGGACCGGGCGCAGCGTCGACGCCATCCTTCACGAGGTCCGTCGGGATGGGCTCGACCCGAGCGCGATCGGCTGGATCCTGCTCACCCACGCCCATGCCGATCATGCCGGCGGCGGCGCGGCCTGGCGCCGGGCGTTGCCGTCGGTCCGGATCGCCGCGTCCGATGAGACGGTGCCCTGGCTGGCTGCCGGGGACGAGGAAGCGACCAGCGTCGACCGGGCCCGCGCAGCCGGCCTGTACCCGGCCGACTACCGGCTCGAGGCATTCGAGGTGGACCGGCCGATCGGTCAAGACGAGACCATCCGGATCGCCGACCTCGACTTCCGGGCGATCCCCTCCCCCGGTCATGCCGCCGGGCACTTGGCCTATCTCGTCGACGTCGATGAGGCGGTCACCTTGTTCTCCGGTGACGCCCTCTTTCCGGGCGGGCTGATCCTCCTCCAGGACACCTGGGACTGCGACCTGCGGGCGGCCCTCCGCTCCGTCGAGCGACTGGCGGCCCTTGGCGCTGAACGCCTGCTCGCCGGGCACCGGGAGCCGGTCGTCAGCGCCGCGGGGCCGCACTTCGCCGCGGCCGTCGAGCGGATCGCAAGGCTGTCCGTGCCGGCTTCCATCGGGTGACTGCTGGAGGCCTCGGCCCGGACGAGCTGGCTGCACTGTTCGCGGCACCGGTCGTCGGGCGCCTGGCCACGATCGACCCGGACGGGTACCCGGCGATCGTGCCGGTCTGGTTCGAGTGGGACGGGGCCGCCCTGTGGATCGTCGCCCGAGCCCGGTCGCGCTACCTGGCCGACATCCGGCGCGACCCGCGGGTGGCCCTGTCGGTCGTCGCTCCGGACGACCCCGACGTCCGGGCGCATGTCCGGGGACGGGCCGAGATCGTGGCCGGACCCGGCCTGCTCGAAGGTGAGACACTCGCCCTCGCCCGTCGACTGGCCGAACGACACGAAGGGTCGGCAGGGCTCGCCTACATCGAAACGTCGCGCTCGTGGGAGCGCTGCCTCATCCGGATCGTCCCCGATCGGGTGTCCAGCTGGGGCTCGCCGGATTGGCACCCGCGCTACCTCGAGCCCACGTCCGACCAGCATCCAGGAGAACCCCGATGACCAGCTTCGACCCGCGCGCGCTTCGCTCCGAGTTCCCGGCGCTGGCCCGGGAGCAGGAAGGCCGGCCGGTCATCTTCCTGGACGGTCCCGGCGGGACGCAGGTCCCGCAGCGGGTCATCGACGCGGTCGTCCGCTACTACCGGGAGTCCAACGCCAACGACGGCGGTGCATTCGCCACGAGCACGGCGAGCGACGCGATCGTCCACGAGGCGCACGCCGCGGTGGCCGACCTGCTCGGCGCGGCATCGGCCGACGAGATCAAGTTCGGCTACAACATGACGACCCTGACCTTCCACGCCAGCCGGTCGATCGCGGCGACGTTCGAGCCGGGTGATGAGATCCTGGTGACCACCCTCGATCATGAGGCGAACGTCTCACCGTGGCGGGCCATCGCGGCGGATCGTGGGCTGGTCGTCAGGACGGTCGAGATCGATGCCCGCGACTGCACCCTCGACCTGGGCGATCTCGAGGCCAAGCTGTCTCCGCGCACCCGGCTGGTGGCCGTGGGCTATGCCTCGAACGCGGTCGGCACCATCAACCCGGTCGAGCGGATCGTCGAGCTGGCGCACGCGGCCGGAGCGCTGACCTACATCGATGCGGTCCACTACGCCCCGCACGGGCCGATCGACGTCCGGGAGCTGGGCACCGACTTCCTGGCCACGTCGGTCTACAAGTGGTTCGGGCCGCACCTCGGCGCGCTGTACGGCCGGGCAGCATTGCTCGAAAGCCTGCCGGCCTATAAGGTCCGCCCGGCCCACGACCGGTTCGAGACAGGGACCCAGAACTTCGAGGCGATCGCCGGCGCCCTGGCGGCGGTGGACTATCTCCGCTCGGTCGGGGTCACCTCCGGGGCGGTCGGGGCGAGTGCGCTGGCCGGGGCTGCTCGGCGAGAGCAGCTGGTCGGCTCGATGACCGCCATCGCAACCTACGAGCGCGAGCTCAGCCGACGCTTCCTGTCGGAGATCTCCGGCATCCCCGGGCTACGGGTGTGGGGCATCGCCGACCCGGGCCGTGTCGCCGAACGGACGCCGACCTTCGCCCTGACCTTCGACGGGATCTCGCCGCGCGCCGCCGCCGAAGCCCTCGGCCGGCAGGGCATCTACGCCTGGGACGGCGACTTCTACGCCCAGGGCCTGATCGAACGGCTCGGCCTGTTCGACGGCGGTGGCGTCCTCCGCCTCGGCCTGGTCCACTACTCCACGACCGACGAGGTCGACCGGACGATCGAGGCGGTCGCCCGCCTTGCCGCGGGGGCGGGCGTCTCGGCGTGACGTCGGACCACGGTCCGCTCCGCGCTGCGGTCATCGGCGCCGGGTTCATCGGGATCGACCACGCCGCCGCTTACGGGGCGGACTCCGGGGCAGAGCTCGTCGCGGTGGTCGACCCCGACGTCGAGCGGGCGACCTCCGTCGCGGCGGTGCACGGCGGGCAGGCCTATCCGACGGTCGGCGCGATGATCGAGGGTTCGACGCCCGACGTGGTCAGCGTGTGCGTCCCGACCGCGCTCCACTTCCCGGTCGTCCGCGAGGTGGCGGCCGCCGGCCTGCACATCCTGCTCGAGAAGCCGATGGCGGCCTCGGTGCCCGACTGCGATGCGATCGCCGCCGCCTGTCGGGCCGCCAGGGTGACCCTGATGGTCGGTCTGACCCACCGATTCCATCGCGAGCTCATCGAGGCCCGGGCGCTCATCGCCTCGGGCGCGATCGGTCGGGCGACGATGGTCCAGGACGTGTTCGCCTTCGGTGAGGACGGGCCGTGGCCGGCCTGGTACTACGACCGGGATCTGTCGGGCGGCGGTGAGCTGATGCACGACGCCGTGCACCTGGTGGACCGGCTGGCGTGGCTGATCGACAGCCCGATCGTCGAGGTCTACGGACGGACGACGACCGCGACCCGCGGCATCGCCGGCGTCGAGGACGGCGGGGTCGCGCTGCTGACCTTCGCCGACGGCACCATCGGCTCCCTGTTCGTGTACGAGGCGACCCATCCGCTCCGAAGCGACGCGGCCTCGGTCCCGATGCCTGGGCGGCTCGAGCTCGAGATCCACGGCGAGCGGGGGTCGATCCGCTACCGGACCTGGCACGAGCTCATCGTCGACCTCGCCGGCCAGCCGAGCCGGACGGTGACGGGCATGACGCGCGATGAGCTGCCCCGCGAGGTCGCCGAGTTCCTGGCCGCCGTCCGCGAGGAGCGCGCGCCGTCGGTCGGCGCGGCCGAGGGCCGCCGCGGGATCGCGGTCGTCCAGGCGATCTACGAGTCGGAACGAATCGGCCGGCCGGTCCGGGTCGACGACCTATACCCGGTCCCCATGCCCTAGGATCACCGAGCCGGATCCTCGCCCCCGGGCGCGGGTTCCCAACCGCGGCGGGTCTCCTCGTAGCGGGCCACGCGTTCGTGGAAGAGGGCCTCGGCGCCGGGGATCTGGACGCTCCGGTAGACGACCGGGATCATCCCGCGCTCGACCAGGCGCTCGGCCGCGCCGACGAGGATCGCCCAGGCCGCCGCGCACAGAGCGACCCCGGACGTTGGCCCGACGGGCGTGTCGACGCCCGGCAGGTCGACGATCCCATCCCCGACGGTCCCGCCGATGTCGATGACGATGTCGGCCAGGTCGACCAGCTTGGCGCCGCTCGGATGCTCGACCACGACCTCGGGCCAGCGCTCGTAGGCGACGCAGGTGAGGCCGATGACGGTGCAGCCCGCGGTGCGCGCCGCCAGGGCCACCTGGACGGTCCC
This sequence comes from Candidatus Limnocylindrales bacterium, assembly GCA_038325875.1. GTDB lineage: Bacteria > Chloroflexota > Limnocylindria > Limnocylindrales > CSP1-4 > Chersky-267. The sequence continues at coordinate 4,304 of JBBQJL010000074.1, forward strand.
GGCATCGGTACCGGCGTTGGTGCCCACGATCGCGACGTCGCCCGCGGCCGGCCGGAACGAGCCGTCGCCTCGGAGCGCATCCTCCGACAGGTCGAGCATGGGCATGGCCAGGTCGGGGGTCTCGCCGAGCGGGTGGACGGCGGCCAGCCCACCGGCCCGCAGGTACAGCTCGGTGTGGAGGACGTGACTCGTGGCCGCGATCCAGACCCGTCCGCCGGTCGCGATCGACGCCGCGACCCGGTCGGCAGCCGATTCGATGGCCGCCTCCTGGCTGGACGCCATCGTGTCGAGGATCTCGAGCACGCCCCGAAGGTAGCGTTGGGCGGCTGTCATGCGTCCTCCCCGAGCGGTGCGCCGCGGTCCGCGAGAAGCGGCCCGATCGGCGCCGTGGCGTGGCGATAGGCGATCCACGGGCTGAAGCCGTGGGGGCCGTAGTAGCCCAGCAGGGTCGTGTCATCGATGACCACGTCGGTCGCTCCAAGCGTCCTGAGGCGATCGAGCGCGGACACGAGGAGCGCCCGACCCACCCCCTGTCCACGGAGTGCCTCGGCGACGCCGATCGGACCAAGGCCCCCGGCGTCGGGAGCCCCGCCGCGCCAGAACATCGGCCAGCCCGGCGGTCGAGACGCCGTCGTGTGGATCCGGGCGAACCCGCGGATCGCCCCTCCGGCCCCGACCAGCAGGAGCAGGTCGGCCGGGTCGCCGCCAGCGTCAAGGAAGAACCCGATGTCGTGCCACCACTCCGGCCCGAACTCGGTCACGATGAACGACAGGAGGGCGCCCTGATCGCCCGCGGCTGCCGGGACCACCGTGCAGCCGGCCGCCGCGAGGGCGTTACCGGCCTGGACGTCAAGCCGGAGCCCCGATATGTTGCCGCGGAGGTCATACCCGACGTCTGCGCCGAACGCGAAGCCGAGCGCCTCGAGGAAGGGCGGGGCATCCGACAGGCTGTCAGGCACCCCCGGCCACAGGTAGAACAGGCCGCCGCCGGCCGAGACATCGGTCGCCCCGATCGTCCTCCCGAGCTCGACGACGCGTCGCACCAGTGCCGAGCCGAACCCCCGCCTCCGCCACTCCGGAGCGACGACCACCGCCTGGAGCCAGACCCGGCCGCGCAGCGGTGCGAGCTCGAGCGACCCGGCGGAGCACGTCCCGGCGAAGGCGAACCCGACGATCCGGCCATCGATCTCGGCTAGCGCGGCGTCGACGACGGTCGTCGGCGGGTCCGCTGCCAGCGACAGTCCGAGAACGTCCGCGCGGAGCGGGTAGCGCCCGTCCATCGACGCCTCCCACAGGCCGACGATGGCATCGATGTCGCGGGGACGGACGGCTCGCACCCGCACGATCGTCACCCGCGCGACCGGAGCCGTCGGAACCCGTCCGCGACGACCTTCCAGGCCTCCTCCGGGCGGCTGCACTCGCAGGTCGATAGGGCCGAGCAACCGTCATAGGACCAGGCTGCGATGTTCGTCGCGCCGGCGTCGGCCGCGGCGTCGATGGCCGTCCCGATCTCGGACTCCCGGCCTGCGGGAACGCCGAACGCCTGGACCCAGATGTGGTGGTCCAGCCCGTGGCGGTTCGCGACCTCGATCGTCGTGCGGGTGTGTCGCCCGACGTATTCGGCCGCCTCGCCGCCGAACGACAACCAGTACGGATCCGTCCCGAAGTTGTCGAGCCCCTCGATCGAGGCTGCCCGGTCCCAGTCGGTGAAGCCAGGATTGGACGCCTCGGGCGGCATGATGCACAGGGCGTTGGCCAGGCCCTTCGACCGGGCATAGGTGCAGGCGTCCGACAGCAGGTCGGCCATCGACAGCTCGAGGAAGGTCTTGACCTCGGGGACGAACTCGACCGGCATGCTCGTCCCGGTCCGCTCCCGGAAGAGCGCCTGGCAGCGCTCGCAACGGCAGGACCAGACGTCGTCGCGGATCTCCCAGGTCGGCTCGTCCCAGAAGATCGTCTCCGCGCCGGCGATGGCCGCCGCATCGACCCAGTCGTGGACCCAGGCCCGGAACACCGGCTGGTTGAGGCAGGCGTGCGTGCTCGCCAACCCGTTCGAGTCGACCTGGCGCGCCTCGGGATGGACCGCCCCGAAGCGGGAGAACGGCTCACCCCCGAAGACCTCGCCGACCCCCCACGGATCGAGCCAGACGCCGAGCCCGCGAGCCTTCGTATCGGCGATCAGCCGACGCATCGAGTCGGGAGCCCAGCGGACATCGAACTCGGAATAGCAATGGATCACATAGGTGCAGCCGCTGTCGACCATGTCGTCGAGGTCGCGCGCGGTGTGGCGAGGCGCCCTGCCCTCGAAGTAGGCGACGCCAGTCTGGATGGTCATGCACGCTCCTCGAGTCCGCGATCGGCCGCCCGCAGCCGCTCTGCCTGGTGAACGGTCGGAAGTGTACGCGCGGCCCCGCTACGGTTCTGCGAGGTCGGCGCCCACCCGGCCGACCGTCGTCGGCGTGACCGCCTGCTTGATCCGATCGCGGACCATCCGGGCCAGGACCGCCCCCCGGTCGGGGACCGCAGCCAGGCCGTAGCCCTCGACCACGAGCACGCCGGCCGCCGCCGCGAAGCGCAGCTCGGGGTGGGCGCGAGCGCTCCGCGGGCCGCCGAGGGTGTGATGGACGACCGTCGACACGAGCGCGGCCAGGAACGTGTCGCCGGCGCCGGTCGGGTCCAGTTCGCGGTCCGACGGGGTCAGGCCGTAGCGCAGGACCGCGTCGGGTCCCGAACCACCCGTGACCAGGACCAGGCCACCCTCCTCGCCCCGGGTGACGACGAGTCGGCAGCCGGGCTTGAGCAGCGCGGTCAGGGCCGCGATCGGCGTCGCGGGGTCGACGTCGCGGTGGCTCACACCGACCAGGTCCGCCCGGCGCAGGATCGGTGAGGCGGTCGGTAGCCGCCGGCTGATCGTCGTCCCGGCGACGAGGGTCCGGAGCAGGCCCTGCCAGGCGACGCCCAGGTAGGCGTTCGGTGGGATCGCCGCCGCCCAGGCATCGTCGATCTCCCCCGCCACTGGCGCGAGCTCCCAGGCCGGGGCAGCCTGCCACGACTCGGGTATGGGCGGGATCGGCAGCGGGACACCGGGCTGAACGCAGGTCTGGACCCGCCCGGTCGGCGTCTCGACATTGTGATAGATCGGGCCCTCCTCGAGCGGGACGAGGATGAGATCCGCCCCGGCATCCCGGAGGAGGTCCAGCTCGTCCGCCCCGCGCGCGTGGCGATCGACCCCTACGATCGCCGCCGTCCTGAGGCCGAGGCGGGCGGTCGTCAGGGTGGCGTAGGTGACCCCTCCGCCGAGGCGCCAGCCGCGCGGGTCGTCGGGGTCGATGTCGCGACAGGCCGACCCGACATGGACGACCTCGGGTCCCCGCGGGCGCCGGGGCGGACGCTCAGCCACCGTCGGCAGCCGGGGCGAGGTATCGTGACGTCATGTACTTCTACGAACTCCACGAGGGGGACGACGAGCTCTTCGGGGACCTCCTCCTCGCCCACGACGAGCTGTTCGAGCCCGACGAGTTCTTCGAGATGGTCCAACTGATCCGACGCCGGGTCCAGGACGATTTCACGCACGATACCCTCATCGAGGCCATCGGCGAAGGGCTCGAGCGTGAGTACGGGTTCACGCCGATCGACGATGACGAGCTGACCGCGTCCCTGCTCGTCTCCCCGATCGAGGAGGAGAACGCGATCGTCCCGACCGGCACGTTCTCACCTGAGCCCGAGTGGGGCTCCGATGATGATGACGGCGACGATGATGATGACGAGGAGGACACGGGCGAGCCGACGATCGAGCTCGAGGACCTGCCCGACTTCGTGACCATCACGGCCGAGGTCCGCAAGACGCCGGGTTCGCGGCCGAACTGACGGCGGCTCGACGGAACCCGACGCGCCCGATCAGCGACTGAACAGGATCTCGACGACGTCGCCGTCGCGGACGACGTACGTCTTGCCTTCCGAGCGGAGCTTGCCGTGCTTGCGCGCCTCGGCCGTGGAGCGCAGCTCGAGCAGGTCGCTGTACGAGACCGTCTCGGCACGGATGAAGCCCTTGGCCAGGTCGGTGTGGATGGCAGCCGCCGCGTCGACCGCGTTCGAGCCGTCCGGGATCGGCCAGGCGCGGACCTCGTCGGGGCCGGCGGTCAGGAAGCTGATCAGGCCGAGCAACCGGTACGACAGGCCGATCACGCGATCGAGGCTCGATCCGGTCAGCCCGAGCTCCTCCATGAACACGCCTGCTTCGTCCGGGTCGAGCTCGCCGAGCTCCATCTCGATCTTGGCCGACAAGGCGTCGACCAGGGCGCGGTCGTGAGCATACCGGTCGGCGATCCCGGCCACGATCTCGGCCTCGCGCGGGATGTCGTTCTCGCCCACGTTGAGCAGGACCAGGACCGGCTTCTGGGTCAGGAAGCGGAACCCGCGGATGGCCTTCTCGTCGTCAGCGGACAGGTCCGTGTCACGGATCGGCCGGCCCTCGACCAAGGCAGCATGGATGCGGGTGAGGATGACCTCCTCGCGCTCGTTCGCGTCGCGCTCCGCCTGCGAGCCGTGGCGCCCGGTCGCCTTCAGCCGCTCCAGACGACGCTCGGTCATGGCCAGGTCGGCCAGGATGAACTCGAGGTCGAGCCGCTCGAGGTCCCGCCACGGGTCGACCGAGCCCTCGGCGTGGGGAACCGACGGGTCGTCGAAGGCGCGGACGACGTGAAGGAGCGCGTCCGAGTCGCGCAACCGGGCCAGATGCTCGGCCGGCAACTCCTCGGTCCCGACCCGACCCTCGCTCGAGGCCGGCGGGGCGGGCAGGTCGGCGTAAGTCACGTCTGCGTGGACGATCTTCTTCGGCTTGAAGATCTCGGCCAGCCGGTCGAGCCGGTCGTCCGGCACCTTGACCACGCCGACGTTGAGCTGTAGACCACCGAAGCCGCCGGTTTCGGCGTGGCCGCGGGTCAGCGTGTTGAAGACGGTTGTCTTGCCCGCGGCGGCAAGCCCGACGATGGCGATCTGCATGGGCTGATTGTGGCCGACCCGGGAGGCGGCTGCCGGGATGGCGCCGGCGCTCGGCGGCATGGCACCCGGCGGCTGGCGCGACGCGTCGGCGATCTCTCCTGACCGACGCCCGCCTTGTGAGCAGCTGACTGACGTCGACGGCGGACATCAGGACGGCGGGCTCGCCCTGCCCCACAGCCATGCTGCGAGCGAGGTGACCGCCAACCACACGACCAAGGCGAACGGGGCCACCGGATCCGCACGCCTACTTCGGGAGCGTCACGCCGTTCAGTACCCGACGCTGGGGTCGACGATATTCAGCAGCGGCTCGCCTGAGGCGTAGCGCTTGAGGTTGTCACAGAACAGCTCCACGCTGCGATCGAGGACGCGGCCGCTC
>JBBQJL010000075.1:0-9138 GCA_038325875.1 Candidatus Limnocylindrales bacterium
CGACGAGTTCCCGGTGGGCCATCTCAACGAGCATCTCGCCGCGGCCGCCCCGGTCCTCGTCTCGTTCAAGGTCGCGGACGGCAAGCTGGTCGTGTATCGGCTCGAGGACGCTCCCTAGCTCGAGCGATGCCGGAGCGCTGGCATGGTCGCTTAGGCGCGCATGTCCGGCACGTTAGCTTGGCGTCCGGGAGACGCCCACCAGCTAGTGGACCGCGGCGATGGCCGCCTTGAGCTCGTCGGCACCGACGACCGCCTCGAACGACCCCTTGACGATCCCGTCGCGGTCGACGACGAAGACCCACGGCTCGGACAGGATGCCCCAGGCGTCGGTGGTCGCGGTAGCCTTGAGCTGGCTGTCGGCGGTGAGGACCGGCTGTAGTCGACCGTCGGCGTAGTGGAGCTCATATGGCTCGACGTTGATGAAGGTCATCCCCGGCTCCTCCTTGGCCACCGCCTTGACACCCTCGAGGGTCGGGCCACACTGGGCCGTTCGGCAGAAGGCCGGGGTGGCGAACACGAGCACGAACGGCTCGTGCCGCCCCAGCGCCTGGTCGACCGAGGTGGCGTAGAAAGCCGGATCGGGGTTCGGATCGGTCGACAGCTTCTTCGGATCGCCGCCGACGTCGGCCAGCGTCGGCGTCTTCGTCGACGGCGCCTTGCCCCCCAGCGGGATGGCGTAGCCCTTGGGGGTCACCTGCATCGATAGCGCGACGGTGCCGTCGACCGGCGCGCCGTCCATCCCCTTGCCGTGGGCCCCGACCTCGAAGCTCCAGTCACCGGCCGTCGGAAAGTCGACATCAACGACGTAGACGCCGCGCTCGTCCTGGATGGCCCAGATGAACGCGGCCTGGGTGGGCGCCGGTGACACGCCCGCGGACCCGGCCGGGACCAGCGCAGAGGCGCCGCCGCCCGGCGTGAACACGACCCCGACCTTGAGGTCCGGGCCGCCGATCGTCTTGGTGCCCGATTCGTCGAGGATCCCGAACACGAATCGGTTCAGACCGACCACCGACTCGGACGAGATGATCCGGGGCACGAACGGGAGCTTCCCGCCGACCGTCGACGGGGCCGGTGACGATCCGCCTGGCACCGCGCCGGATGGGCTCGCCGTCGCGCCACAGGCGGCCAGGCTCACGCCCAGGGCTACGAGCGCGACGAACGAGGCGAGGCGGTTGACCGGGTGCATGGCCGCATCCTACCCGGCGTGGCTCATCACCGCCGTTGGCCGCTAGAATGCCCCGGTGACCCGCTTCCAGAAGCTCGCTGCGACGACCGTCACCGGCACCCTGTTCCTGGTGACCCTGGGGGTCATCGTGCGGGCCACCGATTCGGGTCTGGGCTGTCCCGACTGGCCGTTCTGCTACGGTCAGATCCTGCCGGCGGTCGACGATTCGAAGGCCTGGATCGAATGGCTCCACCGCGGGATCGCCGCGGTCCTCGGCCTGCTCATCCTGGCCCAGGCGGTCCTCGCCTACATCGATCATCGGGATCGGCGGTCGCTCCTGTGGCCGTCGATCGGGGCGGTCCTGTTGGTCGCCTTCCAGGCCTATCTCGGCCGTCAGACGGTCCTCCTCGGCAACTCCGGAGATTCGGTCACCGCCCACCTCGCGACGTCTCAGGCGCTGCTCGGTCTGCTCATCTACATCCTCGCCCGGTCGTACGTTCCGGCCCGCCTCGGGGGGCGCGGATCGAGCCAGCGGTTCACCCTGCTGGCCGCGTTCGGGGCGGCCGCCATCTACGTCCTGCTCCTGTTCGGGTCGCAGGTGACGTCCCGGATCATCGCCACCGGCAGCCTGGTATTCACCGATTGGCCGCTGATGGGCGGCTCGCTCTTCCCCGCCCTGACCGCCCTGACCTCCGCAGAAGTCCTCCACCGCTGGGTGGCCGGCGTGGTCGGGCTGATCGTCGCGGTCGTGGCGATCGCCGCCCTCCGGACCCAGCGCCGGCATCCGCCGATCGTGCGCTTGGCGGTCGCGGCCGCCATCGTCTTCCTGGTCCAGGTGCTGATCGGCGGGATCCAGGTCATGACCCAGCTGGCCGCCTGGACGCAGACCCTCCACGTCGCCCTCGGTGCGACCGTCTGGGCACTGCTGGTCGGGCTGGCGGTGACGTCGTACTACACCGCCCGGGTGAGACCGGTGGTCGGATCCAGCCTGACTTCGGGCGGCGGCCGGAGCCTCGCGCCAGACGGCTCGATCGCCCCGACCGCGAGCGCCGCGGCTGCGCCCACGACTCGCGACACGATCCGTGCCTATGTCGCCCTGACCAAGCCACGGATCATCGAGCTGCTCCTCGTGACGACGGTCCCGGCGATGGTCCTGGCCGCGCGGCAGGTTCCGGGGATGACCATCGGGGAGTGGACCTGGCTGGTCGTCTGGACGCTCATCGGCGGGACGATGGCGGCCGGCAGCGCCAACGCCATCAACTGCTACCTCGACCGGGACATCGACCTGTTGATGGTCCGGACCCGGCGGCGGCCGTTGCCGGCTCACGAGGTCGAGCCTGAGCGCGCGGTCGTGTTCGGGATCGTCCTCGGTGCGATCGCGCTGGTCGTGATGGCCTGGTTCGTCAACCTCGTGGCGGCGTTCCTGACCCTCCTCGCGATCGCCTTCTACGTCGTCGTGTACACGATCATGCTCAAGCGCTCGACGCCCCAGAACATCGTCATCGGCGGTGCGGCGGGCGCCCTCCCGCCGGTCATCGGCTGGGCGGCGGTGACCGGCTCGGTGGCGCTCCCGGCGATCATCCTGTTCGCGATCGTCTTCTACTGGACGCCGCCCCATTTCTGGGCGCTGTCGCTGCGCATCCGGAAGGACTACGAGGCGGCTCGCGTGCCGATGCTCCCGGTGGTCCGGGGGATCCCCGAGACGACCCGCCAGATCGGCCTGTACACGGTCCTCCTGGTGGCGATCTCGCTAGTCCTGTTCTCAGTGGCCCGGATGGGCCTGATCTACCTGGTCGCCGCAGTCGTGCTCGGCGGGATCTTCATCTGGCAGTCGTATCGACTGTGGCGCGAGGGCGACTCCGAGGAGCGCTCGACCGCCGGCGCGATCCGGCTGTACAAGTACTCGATCACCTACCTGACCCTGCTCTTCGCGGCGGTCGCGATCGATGCCCTGGTGCTGATCCCGATCGGCTAGGACGCCGCCGGCGCGAGTCGCCGGAGATCGGTCAGGATCGCGTCGGGCGAGAGCGGCCGACCGAGGAACGCCTCGAGGACGTCGCCCGGGTCACGCTCGCCGCCCCAGCGGTAGATCGCCGCGCTGACGGCGTCGTACCAGCCTGGATCCCCGTCGACCCAGTCGCCCCGCAGGTCGCGCAGTCGGGCGCGGATGTCCGCGGTGACGACGGCACCGAGGCCGTAGTTGACCATGTAGCCGGGCGACTGGACGAGCTGACCCCGTACGGCCCACCACGACCACTCAGGGTGGGGGAGCACCCCGAGGTACTCGGAGGTGATCTCGGTCCAGACCTCATTGGGGGAGCGATCCGGCGTCTGGTGCAGGACGATCTCGAACAGGGACCAGGCCACATCGCGCACGACATCGCCGTAGCGCGCCCGGAGACCGACCGCGAGCGGCTCAGACCGACCCAGCCAGCGCGCCTGCCAGGCCGGCTCGTACAGATCCCAGGCGACGATGTCGCCGAGCGCCTCGATCAGGGTGGTCTGCTCCTCGCGCATCACCGCGAATGCGGGCCGCGTCCGGATCGCCCGAGAGTGGATGGCGTGCCCGGTCTCGTGGAGGAGCTCGCCGAGATCCGGGATGCGCGGCCGGCTGTAGCTGGCGATGACCCATTGGTCGCCCGGGGTCCAGCCGTCGGACGTCTCTCTCGGGATGCCGACATCGAGCATGAACGCCACCGACACTGGGCCGCGACCCGGCCGCGGGGCGATGTCGTACTGGATCCCGAGCGCGTCCGGATCCGCGCCGAGCGCGGCGTAGTAGGCCCGGTCGATGCGGCGCAGCTCGTCGAGCGGCAGCTCGGCGTCGAACGCGCGCCCGAACGCCCCCGTGGCGAACCGCTCGTCCCACGGCTCGACCGGGCCCCGCACGGCGACATCGCGCCAGGCCGTGAGGATCGCCCGCAGCCACGGCTCCACGTCGCGCGGGTCGACACCGAGCGCCCGGGCGTTGGCGTCGACGGGCGACCCGTCGCGCCGCCAGATCGCAGCACTCTCGCGGACGGCGACGCGGTACGGACTGCCCGGCCCGTCATCGCCGTCGACCCCTCGCCAGACCGGCTCGAGGGCGAGGAACAGGCGTCGGCGGGCCGCGGGGTCGGGCTCGGTCGCCAGGCGTGCCAGGACGTCCGGCCGCTCGATCGTCTCGCCGCCGATGTCGACCGCATCCGCGGCCCGGGCGTATGCCCGGGACGACCTGAGAAGGAGCGCGGCCAGGCCGTCGACGGCCAGGACGTCCTCCGCGGGGCGATCATCGGCCTCGTCATCGGTAGTGTCGATCGCCATCGTCAGGAGCGGATCCTCGGCGTCGAGGAGGCCGAGCGTCTCCCGCATCGAGGCCACCGCTCGGACGTCCTCATGGCCGAGGCCGTCGATCGGCAGCGCCGCCAGGGCCGCGACCGCTGCGTCGATCGCCGATCGGGAGGAGGCCCGCGTGGCGGAGACCCGCGTCGGGTCGCCTACCTCACGGATGGTCGCGATCTCGGCCCGGTTGTGCGCCTCCCAGGCGTCGGCGAACTGCGACTCGAGCCGGCCGATGGGTGTCATTCCGCGCCGGTGACCTCCGCCTCGAGGTTGGCGGCTCGGCGCCGCTCGATCCGGCCGGTCCGGTCAAAGACCGCGAGGAAGAACTGGACGAGTGGTCCGATCCCAAGGGCGAACACCACGGTCCCCACCCCGATGGTCCCGCCGAGCGCCCAACCGGCCATGAGCACGACGACCTCGACGACCGTTCGGGCGCGCCGGATCGACCAGCCGAAACGGTTATGGAGCCCCGTCATCAAGCCGTCGCGCGGCCCCGGGCCGAGGTCGGCGGCGAGATACAGCCCGGAGCCCAGGCCGATGACGGCCACCCCTGCCAGCATCATCGCCAGCTGGGCCGGGACGCCGCTGACCGCCGGGATCAGGGAGATCCCGAGGTTGGTCGCCGTTCCGATCAGTGCCACGTTGAGGAGTGTGCCGATCCCGGGTCGCTCACCGAGTGGCCACCACAGGAGCAGGATCGGGATCCCGAGCAGGATGCTGACGGTGCCGAGCTCGAGACCGGTGTGCTGGCCGATCCCCTGGTGGAAGGCCTCCCATGGTCCGAGCCCGAGACCGGCCTGAGCCATGAGCGCGATCCCCAGTCCGAATGCGACGAGCCCGGCAAGCAAGCCGGGCAGGCGGTGCAGGACATCGCTCGGGATCCAGCGTTCGCGCATCGCCGGATGGTAGCCGAGGCGGGATGACCCGGCGCCCGGGGCGGCGCGGTGGCACACTCCGAGCCATGCACCTCCAATTCCTCGGGGCCGCCACCACCGTGACCGGCTCCCAGTTCCTCCTGACCACCGAGCGAGCGCGGGTCCTGATCGACTGCGGGATGTTCCAGGGGAGTCCGAACGAATCGATCCGCAATCGGATCCCGCTTGCCTTCGACCCGGGTGAGCTCGATGCGATCCTGCTCACCCACGCCCATCTCGACCATTGCGGGCTCATCCCGCACGTGGTCAAGGAAGGCTTCCACGGCCCGATCTGGGCGACGAACGGGACGATCGAGTTGGCGACCCTCGTTCTGCTCGACTCGGGCAAGCTCCAGCAGGAGTTCGCCAAGCGGGGCATGCGCTGGGAGAAGCGCGACCCGGAGCGAGCGGCCGCGGAGGATCGACGCGACCTTGCGGCCTACGAGGCCGCCGTCGAGCTGGCCGAGCGCGGTGAGGCCGACAGCGAGCACGTCCCGACCACGATCGAGCCGGCGGGGGGACCGAAGCCTGAAGGGTCGACAGCGCGCCCGCCGGCGACCGAACGACGGGTTGCCCAGCTGGCGGCCGGCGACCCGGAACATTTCGGCCGACGCCGCTACGACGCCGCATTCATGGTCCCCCAGGAGGGCGGCGGAGCCGAGGATCCGGTCGTCGCCCCGTCCACGTTCGGATCGTTCGCCGCGTTGCCGGTCGAGACGCAGGCTGAGCCGACGGGACCCCACTTCGCCGTGGCGCCCACACCCGAGGCAGCGCTCGTCGCCCAGCCGGCCACGCTCGAGATCGACCTCGATGAACCGCTCTACGACGAGCGCGACGCACGCGCTGCCCTTGAGCACTTCCGTGGGCTCGGGTACGACCAGGAGATCGAGGTGGCGCCGGGGATCCATGCCACGTTCGTCGACGCCGGCCACATCCTCGGATCGGCGATCATCCGGTTGCGGGCCGTAGACCGCGAGGGCGGCCCCGAAACGCGGATCGTGTTCTCCGGCGACCTCGGCCGGACCGGCACTCCGATCCTGCGCGACCCGACCGTGGTGACCGATGCCGACTACGTGCTCGTGGAGTCGACCTACGGGGGCCGCGAGCACGAGCCCTCAGACGAGGCGGTCCGGATCCTGGCCGAGACGGTCCGCCTGGTGGCCGACCACGACGGTGTCCTGCTCGTCCCGTCGTTCGCGATCGGCCGGACCCAGGAGGTCGTCTGGGAGCTCGACCGGCTCATCTCGGCCGGGCAGATCCCGCTCCTGCCGCTCTACCTCGACTCACCGATGGCCTCGAAGGCGTCGGCGGTCTACCGCAACCACCCCGACTATTACGACGAGGAGACGCGCGACCTGCTCGCGCACCAGGAGTCGCCGCTCGACTATCCGAACCAGATCCTGACCAACGACGTGAAGGCGTCCGAGGCGATCGCCCGGGCCAAGCGGCCGTACATGATCGTGGCCTCGAACGGCATGCTGACCGGAGGCCGGGTGGTCGGCCATCTGCGCAACCTGATCGACGACCCGAGCGCGGTCATCCTGTTCGTCGGCTACCAGGGCGTTGGGACGCTCGGCGCGCATCTCCAGGCCGGCGCGGAGACCGTCAAGATCGACGGCAAGGTCCGCCAAGTCCGTTGCCAGACCCGCTCGATCAGCGGGTTCTCGGCCCACGCCGACGAGTCGGAGCTGCTCGCCTGGCTGGCGAACTTCGCGACCGGCAAGCGGGCCGGCGACCCGGGCTTCCCGCGCAAGGTCTTCCTCGTCCACGGCGATCCCGATGCCCAGGCAGCGCTCCTGCCCAAGGCCCGCGGTCTCGGCTTCGATGCCGACATCCCCGCCTGGCACGAGGTGGTCGAGCTCGCGCGCTGATGGGCTCGGCGTCGTTGGTCCGCGGGTGAGGTCGCCATGGCGGCCAGATGGACCGGCCGCTCAGTCGGCGAGCCCGGCCACCAGCAGCTCGACCTGGTCGGCCTGGGCGACGTTCTCCTTCGCCCGACACAGGCGCAGCGCCTCGCGGGCATGCGCCGCCGCCGCCGACCGATCGCCCACAGCCGCCATGGCGTGGGCAGCATCGATGTACGCGTCGGTCTTGACGTTCATCCAGTGCCAGCCTTCGACCATCGCGAGGAGCTCGTCGACCTGGTGGGAGGCGGCCGCGTCTCCATGTGCAGCGGCGATCCTGGCGCGCATGCCGGCGATCCTGGAACGAGTGGCTCCGATCGGGTTACGTTCGGCGACCGTTAGCGGGCCCAGCGCCTCATCGAGTCGGCCCTGCTCCACGAGCACCTGGGCAAGACGGCAGGAGAGGAACGTCGCGAGACCGAGGTCGCTAGAGGTCTCGGCCTCGACCACCGCGGCGCGGAGGCACGACTCGGCGCTCGGGAGATCCCCAGCCAGCCGGTATGTCCACGCCAACTGCGTCTGGGCGTTGAGGGCGGCTCCGAACTGGCCCAGCTCGGTTAGGGTCGCGATGCCCTCCTCGGCATGCCTCGTCGCCGCGTCGAAGTCGCCCAGCATCGCCTCAGACACGGCCATCAGGGTCTGTGCCTCGGCACGAACGGTCGGATACGACCAGGAGCGATCCACGAACGCTGCTGAAGCAGCCATGACTTGGCTCGCGGGGAGCGGCCCGGCGAAGGTCGCGACCAGCAAGTTCGCCTCGACCTCGAGCGCATACCGGACGTCGCCGGCTGCCTGAGCGTAGGTCAGCGCGCGGTGTCCCTGGTCGGCGGATTCGTCGATGCGGCTCTCGTTCCAGGATTGGGCGCTGAATGCCTGCCACGCTTCGGCTTGAGCAAGTTCGTCCCCGGAGGAGTTGGCATCATCCAGTGCGAGCTGGAGCTCTGCCCCGATCGCGGCATCGAACGTCACGAACGTGCCGTCGGCCAGGCCCACGTCGAGGAGCACCAGCCGCGCTCGGGCGGCGAGTCGCCGGTCCTCAGCCTCGGTCGCCGTGGCAAGAGCATCCTGGACCGGCGTCCGGACCTCCCCGAGACGCCCGAGGTCCATCAGCGCGAGGCCATACTCGAGCAACAGCTCCGCCCGGATCGAGCGGTCCTCGACGGGTAGGGCCTGCGCCTGCAGATAGAGCTGCACAGCCGCCGCCGAGTCGCCTCGAGACCTCGCTCGCCGGCCGGCGGCGCGCAGATGATCGCCGGCCCGCCGGCCAAGGATCGCCGTATGCTCGGCCGGCTCTCGAAGTTCGATGCGGTAGCCATAAGCGAGTCGAAGGTGATAGCCGAGGAGCTCCTGGTATTCGAGCGCCCGGTCGCCGATGACCTCCTCCAGCCAGTCGGCGAACCGCTCGTGCAATTGGGCCCGGTCGGCTTTGGCCAAGGCGTTGTAGGCGACATCCCGCGCGAGGATGTGCCGGAACTTGAAGGCCTCTTCCTCGGTGAGGCCGGACAGCTCTGGCGTGACCAGCTGCTTACGTACCAGTGCGAGCAGACTGTCCACGACCTCTTGCCTGGAAGCGCTCGGGGTGAGTGCCACGACTGCCGGTTGCTCAAAGACCCGACCGACGACCGCAGCACGCTGCGCGGCGGACCGTTGATCGGCTGGGAGCCGGTCGAGACGGGCCGCCAGGAGCGCCTGGATCGTCGGCGGAACCTCGACCCGCGCACCCGCGCCTCCTCCGGTCGACTGCTGATCCCCCGATCCGTCCTCCGCTAGCATCCGGAGCACCTCCTCGATGAACAGCGGGCTGCCCTCGGCGGTCGCCAGGATCCGTTCGCGA
>JBBQJL010000076.1:0-8959 GCA_038325875.1 Candidatus Limnocylindrales bacterium
CGAAGGCGCGGTACTCGGAGCCACCCTTCAGGGCGAGGTACTTCGTGATCGCTGCGGTCAGCGAGGTCTTGCCGTGATCGATGTGACCGATCGTGCCGATGTTGACGTGCGGCTTGGTCCGCTCGAACTTCTTCTTCGCCACGTGAGCGCTTTCTCCAAACTGTCGGGGCGGCCGGGCCGCCATTGGCTTCGGGCAGTACGGCCCGTCACTTGGCGGATCACCGGGTCCTGGAGGACCGCGATGATGGAGCCCACAATCGGACTTGAACCGATGACCTCTTCCTTACCAAGGAAGTGCTCTGCCAGCTGAGCTATGTGGGCCCGGTCGAACCCTTGCGAGACTCCGGATCGATGGTGGGCAGGGAGGGAATCGAACCCCCACAGTCGAAGACGGCTGATCTACAGTCAGCGGAGCTCACCACCTGCTCAACCTACCCACTGAACGTACCTGGTGACGCTGCGGCGTCCGTGGTGCACCCGGCACGCGCTATTCGCGCTGGAGCCGACGACGGGACTCGAACCCGGAACCTGCGGTTTACAAAACCGCTGCTCTACCAATTGAGCTACGTCGGCGCGCGCAGGACCATACCGCAGGAGACCCTGTGGCGCCCGGGAATGATAGGGCTGACCGACCTTGAGCGTCAACCGAGGCGACGGGCGGGTCGGCCTCCGCGTGATGATGCCGCGGATCAGGCGTCCGGCTCGGGTCCTCCCGGCAGCAGCGCATTCGGCTCGTCGGTCGCGGACGACGACCGCTTCGGCTTCGACGCCTTCTGTGTGCCCGCTGGCTTCTTCACGACCGACTTCTTCTTGGCCGAGTCGGCCTTCTTCGCGCTTGGTGTCTTCTTCGCCGAGTCGGCCTTCTTCGTTCTTGGCGTCGTCTTCGCCGAGTCGGAGGCCCTCGTGGCCGTTGCCGCGGCTGCGGTCGTGACCTCGCCGGCTCCGCCCTTCTTGGCGGCCCGCTGCCTGGTCGAACCCTTCTTCGTCTTCGCTGTTCGACCAGCCGGCGCGCTGGACGACGCCTCGGTCGGCTCGATCGCATCGGCCAGAGCCGGAGTCGGACCCGCATCCGCCCGCGGCGGTTCGTCGATCGTCGCGGGCTGGATCGGCGCCTCGGCTGGCGACTCGGCGACGACCGCCCGCCTGCGCGATCGATTCCGGGCGGGAGTCGAGTCCGCGATCTCCGGCGTGGCCGGCGCGACCTCCACCTCGGCGCTGGTGTCCGGCCCGAGCGCGGCGCGCTCCGTCTCGGCGCCGTGGGAGGGCGCATCGGCCACCGAGGGCCTCAGGGTCGACAGGCCCCGACGTTCGGGCGCGACCCCTTCGGTCGAGCCGCCACGCTGGGTCGTGGCCTCGTAGAGGAGGATCGAGCCGGCGACCGAGGCGTTGAGCGACCCGACCGCGCCACGCATCGGGATCCTGACGAACAGGTCGCAGCGGCGTCGGACGGCCGGCCCGAGACCCTGGCCCTCGCTGCCCACCACCAGCGCCAGCGGGCCCCGGAGATCGGCCTCACGAACGGTCAAGGCCGCGTCCGCATCGGCCCCGACGATCCGGAGGCCGCGCACATGCAGATCCGCCAGCGCTCCCGCCAGGTCGTCGACCGGTGCCAGCAGGAGGTGCTCGACCGCACCCGCCGAGGCCTTCACCGCGGCTGGGCTCATGGGAGCCTGGTGCCGGGTCGGGAAGACGACCCCGTGGGTCGCGGCCGCTTCAGCGCTGCGCAACAGCGTGCCGACGTTCTGGGGGTCCTCGAGCGAGTCGAGGACGAGCACGAACGGCGCCTCCTCGCGCTCGATCGCCCGGGCCAGGATGTCGTCGACCTGGGCGTAGCGGCGGGGCGCGACGACGAGCGCGATGCCCTGGTGTCCGTCGAAGCCGGACAGTGCCGTGAGCGTCCCGCCCTCGACCTCGACGATCGGGATGCGCAGGCTCGTGGCATGCAGGACGAGCTTCTCGAGCGCCTGCCGGCGTTGGGGCACGACGAGCAGTCGACGCGCCTCCCGGCGTGCGACGAACGCCTCCTCGACGGGACGCCGCCCGGCGACCAGCTCGTCGGTCTCGGCATCGAGCAGATCGGTCGACGGCGGCGTCGCCGGCGGGTACGGCCGCGGGGTCGGTGGCGCGCCGGACCCCGGGCGGCGATCCACCCACGGGCGCGCCGCCGGTCCCAGCGGGCGGGCCGGCGGACGCGGTCGATGGATGAACGCGTCTCGGGCTGCGTCGCCCGGTCCCAGGTCGGATGCCGGGCGACGATCGGGTGGCGGACCGCCGGGCCGCGGCGCGAACGAGCGCGGCCCGGACGGGCGGGGCGTGAACGGGCGCGGACCGGATGGCCGCGAGCCGCCTGACGGAGCGCCGTAGGGTCGCGAAGCGCCCGGTCGCGGGACGAACGGGCGCGGCCGGTCGGGCCCGTCCTCGAACCGGTCCTGGTCCCGAGGCGGCTCGCCGCCCGGGCGAAAGCCGGGCCGGTCGGTCCATCCGTCGCGTGGCTCACGGCGGGGGCCGCCGGGACGGTAGCCGGATGGAGCGGGGCCCCCGGGACGGTAGCCTGCTGGACGCGGGCCGCCCGGCCGGAAGCCGCCCGGCCGCGGGCCGCCGGACGGCTGGCCCGACCCGTGACCGCCGGTGCGGGGGCCTGGACCGAAGCCCGTCTGACGTGGTGGTCCGGATCGAGGACCGCCGGGGCGCCCTCCGCCGGGGCGCTGGAAGTCGGACCGCGACGGGCCAGGTCCATCCGGGATCGGTCGGCCGTCGGCATCGCCGCGCAGACCGAACGGCGGACGGTCGCCCGGCGGACCACCGGGTCGCCGCGAGGTCGATCGCCCCTTGGGCGGTTCGCCGGAGCGGTCCGGCTTTGGTCGCTTGGGACTAGGCATCGCTGGTCACCCCTGCTCGTCGCCAGCGCTGCCCATCGCGCGAATCTTCGATGACGATCCCCCGCCCCGCGAGCGCATCGCGGAGACGGTCGGATTCGGCCCAGTCGCGCGCGGCACGGGCGGTCGCGCGGGCATCGACCAGGGCCTGGAGTTCCGGATCGAGAGCGTCGGACTCGACATCGGGTCCGATCCCGAGGACCAGGTCGAGGTCGCGCAAGGCGGCCACGGCCCGGCCGGCATCGGCCGTCGACATCGTCCTGGTGTCGATCCGCCGATTGAGTTCGCGGACGAGGTCGAACACGGCGGCCAGCGCCGGCGAGACGTTCAGGTCGTCGTCGAGGGCGGCGCCGAAGGCGACCCGGGCGGCCTCGAGGACACCCGGCAGGGTCGCGTCGTCGGGCCGCTCCTGGCGGTAGGTCGACAGGGCGAGGAAGGCGGCATCGAGCCGGTCGACCGCTGCACCGGCCGCGACCAGCGACTCGGCGGTGTAGCTCAGGCTCGCCCGGTAGTGGGCGGCGATCAGGGCGTAGCGGAGCGCGCGGGCCGACACGCCGCGCTCGAGCAGGTCACCGACGAGGGCGATGTTGCCTTCCGACCGGGCCATCTTCGAGCCGCCCATCTGGAGGTGGGCGCAGTGGAGCCAGGTCTGGACGAACGGCTGACCGGTGGCCGCCTCGCTCTGGGCGATCTCGTCCTCGTGGTGCGGGAAGATCAGGTCGATCCCGCCGGTGTGGATATCGAAGCTCGGACCGAGGTGCTTGATGGCCATCGCCGAGCACTCGATGTGCCAGCCCGGCCGGCCGTCGCCGATGCTGGTCGACCACGACGGCTCGCCGGGCTTGGCGCCCTTCCAGATGGCGAAGTCCCGGACGTCGTCCTTGCCGTATTCGTCGGCCTCGACCCGCTCACCGACCCTGAGCTGGTCGGGATCGAGCCGGGCGAGCTTCCCGTACTCCGGCCACGACGCGATCTTGAAGAAGATCGAGCCATCGTCGGTCCGATAGGCGTGACCCTTCTCGAGCAGGGTCGTGACGAGAGCCACGATCTCATCGATATGGCCGGTCGCCCGCGGGAGGACTTCCGGCTGGCTCATCCGGAGGGCTTGCGAGTCCGCCACGAAACGCTCGGTCCAGCGCTCGGCGAGGACGTCGATCGACTCGCCGCTCGCGGCAGCGCGGCGGATGATCTTGTCGTCGATGTCGGTGACGTTCATCACCCAGGTCACCCGCAGGCCGCGCCAGCGGAGATGCCGGACGAGCAGATCGGCGAACAGGAACGAGCGGAAGTTCCCGATGTGGGCGGGACCGTAGACGGTCGGCCCGCAACTGTAGACCCGGACGTGGCCCGCCTCGAGCGGGACCAGGTCGCGTTGTCGCCCGGACAGGGTGTCGAGGAGCCGGACGGTCATCGGGTCGGTTCGACCAGGGCCACGGCGCGAGCGGTGATCCCCCGCCCGGCACCCTCGAAGCCGACCAGGTTGCCGGTCGACGCCTTGACGTTGACTCGATCGACCGACAGCCCCACGAGGTCGGCGATCGCCACGCGCATCGCCTCGAGACGATCCCCGAGGCGAGGCCGAGCCGCGACGATCGTCAGGTCGAGCTGCGCCGGGCGAAAGCCCGCGACCGCCAGCCTTCGGACCACCTCGGACACGAGTTCGCCGCTGGCGATCCCGTGCGGTGTCGTCGGGCCGGCCGGGAAGATGCGACCGAGGTCGCCCAGGCCGGCCGCCCCGAGCAGCGCGTCGGCCACCGCGTGGAGTGCGACGTCCCCGTCCGAGTGGCCCTGGAGGCGAGGCGCTCCGTCGATCGCGATGCCACCAAGCGCGAGCGACTGGCCGGGCCCGAACGGGTGGCCATCCTCGCCGAAACCGACCCGGGGCAGGCTCCCGCCGAGCAGGGCGTGGGTGGCCCGTCCGAGGTCGTCGGGCGTGGTCACCTTGAGATTCATCGGCTCACCGGGGATGGCATGGACCGGGATTCTACAGGCCTCGAGCAGACCGGCCTCATCGGTCCATGTCCGCGGGCCGTCGGCCGGGTAGCGCGCCAGCGCGGCCAGCAGGATCGATCGCCGGACCCCCTGCGGAGTCTGGGCAGCGCCGAGCTCGGACCGATCGACCGTCGCCGCGACCAGGTCGCCCTGGACACGCTTGACCGTCTCGACGATCGGCACGACCGGGATCGCCGCACCGTGGGCGGCGGCGGCCCTGGCCACGGCGCTGACGAGGGCCGGCGAGACGACCGGCCGCCCGCCGTCGTGGACGAGGACCACCCGGTCGGCGTAGTCGGGACCGGTGGCGTCGAGCTCCATCAGCGCGGCAAGACCGGCTGCCACCGATTCCTGGCGACGCGGTCCGCCGCCGACCACCCCGACGACCGCGTCCGGGAGCCAGCCGGCGGCTCGGGCAGACCCCAGCGCGTGTGGCGCGACCACGAGCACGATCCGCTCGACCTCGGGCGCAGCCGCGATCGCCGCCAGGGTCCAGGCGATGAGGGGCCGATCGCCGATCGGCGCCATCAGCTTGTCCATGCCGCCCATCCGGCGCGACGCACCGGCGGCGACGACGATCGCGTCGGCCCGGACCGTGGCACCGGCCCGGGCTGGGTCGGTCGCCCGGCCGCTCAATCCAGGCGCGGCTGGGCGAAGATCATCCGCCCGGCCACCGTCTGGAGCACGCGGGTGACGGCCACGTCGAGGTCCTTGTCGATGTAGCGGGCCCCTCCTTCGACGACGATCATCGTCCCGTCATCGAGGAAGCCGACACCCTGGCCCGTCTCCTTGCCCTCCTGGATCACCCGGACCCGGAGCTCTTCGCCCGGGAGGACCGCGGGCTTCACGGCGTTGGCCAGCGAATTGATGTTGAGGACCCGCAGACCCTGCAGCTCGGCGACCCGGTTGAGGTTGAAGTCGTTGGTCAGGATCGCCCCGCTCCGGCGCTTGGCCAGGGCGACCAGCTTGGCGTCCACCTCGGCGATGTCCGGGAAGTCGTCGGTCACGATCTCGACCGGCGTCGGCGAGTCCTTCTGCATCCGGGCGAGGATCTCGAGGCCGCGTCGGCCGCGGTTCCGGCGCAGCGTGTCGGCGCTGTCGGCGATGTGCTGGAGCTCATCGAGCACGAAGCGCGGCACGACCAGGGTGCCGTAGATGAACCCGGATTCGGCGATCTCGGCGATCCGTCCGTCGATGATCGCGCTGGTGTCGACGACGATATGCGGATCGCCGCGCTGGACGGCGCCGTCCTCCGGCTCGGGGCGGCGGAAGATCCCGAGCGCCTCGGCGGCCGTGACCAGGTCGGCACGTTTGGCAACCGTCAGACCGACCATCCCCAGCCCGAGGCCGATCGACACGGCGAGGGGCAGCCAGTCTCCGAGTGGCGACGGCAGGAACGACAGCGGGATCCCGAGAAGCAGCCCCATCAGGAGGCCGATCAGGAGGCCCGCGACAGCCGTCACGAACTCCGCCGTCGACAGCGCCTGGGCGTTCCGGATGAGCCACTCCGCCGGAACGATGGTGAGGTACGGCAGGATGGCGAAGCCGACCACGATCCAGGCCACGACCCAGGCCGCCAGGAAGAACCCGTAGTACGGTCCGGTCCGGTCGAAGACGTTGCCGAGCGAGGTCGCCAGCGCGAGGCCGACGATGCCGCCGAGAGCAGCGCCGAGGATGCGGATGTTCCGGATCACGGTGGGTGGACGCGCTCCCGGCTCAAGGCGGACGTGGGCGACCGCGGACCGTGCGGTGCGGGCGTCAGACTAGCATCGCCGGCGAGCGACTGTCGGTTTCGAGGGCCTCGCCGATGGCCTCGCGGAGCGTGCCGACCGCCAGGACCTCGAGCCCGTCGACGACCAGCGCGGGGCCGCCACGGGCGGGACGGGGCACGATCGCCCGGGTGAATCCGAGGCGAGCGGCCTCGCGCAGGCGACGTTCCAGCCCGGTCACGCTGCGCAGCTCACCGAGCAGGCCGACCTCGCCGATGGCCACGGTCGCGGGCCGGATGGCCCGGTCGCGGAGCGACGAAGCGAGAGCCAGGGCGAGCGGCAGATCGAGCCCCGGCTCCTCGAGGCTGAGACCGCCGGCGAGGTTGGCGTAGACATCGTGGCTACCGAGGCCGATCCCGGCCCGCCGGCCGAGGACCGCCACGAGCAGCGCCAGGCGGTTCGGGTCGATCCCCACCCCGGTCCGGCGCGGTGTCCCGTAGCTGACCGGCGCGACGAGGGCCTGGACCTCGACGAGGAGCGGTCGGCTGCCCTCAAGGGTCGGAGCCACCACGCTGCCGGGCGCGGCGCCGTCGTGCTCGACGAGGAAGGCCCGGGCCGGGTCGGTCAGCTCGTTCAGGCCGTGCTCGTCCATCTCGAACACGCCGACCTCCTCGGTCTAGCCGAAGCGGTTCTTCGATGCCCGCAGCAGGCGCAGTCCGGCGGACCGATCACCCTCGAGGCCGAGGACCGCGTCGACGAGGTGCTCAAGGGTCTTCGGACCGGCGATCGTGCCGTCCTTGGTGACGTGGCCGACGAGGACCACCGCAACCCCGTCGCCCTTGGCCAGCTCCATCAGCCGGAGAGCGGCCTCGCGGACCTGACCGACACTGCCGGCCGGCCCGTCGAGCTCATCGACCGTGGCTGTCTGGATCGAGTCGACGATGACCAGGCCCGGCCGATCGCCGCGGGCCAGCTCGATCACCCGGCCGATCTCGCTCTCGGGCACGACCCGGACACCCTCCCCCGCCGGACCGTCGAGCAGGCCGAGCCGTGCCGCCCGTAGGCGGACCTGACCAGGGGATTCCTCGCCAGTTGCGTACAGGACGTGCCCGCCGGCCAGGGCGATCCGGGCGGCGACACCGGCCGCGGCCTGGAGCAGCAGGGTCGACTTGCCGATCCCCGGCTCTCCGCCGAGGAGGACCAGCGAGCCGGGCACGAGCCCGCCGCCAAGGACGCGGTCGAACTCGCCGATGCCGACCGCCAGGCGAGGCAGATCGGCCTCGGCCACGCTTCCCAGCGATACTGGAGCGCTGCGTGCGGCCGCGGTCGCCGCAGAGGCGGCCCGGGCGGACCGCGCCGGCTCACGGACGACGGTCTCGACCAGGGTATTCCACGCCCCGCAGGTCCGGCACTGGCCTTCCCAGCGCAGGAACGCGTCACCGCAGGCCTGGCAGACGTAGCGGCTGTGGCTCTTCGCCATCGGGCCGGCCGGTCGACTAGTGGGCTTCGACGGGGGTCTTCTCGTCGACGGCGTGGATCGACAGGCCGGCTTCCTCACCCTTCTCGACGATGATCGTCGTGCCGGGTTCGTAGGTTCCGAGCAGGAGCTGCTCGGCCAGGACATCCTCGATCATGTTCTGGATGACCCGCCGTAGCGGACGTGCACCGTAGGCGACGTCGTAGCCGAGCTTGATGATGTGCTCCTTGGCCTCCTGGGTGACCTCGAGGCTCATCTGCTGGGCGCGCAGCTGGTCGCGGACCCGCTGGAGCATCAGGTCGACGATCTGGGCGATCTCCTCGACCGTCAGGCTGCGGAACACGACCGTGGCGTCGATCCGGTTGAGGAACTCCGGGCGGAAGCTCTGCTTGAGCTCCTGCTGGACCTTGTCCTTCATCAGCTCGTATGACGCCTCGGCGCGGGTCGCCTCGGTGTCGCCCTGGACCCGGAAGCCAAGCGAGGAGTTGGTCTGGAGCTGCTTGGCGCCGAGGTTCGAGGTCATGATGATGATGCAGTTGCGGAAGTCGACCCGGCGGCCCTTGGCGTCCGACAGGTGCCCATCCTCGAGGAT
Organism: Candidatus Limnocylindrales bacterium; assembly: GCA_038325875.1. Lineage (GTDB taxonomy): Bacteria > Chloroflexota > Limnocylindria > Limnocylindrales > CSP1-4 > Chersky-267. The sequence goes on from JBBQJL010000076.1 coordinate 8,647, forward strand.
CTGGAGGAGGATGTTGAACACCTCGGGATGGGCCTTCTCGACCTCGTCGAGCAGGACGACGCAGTAGTTCTTGCGCCGGACGGCCTCGGTCAGCTGGCCGCCCTCGTCGAAGCCGACGTAGCCGGGAGGCGCCCCGACCAGCCGACTGACGTTGTGGCGCTCCATGAACTCGCTCATGTCGATCTTGATGAGCGTGTCCTCGGAGCCGAACATGAACTCCGCGAGGGCCTTCGCGAGCTCCGTCTTGCCGACGCCCGTGGGGCCGAGGAAGACGAAGGAGCCGATGGGGCGCTTGGGGTCCTTGAGGCCGGCC
>JBBQJL010000077.1:0-8167 GCA_038325875.1 Candidatus Limnocylindrales bacterium
CTTGGCGATCCCGACGCGGTCAGCCTGGGCGACTACCACCTGCCCAGCATGGTCACGTTCGCGCTGGCCGGCGAGGCGCGCGGTGACGATGCCCGGATGCTCGAGCTGCTCGAGCCGTACCGCGGCCAGCGCGGACGGGTGATCCGGCTCATCGAAGCCGGTGGGATCGGGCCGCCGCGACGCGGGCCGCGGATGGCGTCTCGCTCGATCGGGGCGATCTGACTCCGATCAGAAGATCCGGGCGGCCTCGACCACGTGCAGGGACGGCGGGCTGACCGGATCCTCGTCGGCGTCACGCATCCAGCTGGCAAGCTCGCGGTTGATGATCAGCGTCGGAGCATCGCGGACCTCGAGGATGCCGCCGATGAGATAGGCGATCGTCGCGTCGGTCAGTGGGACCATGACGTCACGCTGGTTGATCGACGGCAGCGGCTCCGCGCCGGGCGGGGCATGGAGCCGACCGAGGACGGTATACGGCCCGAGCTGAGCCTGGAGGCGGTGCAGCTCGGTGGCCGCGCGCAGGCGGCGGGAGCCGCGCGGTGGACCGGCCTGGACGGCGCACAGATCGGCTCGCCCGATGGTGAACGTCGGGGCACTCACCTGGCGCCCGTCGAGCAGTCCCTCGAGCAGGACATCGACAAGGTGGACCGTCGGCGCGGCGTTGAGCTGGTCGGTCAGGCGCGCGGCTCGGAGGTCGAGCCGGCCGGTGATCAGGCAATCTCCGGCGTAACCGGTGAAGTCGACGTGCATCGGTTCCCTCGGCGGTCGGATGACACGGCCATCGTCCCCTTCGGACCCGGTCGGCTGGTACGGCCCGAAGGTCTGGTGCGCGACGCCCGTTGGTCCGCGCGGATGGCCGGGGTCCGGGGGGGACGGGTAGGGTGGGAGTGCGTCCGGCTGTTGACAGCTGTCGAACCGGGCCACGATGTGGGCACGGTGTTCTACGCGCCCGGCCGTGACCAAAGATGCGCGGACGATCCGACCGAGCCATTCCAGGACGCCGCCAACCCGATCGTTCAGGGCAGCGTGATCGCGCCCTTGATCTACGGCAAGGCGGTCAGCCTCCAGCCGGCGATATCCTCCTGGCGATCCCGGCAGGCGGACACTTGGCGGGGATCGTCGGGATTGACGCTTCGAGCGCCAGCCGTCAGCCTCGCGTCCGGTCGTCCATCCCCCACGGCGATCCGTACGCCGTCAGCAGGTCCAGGAACGGGACGGCATCGAACGCCTCCGGGCCGAGCACGCCGGCGCCGCTCCAGGTGCCGGCAGCCAGCAGCTCGAGGGCCACGACCGGGTTGATCGCCGTCTGCCAGACAACCGCCTGCGAGCCGTACTCGCGCATGGTCCACTCGTTGTCGACGACGTGGTACAGGTACACCTGGCGTGGGGCGCCGTCCTTGCCAGTACCGGTGACCGACACGCCGGCGCAGGTCTTGCCGGTCATCCGGTCACCGATCGTCGCCGGATCGGGCAGGCAGGCCGCGACCACATCACGCGGCGAGACCTCGACCCCGCCGACGCGAACCTTGGCGGTCCGGTCGAGGCCGACCTGGTGGAGGACCTTGAGCACGTTGATGAACTCGTCGCCGAGACCGTACTTGAAGGTCACCCGTTTGGCCTTGACCCAGCGCGGCATGAGGACGACTTCCTCGTGCTCGACGTTGACGCATTCGACCGGGCCGATCCCCTCCGGGAACTCGAACACCTCGGGCTCGCTGAACGGCGGCGTCGTGAACCATCCCCGGCCCTCTTCCCAGATGACCGGCGGGTTGAGGCACTCCTCGATCGTCGTCCAGATGCTGAACGACGGTGCGAAGTCGTAGCCGGCCACGACCAGGTTGGCGCCATCGCGCACGCCGAGCTCGTCGATCTCGCTGAACAGGTGATCCGCCGCGTAGCGGGCGAAGACGTCCGATAGCCCCGGCTCGACGCCGATCCCAATCAGGGCAAGGCGGCCGGCCGCTTCCCAGGTCCCCGACGTCGCGAACTGGGCGTCCCCCAGCTTCTCCCCCGGCAGCTCGTAGGGCCGCTCCGGGTGCGGGCTGCTGAGCGACGCGGCCATGTCGAGGTAGTCGACTCCTGCCGCGAGCGCTCCGTCGAAGATCGGCATGACGAAGCGCGGGTCGACGGCGTTGAGCACGTGGGTGATGTCATTCGCGAGGCACAGGGCGGTCACGTCTTCCGCTCGGGAGGCATCGACCCGGGCAGCGGAGAACCTCGGATCCCCGACGCGTTCGACGACCGCTTCGGCGCGGGCGGCGTCGTAGTCGGCCATCACGATCCGGTCGTAGAACGAGCGGCGCGCCGCGATCGGCGCCACAGCGCTGCCGACGCCGCCGGCCCCCACGACCAGGATCCGCATGCCGAAGACCTCCCGACGAGTGTGGCTGATCAGCGCCGGACGACGCCATGACCGATGGTAGCCCGGGCGTCGGTCCGAACGGGCGAGATCCTGGCTGGACTCGCCCTAGCGTTGCGGGTGACGCAACCGATCAGCCCTGGAGCGTCGGGTCGAGGCCCGCACAGCCCGTTTGTTGATCCGGGCGCAACAGGCTAGGCTCCGGGAATGGTCGTCCTTGACCCGTCGAATGACTCGCCCGTGAGCCGTTCATGAGCCGCCCGCTCAAGGTCGGCGTCCAGCTACCGGAGATCGAGCGCGAGGTCCGCTGGACCGAGTACCTGGCCATGGCCCGCCTGGTCGAGGAGCTCGGGTTCGACTCGATCTGGTACGGCGACCACCTCCTCTACCGGCGACCGGGAGACCCTGAGCCGCGCGGACCGTGGGAATGCTGGACGATGCTCGCCGCGCTGGCCGCGGTCACGACCCGGGTCGAGCTCGGGCCACTCGTCGCCTCGACCAGCTTCCACGCCCCGGCCATGCTGGCCAAGAAGGCTGCGACCGTCGACGAGATCAGTGGCGGACGACTCGTCCTCGGCCTCGGCGCCGGCTGGAACGAGACCGAGTACTCAGCCTTCGGCTTCCCATTCGACCACCGGGTCAGTCGGTTCGAGGAGGCGTTCACGATCATCCGCACGCTGCTCCGCGACGGCGCCATCGACTTCGACGGCACCTATTACACGGCCCGGGATTGCGAGATCCGGCCACGCGGCCCGCGACCTGGCGGCCCACCGATCATGCTCGGGTCGAATGGCGACCGGATGCTGGCGATCGCGGCGCCCTACATGGACAGCTGGAACTCGTGGTTCAACCACACCGGCAACCGTCCAGACGGGGTGCCACCGCTGCGCGCCAGGGTCGACGCCGCGGCGCGTGCCGCCGGGCGGGACCCCGCCGCGGTCCAACGGACGGTCGCGGTCCAGGTCCGGATGCCTGGGGGCGGGGGCCGCGTCCAGGGTGACTTCGCCGACGCCGGCGTACCACCGCTGGAGGGCCCGCCCGAGCTCATGGCCGAGGAGCTACGCGCCTACGCCCGCGAGGGGATCGGCCATGTCCAGCTCGTGCTCGATCCCATCAACCTGGGTTCGATCGAAGCCTTCGCGCCCGTCCTCGAGCTGCTCGATCATGCCTGACGATAAGCCCAAGCCGAGCTGGGACAAGTCGCCGCCCGAGCTGGTCGCGCGATTCATGGACGTGGTCTCGACGCGGCCGGCGGTCGGCATCCGGAAGATGTTCGGCTACCCGGCAGCCTTCGTGAACGGAAACCTGGCGACGGGCCTCCACCAGGCGAACTGGTTCGTCCGCCTGTCCGAGCCCGACGCCGCCGAGCTCATCGCGGTCGGCGGTGGACCGTTCGAACCGATGCCCGGCAGGGCGATGCGCGGGTACGTCGTCCTGCCGCCGGCCGACGTGGCCGATCCGCTGATCGCTGGTGCCTGGGTCGACCGGGCGATCGCCCATGTCGCGGGCCTCCCTGCGAAGAAGTGACCGCGCGGTGAACGCCATCGCTACCCCGATCCGACAGGAGCCGCCATGCCCGCCCTCGACTTCGGCCGATTCGATGCCCTGACGTTCGACTGCTATGGCACGCTGATCGACTGGGAGACCGGCATCCTCGCCGCCATTCGGGCGGTCCTGGCGCCACGCGACATCGCGCCTGGCGATGACGAGCTCCTCGAGCGGTACGCGGGCTACGAGGCCCAAGCCGAAGCCGGGCCGTACCTCCGCTACCGTGAGGTGCTCGGTCGCTCGCTCCGAGGGGTGTGTGCCGACCTCGACGTCGTTCCGACCGAAGACGAGGTCGCCCGGTTCTCCGGCTCGGTCGGCGACTGGCCGGCCTTCCCCGACTCAGCCGAAGCCCTCGCCCGCCTCGACACGCGGTTCAGGCTTGGCGTCATCACCAACTGTGACGACGATCTGTTCGCCCTGTCGAACCGCCGGCTCGGGGTCGACTTCGACTGGATCGTCACCGCCCAGCAGGTCGGTTCGTACAAGCCGGATCCGGCCAACTTCAGGTTCGCTTTCGAGCGGATCGACGTCCCGCACGAGCGCATCCTGCACGTGGCCCAGAGCCTGTTCCACGACCACGTCCCGGCAAAGGACCTCGGGATGTCCACCGTCTGGATCGACCGTCGTCACGACAAGCCAGGGTCCGGGGCGACCCCGCCGGCCAACGCCCGGCCGAACCTCAGCACGGTCTCGATGGCGGCCTTCGTCGACCTCGCCCTGGCCTGATCGGGGCAAGCGGTCGGCACGCGGCAAGCCTACCGAGCGCGCATCCGGTTGTTCTTGGGATCGTGGGTCAGCTCGGCCAAACCGAGCGCTTCGAGCAATGGCGGCAGGTACATCCCGAACCGCCCTCGGAGACCCTTCTTCAGGCCATACCAGCCGCCGACCGGGTTGTCCTCTGAGCGGCCCCAGGCCTCGACGGTCCCCTCGACAGCCGGCTTCTGCTCGTCGGTGCTGCCAAGGGGCATCCAGTCACCGTGAGCCTTGAGCATCGCATGCAGGTCGTCGATGGCCCGCAGGTCGTAGCGCAGCTGGGTGCCTCCGACCCGGCACACGATGCATGGCGGATCGGCCGCCTCGTCGCGGTACATCTCGTACTCGGACGTGCCCGGCGGCGTCCTGAGGATCCAGGGATCGGCCTTCGTGCCGCTACCGCTCGCCATTCGTCGCCTCCTGCAGCCTGCGTCGCTCCGTCGTGCCCGGTCACGGTGACACGCCGTGGGGCGCCAGGCAAGGGCCGGACCGAGTGCCGAACGGCAGGAAGCCTTGCCGTTCTGTGGCAAGGGCGGTTGACCTCATCGACCGCCGATGCTACTGTCCTCTTCGTCCGCCCGATAGCTCGCATGGAGAACGGCAACGATGACCTTCGGCCAGACGTTGCTGCTATCCGCCATCGCGGGTGCGACGATCTTCCTCGGATTGCCCGTCGGCCGGTTGCGCGGATTGTCCACGCGTGCCCAGGTGATGCTGACCGCCGCCGCCGCCGGAGTCATCCTGTTCCTGATCTGGGACATCCTGTCGCAAGCGGTCGAACCGATCGAGGCGGCACTCGAGAGCACTCGAAGCGGCGGGCCGGCCTCCGAGTTCGCGGCCAGCGTCGTCGTCCTCGTGGTGAGCATCGCCGTCGGCCTGATGTCGATCGTGTGGGTCACCGGGCGGCTTCGTCCGACTCCAGGGGCGACCGTCGACCCCCACCAGGTCGCCCTCGGCACGGCCATCGGCCTCGGCCTCCACAACCTGTCCGAGGGCCTGGCCATCGGTTCTTCCGCGGCCACCGGCGCGACCACCCTGGCCCTGGCCCTGGTCCTCGGATTCGCCCTTCACAACGCGACCGAAGGCTTCGGCATCGCCGCCCCGCTTGCCTCCGGCCCCCGGCCGACCTGGGGCTTCCTGGCCCTGGCCGGGCTGATCGGTGGCGGCCCGACGTTCGTCGGCGGGATGATCGGCTTCGTATTCGCGGCCCCGCTCCTGTCGATCGCCTTCCTCGGGCTGGCAGCCGGCGCTCTGATCTTCGTGTTCAACGAGATGGTCGCCGTGACCCGCCGAGCGGGTGCCCCGATGTGGGCCAACGCCGCGCTATTGATCGGGCTGCTGGTCGCCTTCGGGACCGACTTCTGGCTGGTGGCCGCCGGCGCCTGAGGCCTACTCCCGGCGATGCCGGTAGAACTCGATCGGCTCCGCTGCAAGCGGAGTGGCGCCAAGGATGAGATCGGCCGACTTCTCGGCCAGCATCATCACCGGCGCATAGATGTTCCCGTTCGTGACGTACGGCATGACCGAGGCGTCGACGACACGGAGGCCGTCGAGGCCGTGGACGCGCATCGTCAGTGGATCGACGACCGACCCGTCGTCGACGCCCATCCGGGCCGTGCACGACGGGTGGAGTGCCGTCTCCGCGTCACGAGCCACCCAGTCGAGGATCTCCTGGTCCGTCTCCACAGACGGTCCGGGTGACGTCTCGCCGCCGTTGTACGGATCGAACGCCGACTGACCGAGGATCCTCCGGGCGACGTGGATCGCCTCGACCCATTCGCGCCGATCCTGGTCCGTCGACAGGTAGTTGAAGCGGAGCGCGGGATGGACCCTCGGATCGGTCGACACGATCTTCACCGACCCACGCGCGTCGGAGTACATCGGACCGATATGGACCTGGTAGCCGTGGCCGGCCGGCCCGGCCGACCCGTCGTAGCGGATCGCCAGCGGTAGGAAGTGGAACATCAGGTTCGGGTAGTCGACGTCCTCGTTGCTCCGGGCGAACCCACCGCCCTCGAAGTGATTGGTGGCGCCGGGCCCGCGGCGCAGGAACAGCCATTCGGCGCCGATGAACGGCCGGCGCCACTTCTGGGTGGCCGATGGTTGCATCGACACCGGTTGGGTGCAGGCGTACTGGATGTAGACCTCGAGATGATCCTGGAGGTGCTCGCCGACCCCTGGCAGGTCCTGGACGACATCGATCCCGAGGGCGTGGAGTGCGGCCGCGTCGCCGACACCGGACAGTTGAAGGACCTGGGGTGAGTTGATCGCCCCGCCGCTCAGGATGACTTCGCGGCCGCGGACCAGCTCGGTCCGGCCTCGACCCAGGGCCACCTCGACCCCGACCGCCCGTCGCCCGTCGAACACCACCCGGGTCACGAACGCTCCGGTCCTGACCTCGAGGTTCGGCCGGTTCATGACCGGATGGAGATAGGCTCGGGCGGCGCTCAAGCGACGACCCTTCCAGATATTCCGGTCGAATGGCGCGAACCCCTCCTGGCGGTAGCCATTGACATCGTCGGTGAGCTGATAGCCCGCCTGCTGGATAGCCGCGAAGAAGGCGCTGAACAACGGATTCGTGGCTGGACCGCGCTCCAGGACGAGCGGTCCCGTGTGGCCGTGGAACGGGTCGTTCGGGCCCGCCGCCAGGCACGTTTCCATCTTCTTGAAGTAGGGCAGGCAGTGGGCGTAGTCCCAGGTCGCCATCCCCGGATCGGCGCCCCAGCGCTCGTAGTCGAGTGGGTTGCCCCGCTGGAAGATCATCCCGTTGATGCTGCTCGACCCACCCAGGACCTTGCCTCGGGCGTGATAGATCCGCCGGCCGTTCCTGAACGGCTCGGGCTCGGATTCGTAAGTCCAGTCGTAGAACCGGCTACCGATCGGGAAGGTCAGCGCAGCCGGCATGTGGATGAATGGGTCGATCCGGTAGTCGGACCGGCCGGCCTCGAGGACAAGGACCCGGTTCGACGGGTCGGTGCTCAGCCGGTTGGCCAGAGCGCTCCCCGCCGAACCGCCGCCGACGATGACGAAATCGTATGTCGTCGAGGTCATGGCGGCGATGCTAGCAGCGGGACACAGTGAGGGTCCGGGTCCGACCAACTCCTCGGCGGTCCACCCCCGGCCGCAGAACCGCCAGAGAGCAGATCCGGTGACGACGCCGTAGACAGCCCGGCACAGAGCCGGCCGCGGACCAGTTGTGGATAACCTGGTTGCCTCGGGTAGGCGGTCGATGGTACGGTCTGGGCCGGCTGGGCACCGGAGGGGGAGGCTCATGCGCAAGCACGAGCTCCGTGACGCGCGTCCACGGGCGATCCGGCGCATGGTCGGCACGGTCGTCGCGGTCGTGGCCGTCCTGCTCCTCTCAGGAAGCGCGCTCCCCGGACTGACTCAGCCGACGCTCGCAGCGACCACCCTCACCTTCGCCGCATCTGCCGACGCTCTGGTGAAGTCGACCAGCGCGACCAAGAACTTCGGCACGCAGACCACCCTCCAGGTCCGAGCGGCGAG
>JBBQJL010000078.1:0-8091 GCA_038325875.1 Candidatus Limnocylindrales bacterium
GCCTCCTTCGGCGGACCCCATGGGTGCCCGCTCGCCCCGGTCGACGTCAGCTGATGGTCCGATCACCGGTCGCTGCCGCAGGATCCCGATCACCGTTCACGGCCGAGGTTCGGGGGCCGGACACTAGGCTCAACGGTCACCGGCCGGATAGCGGAGCGCCGGTCTCCCCGTGGAGGTCGATCCCATCATCGGTCTCCACAAGCGGGTATATCAGCGGATGGCGGTCGGATCAGCCCGTTGTGACGAACGACCCAAGTGGCGCCAGCGCCGGCGCCGGAGTCCCCGCTGCGAGGTGGGCGCGCTCGATGATTGCCTCGAGGGTGCGTCGGCAACCGTCATCCCAGGCGTTGCTGTAGGCGCGGCCGGCCGCCTTGCGCATCCTGGCAGCCTCGGTCCGGCCGCCGGCGTGGGCCAGTTCGTCGATCGAGTCGAGGGCGACCCGATAGAGCACCGGCAGGTATTCGGCGAGCGCGGGATCCGTCCCCATCTGCCCACTCTGACCGTGCCACGCGGGAACGGACATGGCCGACTCGTCCGGGTCGCCGGCTGACGTTCGGCCGACGCTCGACGAGGCGGAGCCGTCCGAGCTCGTCCGGGCTGCTCGGTACCGAGCCTGCGCGTGGCACCATTGTGGGACGATGCCCACACCGGATCCGGCCCTCCGGCCGACCGCTTCGGAGCTGCGCGGGACCTGGTTCATCCTGCCTACGCCATTCGACGCAGGCCGCCGACTCGACACCGACTCACTCGGTCGGCTCGTCGAGGTGGCAGCCGCCTGGGGTGTCGACGGCCTGACCGCGATGGGGGTCATGGCGGAACCGGGCAGCCTGACCCCCGAGGAGCGCGAGGCCGCGCTGCAGACCGTGGCGGCGGCGGCCGCCGGTCGGCTGCCGTTCGCGGTGGGTTGCTCCGGGCCGACGACAGGTGCTGTGCGGGCGCACGCCGACCAGGCGCGCCGCCTCGGCGCGATCGCCGCGATGGTCGCGCCGCCGACCCTGCTCGGGAACCTCGACGTCCTGCCCGGCTTCTATCGAGCCGTGGCGGCCGAGGCCGGCCTGCCGCTGATCGTCCAGGACGAGCCCACCGCGACCGGGGTGGTCGTGCCGGTCAGCATCCTGCTTGCCTGCCTCGAGGCGTGCGGGGCAACGGTGGTCAAGCTCGAGGACCCGCCCACGCCGCCCAAGATCGGCCGCCTGCTGGCCGCGAATCCCGGCCTCGCCGTGTTCGGCGGGCTCGGCGGCGCTGCCGCCCTGTGGGAGCTCGAGCGGGGGGCCTGCGGGACGATGACCGGGTTCGCCTACCCGGAAGTCCTCCGGGCGATCCGCCTCGCGGTCGAAGCCGGTGATGGCGAGCGGGCCGGTCGGCTGTTCGATCGCTACCTCCCGTTGCTCGCCTACGAGGGACAGCCTATCGTCGGCCTCGGCATCCGCAAGGAGGTCCTCCGGCGGCGTGGTGCGCTGGCGTCAGCGGTCACCAGGGGACCCGGCGGACCGCTCGATCCGGCGAGCATCGCCGCGCTGGAGGCGATCCTCGGCCGGCTGGGGATCGAGCCTTCCCTCGAGCCATACATCCCGGCCACCTGACCGGCGCGACCGGCGGAGGACACGATGGACCTTGGACTGACCGGCCGAACGGCGCTCGTCGGTGGAGCATCATCGGGCCTGGGACGCGCCTCGGCGACGGCCCTCGCCGCCGAAGGATGCCGGCTGGCCATCTGGTCGCGCAGCCGCGACGGGCTCGACGCGGTCGCGTCCGACCTGCGCGCGCGCCACGGCGCCAGCGTGATCGTCCTCGAGGGCGACGCCGCGGAACCGGGTACCGGCGGTCGGATCGCTGCGGAGGCAGAGTCCGCGCTCGGACCGATCGACATCGTCGTGCTCAACGCCGGCGGGCCACCCGCGACCGACCCGACCGACACCGACCCCGCCGCCTGGGGGCGAGCCTTCCAGCTCCTGGCGATCACCCCGATCGAGCTGGCCAGCGCACTCCTCCCGAGCATGCGCCAACGTGCCTGGGGACGCGTGGTCGCCATCCTGTCGTCCGGCGTCCGTCAGCCGATTCCCGACCTGGTCTATTCGAACGCCGGACGGGGCGCCCTGGCGGCCTGGCTGAAGACGACGGCCCGAGCAGTCGCGAGCGAGGGAGTCACGATCAACGGCGTGCTGCCCGGTCGGCTCGACACCCCGCGGATCGCCAGCTTGGATCGCGGGCGAGCGGAGCGAACGGGCGAGACCCCCGACGCCGTCCGGGCGAGCCAGCTCGCCGCCATCCCGGCCGGTCGGTACGGACGGCCGGAGGAGCTCGGGAGCTATGTCGCCTACGTGTGCTCCGAGCTGGCGAGCTACCAGACAGGGACGTTCACCGCGATCGACGGGGGTCAGATCGTCGGCCTGCCCTGAGGCACCGACTCCGGCGCGCCGTCAGGCGAGCTCGACCTCGATCGGGTCGCCGACCCGGATCTCGCCGTCGTCGAGGAGACGCACACCATGCGTCGTCAGGTTGCGCCTCGCCTCGCCTGGTGCAAGCCGGATCCCCGTCTCTCCGGCCAGCCACTCGAGTTGCTCGGTCTCGATGAGGGTGACGTCGCCGCGTGGCTTGCCATTCGGTGAGACGCGCGACTCGGCCAGGTCGCCATACCGAGCGCCGGTGAGCCCGACCCCGGCATGGACCGCGATGCTGTCGACCGCGCGGACAGGTGCACCGGCCCGGTCGGCCAGATGGATCGCCTCGATCGTGCCCACGTCAGTCGCCGCCATGCCAGCCGGACCGTAGCGCGAATCGGTCAAAGCTGCCGGTCGCTGCGGACCACGTCGTCTCGATCCGATCGACGATCGACCCGGGCGGTCCGTCGGCGAGGTCGCCAGCGAACGACTCGAGATCCGGTCGCCGACCTTCGGCCACACAGCGGACCGAACCGTCGGACTCGTTCGCGACCCAACCGACGAGATGGCGTTCCGCGGCCAGCCGGCCGGCGAACAGCCGGAAGCCGACGCCCTGGACGCGACCGTGGATCACGGCCTCCAGCCGCTGGGGTCGGCCGGCCTCGCCGGGTCGGCCGACCCCGCCGGGCGGTTCCGCAGTCATGCCGCCGCTGCCGCCGGACGCGGCCAGGCCAGGATCAGGACATCCACGGCGAGCTCCGGACTGACGTTCCCGGCGACCAGCTCGGCGATCTCGTCGAGGCGGCCGAGGAACCGCGCGCCGGCGTCGGCGGGCAGGTCGGCTGCCGCTGCCTCGATCTCCTCGAGCAAGGCGACATCGTTGACGGCCCGCCGGCCACCGGCATCGACGCCGACGACCGCCAGGTCGCGGGCGAGATCTCGCCAGATCGCCAGGAGCTGGCGAGCCGCCCTGCGGCGTTCCGCCGGGGCGACCTTCGCGCCGCTCGGCACCTCGCTCGGATCGGCCGGTTCGGCGGGCTCGGTCTCGACCTCGATCGCTGGGCCGGGCGTCGGGCCGTTGGTCCCGACCTCGATCTTCGCGGCGGCCCCCCTGGTCCGCGGCCCGGCCCTCGCCCGGCCCCTGGCCGGCTCCGGTGGGGATGGGCCGGCCAGCGCCTCGGCCAGATCCTTGGCTCGCCCGAGCACCTCCCGGGCGGCGGCCAATCGACGCGACCGGCCGGCCGGCAGCAGGTCGAGCAAGCTTCGGGCGATCTCGTCCCGGATGGCGGCCGCCTCCGGGGCACGGGCATACGCCATCGCCACGCCGGGTCGTCCCTCGGCCAGCCGGGCGAACCGCGCGGCATCGGCCGGATCGGTCGAGCCGGTCTCGGCGAGGAAGGCTTCGATGTCGCGGACTCCGAGCGGACCCAGGCGGATCCGGGCGCAGCGCGAACGGACGGTCGCCAGGAGCGGATCCTCGCGGTCGGCGCACAGCACGATGGTCACGCCCGAGGGCGGCTCCTCGAGCGTCTTGAGCAGGGCGTGCTGGGCGTCTTCGTTCATCTGGGCAGCGCCCTCGACGATCGCCACCCTGGCGCCACCCTCGACCGGAAGAAAGGCCAGCTCGTGCACGAGGTCCCGGATGCCGCGCGTCGCGCCGGCCTCGCGCGACCCGCCGATCACGACCTGCCCGCCGGGACCGTCGGGTCGAAGCCGATGAAGGTCCGGATGATTGCCGCCGGCGACCATCCGGCAGGCACGGCAGGCACGGCAGGGCCGATCCACCGGATCGGGCGCCAGGCACAGCAGCCCGGCAGCCAGGTCAGCTGCAAGGGTCGTCTTGCCGACCGCGGCGGGCCCGACGAGAAGGACGGCGTGAGGCGTGTGGCCGCGGACCATCCGGGCCACGGCCGCCAGGGCCGTGGGCTGGCCGCGGGTCATCCAGCCCGGGCCCACGGTTCCACCCATCGCGGACTACTCGTCCGCTGGCGTCGGAGCCTTCCCGGTCGAGGTCCGGCGCTTCGGCGTGGCGACCTCTGCCCCGTCCGCGACCGCCTTCGGCTTGGCCGTCGACGCCTTCGGCTTGGCCGTCGACGCCTTGGCTCGGGTCGCACGAGTCTTCGGCGCGTCCGCGACGGCCTCGGCGCCCGCGTCGGTCGCCGGGACCTTGTCCGCCGAGGACCTGGTCCGGGTCGTGCGGGGCTTGGCAGCGGCTGGTGCCGCGGCTTCAGCCTTGTCGGCCGCCCGGACCGGTGCCGAGGTCTTCGACCGGGTCGAAGTTCGCGGCTTGCGCGACGGAGCAGTGGCGATCGGCGCCTCGGTCACGGCAGTCGCGATCGGCGCCTCGGTCACGTTAGGCGTCCGCGACCGATCGGCGGGTCGCTCCGGGCCGCGGCTCGCCTGCTGAGCCCGGAGCATGGCCTCGAGCTCCGGTGGAACCTCGCTCCACGGCTCGTCCGGACGGGGGGCCTGGCGATCGCGGTCCGGCCGAGGGCTCTGCGCGGGCCGAGGGCTCTGCGCGGGCCGACGGTCATCCCGTCGGCCGTCGCGACGAACCTCGCTCCGGCCGGATGTCCCGCTCCCGGCCGAGGTCCGGCCGGACACGTCGGGATAGCGATTGATCCCGCCACCGCCGCCACCGCGGCCGTAGCGCTCTCGGTCCATCGCCTGGACATAGGCCGCACGGTTGCCGCCACCGCGGCTCCCACCGCGGTTGCCGCCGCCACCGCTCCGGGTCGCGGCGCTGCCACGGCGCTGCTCGGCGAGGATGTACTCCGGGATGGCCGGCTCGTCATCCTCGTCGATATCGAATGGGGTCGACTCGGGCGATGGCGTCCTGGTCTGGCCGATCTGGGAGTCCCAGACCGACCCGAACGCAGCCGGCCGCGGGCCGCGTGGGGCATTCGTCACCGGCTCGTCAGCCGGTCCGGCCTGTTCGGCCTCGCCGGCGTCGACGTCGGCCGCCGGAGCCGGGCGATCCCGCCCGGCGTCCTGGTCGGCGACCGGCTCGCCGCCTTCCTCGCGACCGCGACCGCGACCGCGACCGCGACCGCCGCGTCGGCGGCGCCGACGGGCGACGTCACCCTCCGCACCGTCCTCCACGGCCTCGACGATGGCGCCCTCCGCCTCGACGCCGTCGACATCCTCATCGGAGGCCGCAGTCGGAGCCGCGGGTCGGGACGCCGCGGAACGCGACAGCTTCTCGCCCGGGAGCGCCACCAGCCCGACGCCGGGGAGGCCGACGTCCGCGACCGCATCGGTGTCGACCGCCTCGGGTCGACGGGCGCGGGTGCCGCCCCGTGCGGGGATCCGTCCACTGCTCGCCGCGACCGGCTCACGCTCCGCGTCGCCCGACCGACCGCGACCGCGACCCGTGCCGCGACCGCGTCCCCGCCCGGTACCCTCGGTCAGCTTGTCCGGGACCTCGGTCATCGACAGGTCCTCGCCATCGTCGGCGACCCGCCGACCGCTCCGCGATGAGCCCTTCTCGACCTTGGCCATCTGGATGATGTCGGTGAACTGGTCGGCGACCTCGATGAGGTCCGACGAGGTATTGCCGCGGAAGCTGACGACCTCGACCCGGACGCCCATCTCCTGGACCGCCCGGATGGCCGGCGCGAAATCGCCGTCGCCCGAGACCACGATCGCGACGTCCAGGTTGCGAGCTGTCTTCATCATGTCCACGACGAGCTCGATGTCGAGGTTCGCCTTGACCTTCCCGTCGCCGTACTTGCGGATGTCCTTGCTCACGACCTTGTAGTCGTGGCGCGCCAGGAAGTTGTGGAAGTTGCGCTGGTTCTCGTTGTCGGGGTCCAGCCCCGTGTACGCGTAGGCGCGCACGAAATCGCGGCCGGCGATCGCCGACTTGAGGAGCGTGACGTAGTCGATGTCCACGCCGGCGGCCTTGGCCGCATAGAAGATGTTCGCCACGTCCACGAAGACGGCGACGTTCTTGCCCACATTGACTCCTTGATCTGGTGTGCTGGTCGATCGGCGCGCAGCGCGCGGCTCGATGACCCTGGTGGTGGTGATTCAGATGGTCCGGGTGGCGGCCCTCCCAGCCGCCACGGGTCGTGTCAGGAGCGGTCCGCCCTCGCCGAATCCCCGGCGTTCCCAGCGGGCCCGCTCGGCGGGATCGGTCGGCCGCGCCACCTCGACGGTGGTGCAGCCCTTGTTCTTGGCTGAGCGCATGACTTCTTCGATGAGGACGGCGACGACGGCGTCGACGTCGTGGTCGGGATCGCTCACGAGGAGATCGACCGTCCCGACGTAACCCCCCGCCCGGACCGACGGCCGGAGGGCGAGGACCGCGGCAGCGATGACCGATCGCCGCGATTCGACGACCAGGACGCTGGCCTGCGGAAGATAGACGAGCTGGCGGAGCAGGTCCGGGGCGACCAGCGGGGCGTCGCCGGCGGCCTTCGATGTCGCCTCGGCGCACAATGCGACGAGTCGATCGATGTCCGTGATCCGAGCCGCTCGAACCTGATAATCCACGCTGACGGGCAGTGACCTCGCGAGGCTGGGGCGCGCCGGTTGTGGTCGTGCGATCGGGTCCGACCGGGATCGCCCGTCCGTCTGTGAGCGCGCCTCCGGGGGCGAGCGGTGAACCGCACGACTGCCGCCTGGGGCGCTCGCCGACCTGATGTTGCAATCGACGCGCCGAGGGCTAATATACGGCATCGCTTCGGCGGCCACCTGCGCGCCGCCCGGATGCGGGACCCGTCAGCCGCCGCTCGTCATGCACCGCCGTCCGCGCACCACCGCCCAGGGAGGGGCGGGAGGTCTTCGGTCGAAGGGCACCGAGCGACGCCGCAGGTCCGGCACCGGATCGGGCCAGGACGGTTCCGACCGGTGATTTGGAGGAGACTGGATGAAACTGTTCAAGGTCAGTGCACTCGCGGCCGTCAGCGTCCTGGCGTTCGCGGCGTGCAGCTCGGGTGGCAGCAGTTCGGCTGCCCCGAGTGCCGCCGGCAGTGCCGCAGCGGGCAGCAACAAGGACGCCGTCTGCAAGGACAAGGTCGGCAAGAGCACGTCTGAGATCCACATCTATTCGAGCCTGCCGCTGGAGGGCACCAGCCTTCCCCAGAGCACGTCGATCCAGAACGAGCTTAAGGCCGTCCTCGACGGGCAGAAGATCGGCAACTTCACCATCAAGTACACCAGCCTCGACGACGCGTCGGCGGCCAAGGGTAGCGACTGGGATCCGACGGTCGAGCAGGGCAACGCCAACAAGGCGGTCAACGACCCGGACGCGATGGTCTATATCGGCACCTACAACTCGGGCGCCGCGAAGCTGTCGATCCCGATCCTCAACGGCGCGTGTCTGGTCATGGTCAGCCCGGCCAATAGCTACCCGGGCCTGACCAAGGCCGTCGACGGCGTGACCACGCCGGGCGAGCCCGAGTCGTACTATCCGAACGGCTATCGCAACTACGCCCGTGACATCAACACCGACGACGCGCAAGGTGCTGCTTCGTCCGAGTGGGCGTACTCGCTGGGCAAGAAGACCGCCTTCGTCATCGACGACGGGCAGACCTACGGCCAGGGCATCGGGCGTGCCTGGGCGCAGCACTTCGGCAAGATCGGCGGCAAGGTCGTCAGCGCCAACGGCGGCTCCGAGAGCTACGACCCCAAGGCCAGTGACTACAACGCGCTGGCACAGAAGATCAAGTCGTCCGGTGCGGACGTCGTCTTTGTCGGTGCGATC
>JBBQJL010000079.1:0-7218 GCA_038325875.1 Candidatus Limnocylindrales bacterium
CTGTTCAAGTTCCGGTTGCGCCTGTTCAGCCTGGCGGCCGAACTGGGCAACGTCCGCGAGGCCTGTCGGCTGATGGACGTCCATCCCTCGACCTACTACCGCTGGCGGGGACCGGTCCTGCGCAGCGGGTTGGAGATGCTCCGGCCACGCGAGCGGCGGGTGCCCCGGATGCCCAACCAGACGAGCCAGCTCGTCGAGCAGCGCATCGTGGCCTTCAGCCTCGGTCAGCCGGGGCTCGGCCCACGGCGGATCAGTGCGACCCTGGCCCAAGAGCGGTGGGGCGGCATCGTCGTCAGTCCCAACGGCGTCTGGCGGGTCCTCCGGCGGCATGGCCTCAACCGGCGCATCAGCCGGTTGTCGCTGGTCGCGGGGTACGCCAGCCCGCCTGGTCCTGAACGACCCGAGCCACCCGTCGAGCGCCACGTCGCGGTCGATCACCCGGGCGAGCTGGTCGGCTTCGACTGTTTCCATGTCGGCCGGTTGTCGGGCACCACTGGGAGGGTCTGGCAGTACACCGCGATCGACCTCGCCAGCTCGTACGTGTGGGCCGAGCTCGCGACCACCCCGCTCAACCCGAGTGCGGCCAAGACGTCGGCCCTGGACCGCCGAGTGGCGGCCGACCTGCGCGCCCATGGCTGGCGGCTCGAGCGGGTCCTGACCGATAACGGCAGCGAGTTCCGCAGCCAGGTCTTCGGCACCACCGTCCGCGAGCAGGGCGCCGTGCAGACCTTCATCCGGCCCGGCCGACCGATGACCAATGGTGCCGTCGAGCGGGTCCAGCGGACGATCCTCGAGGAATGCTGGCGTCCGGCCTTCGCGCGGAGTCTCGTGCCCAAGATCGGTGGCCTGGTCCGGGACCTGGCGGGCTACCTCGACTTCTACAATCTGGAGCGTGCCCACACTGGCCGGCTGACCAAGGGACGGGCCCCGTATCAGGCGCTCGTCGGAGCGCGCAAGATGAGGCCGAGATGACCGACATGTGTCGCTACATCTCGGAGGCTGTTCACCCTAAGCCGGAACGAGCACCTGACTCCCCAGATTGGCCGACCGTTCGCGATGCTGATATCGCCTTTCGTTGGCCCCTTCGAGTAGGACGACATCGACCATCGCGCAAACCTCGGACGCGGGATAGCGGGATCCCCGGCACGCTCAAGACGAAGACCTGCTAACGACACAGCCTACGCTCGCCATTCCACGCTTGTGCCACAACGCTTGGGCCGAATTGTTCCGAAACAGCAGGTCCGCGGTTCAAATCCGAGTGTCGGCTCCAGCGATCACGAACCGGAGCCGGCCGCGAGGTCGGCTTTTTCGATCGCCGGGCTCGCGGCCCAGGGACTTTGAGTCTCACCGATGACGGTGATCGTTCCCCGCATCCCCGCCTCGTAGTGGCCCGTCACATGGCATGCGTAGGCGTAGGGCCCTGAGCTGTCGAAGGTGTGAGTGAGCGACTTCGTCTGCATCATCCCGAGGTCAGCGATCTCGGGCGTCCCCTCCTGGTCAGCTGCCACGGCATCCGCAGGACCGACCATGAACTCGTGGACGAGCGGGCCCATCGTCGTGACCTCGAACGTGACGGTCTCACCCCGAGCAACGGTGATCGAGGACGGGCTGAACGAGTAGCCGGGACCGGCAATGACGTGGATCACGCGAGGTGAGGCGACGGTCCCAGCGACGAACCCGGTCTCGCCCGGCTGCGGGCCGTGGGCCCTACCGGGTCCGTGGTCGATCGTCCCGCCCCCGCCACCCAGCACTCCGGGGCCGGCGGGCCGGGCCCATGGCGGGTTTGGCCCGACCGCTGCGCCGAGGACCAGAAACGCGACACCGGCGATGACGAGACCGAGGCCGACCCATCCGAGCGAACGTCGTCGCACCCGTCAGTGCCCCAGGGTCTTCTTGGCCTGCTCGAACTGCTGCTCGGTGATCTCTCCGCGTGCGAACCGCTCGCGAAGGATGTCGAGCGCGTTCGAGCCATCCGGTGGGGGCGCCGACGATCGGCCGGGACTCGACGACCTGTTGACCGCCCAGACCACGAGGATCACGAGCCCCACGATCACGAGCAGGCCGCCGATCAGCCAGAAGCCGCCGCTCGAACCCATGTCCCATCCGTTGTTCATCATGGTCTGCCTCTGAGGCGGGTGGCCTGTTCGACCGCCTGACCGGCAGCGTGCGCGCCCGATGCCATCCTACGCGCCCCTGGCCGAAGCGCCGATCGAGCCGACCGTGAGTCGTCGATCATGCTGGCGCGGGTAGCGAATCCAGTCGCTTCACGGCGCTGTCGGCCGGACGCAAGTGCAGGCGCCGCAGCAGCTGCGCGTTTGCCGCGACGATGACCGTGGACAGGCTCATCGCCAGGGCGCCAACCGCCATCGGGAGCTGGAACCCCCAGGGAGCAAGGATGCCGGCCGCAACGGGGATGGCGATCACGTTGTAGCCGGTCGCCCAGACCAGGTTCTGGATCATCTTCCGGTAGGTCGCCCGTGACAGGGTGATCGCCCCGACGACGTCCCGGGGATCATTCCGCACGAGGATGATCCCCGCCGACTCGACGGCCACGTCCGTTCCCGCGCCGATGGCGATCCCGACATCGGCAGTGGCAAGGGCCGGCGCGTCGTTCACGCCGTCGCCGACCATAGCAACGCGCCGCCCGCCGGCCTGGAAGCGGCGCACCGCGTCTGCCTTGGCGGCGGGCAGGACTTGCGCGGCGACCTCGTCGATGCCAAGGCGTCGGGCGACGGCGTCGGCGACCGCCTGGGCGTCACCCGTGATCATGGCCACCTTGAGGCCAAGGGAATGCAGTGCGTCCACCGCCTCGCGCGACTCTGGGCGAATCTCGTCCTCCAGCGCCAGGACACCGAGGACACGATCGTCGACGACGACATGGAGGACGGTCATGCCGTCAGCCGCCCACGCGTCGCCGGCGGGGTCGGCCGTGAGCTCGAGGTCGGCGAGGAGACGCGGACCGCCGACCGCGACCATCCGCCCATCCGCGTTCGCGCGCGCGCCCCGGCCCGGCATCGTCTCGAACGAGGTCACGGGGGCGGCTTCGATGCCGCGCGACATCGCCGCTGCCACGATCGCCCGTGCGAGCGGGTGCTCCGAATCGGCCTCGACCCCTGCTGCCAGGCGGAGCAGCTCGCGCTCGTCCCGCGCAGACATGGCAGCGAGGACGGGCTCGCCCTTGGTGAGCGTGCCCGTCTTGTCGAAGACGACGACATCGAGCTCGCGCGCCCGTTCGAGGGCGAGGCGGTCCTTGACGAGCAGACCGTTGCGCGCGCCGAGCGAGGTCGAGATCGCGATCACGAGCGGGATGGCGAGGCCGAGCGCATGCGGGCAGGCGATGACGAGCACGGTCGCCGTCCGGATCAGCGCCTCCTCCGGCTCACCGAGCAGGAGCCACGCCACGAGCGTGATCGCGGCGGCGCCGACGGCGACGTAGAACAGGAGTGCGGCCGCGCGGTCGGCAAGGGCCTGGGCTCGAGATCCTGATGCCTGGGCGGCGGCAACCATCCGCATGATCCCCGATAGTGCCGTTGCATCACCTGTGGCGGTGACCCGGACACGGAGCGAGCCCCCGGCCGTGACGGTCCCGGCGACGACTTGGTCGCCCACCGTCTTGGCGACCGACTGGGACTCGCCGGTGATCATCGACTCGTCGACATCGGCGGTGCCGTCGGCGACCTCGCCATCGACCGGGACCCGAGCGCCAGGCCGGACGAGGACGAAATCGCCGACTTGCAGCGCATCGATGGACACGGTTTCAGTGCCCGTCACTGTGACCCGCTCGGCCTCGTCGGGGAGCAGCTCCGCGAGCGCCACGAGCGCCCCGCGTGCCTGGGCGATCGAGCGCATCTCCATCCAGTGGCCGAGGAGCATGATCGTGATCAGCGACGTGAGCTCCCACCAGATCTCGATCGTGAACAGGCCCAGGGTGCCCGCCCAGCTGGTGACGAAGGCGACGACGATGGCCAGCGAGATAAGAGCCATCATCCCCGGCTGACGATCGCGCAGCTCCCCGGACGCCCCTCGCAGGAAGACGAGACCGCCGTAGACGAAGACGATCGTCCCGAAGACAGGCGGGATGAGCTGGCTTCCCGGGAACATCGGGGCGGCATAGCCGAACCACGTCTGGATGTCGGCGCTCCAGACGAGGACCGGGATCGTGAGCAGGAGGCTCAGCCAGAATCGGTCACGGAACATCGTCACCGAGTGACCGGCGTGGCGGTCGTGGCCGCCCTTGGCCGCGTGCCCGCTCACGGGGGGCGCATGCTGGGAGCCGGTCGCGGGTGATGGATGTCCCGAATGCTGGCCGTGGTCGTGTTGCTCTTCCATACTCCCCCCAAGTATGCCGGAGCGGTCAACCCGATCCAGGCCGGCTTCACGGACGGGCGCGACGGGCCGGGCGGGTGACGCGACGGGATCGCAAACTCGCCCTCCCTGAACGTCGATGGGCAGCGACTGGTCATCGACGCTACTTACTCACCTGACACCAGCCAGGCTGACCGGGACGAGCTGGGGACGATCGTCGAGTCACTCCAGTTCGCGGCTCGCTAAGCGAACCGCGAACCCAGGGTTCGCTCCCGTATCAGCGGCGATCGAGCGCCCGTGGACCCCTTGTCGGCAGAGACCGGGAATCGCCATGAGAAACGAAGACCTGCTAACTACACGGACAACGCTCGCCTTTCCACGCTTGTGCCACAACGCTTGGGCCCAACTACTTCGTAAACAGCAGTCCTCGGTTCAAATCCGAGTGTCGGCTCCACTCCCCGGAACCCTCGCTCAGGATCGGGGAGCGTGGTCTTTGCGGACGATCTCGGCTAGGCGCGTCCCTGGGATCGACGGGTAGAGCAGGCGCGTCGCCGACGCGTCGAAGGTCATGTCCCTTGTGTCCATGACGATAGCGGCGGCAGTCAGGCCCGCCATCGTGGGGTTGAATGGCCGTAGAGCGGCTGCCATCACGCGCATCATCGGGAGGGGAATGTGGCTCACCTTCCCGCCCACTCCGGTCGATACCTGGAATGTCTCCACGAGCTGGTTCATCGTGAGGTTCTCGGGTCCGCCCACCTCGACGGTCGCCATTCGCATGGCGTGATCCGACACAGCGAGGTCCACGAAAGCAGCGACATCGTCCGCCGAGACGAAGTTGATCGGGTTCTCCCCTCGGCCGAAGATCCGGGTACTGCCCGTCGTGAGGAGAGGTGCGCCGAGGATACCGACCCACGTCTCCATGTACGCGGTTGGCCTGATGATCGTCCAGGCGAGGCCGCTCGTCCGCAACGCTTCTTCGGCCCGGTTCTTCATCCGAAAGAGCTCGATCGGATGGTCGGGGCCGGCCTGGCACACCGAGAGCAGGATGAAGTGCTCGACTGCGGACGCCTTGGCCGCACGGATCAGGTTCGCGTTGCCTTCCCAATCCACGGTCCGTGGGCTCACGTCTCGGTCCATCCCGAAGCCCGTGATCGCCGATATGACAGTGCGAACCCCAGCCACGGCTTGCTCGACGATGCGTGGATCCCTCACGTCGCCATCCAGGATCTCGACTCGGTCTCCGAGGAGCTGGGGAGCCTTGCCCTGCCTGCGGGACAGGATCCGGACATCGAGCCCGCGATCGGTCAGCAGGGGCAGCAACCTCGTTCCCAGGGTCCCATTGCCACCGGCGACGAGAATCATCCTTCGAGCCCGGATCGGTCGTGAGCCGACGCACGATCTGAGGTCGAACTCACGGCCATCGCCCCGCGGATGGCCGCATCAACGTCGTCACCGCCCTCCTGAACGGGTTCCAGGTAGAAACGCGCCCACGTCGATTCGCTCCGCTCGACTCCGAAGATCACTACGCCACGCATGAGATGGGCGGAGCCGTCCCGACGGGTGCCGCGCATCTCCCACTCGGACCAGGCGGTGGCCTCGTCGGCGATCCATCGGACCTCGGCGCTGATGTCGGGCACTCCGGCGAAGATCTGCTCCCAGTTGCGACGGACCTGTCCTTGACCCTCGAACCCGCGCGCGGGGTGGACTGGCGTCTCATTGCGGTATGCCGGTGCGAAACAGCTTGTGAGCGCCTCGATGTCATGCTGATTGACGGCCTGGCACAGGCGCTCGACCAATGCTCCGGGGCCTCCTGTCGTTGCAACCCGCATCCCTGCCTCCAAGCCTGGACTAATTCGACTACAGTCATGTAGAATGGATACATGACTATGGAAGGAAATGCAGATCCTGTCAAGCCCAGGCGGCGCTACGACTCGAGCCGACGCCAGAGACAGGCGCTCCGAACCCGGGAAGCGATCCTCGAGACCGCTCGGCGGCTCTTCCTCAGCCGTGGCTACGCTGGAGCGACGATCGCCTCGATCGCCGAAGCGGCGGACGTCTCGGTCGAGACGATCTACAAAGCCTTCGCCGGCAAACCAGGTCTCGTCCGAGCGATCTCCGAGAAGGTTTTGGAAGGCGTCGGGCCGATCCCAGCCGAGCAGCGGTCTGACGAGATGCGGACACACGAGACGGACCCGTTCAGGGTCATGGAGCGATGGGGCGTGTTCACGGCCGAGGTCGCCCCCGTGGCCGCACCCATCGCTCTCCTGATACGGACCGCTGCAGCCACCGATCCGGAGATGGCAGGCCTGCTCGAAGAACTGGACCAGGCGCGCCTCTTGCGCATGGAACACAATGCGCGGCAGCTACTCGAGCGCGGTGACTTTCGTGAAGGAGTCACGCTCGAACACGCACGCGACGTCTTGTGGGCGTACAGCTCACCCGAGCTTTACGGAATGCTCGTCCTTCGTCAGCGTTGGCCGCTGAAACGATATGGGCAGTTCGTCGCCGACGGCATGATGGCGGCGCTGCTTCCTCCACGCTCTGAGCGGGACGCCGGCGCGTGATCTGCTGGTCGGCAGTCAGAGTGCTCGAAACGTGGGTTCGGTCATCCCGTGCCGGGCCCCGATCGACATCCCCGAGAAGTTATCTCACCTTCGGCGGTTGCCCTTCAGCCGGGCTCGGATACCGAAGGGTGCCGTCGGCTCCAACGCTCACGCCGGGAGTAGGAAATGCCGGCGTGACCTGGCTAGGCCCTAGGATATGTCGCACTGAAAGGCCGCGGGCCAGCAAGTAGTCGGCAATGACTCGGCGGTGACATCGCCACCAGACGGCTTCCGCGCACATGATCGCAACGCGATGGTCTCGCACAAGGGCAAGCAGTTCGACAAGTCCTTCATGGAAGGGCTCCGTCTC
>JBBQJL010000080.1:0-6894 GCA_038325875.1 Candidatus Limnocylindrales bacterium
CCTCGTTCCAGATGTCGCGGCCCTCGTTGCGCGCGAGGACCATCGCCTCGAGCGCCAACCGGTTGGCGGTAGCGCCGGCCTGGATGCCCATCGGGTGCCCGATCGTGCCGCCCCCGAACTGGAGCACCACATCGTCGCCAAGATAGGTCAGCACCTGGTGCATCTGGCCAGCGTGGATGCCGCCCGAGGCCACCGGCATCACCTTGCGCAGGCCGGCCCAGTCCTGGTCGAAGTAGATCCCGCGTTGCAGATCGATCGGGTTGTGCGGTTCGCGCAGGACGTTGTAGAAGCCCTGGACCATGTTGGGGTCGCCTTCGAGCTTGCCGACGACCGTCCCGGCATGGATGTGATCGACGCCCGCCAAGCGCATCCACTTGGAGATCACCCGGAACGACACGCCGTGCGCCTTCTGGCGCGTGTACGTCGCGTGCCCAGCGCGATGGAGGTGCAGGATCATGTCGTTCCTGCGCGCCCACCTGGACATCGACTGGATCGCCGTGTAACCAATGACGAGGTCGATCATCACGACGACGCTGCCGAGCTCCTTGGCAAACTCCGCGCGCTCGTACATGTCCTCTATCGTCGCCGCGGTGACGTTGAGGTAGTGGCCCTTCACCTCGCCCGTCGACGCCGAAGCGCGATTGACCGCCTCCATGCAGAACAGGAAGCGGTCGCGCCAGTGCATGAACGCCTGCGAGTTGATGTTCTCGTCGTCCTTGGTGAAGTCGAGGCCACCCTTGAGTGCTTCGTAGACGACGCGGCCGTAATTCCTGCCCGACAAACCCAGCTTCGGCTTGGTGGTCGCGCCCAGCAACGGCCGACCGAACTTGTCCAGGCGCTCGCGCTCGACGACGATCCCCGTCGGCGGCCCATCGAACGTCTTGACGTAGGCGACCGGGAAGCGCATATCCTCCAGACGAAGCGCCTTGAGCGGCTTGAACCCGAACACGTTGCCGATTATCGAGGCCGTGAGGTTGGCGATCGATCCCGGCTCGAACAGGTCCAGGTCGTAGGCGATGTAGGCGAACCACTGGTCGGTGGTATTGGGCACCGGTTCGACCTTGTAGGCCTTGGCGCGGTAGGCGTCGGCCGCCGTCAGCCGGTCCGTCCACACGACGGTCCACGTGGCCGTCGAGGACTCACCGGCCCCTGCGGCGGCCGCCTCCTGCGGATCCACACCGTCCTGGGGCGTGATCCGGAACAGCGCGAGGATGTCGGTGTCCTTTGGCTCGTAATCTGGATCCCAGTAGCCCATCTGGGCGTACTTCAGGACCCCCGCCCTGTAGCGCTCCGCCGCCTCGAGCGGCGCTCCGCCATCTGTCGCCGATCCCACCTCATGACTCCTCATGTCTGCAATCTCCGCGGTGCCCACGTCAGCTGGTTCGCTCAGGGTTGGTTGCCATCGCGCCCACCATCGCGGCCGACGCGGGTTCTTCGGCGCGATCGAGCTGATCATCACTGCGCAAGCGGGCTCAGGACCCGACACGGGTTGCGATCAAGGCGTTCGTTCGTGGGACGGAGCCTATCCGCCCGATCTGATGAAGTCCAATGCATGTTATCGATGAAGTGCATAAAGTATTCGTATGGATAGCCGTCCTCCAGGTTCCGCCACCCGGCTGGCGCCGCACTTCGATCAACTCGTCTCCGTCCACCAGCTCCGGCTGCTCACCGCGGTTGTCGAGCGAGGCGGGTTCACTCGTGCGGCCGACGCGCTGGGTCTCAGTCAGCCGGCGATCTCGCACCAGTTGAAGGCGCTCGCGACGACTGTCGGCATGCCGCTCCTTGAAGTCATCGGGCGTCGCGTTCAGCTGACCCAGGCCGGCGAATTGCTCTACGAGCACGCCGGGCGGATCCTCCTCGAGTTCGAGGCGGCCAAGACGACGCTCGACGAGCTGCGGGGCCTGGAGCGCGGGAGCCTGCGGCTTGCCGGCGACACCACCGTCGGCATCTACGTCCTGCCGGACCTCCTGGGGGCGTTCCGGCACGAGCACCCAGCGGTCGAAGTCCGGCTGGGCGTCGACAATCGGCGGGGTCTGTATGACCGGCTGGTAGCGAACGAGTTCGATTTCGTGGTCAGCGGGCGCCGCTGGGAGGACTCGTCGACCCCCCTGATCGTCCGCCCGTTCCTCGCGAACGAGCTCATCGCCATCGCCTCGCCCCGCCACCGGCTGGCTCGTCGAAAGCGGGTGACCCTGGCGGAACTGGTGGCCGAGCCATTCATCGTTCGCGAGCCGGGGTCGGGCACCCGGGAAACGGCCGAGGAGGCGCTCCATGCGGCCGGGCTGTCGGTCCGCCCGGTGATGGAGCTGGCAAGCAATGGTGCGATCAAACGCGCCGTCGCCCAGGACCTCGGGGTTTCGATCCTGTCCCGCTACGCTACCGGGCTCGAGATGCAGATAGGTAACCTGGTGGAGCTTCCAGTCCTTGGGTTCCCGCTCCGCCGTCAGTGGCACCTCGTCTACGCCCGCGACAAGCGCCTGGGTCCGGTGGACAAGGCATTCCTCCGATTCGTCGATGACGGTCGATGGAAGGAGATGATCGGACGGCCGGTCTCAACTGATTGAGACTGGGATCGGCCCCACGAGGTCACGAGGTCCCGGGCCATCTTGCCCTCGGGGTAGCGTCGCCGCCCATGCGATCCGGGTGAGGACGTCAAGCCAGACCCGGATGGCGACGAGCGCGATCGCCACCCCGAGCACGACGACCAGGCGGTCGGTCGACGTTCGCCGCGAGACAAAGGCCCCCGCCCGAGCTCCCCGGAGCGCTCCAAGGACAAGGGCAACCGCCAGCGTCCAGTCGACCTGACCGGTGGCGACCTTGCCGAGGCGACCGGCCGCCGCCGAAGCCGCTACCACACCCAGCGACGTCCCGACCGTCACGCGCACCGGGATACGCAGCCCGTACAGCATGACCGGGATGAGGAAGAAGGCTCCGCCCGCCCCGATGAGACCGGCGCTCAATCCGACGGTTGCCCCGGCGGCCACTGCGGCCGGCGAGTTGAAGGTCAGCACGCCCTCGGTCTCGGGCACGGTCCGCTTGCGGAAGACCAGCATCAACGACGCATCGCTGGTATCAACGAATATCGGGTCACCGAGCAATCGGCGAGGGTGAACGTCGAACCTGACGGCGAGTCAGGTGACCGACCGGTCTGCCGAGTCAGGTGACCGGATGGGAACGAGTCAGGTGACCACGAGCCATCGGAGTGCCTCCACCGTGGTCGGCCATTCCGTTTTCGAACCACAGGATCTGGTGGTCTCATCAGACCGTTGCTACCAGATGTTGTGGTGTTGGCTGGCCCTCCTGTTTTATCTGCGTGGGGAACTGACGCGACAGCGGAGGTGTCACACTCCCGGCAACGATCGGG
The DNA here is from genome assembly GCA_038325875.1 of Candidatus Limnocylindrales bacterium. Taxonomy (GTDB): domain Bacteria; phylum Chloroflexota; class Limnocylindria; order Limnocylindrales; family CSP1-4; genus Chersky-267. Next base: position 3,365 of record JBBQJL010000080.1, read on the forward strand.
CCATGGTCGTTGCCCAACTGGCCCGTGACGCGGTCCGCCCGGCATGCCCGCGCCATCCCGGCAGCCGGGTTCGGTTGGATGGCTACGCCCACAGCGTCTGGAGCGAGGCGCACCGACGGCCGCGCTACCGCTGTGTGACCGAGCCCAGGTCACGCGGTCACGTCTTCTCGCTGCCGATCCCGGTCCGTCAGCCGACCGAGCGGCACCCGGACTCGGGCGTGGCCTGCCCGCGCTGCGAGCACGTCTACGAGCGCCACGAGGGCGTGCCCACCGGGCGCGACTTCATCTTCGGCCACACCGAGATCGCCCGGCTCTTCCTGCGCATCGGTGAGGGCATGAGCCTGCGCGCGGCCAGCACCGAGCTCCGGCGCTCGATCTTCCGGGTCCGGCCGCCTGACCCGGCGGCCGGGCCGGTCGGGTGGCCGGACGAGACGAGCCGCCAGGCCAACCTCGCGGTGAACTATCTTGACGCCTTCGCACCGGTTGTGATCGCGGCGCTCCATCCACGGACCTGGCCACCGGCGATCGTCATCGACTCGACGACGCTCATGACCCGCGGCTATCGGACCGTCGCCACCGATGAGATGGACGACGGTCTGGCAGTCGGCGGCGAAGCGAGCAAGAAGGTCGGGAACCTGAAGGCGGGCACCATCATGAGCGCCCTTGATCCGACCGGGCCCGTCGTCGTGCCGTGCCTGCTCGAGGCCCACGGCGGCAAGGACGTCGAGAGCTGGAAGGCCTTCTTCGGGCGCCTCGGCGGCGCCCCGGAGTGGGTCGTGGCCGACCTCGATCCGGCCATCGCGCGGGCCGTCCGGGAGACCTGGCCGGGGGCCATCCTGTATCACTCGCGGCATCACCTCGCCGAGCTCATGCGCGGGCGCGCCCTGGCCGACGGGATCCCCGAGCACATCGAGCTCGACGAACCGATCGAACTCGCGCGCCCGATCCCCTGGTCGCCGACCCGCCAGACGAGCAGACGCTACGGCGAGCACCCGCTCTTCGCCGCCATCGCGGCGGCCCAGCGCGGTCCCGGCGAATGGGCGCGCTTCAAGGCGCTCGTCGAGGAGCATGTCCCACCCGAGTGCCTCGAGCTGCGCTCGTGGATCGCGACCAACGAGCTGCTGATCGAGCGGCAGTGGCGGATCACCGGTGTCCACGACCGGCTGCCGCGCTCGACGGGCAGCCTCGAGGGCAAGATCGGCGAGTGGCTGGCCCCGCTCCGGCGGCGGGCAGGACGCTGGCAGAACGTCCGCCGCCTCAACCTCGTCCTCGGACTCATGACCCTGCGCGGCCGCGGCCTGGCCCATGAGGCCCGCTACGCTGGTCTGATCCGGGCTCGCTTCGAGGCCACCGATCAACGCTCGCACCTGCCCGCCCAGAACGAGCTGCCGGTCGAGCTCGTCGCTGGCAAGGAGCGCCAGATGAGCTGGTGGCGGACCTGGCACGATCGCGACGAGGCCTCGCTGCCGCGCCTCGTCCGCGAGTCCGAGAAGCGCACGCAACAGCGCGCCACGGACGACCACCTGCGCTGGCTCCACGGGCGCCTGGCCGCGATCTATGCGGCCGAGAACGACCTGCGCCGCCAGCACGGCATCGCCGCCCCGCCCCGGGGCCGGCCGAAGCGACCGACCGACCGCGCGGCGGGGTCGGTCACCGGCAAGGTCGTCGCCGACTTCCCGGATCTCCTCGCCGAATGGGACTGGGACGTGAATGGCGATCTCGACCCCAGTACGGTCGCCGCTGGCGGCCGGCAGCGGATCGTGTGGCGCTGCTGTCTCAACCCCGATCACGTCTGGGAGACCCGCGTCGCCGACCGGACGACCAAGCCATCGTTGTGCCCTTACCACATGGGCAACCGCGTCCATCCCTCCGAGTCCGTGGCCGCCTACTTCCCGTGGCTCGCGCAGGAATGGCATCCGACGAAGAACGGGCTGCGCCCCGACCAAGTCACGCGAGCCTCGGGCCGCGAGGTCATCTGGCGCTGCGCGGAAGGCCACGAGTGGGCTGCCGTCGTCTACGCCCGGACGCTCTCGCGCAGCGGTTGCCCGACCTGCTATCGGCTCGAAACCTCCGAGCGGATCAAGGCCGGCAAGAAGCGCGCTCGCCAGATCCGCGACGACGAGGCAGCGGTCCAGGTGGCAGCCCTGATGCTCCACGAGCCAGCCGACGAGAACCTCTGAGCGTTGGGCGAAGCCCACCAGTCAGACCGTCGGCCCACCGCGGGATTCCCACGCAGATAAAACAGGGGGTGGCTGGCGAGGAAGGATTCGAACCTTCGATCTCCTGATCCAGAGTCAGGCGCCGGATTCAGGGCTCGCGAGCCATCATTTGAGCGTGCCAGACCGAGCACCTCGGTCCGATTCCGGGGTGAGTCAGACGCACATCCCGGGACTAGTTAAGCGCATATCGTAAACCGCTGATGAATCAAGCGCATTGAGCGGGTCGTGTCCCAGATGATGGTGTAACAGCCGAACCGGCTGACCAAGGAGTCGGCCATCGCGTCATCCTCGCGTCGTTGGACTGAAGAACCGACGACGAAGGAGAACAACGATGGCCGGGGACAGGATGGCCGTGCTCGACATGCTCCGCAAGGCGACCGCCGACGGTGACGTCGACGTGTTGCGCGAAGGGGTGCGGGTGCTGGCCGAGGCGATCATGGAGGCCGAGGTGAGCGAGCTCACGGCAGTCCTCGTCGCCGGGTCGGAGAAGGCTGCCGCCCACCGCCTCGGCCTGTCGCATTCGACCGTGAAGCACCACCTGGCCAACGCCCGATCCAAGGTGGGCGCGGAGACGACGGCGCAGCTCGTGTGGATCCTGGCCCCGCGCCTGCCGGAGCCCGAGGGCGTGGCCCAGACGGGCGAGTAGCGGTCTGGCCCTGCGCCTCTCGCCCCGACCAATCGAAACCAATTACGCCCCACCTGCACCCCGCAGGCAGGGCGTCTTCTTGGTCGTCCCCCACCAGCCTTCACAATCGATCTGCTACGCGGCCGGGGCGCCCGTCGGCTATTCGTCTCGGAGCTGCGCCGAACTGCGCGAGCGGGACAGTGTCGTAGGCCCATGCCCTCCGCGGCGGGCGAGGGTGGGGACGTCGAGCCACCCCTCGAGCACTGCTCGCGCGCCGAGCTCGGCCCGCGACTCGATGCCGAGGCGCTCGAACACCCGCCGGAGGTGGCCCTCCACGCTCTTTGTCGCGATTGACAGCGCCACGCCGATCTCGTCGTTCGTGCGGCCCTCGACGACGTACCGAACGATCTCCTGCTCACGGGTCGTAAGCGTCGGATCGAGTGCCGCCAGATCGCGCTCCGTGCTCGAGGCCTCTCGGGCGGCCGCCTTCCGGATCGCGTTCACGAGCTCTGGCAACGGCGCGGTCTTGAGCACGAGCGAGGCGGCGCCGAGCCGGTACGCCGCTGCCGCGTACTCGGCCTGCGCGAACGCGGTGAGCACCACGACGGCCGGCCGCCGGACGGCGTCGCGATGGCGCTCCAGGAGCTGGAACCCGGTCTCCTGCCCGAGGCGGATGTCCAGGAGCA
>JBBQJL010000081.1:0-6699 GCA_038325875.1 Candidatus Limnocylindrales bacterium
CCGGTGGGATGCTCACCAGGGAGGTCCTCCGGGCGATCCGTCAGATCGTCGGTTCGGTCGAGCTGTCCGGGATGGACATCGTCGAGGTCTCGCCGCCGTACGATCATGCCGAGACGACCGCGATGATCGCCAACCGCGCGGCGCTCGAGGCGATCAGCGCCCTGGCGGTCAAGAAGCGAGCCGGCCGATCCGTCCGTCTCGAGCGCTGATCCGGACGGGCCCTACCGGGTAGCATCGGACCATGCGTCCCCCGCCTTCGCCGACGGCCGTCGCGCTCGCCCGACTGTACGACGTCGACCTGCTCGAGGATCCGGGCGACCTCGACCTGTACCTGGCCCTCGCGGCGCGCGCGAACGGGCCGATCCTCGAGCTCGGGGTCGGGTCCGGACGGATCGCCCTGCCGCTGGCCGAAGCCGGCTGGACGGTGACGGGCGTCGACAACGACCCGGCGATGCTCGACCGAGCGCGAAGCCGGGTCGCTGCCGCCAGCCCCGAGGCGGCCGCGCGCCTGGAGCTGGTCGATGCCGACATCGCCGGGTTGCAGCTCCCCGGCCGCTACCGCCTGGCCTTCATCGCCCTGAACTCACTGCTCATGCTCGGCGACCGATCGGCCCAGGCCGCCGCCGTGCGGACGCTCGCCGAGCATCTCGAGCCGGGCGGCGTGTGCGTCGTCGACGTATGGCTGCCGGACGCCGACGATCTCGTCCGGTACGACGGCCAGATCTTCCTCGAATACATCCGGGCAGATCCGGAGACCGGCCGCACGGTGATCAAGACCGGGTCCGCGATCCATGACCAGGTCTCGCAGGCCGTCCATCTGACGACGATCTTCGACGAGGGCGCCCAGGGCGAGTCACCGATCCGCTGGTCGCGCACCGACCGGATCCGCCTGGTCGGGGCCGAGGAGTTGCGGGTCTTCGCGGAGGCGGCCGGCCTCGACATCGAGCTCGTCGCGCGCGGCTACGATCTCGAGCCGATCGGCCCCGGCGCGGACCGCGCGATCCTCGTCGCGACCCGTCCGTGACCGAGGCTCCGCTCGACCTGCGCGGCCTGGCCGGACCGATCGTCGTCATCGTCAATCCGCTCGCCTCGCGGATCCGCAGTGCCAAACGCGGATCGTCGATCGTGGCCCAGGTCGAGGAGTGGGCCCGGACGAGCACGGGTCAAGCCCCGATCGTCGTCCGGGTCGACGCTATGGCCTCGATGGACGCCGCGGGCCCAGACGCCATCCGAGCCGGCGCGGGCCTGGTCGTCGCGGTCGGCGGCGACGGGACCGTGGCCGCGCTCGCCGCGGAGCTGGCCGGATCAGGGATCCCGCTGGCCATCGTCCCGGGTGGGACCGGCAACGTCCTGGCGACGGCCCTGCGCATCCCGGACGATCCGACCCGGGCGCTCAAGGCGCTGACGACCGGGGTGCCCCGCTCGATCGACCTGGGGGTCGCCGTCCTCCCCGCGCTCGGCGCGGCAGATACCACGGCCTCCACCTCGACGGATGAGGCCCCGAGCCGCCTGTTCGCGGTCGGCGCCGGCGTCGGCTGGGATGCCCGGGTGATGGCGGCGACGGCCGGGCCGCAGAAGCATCGGCTGGGGCGCCTCGCCTACTGGGTCGCGGCCTTCGGACTGCTCGGCGAGATGCGACCCGTCCCGTACGTCATCGACGTCGACGGCGAGCGCCTCGAGCTCGAGGCGACGGTGGCCCTCGTGGCCAACGCGGGCGAGCTCATCCCGGGCCTCGTCCGGCCGCGCCTGCCGATCGTCCCCGACGATGGCCTCCTCGACCTGCTGGTGCTGCGTGTCTCGAGCGTGGCCGGCGGGATCCGCGGCGCGCTCGAGCTGCTCGACCGAACTGAGCTCGGCGGCTCCCCATCTGGGGCCGCGTTCCGGGCTCGCGGGCGGTTCATCCGGATCGAGGCCGGGCCCTCGCAAACGCGCCAGGTCGACGGTGATGGAGTGGGGATCGGGGCGATCGAGGCGACTGTTCGACCCAGCGCCCTGCAGATCGTCGTGCCCCGGAACGACCCATGACCTCCGGGTACGAGTCAGCAGCCCTCATCGGCTTGGTATAGTCCGCCCGTGGCCGCCACCGATCAAGTCCGCTTGCTCGTCGTCGAGGACGTGCCCCAGGTCGGGCAGTACATCCGGAGCCTGCTGAATTCGCAGCAGCAGATCAAGCTCCTGGACGTGATGTCCGATGGGGCGAAGGTCGCCGGGCAGATCGCCCAGCTCCGACCGGATGTCGTCATCGTCGACGCCCTGCTCCAGGGACGGGTCAAGGGCCCGCAGCTCATCGGCCAGCTCCATGCGGCCGGTCTGGGCGTCCCGGTCATCGTCCTGACCGTGCCCCAGAAGCCGATCGAGGCTGACCCCGACAACGGCGTCCACGCCGTCCTGTCGATGCCGTTCTCCGGCTACGACCTGATCAGCCGGATCCACGGCGTGCAGACGGCGTTCAAGGAGACCCAGGCCACCGGCAACTGCCGCCTGATCACGGTCTTCGCCCCGAAGGGCGGCGTGGGCACGACGACGATCGCGCTCAACCTGGCGGTCGCCCTGGGCCAGACCGGCCGGCGCACGGCGCTCATCGACGGCAGCCTCCAGTTCGGCGACCTGCGCGCCCTGCTCAAGGTCCCGATGAGCGCGCCGTCGATCGTCGACCTGCCGACCGACCGGATCGCGGAGGGCGACCTGTCCGACGTCCTGTGGCGCGATCCCTCCGGGATCGACATCCTGCTCGCTCCGCCACGGGTCGAGCAGCACGAGATGATCAGCGTGCGCGACCTCGACAAGATCCTGTCGCTGATGCGCCGCGTCTACGACGTCATCGTCATCGACACGGCCGTCGGCATCGACGAGCGCACGCTCGCCCTGCTCGACGCGTCCGACACCATCGTCGAGATCGTCACGTTCGATTCGACGACCATCCACAACACTCTGGTCATGGCCGATACGTTCCGCTCGCTGGGCTACCCACCGACGAAGGTCCGCTACCTGGTCAATCGGGCCGATTCCGCGGGTGGGATCAACGAGCAGGACCTGGCCGCCGCCATCGGGCGCGTGCCGGAGCATCGGGTCGTGTCGGACGGGCGGCTCGTCGTCCAGTCCAACAACGAGGGCGTGCCGTTCGTGCTGGCCGAGCCGTCGGCCCGGATCAGCCAGGACGTCATCGAGATCGCCAACGCCCTGCTCGCGGCCGATCGTCCCACCGTCGGGGCGCGTCACTGACGTGACGGACCCGCGACCGATCGGCGTCTTCGACTCCGGGGTCGGCGGATTGACGGTCCTCCGCGAGATCATCCGTCGACTGCCCGCCGAGTCGACCGTGTACCTCGGCGACAACGCCCGCGCCCCGTATGGGACGCGTACCGACGAAGAGGTCCTCGGTTTCACCCGCCAGGCGGTCGATACCCTGGTCGAGCGTGACGTCAAGATCGTCGTGATCGCCTGCAACACCTCGACCGCGGTCGCCCTGACCGACCTGCGCCGGCGCTACCCGGTGCCCATCCTCGGCGTCATCCGGCCGGGTGCTGCCGCCGCGGTCCTGGCCAGCAGGGTCCGTCGGGTCGGGGTCATCGCCACGCCGGCCACCGTCCGCTCGCACGCCTACTTCAACGCCATCAAGGAGGAGAACCCGGCGGTCGAGATCTACGAGCACGCCACGCCGGCCCTCGTGCCGATGGTCGAGACCGGCCGACTCAGCGGGCCGGACGTCGAGGCTGCGGTCCGCGATGCGCTGGCGCCGCTCCTCGGTGAACGCGACGCGTCCGGTGAGTTCATCTTCCCACTGCCGTCGTCGGCGCGGATCGACACGCTCCTCCTCGGCTGCACCCATTACCCGCTTCTCCGGCCGATCCTCGAGGCCGTAGCCGGAGAGCGAGTGGCGGTCGTCGACTCGGCGACCGCGACGGCGTCGGCCCTGGTCGACCTGTTGGCGATCAACGCGCTCGATGTCCCCACGCCCGGCGGACCGGCCAGCCACCTCCAGCTGACGACCGGCGACGCCGCGGCCTTTCACGACCTGGCCGGGCGCCTCTTCGGCGACGGCTTCGCGGATGTCCAGGCGATCGCTCTGCAGGGCTCGGCGGCATGACCCGCAGCGGAGGTCCGACCCGCCCAGGCGTCGCCCGCGACGACCGCGTCTGGCAGGCCGGCTTCCTGCTCGGCTCGGCCCTCGGTGTCGCCGCGACCGTGATCGGGCGTCAGATGGAGCGCTCGGCCCGTCGCGGGCTGGTCGACTGGCCGGCCGCCGAGCGGGTAGCCGCCGGTCGCCTGCGCAATGCCCCCGGCTCGCTGACCCCGGCCGAGCTCGCTGCGGCAGAGCCCGCGTACGCCGAGACGATGGCCCGGATCGTGCCCCGCCTGAGCGACGCCCTTGGCGCCGAGCTGCCGGGCGTCGTGGCCAGATCCGGCGTCGTCGACCGGGCCGGCTGGGTCCGCGCGAACTCGGCCACCTTCGCCCAGCTCATCGGCAAGCTGGAGGGCACCCTGCTCGATCAGATCCTGCCCCCGGGCGGCGGGATCGGCCAGGCCGGCATCGCCCTGGCCAATCGCTGGATCACCACCCGCCAGATCGGGTTCATGCTCGGGTTCATGGGCACCCGTGTGCTGGGCCAGTACGACCTCGCCCTGCTCAGCGCCGAGACGACCCCGGGCCGGCTCCTGTTCGTCGAGGAGAACATCCGCCAGACGGCACGGACCCTGGGCGTGCCGCTGGAGGCGTTCCGGACCTGGATCGCTCTGCACGAGACCACCCACGCCTTTGAATTCGAGGCGCATCCGTGGCTCCGTCCGTATCTCGCGGATCGGCTCGAGCGGCAGCTGGCCGCGTTCTCGAGCGGGAGCAAGCGGATCGCGCCAGAGATGCTTCGCCGGCTCGGCCGGTCGCTCCGTGGCGAGGCCTCCGGTGAGCACTGGATGGAACGCCTGATGAGCGACGACCAGCGTCGCCTATTCCGCGAGACCCAGGCGGTGATGAGCCTGCTCGAGGGTTTCAGCGATTACATCATGGACGAGGTCGGGCGCGATCTCGTGCCGGACGTCGAGCGGATCAGCGAGCGCTTCCACGCTCGGCGCGAGCAGCGCAAGTCCGGGTTCGAGCGGGCGATCATGCGCCTGACCGGGATGGACATGAAGATGGAGCAGTACAAGAAGGGCGAGCGCTTCGTTGCGGCGATCGCCGCCGCGGGCGGCAAGCCGGCGCTCGAGCGGCTGTGGGCAGGGCCCGAGTCCCTGCCGCGCGACGGCGAGATCGAGGCACCCGAGCGCTGGCTCGCCCGGGTCATGGCGAGCTGAGGTGAGCCCGAGCGGCAGGGCCGGCCCGGATCGCGGTCCCGGCGGAGTGCCCGCGGCGATCGCCCTCAGTCCGATCTTGTCGGCTCGCTACCGAGGGCGCGACCTCGAGCGGATCCGAGCGGCCGCACCGGGCGCCCGGCTGGTGACCGTGTCGATCGAGGGGCTGGCCGACGGTCCGCTCGACGACGTCGAGGTCCTCCTGCGCGGGTTCCTGTCCGCCGAGGCGTTCGACCGGCTCCTGGCGCGTTCGCCGCGACTGACCTGGGTCCACTCGGCCTCGGCTGGAGTGGAGCGCGTGCTGACCGATGCCGGCCGGGAGCGCGGCCTGGTCGTGACCAACGCACGGGGCGTGTTCAGCGACCCGATCGCCGAGTACGTCCTGATGATGATCCTGGCGGTCAGTCGCCGGCTGCCCCAGCTCCTCGAGCTCCAGCGCGAGCGGACTTGGCAGCCGCTCGAGGGCACCGAGCTCCACGACGTGACCATCGGGATCGTCGGCCTTGGGTCGATCGGGACGGCCGTGGCCAGGTTGGCGACCGCGTTCGGCTGTCGCGTCGTGGCGACCCGTCGACGAGGCGAGGCGAGGGAGGCGACCACGGTGCCGACCGATCCGATCCCCGGCATCGAGCGGGTCACCGGACCCGAGGGCCTCGCCGACCTGCTCGCCGAGTCGGACTTCATCGTGCTGGCCGCGCCGCTCACCCGGTCGACCGAGGGGATGATCGACGAAGCGGCGCTGGCCGCGGTCAAGCCCGGCGCCTGGCTGATCAACGTGGCACGCGGGCGGCTTGTGGACGAGCGAGCCCTGCTCCGCGCCCTGCGCGAGGGTCCGCTCGGTGGCGCCGTCCTCGATACGTTCAGCGAGGAGCCGCTCCTGCCCGGGTCGCCGTTCTACGACCTGCCGAACGTGATCGTCACCCCGCACACCTCGTGGTCGAGCGGCCGCGTCCTGGACCGGAGCGTCGAGCTCTTCTGCGACAACCTCCGACGCTACGCCGCGGGCGAGCCGCTCCTGAACGTGGTGGACCCGACGGCCGGCTACTGACCCGGGCCGTCGACGGTCGCGATCCGGGCATGGTGCGCGACCGGTAGCATCGCCTCATGCAGATCGCCATCGTCGGTCTTGCCGGATCGGGCAAGACGACCGTCTTCAACACGCTTACCCGGGGCCACGCCGAGACCGGCGGATTCGGCGGCATGGAGCTCCACGTCGGCGTGGTCAAGGTGCCCGACGAGCGGCTTGACCGGCTGGCGGAGATCTTCAAGCCGAAGAAGGTGATCCAGGCCGACGTCACCTACGTCGACCTGCCGGCCCCGCCGGCCTCGTCCGACGGCCACGTCGGGACCGAGGATCTTCCGGCCGAGCATCTCGCCCGCCTCCGCGACTCGGATGCCCTGCTCCATGTCATC
>JBBQJL010000082.1:0-6454 GCA_038325875.1 Candidatus Limnocylindrales bacterium
GCCGACGAACCCGGAGCGATACCGTTCCATCGCGATGCCGACCCGCGTGAGGATGCGCCACCATCGGTCGACGTAGACCCGATCGTAGGCGGCATGCTCGTGGTCCTGTTCGAACGGGATCGGACGTTCGACCTGCTGAGGTAGCGTGTTGAGCGTCACCTCGATACCCGATTCGCGAAGGGCTGCCATGAACTCGGCATAGAAGTCGGCGACCGAACGCGGCATCAGCGTCATGGCCTTGCTGCCACCGTCACTGGTGCGGATATGAAGGTTGTGATCGACGAAATCGAATTCGATCTCAAAGGCGCCACTGGCATACGGGATGGTCGAGGTAGTCAAACCACGCGCGCTCAACTGCAGCGGGACTTCCCACCACTCGTTGAGGAACGGGGTCAACTCAAGCTTCACCTTGCCGACGACCTGCGTCCACAGGTGAAGGGTGTCGTACGTGTCACGCCAGGCGTCGAAGGAAAGCGCAGGCCACATCTCGGCCGCGTCATCGCCCGGCCGTGGATCCTTGGCGTTCATGCCGTCTTCTTTCTCCAATCTGCGAGCTCGGCCCCAAATGGACGAGGTGGGGTCGCTGACGGGCAGCGACTTGTGCGCGTGGCTCCGCACGAACGGGAGACTCGCCGTGTCGAAGCCACGCGCATGCTAGAAATGCGATGTCGGATGCGACGATCGCAGCTGCGAGGGCCTACCCGACGGGGATCGTCGTCTTTCCTTCTTTGGCCGCCTGGGCCAGCTGATCGCTCGAAACGAGCGCGACATCTCGATCGCCCGGGCTGTCCTGCGGTCCGAACTGCAGCTCGTGCATGTACACGGCAGGCTTGTGCTCTCGGAACTCGATCATGGTGTCGACGTACGCCTGGCGTGCTTGGGCGACCGTCTTCTTGCCCATGACGATGTCATGGGCGAGGTTGACGGCAAGGTGATTCGCCTCTTCGTCGTGGCATCTGGCGGAGAGGAGCCCGCGCGTCCGACTGACCGTGACACTACCGTCGAAGTCGGCCAACTTGGAAAAGAGGTTGGTCGGGATCTTGTAGGAGGTGAAGTTTTCGACGATGTCGGCGTGCGGGAACGGGAAATCGTGGGGTGTCTCTTCCTTGGAGGAGACGATCGCCTTCCAGGGTCCCCGGTTGAACCAGACGACCGTCGTCGGTGTGACCTCATCTGGCGGTCCGTATTTGTCGATCAGGCTCCCTGTGACGGTGCGCGCGTCCTCGGGCCATCCTTGGATCACGATGGTGGGGTCGAGTGCCATGTTGAGACTCCTTTGGGTCGCCTTCTATCACGGTCAGCTGGGTAAAGGGGACGGTCGGTCTGTACCTCCTCCCTGTGGGGAACGTGCGGATGCGTCGATAGCGGCCGGACCGCCAGACTGGTCCGCTCTGAGGTGACGACCGTATGACCGGGCCGTGAACGTGCCGGAGAACGCACGTGAACGACTAGTGAACGAAGCGACTCAAGCGCTGGAATGGAGGGTCCGGTCGCCGCCGAAGCCGCATCGGGTCGGGCCGACCAGGGCGACCGCCTGCCTTTGACGGTCCATTCACGCTTTGGGACCCGGAGGATCGCGCGAATCCGGGCTCGAGATGAAGGTGATCGGCGGTCTGGTCGAACTGCGCCAGAGCCGCGGCAAGGGCGCTGGCGCCACGAGATGCGACGGGCGACTGATGGGTCTGCTCCATCGCTGGTCTCCGGTGTGCGACAAGGCGCGTCGACACATCTGTGAAGGCGTGCGGGCAAGTGATCCCGAGACTGCCGGCTCTGAGCGAACAGGCGGATGGATGAACGTGGAACGCCGCGTGAACATGTGCCGGCTCGACGCATTCACAGGGTGTTCATCCGTGTTCCTAGAGGTCTTCAGGCCGCCGACCTACGTTGAGCACCCGGTGGCATCAAACCACCGTCATTGGGGCGCACCCGCACGGCTGATCGCAAGGGTGCGCCCTATTCATCGAGGACCACATGCGTCGCTTGAGCACCACCCAACCATTCAGCTGCGTCACATGCGAGCTCGAGATCATCGGCTCGCCGACGTTCCACCTGGGACTGCCGTTCTGCTGCGCTGGCTGCGCCGGCGACGGTCCGTGCATCTGCTCGTACGATCAGGAGGCCATCGATGATCCGGACGTCCGCCACTGCCTCGATGTCGCCGATTCGATCGCGGCCCCACGGATGGCCGCTGACCGCCGCGGCGTGGAAGCAGCTCGACGCTGAGCTTGTCCGACTAAAGGTCGAGGTGGCGCGTCGCTACCTCCGGGCCGTGCGAGACGAACGAGGCCGATCGCCGGAAGGCATTCGGTGACCTTCGAGTTGGTCGACTGATGGGCGACGTGGGCGAGCGTATGCTGGTTCTCAGATGCCCGCCAACCCCCAACCCTCACCGCTGGCTGTTGCCACCCTTGCGCTCATCCACGACCACGTGACGCCTTCGGATCTGACGGTTCGATTCGCGGCAGCTGGTGCAGCCATCGAGGAACGGTCCGCGGAGGCGCTGCTCGACGAGCTGTCCGGGCTCGGACTGGCTCGCGCCGTGCGAGGCGTACACGGGCACGGCGATTACTTCCCGACTCCGCTCGGTGCGCGGCTCCTTGGGGTGTCCTTCGCCGGCCGACCAGAGCACGCCGACGTGCTCGCGGAAATCGAACACATGCGGACAGACATCCTGGCCACGATCGCTCACGAGCTGAGGACACCGCTGACCGCGGTGCGGTCGAGCATTGGCCTGTTGCTCGATCCCGCGATCGACCCGAGCGCCGATCAGCACCAGACACTTCTTGAGACCATCGACCGCAACACGACCAGGATGCAACGCGTGGTGGGCGACATCCTTGATCTTGCTCGCTTCCGCGCCGGTCGCGTCCAACTCCAGCTTCGCAGGTTCGACGCAACCGAGCTCGCCCAGTCGGCGATCTCTTCCGTCGCAGTGCTCGCGGAGTCCCGCGGGCAGACCATCGCGCTGGAGGTGCCATCAGGGCCGGTCTCGGTCTTTGGCGACTACCGGCGGCTCGAACAGGCTCTCGTCAACCTCCTGTCAAATGCTGAAAAGTACTCACCTGAAGGAACGCCGATCACGGTGTCGGTTGCAGACGTCGGACCGGAGGTCTCCTGGACGGTCACCGACCAGGGCCACGGCATCAAAGCGGCGGACAAGGCCCGACTGTTCGAGCGCTTCTTCGTGGGGCGGCGCGACCGGTCCGAGGCGACCGCGGGAATCGGCTTGGGACTCCCGATCTCACTCCTGATCGTCGAGGCGCACGAGGGCCGAATCGACGTTTGGAGCCACCCCGGTCGCGGCAGCACGTTCAGCATCGTCGTTCCCTCGGCCGGACCCAAAGAGGCTCCCCTGGAATGAGGATCCTGGTGGTCGATGACGAACCCGATGTCATCGAGTCCGTTCGCCTCGGGTTCACCTTGCAATGGCGAGAGATCGATGTCATCGGCGCGGTCAATGGTGAATCCGGGCTCGACTCGATCGAACACGAGCGTCCCGACATCGTCCTTCTCGACATCGGCCTACCCGACATCGACGGCTTCGAGGTGCTCCGCCAGATCCGGGCGTTCTCTGACGTGCCGGTCGTGATGCTGACCGCCCACGACGATTCGATGGACAAGGTGAAGGGCCTGGAGCTCGGCGCGGACGACTACGTCACCAAACCCTTCAATCATCTTGAGCTCATGGCCCGGGTCAAAGCCGTCCTGCGCAGGCTCGACATGCCGGCCCCCGCCAGCCGTGCCCCGTCGTTCCGGTCAGGCGATCTGGAGGTCGACTTCGCGCGCCAGGAAGCCCGCCTGCGAGGCGAGCGTCTCGAACTGACGCCGACCGAATACAAGCTCCTCTATCACTTGGTCCGAAACGCCGGCCACATCCTCCAGCACGGGACCCTGCTGGCGAAGGTCTGGGGTCGCGACTACGTCGATGAGGTGGACTACATCCGCGTCTATATCCGTCGACTTCGCGAGAAGCTCGGCGAGAACCCCGACAGCCCGAGGTACATCCGGACCGAACGCGGCCTCGGCTACCGGTTCGTGGCGGACGATCCTGTCTGACCTTCCGGGAATCGGGGCTCTTGGAGGCCCCGGGGTCGGACCACGCGGCGATATTGATGGGAGACGAGCAGGGCAACGGTCATGACAGCTGCCTCGACCACCAGCCCGAGCGCGAGACGGGTGTCGAGCCCGGTGTAGATCCCGACGATCGCGGCAATAACCCCAGCGATCATGGCTCCGGCCACCAGGGCGAGGGCGACGACGGCGCCCGACAACGCTGACAGGAACATCGTCGCGTGGCTGAACGCCTCGTTCTAGCTCAGAGCACGGGTCGACAGGAGGCTCCAGTGCTCGGTCGTGAGGATCTGGAGCCGCAAGCCAGGTGGCAGGTCGTCGCCTCCCGCATCACGTGTCAGTGGGTTCGCGGCTGGTGACGAGACCTCACGGATCCTGCGTTGGCTCGTCATCGGGACCCCCTTGGGATACCGGTCAGGTCCGAGCCCCTTCGCGCCAGACGGTCCAGTGAGCAGCGTGGGCGAGCGCTTCGTCGACCGAGCGCTCGACATCGACCCGGGCGAGCGGGAATCCGGCTCCCCGCAGCAGCTGTTCGGCGCGGGCAGCAGCCTTGGGTCCATTGATGGTCAGGCCCTCGGCGACGACCTGCTCTCGAGCTCTGTCGAAGGCCTGGACGAACGCTCGATCCTGCCAGGGAACGAGCCTGATCATGAGGGTCACCGGCTGCGTCATGAACAGCACCTCCGAATCGGCTCGGGCAAGTCCTCGTCCGATTCCGCCATCAAGCCGGCGGGCCCGTCCGGTTGGGCGTCCGTAGAAATAGAACGTGACACAGCTCCCCGATCGCCCAAGGCTGGCGCCCGACCGCAAGTCCGTTGAGATAGGCGGTCAGGTTGGCCACCCCGGCGGGCTCGAATCCTCACGAAACGACCTGGCGGTACGTCGCTCGAACCGCGTGAGATTGATCTGTATGGGACTCCCTGACGGCGGCCGTCGGTCCAGTGATTTGCGTGCGCCGTTCGATCATGGTGCGTGCCTACTTCGATTCGACCATGATCGCTGCGAGTCCTGAACGACTGCCCCAACTGAGATGAACGGCATGTGAAAACACGACCTTCAGCTCCCCGGACTTCGACGACCGTCGATCCCCTCGGCGGCGGTCGGCCGTGACCGTTACCCAAGGTTGTCCGACGGCGCGTGATCGACATCGGCGTTGGGCACTCGAGGCAGTTCCGCGGTCATGCGGGTAGAGTCGGCCGGCGTCGCGTAGCTCGCCTGATCCAGGAGCGAATTCGGTTCGACCGCCTCAGCAATCGAGACGGCGAGACGTTCAAGGGTCAGATCGGGGTTCATGGCCATACCTCCAGGAACGACACGTTCGATCAAGTCAGTTCAGCGTTGACGGGGCTGCGGCAACGGCCTGGAGGCCGCGCTCGGCGTCGGCTCGCGGCCTCCGACGAGCGCCACGGCCGACGAGCCGAGGAACAGCAGCAGGGCCGCGACATTCAGTACGCCGCCCGCCTGCCAGGCCGTCACCGACCCGAGAAGGTCGCCACCCACGATCCGCAGCAACAGCCCCGCATGCAGCAGGACGAGGTGGCAGTAGAAGTGCGGCCGATACGGCAATGGCATTCGCAGCACGGCCGGCAGGATGACCGGTGCGTGGCCGAAGACCATCGAGATCACGAAGCCCAGGAACAGCGCGTGCAGCATCACGTCGTACTGGGATCCCCCACCTGCTGACCCGAACGCGAGCCAAGCCGCCCCGGCGACCGCCAGCCAAGCGTATCCGGCAAGCAGCGAGACGGCGACGAAGCGTGTGACCCCCCGCATGTGCACCGTTCGCCGAGCGATGTCGTGGCGAGCAAGCCAGAGGGCGAGTGCCACGAGGCCCGCGCCACCCACGCGCATGCCGACGTCGGGCGCCACGAGTGTGATGATGACGCCGGCCGCGAACACAGCGACGGCCCCCAGGAAGACACGTCGTGCCGCCACGGAGGGACGACGGAGGCGCGACAGCTCGAGGCGCTCGCCGGCGATGATGAGGACGAGGAAAGCGGCGAGCCAAGGGATCACGGCACTGATCGGCCGGCCCGCGACCAGGAGCAGGGCCGCCACCAGCCAGGCGAGCGCGCCGATCCCCTGGACGCTCGTGTGCATCGAGCGCTCGATCCGGTCGAACGCCACGTACATCGCCACGAACAGCGCCCCGCCCATCACGAGCAGGAGGGTCCCGACAACGATCGGCAGGCCGACGATCAGCGTCACCGCACCCAGCCCCGAGGCCAGGGGTGCGAGATACCCCCAGCGCCGATCGAGGGCGACCGCCCGCTCGAGTGCGATGAGCGTCCCCAGGAAGCCGAGCGTCATCAGCATGCCGTGGGTGCCTGCCAGGCGGACAGTGTCGGTCGGCATCGGCAGGCCGAGCAGCACGAGGGCGCCG
>JBBQJL010000083.1:0-5843 GCA_038325875.1 Candidatus Limnocylindrales bacterium
ACGCCACCGTGCGCAGCCCGACCGGAGACATCGGCTATACGTCGACGGGCTGGCAGGCGAACCTGGCCAACGGTGGTGGGCGCCCGGTCCAGGTCTATCGGACCCCTCCGTTCATCGAGGCCCGTGGCTGGTACACCGGGACCAATTACGAGAACGCACGGATCACGTCAGCCCTGCCGATCGGGCCGGTGAGCGGTCTCTGGACGGTCGGGGTCAGGCTCGCGGCGGGGTCGGGTGGCACGGCCGCAGACCACGTGATGGTGAGTATCGATCCGCACTTCCATGCCGTCCCGACGGATCGCGGGAAGGTAGTGTTCGAGCAGAACGGGTCGTACACGGGCCCGATCACCATCGACACGACCACGTTGAGCGATGGACCGCACCGCCTGTTCCTGCGGACGGATTCGACCGTGGCCAGCGGGGTCGGGAGCGGCGTGCTCGTCATCAACTTCAAGGTTGCCAACGGTGGGATCGGAGCAGTCGCGAGCGCGGTCCTAGCGAGCTCGATCGTCCAGACCTCGCTGCCCGTCCTGCCCTGGCTGACGGTCCTGGTCGTGCTCGCGCTGCTCATGCCTCGCCGATCGGCTCGACGGCGGATCGCCCGACCGTTGGCAAGCGATTTGATGCCGGTCACCAGACCGGAGGCCGTCGACACGGATCGAGCCCATCGGGCGGCTCCGGCGGCTCGGGCGGCTCGGGCGGCTCCGGTGGGTCCGCTGTCGTCAGGATCGGGCCGGTTGGGCCTGCCTCGCATGAACCTCATCGTCATCGGCCTGCTGATGGCCGCCGTGGCGACGATCGCGCTCGTCCTCGGGAGACCGGGTCGACGCTAGGCGCCCTGCCTGAGACGTCGAAACGAAGGATGCCGTGGCGATTCCGTCGTCGAGCTCGAGGCCACCGACGATGGCGCGTTCGCCTCGTTCGCACCGCTGCTCGACGGACTGATCATCGCTCGCCGACGCCGGGTTGGGGTATCGTCTGGGTCCGATCGTCCCAACTCCTGACGAGGTCGCTGGGTGCCTCTCGCGGTCCAGGTCGTCGGTAACGCATCGAAGCGCGGGCTCATCCCGCGCACGCCCACGGCCGACCGGCTGATCACCGATATCGAGGCCTGGCTGAGTGTCGACTACTCGGACGTCATCCGGTCCACCAGCCGGACCGAGCTCGACACCGGCGGCATCGCTCTCCACCTCGACCTCCATCCGGCCGCATCTGCCGCGGTCCTGTCCGCGACGGATGCGGGCACCCTGACGCTGACGGCCGAGACCTCGCCGGTCGGGCCCGGCTATCACACGTTCGTGAGCCGGCTGGCCCAGCGACTTGGCGCCGACCAGTCGATCGAGTGGGCCGCGGGCGCTCCGGCTGCGACCGCCGACGGGTCCGCCTTTGACGACCGCCTCACCATCGAACGCTCGCACCTGGCCTGGCTGGGCGCCCACCTGGTCGGCATCCGCGACGCCCGTCGCGGCCTGCCGCATGGGGTCCAGCTCGGGATCCCGCCGGGGTCCCGCTACAGGTTCGAGGGGGCGCTCGCGACCGTTCTCGGACCGCGCGACGATGCCTGGCTCGAGAAGGCCGCCGTCGAGCCGCGCTCGGCGGTCGGGATCCTGCCCTGGTGGGCCGACGCCACCGATGCGCGCTTCCTCCTCAACCGGGCGCTGTGCCTGATGTGGACCGCCATCCGCTGGCGGCCGCCGATCGACCCCGACGAGCGAGCCCTGCTCGATGAGGTCATCCGTCTCCTCGCGCGGGCGTTCCCGCTCGACCCGACGCTGCCCTATCCGTGGCGAGAGTGGAACGAGCTGCTCGAGCTGCGCGCGGTCGACGAGCCGACGGCCGGCGACATTCGGGAGCGAGCCAGGACGATCGACCCGGATCTGCCCCTGATCGGATATCGGCGCCGGCCGGTGACGATCACCCACGAAGGCTGGTCGCTCGAGGTCCCCGGCACGTTCGCCGAGCGGCGGACGGCCGAGGAGTGGTGGGGCGGCGAGGCTGCCCGGGGCATCACCCTGGCCGCGGTCGAGACCGGCTCGACGTCGGGCGAGGCCTTCCTCGACCAGGTGGCGGGCGATCTCGGGTTCGAGGCGATCAGCCACCAGGCCGGCGGACTGGTGGGGCGAGCCCGGGTCGGAAGCGACGCCAGCTCGGGGGTCGAGGTCGGCGTCGTCGAGGGCTACTCGGCCGTTCGTGGCAGCGGCGCCGCCATCCGGATCGTGTTCGATGACGCCGCCGACTGGCAATGGGCGCTGGACATGTGGCGAGCGCTCACCCCGGCGATGTAGCCGGCCACGGACGGCGTCGGATGAGAGGCGTCGACTTCAGGCGCGGGCTCCAGGCGTCAGTTCGCGGTCGGAGCCTCGACCCTCGGTGATCGTCAGGAGCGGCTGACCTGACCGACGCGGCGACGGTCGTCGGTGTCCCGATGGCGCGCCTCCAGGCGAGCCTCTCGGGCGAGATCCAGCGCGGAGCGCCAGGGGATCAACCCGCCGTCGCCGTTCGTCTGCGCGGAGCCACCGAAGTGCCGGATCTGCTGGCTTCCGAACGCCTCGAGGAAGTCGGGGTCGAGTCTTGGGTCGATGACGGGTGGCCGGTCGTCGATCTCCCGAGGCACGGGGATCAGGGATCCGATGGCTGCCGACATCCGTTGGAACAGGTTCATCTCGAGCGCACCATGACCGCCCGGGCATCGTCACCGGGAACTGACTCGACTGTCATCTGGAGCGATCTCGTTGTCAAGGGCGGTCGGTCACCCCGGCCCGGGACACCTTCTGCCGACCTGTCAGAATCCCGGATGTGAGGACCCTCGTCAGCGACACCCGATCCTTCGCGCTCCTGGTGTTGACGCTCAGTGGACTGGTCGGCGGCCTGCTCCTGACGCTGGCTGGGCGCGAGGATCTCGCCACCTGGATCTGGGCGACCCCGGCTGTCATCGTCGGCGTTCGGCTGGTCTGGTCGATCGTACGCGACCTCCTCGCAGGCAAGGCCGGCGTGGACGTCATCGCCGTGCTCGCCATCGGCGGCGCACTGGCCCTCGGTGAGCTGTTCGCGGCGTCGGTCATCGCGGTCATGCTCGCCACGGGCGAGGCGCTCGAGACATACGCGGAAGGGCGCGCTCATCGCGAGCTGACCGCACTCCTCGGGCGCGCGCCCCAGGATGTCTGTCGTTACCGGGATGGCGAACTCGACGTCGTCCCGATCGGAACCGTCGTGATCGGCGACCGCCTGCTGGTCCGTCCCGGCGAGGTCGTCCCGGTCGACGGCGTCGTTCGTGGCACCCCGGCGATCCTTGACGAATCGGCGCTGACCGGCGAGAGCCGGCTGGTCGACCGGGACGACGGCGACACGGTCTCGTCGGGCGTAGTCAATGCGGGCGGGCCGTTCGACCTGCAGGCGATCGCGACCGCGGACGCAAGCACCTATGCAGGCATCGTCCGGCTCGTGGAGGAGGCAGGCCAGGACAAGGCGCCGTTCGTGCGGCTGGCCGACCGTTACGCCCTGTATTTCGTCCCGCTCACGCTCGGTATGGCCGGACTTGCCTGGCTCTTCTCGGGCGATCCGACGCGCGCGCTGGCCGTCCTGGTCGTGGCCACGCCATGCCCACTCCTGCTGGCCGCGCCGATCGCCATCGTCGCGGGGATCTCGCGGGCGGCGCGCCGCGGGGTGATCGTCAAGGGCGGCGGCCCACTCGAGGCGCTGGCGCGGTCGCATGTGCTGCTGTTCGACAAGACCGGGACGCTGACGGCGGGGCGCCCCCACCTGGCATCGGTCGAGGCCCCCGACGGCGATCCCGACGACCTGCTGCGACTGGCTGCGGCCCTGGAGCAGGCGTCGCCGCACGTGCTCGCCGCGGCGATCGTCCATGCGGCACGGAAGCGTGGCCTGGATCTTCCGCTCCCGCGCGACGTGGTCGAGACGCCCGGCGGCGGGGTCGCCGGCACGGTCGAGGGTCGAGCGGTCGCGCTGGGATCCGCGAGCTTCGTGACGGGCGAGGACGGGCTGCCGGCCTGGGCCCGTGAGCTACGTCGCCGGGCGGTCATGGAGGGCTCGTCGAACGTGTTCATCCGGGTCGACGGTCGTATCGCCGGAGCGCTCATCCTGGACGACCCGATCCGGCCCGAGACGCCCCGGGCGGTACGCAGCCTGCGCCGGGCCGGCTTCACCCGGATCGTGATGGTCACCGGCGACCACCACGCGGTCGCCGAGCTGGTCGGCGCGGCGATCGGGCTCGACGGCGTCCTGGCCGATCGCGCACCGTCGGACAAGGTGGACGCCGTTCGCACCGAGCGCGACATCGCCGGCGGACCGCTGGTCATGGTCGGCGATGGGATCAACGACGCACCGGCCCTGGCCGTCGCGGACGTGGGCGTGGCGATGGGCGCCCGAGGGGCGACGGCGTCGTCGGAGGCCGCCGACATCGTGATCACCGTGGACCGGCTCGACCGCCTCGCCGAAGCCGTCCGGATCGCCCGGCACTCGCGCTCGATCGCGGTCCAGAGCGTGGTGGCCGGGATGGGGATGTCCCTCGTCGCGATGGTCGCGGCGGCGTTCGGATTGCTCCCGGTGGTCGCGGGAGCGCTGCTCCAGGAGGCCATCGACGTCGCTGTGATCCTCAATGCGCTGCGTGCCTTGCGCGGCGGGATGGAACGGCCGATCCGGGTACCGGGCTGGGAGGACACGGGCGTACGCCTCATGGCGGAGCACCGGGCGCTGGCGCCGGGGATCGGACGCCTCCGGGTCGTCGCCGATCGCCTGGACGCGATGGACCCGGCCGAGGCCCACGAGGCACTGCTCGGACTTCGGGGATTCCTCGTCGACACGCTCGTGCCGCACGAGGAGGAGGAGGACCGGGAAGTCTATCCGCTCCTGATCGCGGCCATCGGGACGGACGATGCGACGGCCGCCCTGCATCGGACCCATACCGAGATCTTCCATCTCGTGCGCCTGTACGGGCGGATCCTGGACGAGATCGGGACGGACGGCCCGACCGCCGACGACCGGACCGACCTGCAGCGGGCGCTGTACGGCCTGGATGCGATCGTCAGGCTGCACATGGCCCAGGAGGAGGAGCTCTACGCGTCGATCGACGCCGAGGCATCCGCCGAGCTGACGCCCCAAACCGCCTGAGGTTCGAGCCGTCTGAGGTCACCCGACCCCCGCCGCCACTGACGAGCCACCCGACCCCCGCCGCCACTGACGAGTCACCCCGACCCCCGCCGCCACTGACGAGTCACCCGACCCCCGCCGCCACTGACGAGCCACCCGACCCCCCGCCGCCACTGTGGGTGGCGGTTCCAGGGTCGAGCAGGAGTGGTCTGCGGCCAGATCGAACCGGAACGCGACGCTCGCACGCTTGCTGACTCGCGGATCCACCACCCGGAGTGGCACGGGCGGGGTGCGGCGAGCGGGGTGCGGGCGGGGTGCGGCGAGCGGGGTGCGGCGAGCGGGGTGCGGGCGTGGCACGGGCGGGGTGCGGCGAGCGGGGCACGGGCGGGGTGCGGGCGGGGTGCGGGCGGGGTGCGGGCGGGGTGCGGCGAGCGGGGCACGGGCGGGGCGGCGGCATCGCCACCGTGCGCGGGCGGGAAGCGGTGTCGGCAGGCACCAGAAAGTGGTGCTATCGGTCACCGCTGAAAGTTCGGCTGAAAGCTCGCGCGGTCAACGTCGCCTTCCCAACCAGGGGCCGACGCGGGAATCGCGCCGTGACACGTACGACGCCGGATGACGGGGTCGAGGGGGTTCGAGTGCAGATCAGCCGGAGCGCCAGGAAGCGCCGGGATGGCCAGTCCCTGGTCGAGTTCGCCGTGGTCCTCCCGGTCTTCCTTCTGATCCTGGCCGGGATCCTC
>JBBQJL010000084.1:0-4773 GCA_038325875.1 Candidatus Limnocylindrales bacterium
GGTCGGCTTCACCGCTAACTCGCCGCTGGGCGAGTCGATGCCCGCGTTGGCCGTCGTCAACGATGCCCTACTGAGCGCTCTCGTCGTGGCGATCGGTCTGGTGGTTGCCATGCGGCGCTCCGAGTCGCCCGGAGTGGCAGCTGAGCACTCCGTGGGCACACAGCCCTCGTCTGCGGCCGGTCCTGCATGACGTGACGGCACCCGTTGGGACGACAGCCGTCGTCCGGCATCGGCGGGCTTGACCCCCTCGCGGCCACCATTGACCTCCCGTGACGACCATCGCGCCTAATGCCACCCGGGAAGTGTTCAAGCTCCGCGAGGGGTGGCCGGCACCCTGGCGCTACCTCGGCGTCAATGGGCCGATGCGTCGTCCCAGGAACTCGCTGTGCGCCACCGGACAGCGCTCTCGCATACCGTCGTAGGCCGCGCGCTGGTCCTCGAGGACCAGCGCGGCCCGTGGATCCAAGTCAGGTGCTTGTCGGCTATCCCAGGTCCTTTATCCATCCGTGGTTCGATGACCGGCGATCATGAGTCAGCAGATCCCCTGGTCCTGGGCCATGGGGCTCGGGGCGGCCGTCGGCCGCTTCGAGGGGATCGTGCGCGTGCTCAGCCGGATGATCCCCTCCCGCGCCGGCCGGTGCGCAGGTCGTCGAGGACGGCGTCGAGCGCCTCGCGCGTGTCGAGGCTCCGACGCGTTGAGTCGATGAGGATGGTCGGAACGGTCGAAACCCCGGCTTCGAGGGCGCGCGCTCGACCAGACGGGACCGCCAGGCTCCACGTGACGAGCTCGAGGCCACCGGCCTCAGCGAGCCGGCCGAGCTCGAGCAGGGTCTCCTAGAGGGACGGTGGCTCGCCGCTCGAGTTCGTCAGCACGTGGAGAGGAGCGTTGGCATCGATCCCAACACTCGCGCTCGCAGTTCGCCCTTTCATTGCCTCCTTCGCGGGTGGATACTGCGACTGACTCGGTGGCCGGGGTTGTGCCTGGGTGAGGCCGGCCCCGTCTAGCGGCAGGAGGGCAGCGTCATGGCGATGGAGTCCACTCCCCCCATGGCGGCGCCACCATCGCCCGCCCGACGAGGGCTATGGGCGAAGCTGTCCGACCAGTTCGGCGTCCGCCAGATGGTGAGTGACTACCTGATCCCGGTCGAGACGAACAGCATCTGGTACCTGCTCGGGGGTGTGCTGGCGATCGGCCTCGCGCTTGAGATCTTCACCGGCTTTCTGCTCTCGACCGTCTACGTTCCCGATGCTGGCCTGGCATACGGGAATGTCGACCATCTGCTCCACACCTTTGGCTGGTCCACCGTCATCAACTTCCACTACTACAACGCGTACCTGATCTTCGCCCTCGTTCTGACCCACATGATGCGGGTATTCATCTCGGGTGGCTATCGACGCGGGAAGGAGGGGCTCTGGCTGGTCGGCGTCGGCCTGGCAGGCCTGACATTCGTCGTCTCTACCACTGGCGAGGCGCTCCACTGGGACGAGGTGGGCTTCGCCGTCCCTTGGCACGTGTCGGAGGTCTTCCAGGCCTTCGGTCTGGCGGGTGCTTTCGGCTACACGTTCGCGGCCTTGAAAGAGATCCCGACAGCGACCGAGAAGTTGGTGCAGATCTACGCGCTCCACGTGTCGATCGTGCCGATCCTGCTCGGCCTTTTCATCGGTTGGCACTACCTGTTGATCCGGTTCAAGGGCATTTCGGTTCCGTTCTGGCTGCGCGCCAGCGGCCGGACGGCGGGTTTCACCGAGCACATCCGAGGCTGGCTCATCTACGGCGGGATCATCCTTGGGATCGTCCTGCTGATCTCGATCTTCTTCCCCCGGGACTCTGGGACCGCTCCGCAGCTCCTCTCGTCCTCACCACTCTTCGGCGCTACGCACGGACCCGGCGGACTCGGCTACAAGCCGACATTCCCGATCAGCTGGACGCACGGGATGAACGTCTTCTTCGACGAGAAGCTCGGGATCGCCCCCGACATCTGGGGCACGATCGTGGGCATGGCGCTCCTGCTCGGTTCGCTGGTCGTGATCCCGTTCGTCGATCGCGGCGAGCACGAGCCGGACGGGCGCGCCGCGGCATTCGACTGGCGCAAGCGCGGCTGGGCGTTCCTCGCGATCACCATCTTCTGGCTCGTACTCATCGTGGGCGTCGTCCAGAACGAGATCGCCCAGGCGGGCTGAGTCGGCGGATCGAGGAGCGCTCGGGGAGAGCGACCATCGCGATCGAACTTCACAACTGGCTCGCGCTCGCCAGCGTGCTTGCGGTCGTGCTCGTCGGGCTCGAGGGCGCCTGGCGAGCCGGGCGTCGCTCACCGCGCGGTCTTCCGGCTGAACGCCTCGAGCGGCTCTTCATCCTCGCGCTCGTCGTGACGGCGGCAGGCGGCCTGGGGATGCTTGCCGGTGGCGGTCGCCCTAGGGAGATCCTCCACTTCATCTATGCGATCGTGGCGCTCGGCGCGGTGGCGATAGCGGACTCGATCTCGCGGCAAGCGGGTCCTCGCCAGCGGGGGATAGCGAGCCTCGTCGGGGCGCTCGTCGCGCTGGGCGTCATCGCACGCCTGTTCCAAACAGGTTAGTCACCCTGAGCCGGGCATTTCTACCCGTGCTGGGACGCCCAGGCCTGGCGTTCGACCTTGGCCGGTTCGGGCTAGTCACCCGGCCCGCAGGAATCGCTTGAGGTCACCTGCGAGCGAGGCAGTGCACCTGCGGTCGCTCGGTTCCATACCGCATACTTGGTAGCCGTCGTTGGGACCGCCTCCGGGAAGAAGAACCCTGGTCCCGGTCCGATACACGACCTTCCCGTCCCGGTCGAGAATCTCGCCCTCGGATCCGGATTCCCGCCCGGTCCAGCCCGGCGGCCACAGGACCTGCTTGACGTCGACGTCTTCGTAGCCCTCGACACAGGGAGGTCGGGGGTTGGTGTGCGGACCACGATGGCAGGAATTGCCGACGAAGACCTGCGCCGAGCCTGGTCGATGCCCCGGGCCCGGGTATTTCCAGCGGCGCGGCTCAGCTCGGGCGAGCCGGCGCTCGGGCAGGGCGGGCGCAGGATGGAGCAGCCGCTCGTCGCTCGTCCCGGAGGCAGAGCGATCGACCCGGGTGATCGCGATGCGAGGGCGACGAGGGGACAGGACCTTCAGATAGGTCCCAATGACCGATCTGTACGGTACGGTGGACCTGCCCATGGCGCTCATGCACCTGGGCGAGCTCGACTCAACGCCGGGTCGAACCGCGCTCGACAGAACGCGACCCGAGGACCCATGTCGATCAACAGCCACCGGCGAGTCGGCCGATCGCCGGCCACCACGGCGGAGGACAGCGACCCGCACGGGCGGGCAGAGCCCGCTGACCTACGCCTCGATGAGGTCGAGGCCGTCGCCCGGATCGGATCGTACGAGACCGACCTCGCGGCGGGTCGGTGGGTCAGTTCGCGGGGGCTCGACGCGATCTTCGGGATCGACGCGGCATTCGACCGGTCGGTGGAGGGCTGGGCGTCGCTTGTCCATCCGGACGACCGCCAGGGCATGCTTGCCTATCTCGCCGAGGACGTCCTCGCTCGCGGGCGACCGTTCGACAAGCAGTACCGGATCGTCCGGGCGGACAGCGGCGAGGAACGCTGGGTGCATGGGCGCGGACAGCTCGAGCTCGACGGATCCGGGCGACCGCTGCGGATGCTCGGCACGATCGCTGACATCACCGATCAGCGGCGGGCGCAGGAGATGCTGATTCGGTCCGAGCTCCGCTACGCGACGATCTTCGAGGGCGCTCTGGAGGCGATCCTCATCGCCGAGCAGGCGACGCTGCGCTTCCGCTGGGTGAACGCGGCCGCGAGCGCCCTCCTCGGCTACACCGGCGATGAGTTGAACGAACTGACGGTCCGCGACATCCATCCACCCGCCGCCCTGCCGGGAATCCTCGAGCATTTCGAGGCGGCGCTGTCGACCGGCACCGACGCGGCACAGTCGATTCCTTGCCTCCGCAAGGACGGCACTGTGCTGTTTGCGGACATCAAGGCGTCAGCTACGGAGATCGAAGGCGTGCCGTGCCTCATCGGGTTCTTCTCCGACGTCACTGAGTTCCGCAGGATCGAAGCCCACGATCGCAAGCTCGCCCAAGCGATCGAGCAGACCTCCGATTCAGTGATCATCACCGATCTGGCGGGGACGATCGAATACGTGAACCCGGCCTTCGAGCGGGTGTCTGGCTGGGGTCACGATGAGGCCGTTGGAGCGACCTCGCGGATCCTCAAGAGTGGCCGCCAGTCGGCGGGCTTCTACCGCGCGCTGTGGGAACGGTTGGCGAGCGGTCGGGCGTGGTCCGGGACCCTGATCAATCGGCGGAAGGACGGCGCGTCGTACGAGACGCAGACTACGATCTCGCCGATCCGCGGACCCGGCGGCCAGGAGTCCGGGTATGTTGCCGTCGCACGCGACATCACGGCCGAGCGGGCTGCCGAGTCCGCCCTCGCTGCCCAGTTCCGCGAACGGGCACAGGTGGCTGCCACGCTCGCCCGCCTCCAGCCCGGCCCGACCGCCGAAGCAACGGCGGCCGCCATCTGTGCCGAACTGCTCGCGCTGCCCGGGATCGACGTCCCAGCGATCTTCGACTTCCCCGCCCGCGGACGGGCCGTCACGCTCGCCGCTGAAGGACCGGACGGGCTGCCATTCGCTCCGGGCCGCGCGTTGTCCCGGGCTCGAGCGACCTACCTGTTCGAGCGGGCCGAGCTCGGCCCGTGGGCCGAGACATGGCAGGCCCGGCCCGAAGACGGGCAGT
>JBBQJL010000085.1:0-4715 GCA_038325875.1 Candidatus Limnocylindrales bacterium
GGGCAGATCCTGGTCATGTTCGCCCTGTCGACCGGCCTGCTGTTCGGCGTCCTGGCGATCGTCGTCGACGTCGGCAACCTGTGGAACGCCTCACTCCACGCCCAGCACGCCGCCGAAGCCGCCGCGCTGGCGGGGGTGCCCTACATGCCCGGCGACTTCCCGACGGCCACCAGCAAGGCCCAGGCCGAGGCGGCCAAGAACGGCTATTCGGCGGCGACCGGAGCCACGGTCACCGCGGCCGTCAACATCGAATCGAACCGCCGTCTCGACGTCAGCGTGTCGGTCAACGCCCAGACGTACTTCCTGCGGATGTTCGGGATGTCGACGGTCCGGGTGACCCGGGTCGCCACGGCCGAATACACGCTGCCGGTCCCGATGGGCAGCCCGCTCGCGACCTACGGCGACAACTCCGGCTTCTTCTGGGCGGCCGGCGAGGCCCAGGGCACCAACCGCTCGGCCGGCGACGCGTACGGCACGTACTACAACCCGAACCCGACCCAGAACAACCAGTACGACTCGAACGGCTACCAGTACGCCATCGACGTGCCGGCCGGGGCGGGCTCGAGCAACATCGACCTGTACGACCCGACCTTCTGCGCCGTCGACGACAAGAAGGGCACGGGCGACCACTGGATCCCGTGGAACCAGAGCGGCTGGCCGGGCGTGTCGACCTACTACACGCTGTGGGCCGACCCGGCCGCGACCCCGCTCGACTACTCGGACGACGTCGTGGTGGCCTCGAGCGGGACCCTGTTCGAGACGAAGCGCCAGGTCGACAAGAGCGCCGCCTTGCGGGACACCCATGCCAGCTGGCCGGGCGCAAGCTTCTTCGCCCTGCCCGACTGCACCAGCGACGCGTACCACAACCAGTGGTGGACCCTGACGACCGTCACCACGCCGGGCAGCTACCGCCTCCAGGTCACAACCACCAACCCGGTCAACGTCAACGACCAGAAGGGCACCAGCGCCGAGAACATGTGGGCGCTCCGCGCGGTCAGCTCGGACCCGACCTACAAGGCCTACGTCTACGGCCTGGGCAAGATGCTCATCTATGCCAACGTGGCCAACGGGACGACCCTGTTCTACCTCGGCCGGATCGAGGCGGTCCACGCCGGCAAGACGATGGTCGTCCAGCTGTTCGACCCGGGCGACGCGTCGGGCAACTCGAGCATCGAGGTCCTCAAGCCGACCGCCACCGGGTACACCCCCGCGACCTTCAGCTACACGGCGGACTCGAACGCGACCGGCTCGCGGAGCGGCACGAACGTGACCTCGCTGCGGACGACCATCAGCGGCTCGGGTCAGTACAACAACTCGTGGGTCACCCTGACCATTCCGTTGCCGAAGACGTACAGCGCGCCGCTCCCGCCCGGGGAGCCCGCCGGGACCCTCGGCGGCTGGTGGAAGATCCGCTATTCGTTCGACAGCACGACGACCGACACCACGACCTGGCAGGTCTCCATCCGGGGCAACCCGGTCCACCTCGTCCTGCCGTGACCGTAGACCGGGACCCGGCCGAACGGAAGGCTCGGCCCGTACTTCCGACGAGTTGGACTGAGCGAGGCGGCCCGCGATGATCGAGCGGCCGATCCCACCCGCGCCTCGCTGACGACCCCGGAGGAACCTTCGACCGAATGGAGATGCAATACGACGACGGTCGCGGACGCGGCAAGTTCGTCATCGTGGTCGGCCTCATCCTGGCGGTCATCGCCGGCGGCGCTGCCTTCTACCTGATCAGCCAGGCCCAGCAGCGGGCCGCCAGCTCGAGCCCGACGGCGGCGATCGTCGTGGCGGCCAGGCAGATCCCGGCACGCAAGCCGATCGAGGCCGCCGACGTGACCATCCGCAACGTCCCGATCGATCCGTCCAACGCCGAAGGCGTGTTCGCCGATCCGACCAAGGTGATCGGGCTCATCCCCGGGGTCACGATCCTCAAGGGACAGCCCGTCTACGCCAACTTCCTCGCGTCGCAGTCGCAGGGTGGCCAGTTCTCGATCCTTCAGCCGGGTGAGTCCATCGGACCTGCTAGCGAAACCTGGCGCGCCGTGTCGCTGACCGTTCCGGACGACCGCTCGGTCGGCGGGCTGGTCCGGCCGGGCGACACGGTCGACGTCTTCGTGACGACCACGATCACCATCCCCGAGGACGTCGCTGCGGCCGGCAAGTACTACACCGACAAGTCGACCAAGCTGACCTACCAGGACCTGGTCGTGCTGGCCAAGGCCGGCACGTTCTACGTGCTCAAGGTCCCGGCGGCGATCGCCGAGGAGATCAGCCACCTCCAGGCGAGCGGCGCGGGCGCGTTCAGCTTCGCCCTCCGGCCGCCGACCGACACCCGGGCGGTCGACGCCTCGAAGCTCGGCGAGACAACCAACCTGCTCATCCAGCGCTACGGTTTGCCGATCCCGCAGACGCTGCCGACCGGCGGCCGGGTCGTCGCGCCGAGCCCGTCTCCGTCGGCCAGCCCCTCGCCGAGCCCTTCGCCGAGTCCGAAGAAGTAGCCGCAGGACGGCGTCGCAGGACGCGTCACGACGGTCGCCAGGTCCCGTACCTCAGCTGGGCGTCGGTCGGGCCGCCGAGATCACCGACCGCAACGCTTCCACGACCGCCCCGGGTTGGAGGAGCTGGATGTCGTGGCCGGACGTGATGACGTTGACGCTGCCGCCGGGAACGCTCGCCCCGAGCTTGGCCTCTTCGGCCTGCCAGAACGTCTCGATCCGCTTCTCGGTCGCTGGGTCGGTGATCGCCGCCTGGTGGTGATTCGTGGCAGCGAGGACGATCAGCGGCACGCTCGGGAGGGGGCCCGCGCCGACGACCTCGGTCCCACTCCCGACGAAATCAAAGCCCTCCGGGTTGTTGCCCGGGTCGAACCCTTGGCGGAGCGTGGCGCACAGAGCAGCGTCCACGATGGCGCACTCGCCGTCGACAAACGACGTCGGCGTCGGGTCGACCAGGACCAGCCCGGCGACATCGTGCGGATGCTGCGCCGCGAACAGGCGCATGGTGGCGCCACCGAACGAGTGGCCGACGAGGATGTAGGGCGGCAGGATCGATGCGGCCTTCAGCAGCGCGCGCAGGTCGGCCACCACGTCGGCACTGGTCCGCGGCTTCGATGCCGCGTCGCTGCTGCCGATGTTCGCGCGGTCGTACGTGCAGGTCCGGGTCAGCTTGCTGACGTCGGGGGCGACCATCCGCCAGGTGTCGTGGGCGTTGCCGAGCCCGGCGTCCATCACGACCGTCGGTCCGCCGACCCCGGCGCACTCCAGGTAGAGCGCTCGACCGCCGATGTCGAACTTGCCACGGACCGCTCCGGGGTCCGGCGACGCCGCCGCCGAGCACGCGGACAGGACGATCCCGGCGACCGCGGCGAGTGCCCTCAGGCGGCGTATTCGAGGCAAGGATGGCTCCCACGAGGATGACCTTCGGCCGATCAACGATGCCGGACCATCGGCGGGATAGGTTCGTCGATCGATCGGAGCATCTCCCAGGGCGCCACTCATGACCGCCGCAGGCCATCGTCGTCCGAGTCGCCCAGCGCGGCGTCGAGGGCGCGGTCGACCACGGCGAGCGTCACGTCGAGCGATCGGCTGGTGTCAATGACGCGATCGGCCACCGGGCGCACGCGCTCGAGCAGGCCGACCTGCGCGGCGATCCGGCGGTCAGCCTCGTCCGGATCGAGTCCTCGCATAGCGAGTCGATCGCGCTGGGCGGCCGCGTCGCAGGTCACCAGCCAGACTTCGTCGAGCAGGTCGACGTAGCCGCCTTCGACGAGGCGGATGGCCTCGATGACGACGGCGGAAGCGGGCGAGGTCGCCGCGGCGTCGAGCGCGGCGAGGATACGCGGGCGGATGAGCGGGTGGGTGATCGCCTCGAGCGCCCGCAGCTCGTTCGGGTCGGCGAACACGCGACGGCCGAGGCCGGCGCGGTCGAGCGAACCGTCGGGTTGCAGGACATCGGGGCCGAAGCGCTCGGCGATCGCGGCCAGCGCCGGGCTGCCCGGCTCCGTCACCTCGCGGGCCAGGCGGTCGGCGTCGATGAGCAGCGCGCCACGAGTCACCAGTCGCTCGGCCAGCGTCGATTTGCCGCAGCCGATCGGGCCGGTCAAGCCGATCCGGAGCGGGCCGCCGTGGCGGGATCGCCTCACGGTGCGCGCTCCTCCAGCTCGAGCCAGGCCTCTTCGGCGACCTCGAGGGCGGTCGAGATGTCGGCCAGCTCGCTCGAGATCCGACGCAGCTCGACGAAGTTCGCCGCCACGGCGGGGTCGCCCATGGCCAGCTCGAGGTGGTTCTTGCGCAGTCCGAGCCGGGTGAGCTCGCCGTCGACCGCCGCTTTCTGGCGCCGGTAGGCCTCCTTGGACAGCTTCGTGGGACGGGCAGCGGCGCGGGCGGGCCTGGCGACGGCCACGGTCACCGTCGTACGCCCCGGGGCGGTGGCGGCGCCGGACGACGTCCGCGAGGCGGGCGGCGTGGTCGGCAACGGCCTGGAGGCGGTTCGTCCGGCCGATGCCCCTGCACCTGCACTCTCGCCCTGCACGACCGTGCCCGCCACCGGGCGGCCACCCGTCCGCAGCCGGCGCGCCTCGGAGTCGTTGGCGTCCTTGACCGTCCAGCCGGCCGCGACGGCCGCTCGCCAGGCTCGATAGCCGCCATCGAATGGTGCGGCCGAGCCGCCAACGACCACCCAAAGCTTGTCGCACACCGTCTCGAGCAGGCGCC
>JBBQJL010000086.1:0-4560 GCA_038325875.1 Candidatus Limnocylindrales bacterium
CCGAGCTGGCGGAAGCCGCGCCCGCCGATCCGCCCGTCGTCTACGGCGACGCGGCATACGGGACGGGACCGGTCCTCGCCGCCCTCGATGAGGCCGGCGCGCTGAGCCGGGTCAAGGGCCAGCCCGCGACCGGGGTCCCGGGCCACTTCACCAAGGACGACTTCGCGATCGACCTCGACGCCCGGACGGTCACCTGTCCCGCGGGTCAGGTCGCGCCGCTCCTTCGCCACGCCCCGGGCTTCGAGGCCCGGTTCCGCTCGGCCTGCGCCACCTGTCCGCTCGCCGCCCGGTGCACCACGGCCGTGGCCGGTCGCCGGGTCAGGGTCGGCCCGCACGAGGCCCTGCTCAGCACCGGCCGAGCCGCCTCCCGCGACCCTGTCTGGCTCGCCGACTACCGGGCGACCCGGCCGAAGGTCGAGCGCAAGCTCGCCCACCTGGTGCGACGACGGCACGGCGGGAGGCGGGCCCGCGTCCGCGGCCGGCAGAAGGTCGGCGCCGACTTCGCGCTCCTCGCCGCCGCCGTCAACCTGGCGCGGCTCGCGGTCCTGGGACTCACCGGGTCGGGCGGGACCTGGGCGATCCGGCCAGCCTGAGGAGGGGCCCACCAGACCCCGCAGACCCGCCAACCGGCGGGCATCCCGGACCTCACCCGTCCCACATCGACCTAACCGGCGGATCTCACCCCAGTTGGCGCCCGCGCCCAGCCGTCAGCCCGTCAGAACGCGCGTTTCACACCAGCCACCTAGGGGCCCTTGCCTTCGGTGGCTTGGGCGGGGCGATCGCCCTGATCAACCGGGACCTCGTGGAGCGCCGGGCGTGGACATCCGCCGAGGACGTTCGGGCGGCCCTCGCCTTCACGAAGCCGCTACCGGGCTCGACCGTCGTCCAAGTCGTGGCGTTCCTGGGTTGGCGGCTCGGACGTTGGCCGAGCGCACTCGTGGCGTCGGTCGCGTTCATCATCCCGTCAGCGACCATGATGATCGCCGGAGCAGCCCTCCTGACTGCCGTGCCCAGTGCCCGATCCTTGACGGCGCATTGCTCGGGCTCCAGGTCGCGGTCGTGGGTCTGCTGGCGTCGGCCCTCTTCCGCCTGTCTGGCGATCTCCCGCTTGGGAGCCTGCGCCTACTGGCTCTGGTCGCGTTCGGCGTGGGACTGCTCTCGGTGAATGCGGCCTTGGTCGTCATCGCGGCCGGTTTGGCGTGGCTGGTGGCCGGTGATCGCTGAGCTGGCGCTCCGGTTCCTGGTTATCGGAGCGCTCGCGTTCGGCGGCGGGCAAGCGGCGCTGCCGCTCGTCGAGCGCCTGGCCGTGGGCGACACCGGCTGGTTGACTTCGAGTCAGTTCGCGGTCGGAGTCGGCCTGGCGTATGCGACGCCCGGCCCGGTGCTCATCCTCGCTGCCTATGTCGGATACCTCGTGGCGGGGATCGCCGGGGCCGTCGTGGCCACCGCCGCGGTCTTCGCCGTGCCGATCACGCTCGCGGCCAGTGCCGCCGCCGTAGTTGAGCGGCTCGAAGGCTCGGAGCGCTTCCGGCGCTTTGGGGCAGGCGCCGCCGCAGGCGCGGTCGGGCTCCTGGGTGTCACCTTGCTGGTACTGGCCCGGCCCGTCGGCGTCGTGTCGCCGCTCCTCCTGGTCGGCTCGTCGGTCGTCTTCCTCGCGTCTCGGCGCTTCTCACCGGTCGTCATCCTGCTCGTCGCGGTCGTGGCCGGCGGCGCCGTGGCCGGGATCACGGCGGCTCGCTAGATGGGAGTGGAACGCCGAAATCGGGCGCTCTCGCTCCTTGTGCTGGCGACGATCATGGGCGCCTCGGCGGCGATGCTGGGGATGGTGGTCCGGGCAGGGCCAGTTTCCCTCGATGTCGCGATGATCGATCGTCTCCAAGCGCTCGCCGATGGTCCTCTCGGTGGCCCGCTGGACATCCTGAGTCGACTGGGGAGCCTGGTTGTCTGGGATACCGTCGCCCTGGTCGCCGTGGCCCTGTGGTTCGCTGCTCGCCGCTGGGATGCCCTCCTCCTGATGTCCGCCGTCGCGCTCGCGGAACTCCTTGGGATCACCCTCAAGGTGCTTGTGAACCGGCCGCGACCCGAAACGGGCGGACCGATCGAGCTCATCACGAACGGCAGCTATCCGAGTAGTCACGTGGTCCGTCTCGTCGTGACGATCGGCACATCCTCTGGATCCTCTGGTCGCGACCGCGCCTCCGTCTGCCGAGCTTGTTAGCGGGCCTCGGCTTCGCCTCGCTGATGGGCGTGGCCCGAGTAGCCTCTGGCGAGCACTGGCCGAGCGATGTCCTGGGCGGTTACCAGCTCGGTCTAGCGGTACTCGCCACGGTTGGTGCGACCTGGCCATGGCTCCGAACTCGTGTGTCCCGAGAGGAACCCTGACCGGGGCGTCGTCAGTCCGCGGGCACGGCTTGCCGATCCAGGCAGCTTCGCTCCATTGTCGGTGCGCCTGTATTCGGCCTGCGCGATCAGACATCTCGAGGTGGTCGCCTACGGGCCGCCTGCGGATGGCCCATTCGTCTGCGCGGCGCGCATGACGTTCAGGCCCCGATCGCGATCAGAAAACCCACGAGAAGGGCGAGATTCGCGGCGATCGGTTGCGAGAAACGGCGAGTGGTGGCGACCATCTCGTTGAAGACGAAGACGAGCGCACCAGCGGCCAGACCCAGGAAGATGATCGACAGCGTAGAGAAGAGAAAATATTGGCCGATCGTAGCGGGGCTGTTCGATCGCGAATCGGAGTTTTCGACCCCCACGCCCGGTCCGTGATTCACCAGGTGCTGACCTCTGCGTCGGAAGCGGCCTCCTTTGCCGGCCGGGACTCAGCGCCTGGCGTCAGCGTGAATCCTTTGGGAAACCGTCAACCTGCGCCGCATGAAATCGGTCGCGCGCGTCCGTCTCCGCCTGCTCCGCGTCGTCCACGGCCCGCCCAGCCCGCTCCTCGGCGCCCTCGGCTGTTGCTGTCATCTCCTGCGATCCTTCGGAGGCATGTGTTGCCGCAAGCTTGGCCTGCTCAGCGGCGGCTCTGGCGCGCACGGCCGCGTCCATCGCAGCCTGAGCGGCCGCTTCAGCCTGGGTAGCCGCTTCCTCCGCCGCTTCGGCCGCGGTGACGGCCAGGGCCGCGACCTCCGCCGCGGTCTTTGCAGCGATCGTGTCCCGTTCCGCCGAGCGCCAAGCGCTTAGCAGTTCGGCTGCCGAAGTGTGTTCCGCGTTGGCTGGCTTCTCCACGCTCGACCTCCGTGTCGAATCACCGGGTCCGTCGGGCCGTCAGCATTGTCATCAACACCCTACCAGCGCAAGGTGGATCTCGCGACTATCGCCGGGGCGGGGACGACTTCTAGACAATTCGGAGGCGGTAGCGCTCCGCCACCCCGCGCTCCCGAGGATGCGCTCGTCGTCGAGCTCGGTCCGCGATCTGAACGCATTGCCGGATCGGCCGGTGGGTATTGGCGTACCGACCGAGACATCTCTCGGGCACGGTCAAATTTAGCTGTTCGGACCTGTGATCTCCGCGCTCAACGAACGTTCGACCTTGGCCTTGTCCTCGATGCCGCCGGCAAGTTTCTGGATTTGCACGGACAACTGATCAACCCGGGGGTCCGCGGGATCAAGCGCCATCTTCTCCTCTTCGAGGGCCATGACGAGCGCCGCGTCACTGAGGATGGATTCCTCGGTCGCGCGAAGGTCCTCGCGTGGATCGGTCACCTGGTTCGCTCTCTCTCTTTGGCCGTTGCGTCTCCTGGCCGGGACTTGACCCAATGGCCATCGCGATAAACGTACCAGACGATGATCCGTTCACCCTCGAGCTCTCGGGCATGAACGGCCGCCAGCGGATACACGCCTCGCAACCGATGTTGGAGTTCCGCAATCGAAATCGCTCCATGCTCAAGGAGCGCCTCGGCATACTTGGCGAAAACGACATCATCTGCCGGGTTCGCAATCAACCTCGGGCGGTGACCACCGATGTTCATGACTCGACTATGGCAGCGCGTACCCGCGAGGACGCTCGCAAGCCGGGTCGATCGCTCGCAAGGTTCTTGCAACGCGCCGAACCTTCGGCGGGGCGCATTCGTGACCCCGCCAGGGCGAGACGGGCTGTGTCGTCGTCAAGCCGGGCGGCCGGAAGAGGAAGCTCGAAGGACGGCGGCCAGAGGCACGTCACACACTCGAGCGTCACCCCACCTCGAATCAGCGTCCCCGAGCGGTCGCCAATGGTAGGACGACACCAAGCCGAATCCGCACTATCGAGACACGTCGCGTGGTGCCATCGGAATCGGCTCTTCAGCGGGACGCACGACCCCCGTCACGTCGTTGACGGTTGTGGCGCATAACGATGCAGCGCCAGGGCTACTCAGCGGGACGGAGGTCAACCTCGACATCGGGCACGGCCAGCCCTGTCAGCTCCTTCGTTGTCGACGACACAACCGCCTCGGTCGCGTTCTCGAGGGTCATGAACACGTTCCGCGCCCCTTCGATCGAGCGAATGACCTCGTCCAGCTTGAGATGGACGGCCTTGGCGTCGCGATTCTGGCTGTTCTGGATGACGAAGACCATCCAGAA
>JBBQJL010000087.1:0-4353 GCA_038325875.1 Candidatus Limnocylindrales bacterium
CGAACGACAGGCGTCCGGCGATGCCATCCTGGACGTCGAGGAATCCCGCACCTGGTCCGCAACTCACCAGGACCGGCCGGTTGCATCCCGGACCGGCTAGGCCGTCGAGGTAGCCGGCAGCCACGGTCGCGACGGCGGCGAGTCCGAGGCCCGCGAGGACCGCGAAGGCAAGCAGCCCGGCGTCTTGACGCCGGGCGAACATTACGCTCGATCGGAGCGGGTAGAAGGTAACCATCTCAGTACGGTCTTCGCGATCCGACGGCCCAGGTCGCCGCCCCGACAAGGGTCACCGTCCCGAGCCCGAGTCCGATGAGCTCACGCACCTCGATGATCCCGAGCCGCTCGCCCGAAACCCCGTATCGCGCTTGCGTGAAACCCTGAGCGTCGTACCACGCGTTGAACGTTGGTGTCCCGATCCTGGCGGGTGCCAGCGCGAGGATCTGGTCGACCGTGTACAGGGTTCCATGCTGGTCGCGGAAGGTGTTTGGTATGCCCTGCTGTCCGGTGACGTCCAGAACGTATCGATCCGCCTGTGCGACGACCGGTTCGGAGACGGGTAGGGCGAACCAGCGAGCCCCTTCCAGCACGGCCAGCACGATCACGGCCGCGACGGCCGCAGCGATCAGGCCGGGCAGCACCCTGCCCGCGACGAGGCCGACAAGGACTGCAAGCGAGAAGATCGCGATCCCCCGTCCAACGAGCACGGCGCCTCGACTGCCGTAGTCGAGGAACACAGTCGTGGCCGGGTCATAGCGCGGGATCCGCTCACGCTCCAAGACGTCCCCCGCGATCGCGGGAAGCGCAAGTAGGAGCGCGAGCACGGTCCCGAATACGGCGGTGCGCGTCAGAAGCCATCGGCGCCGTGATGGTTCGAGCCACCACGCCAGCGTTGCGGTCCTCGCTTCGACCTCGGAAGCCACCAGAGGAACGCCAAGGACGACGCCGGCGACGACCGGCAGTACGGGCAGGAACGCCAGGACCCGGGCGGCCCATTCGTGGTCGAACTCGAGGCCCTGAGCAAAGCCAGCGCATGGCTGGGTGTATCGGATGCCGAGATCGAGGCACTCGGCGGGGCCTGAAAATCTTGACAGCCAGACGCTCATCGCGAGCGCGACCCCACCGGCGGCGATGCAGAGCAGGGCGACCCAGACGAGTGCAAAGCGGTGCGGCCTGAGGGCGAGGCGTGCCGCAGTCCACATGGTCAGCCGCCATCTGGTCGATCGGCGGCGAGGTACCCCATGACGACCTCCTCGAGGGTCGCCGGCTGGTGGCCTTCATTCATGGCGGAGCCGTCGGTGCGCCACAACGCGACGGGCTCGCCTGCCTGTCCTGGGAACGCACCGACCTGCATCGCCGTCACTACCGACTCACCGGTGGGAGTCCCCACCCAGTGACGGGAAAGCAATGACGAGACGGTGTCGTGGAGGCGTAGGCGGCCAGCTCCAAGGACGATGAGGCGCTCGCACCACCGTTCCACGTCCGTGATGATGTGCGACGACAGCACGACGGTGGTCCCTTCGGACTTGACGACCTCACCCACGACCGCGAGGAATTCTCGACGGGCAAGCGGGTCGAGGCTCGCGAGGGGCTCATCTAGAAGGAGGACCGGAGCGCGCGTCCCAAGAGCAAGTGCCAGACTGACCTGTGCCTGCTGGCCGCCCGACAATTCGCCCGCCCGACTGGAGCGCGAGATGCCGAGTCGACGCAGGCGCTCGGTCGCATAAGGGCCGTCGAAGCTCCGACGGAGGCTGGCCGCAAGCGCAAGATGGTCGCCTACCGTGAGGTCGCGGTACAGGGCTGCCGCCTGAGGGACGTACCCGAGATGCGCGACCGCGACCGATCGTTCACGCCAGGGGTCTGCTCCCATCACCGCCAGTCGTCCTGCAGACGGGCGTTCGAAACCCATCCAGAGCTTCATCAGCGTCGATTTGCCCGCCCCGTTCGGGCCTACTAGGGCAGTTGTCGTCCCCGGCTCGATCGTAAGCTCGAGCGCCGACAGTGCCTGCACTCCCCGTCGGTACCGCTTTGCAACGCCGTGAGCCTCAAGCGCACTGCCTATCTGACTCGGGCCAGTGTCCGTTCCAGCCATGCTGCTCCATCGTCGATTCGACGCGCCGGGCGGAGTCGCACACCCGCCGGCCGCTTCAATCACCGCAAGGAACTGAGTATTCACTTAGGTGGCGACGCATCGGCTGAACGCGCCAGATCTGGCTGCGCCATCCTTCACCGCGGACAGGCATTGGTCCATTTCAAAGAGCTGATCTTGTGGTCCCACGAGCCTAGATCTGCACGGTTGGTGTTCCCGCAGATCCTCATGCTGGCGCCGCCGTAGTTGATATCCCAGTAGAACGTGACCCCCTGCCCGACCGCAGCATGGGCCAGTTGCAAACTCTGAGTTTGGTCGTTCCAGCCGTAGAGAGCCAGGTTGTAGTAGCTCGTGCCGTAGCACACATGGAACTCTTGACCAAGGAAGTCGGGTCCGTTGTACATGTACAACTCATAGGCGGCACACGGACCGAGCGGTTGTTCGCCCAGAGCTGGTTGACTCGCCGCCACAGATCCTGGCGATAGCAGCAGCGCAAGCAGGGACACTGTGGCCAGAACTGCCATTCGTCGTCTCACTTGAGCGCCTCCTTTGAAGCTCCGCAACCGAGGATGCGCATCCAGATCGGAGCGGTCGCTCGAGGTGCGACTCCTATCGAGCGCCAGGTCGTGACGCTTGACGGGACACGGCGACCTCCCGCTTTCCTGTACGCCTCCTCGTCGTGCGGTTGAGTTTCATCGTGCCGCCTCGGCGGAAGTAGTGCCGTCCGGAGCGACTTCATGGGCCGTCGGGACCAAGAACGATGAATCTCCGTCGCCCCGTCTGCACCCGGTGCGTCGGTGCCACTCCCGTACCAACGCGCGCCACGCTCGGGACGAATCGCCCTCTCCGGGTCTGGAGCTCCCGCTGTCATCCTCGATCCCGACCCCGTCGGAGTGCGCGCGGACCACAGACTCCCGCGGGTCAACGTGGAGAGGACACGCCACGGATGGTGCGCGACATGCGCCGCCGACGGCTCATCGGAGGCTCGGGTGAGGCCGGCCAGGGCCTGGCCGAATTCGCCCTGACCCTGCCCATCTTCATCCTCCTGATGATGGGGGTGCTCGAGTTCGGCTTCCTCTACAACAACATCCTGACCGTCCAGTTCGCCTCTCGCCAGGGCGTCAGCGCCGCGGCCCAGGCCGGTGGGGTCGACGGCGCCGACTGCTCGGTCCTCAAGGCAGTCGAGCGTGCCTTGACTGCTCCGATCGACAAGACCCGGATCGCCTCGGTCCAGATCTACAAGTCGGACGCCAACGGCGACCCGATCCCCGGCGCCGTCAACCTGTACGTCCGGACCGGCACGCTCGATTGCCCGGGCTCGGTCGACCAGCCGTACACCCTGGTCGGGACCGAGGGCTACGCCCAGGCCGATCGGCACGACGCCCTGTCCGAGGGGCTCGACGTGGTCGGCGTCCGGATCGGCTACAACTACGCCGGGATCACCCCGATCGGCTCGGGTCAGACCTGGGCGGTGTCCGACGGGGCGAGCCTCCGGATGGAGCCCAAGCAGTGAGCCCAGCGGCCCGGCGCGGCGCGCGCGGACAAGCGCTGGTCGAATTCACCCTGATCCTGCCGGTCTTCCTGATGATCCTGATGGGGATGCTCGAGTTCGGCTCGGCCTACGACCACCGGACGGCGATGGCCTATGCGGTCCGCGAAGGCGCCCGGGTCGGGGCGACCCTGGGCAACGGCGGTTCTTACCCTGACACGGTCGACCCGATCATCCTGGCCGCCGTCCAGCGCGGTCTGACCGACCCGATCCTGGTCGAGAACATCAGCTACATCGAGATCTTCAAGGCCGGGGCGGACGGCAAGCCGGTCGGCGGCGCGCTCAACCGCTACGACCGGACCGGAACGATCATCGGCACGGCCGGCTGGCCGGCGACGAACCGGATCGTCGGCCTGAACGGCGACTCGATCGGCGTGCGGGTCCGCTACGACTTCCACCCGACCACGCCGCTGGGCAACCTGCTCGGGCTGTTCTTTGGCGGGATGCCGCCCTACACCACGATCCCGATGACCGACACCACGGTCATGCACCTCGAGCCCACGCCATGACCCGGCCAGCAGCCGATCGGGCGGGCGTGCGACCGCCGGCACCGACCCGGCCCCGCGCTGTCCGGAATGGGCAGATCCTGGTCATGTTCGCCCTGTCGACCGGCCTGCTGTTCGGCGTCCTGGCGATCGTCGTCGACGTCGGCAACCTGTGGAACGCCTCACTCCACGCCCAGCACGCCGCCGAAGCCGCCGCGCTGGCGGGGGTGCCC
>JBBQJL010000088.1:0-3392 GCA_038325875.1 Candidatus Limnocylindrales bacterium
TTCGTCCGACGACCCCGGCAAGGCACGAGTCGGCGCGCTGACCCACGACGTCAACAACCTGCTCACGGCCATCCTCGGCCGCGCCCAGGTCGCTCTCAGTGAGCCTGACCTGCCGGCCGGTGCGCGCACCGATATCGAGGCCATCGCCCGAGCGGCGCGCCAGGCTGCCCTGCTGACCCGGCAGCTGGTCCTGCTCCATCGACCCGACATGCCTGTCCTCGCGGCCATGGACCTCCGGACGGTGGTCGACTCGATGGCCGCCATGATCCAGCCGATGATCGGCGACGGCGTCGAGTTGCGAGTCCAGACCGGCGCACGTCCGATCCCGATCGAGGAGGATCCGGCTGAGCTCGAACGGGTGGTCCTCAACCTGGCGATCAACGCGCGCGACGCGATGCCACACGGTGGAGTGCTCACCCTCGGTTCGGCGATCCTGCCCGGCGCCGGCGGCCGTCGGGCTGCACTGTGGGTCGCCGACACGGGGATCGGGATGGATCCCACGACGCAGGCACGCGCCTTCGAGCCGTACTTCAGCACGAAGGGGCCTGGCCGTGGGACCGGCCTTGGGCTGACCTCGGTGGCGGCGACCGCCCGGCGGAACGGCTGGACGGTCCTGGTTGACACGGCCCTAGGTCAGGGCAGCCGATTCACGCTCACGATCCCACTACCGCCACGGGCGTCGGTCCCCGGCTGACATCCTCGGAGGGGAGCGTCGTACTATCGGGCGGTGACCGCGGACCTCGAGATCGGCCTCGCCGCGAACGTCGACCCCTTGGCGGATCCTCGCGACGAGCCCTTGTCCGAGAACCGCGACTTCAAGGTCCTCCTCGTCGGGCAGGGGATCTCAGCGATCGGCGATGCGATCAGCTTCACCGCCCTGCCGCTGCCGATCCTCGCCCTGACCGGAGTCCGGCCTGGCGATGGACCTCGTCGGTGTGCTCCCGTCGATCCCCGATCTGTTGTTCGGGATGGTCGCCGGCGTCCTGGCCGATCGGAACGATCGGCGTCTGGCGGGCTTCGTCGACTCGGTCGTGTTGATCACCTACCTCACCCTGCGTGCCGCATCGTCCCCGGACAAGCTGATCGGCCGGGTCAGTGGGACGTTTCCTGCTCTCGCGGCCCCTCCGCGGGGCCGACGCCCAGACCCGCTGAGGTCAGGCCGCGACGGCGGCGAGCCGCGAGGCGAGCGTCGTGACGGGCGCCGGGTCGAGCCGGACGACAACGAGACAGGCCGGGCAGGCGAGCCCATCGGCCAGCTCCGGGTCGGTAGCCCGGACGGACGCTGAGCACCATGGGCAATCGAGCTGGACGACGGCGTTGACGGCGTTGCTGAGCGGGCGATCGAGTCGGTTCATGGTCCAACTGTCGCCCTGCGCCGTGACAGCTAGCGTGTCACCGCCCCACGTCCGTCCGTCTCTGGCACGATGACCACGATGGGACCTGCGATCGAGACGGTCGACCTGGTCAAGCGCTACGGTCGGACGACGGCCCTGGCCGGCCTGACGATGCGCGTCGAGCGCGGCGAGGTCTTCGGCTTCCTGGGCCCGAATGGCGCCGGCAAGACGACCTCGATCAAGTTGTTCCTGGGCCTGGCGCGAGCGACCTCGGGTGGCGGCACCCTCCTCGGCGCGCCGCTCGGTGACCGCGAGGCGCGTCGGCGTGTCGGCTACCTGCCCGAGCTATTCCGTTACCAGTCCTGGCTGCAGGCCCGCGAAGTGCTCGCCCTCCATTGCGAGCTGGCCGGGATCCCCGCGCCGGATCGGGCGACGGAGATCCGGGACGCGCTCGAGATCGTCGGCCTTGCCGACCGCGCCGATGACCTGGTGGGGACGTTCTCGAAGGGGATGCAGCAGCGTCTCGGCCTCGGCACCGCCCTGCTCGGGCGACCTGAGCTCGTCCTGCTCGACGAGCCGACGTCCGCGCTCGACCCGGTCGGACGGGCGGATGTCCGGCGGATCATCCGGGCGGCGCGGGACCGTGGCACGACAATCTTCCTGAACTCGCACCTGCTGTCCGAGGTCGAGCTGGTGTGCGATCGGGTCGCGGTCGTGGACGCCGGTCGACTCGTGGCCGCGGGCACGCTCGAGGAGCTGCTCGGCGCGGGATCCGTCCGGATCCGGGTGACCGGTCTCGACCCTGCGGCGCGTGCGACCCTGGCTCGCTTCGGACCCCTGACCGACGAAGGCGATTGGCTGGCGATCGGGCCGATCGCCAGCGAGCGGATCCCCGAGCTCGTGGCGGCGATCGTCAGCGCCGGCGGGCAGGTCCACGCGGTCGAGCCTGGTCGGACCTCGCTCGAGGAGCGGTTCCTCGGCTTGGTCGAGCGGGGCCGGGTCGGATGAGCGGCCTGCGCCTCCTCCCGACGATCGCCCGGCTGACCCTGTTCGAGGCGCTCCGTCGGCGGACCCTGTGGGCCCTCGTCGGCTTGACCGCGGTGATCGTCGTGCTGACCGGGCTGGGTTTCGAATACCTCGTGACCCAGGCGCGCTCGCATGGGACCCGCGAGCTGCAGCTCCAGGTCGGAGTCAGCCAGGTCCTCATCCTGTGCGCGTTCATGTTCAGCTTCATCCTCGCCGCGACGGCTGCGTTCCTTGCCGCCCCGGCGATCGCCGGCGATATCGAATC
Organism: Candidatus Limnocylindrales bacterium; assembly: GCA_038325875.1. Taxonomy (GTDB): domain Bacteria; phylum Chloroflexota; class Limnocylindria; order Limnocylindrales; family CSP1-4; genus Chersky-267. The sequence continues at coordinate 2,626 of JBBQJL010000088.1, forward strand.
GGGCGTCCTGCTGGCGATGCTCGCCCGGCCGCTCGGGCGCGGGACGTTCGTGGTCGGCCGCTGGCTCGGGCTGGCGATCGTGGTCGGCGCGTATGGGTCGGTCGCCGGGCTGCTGGAGATCGGGGCGATGAAGCTCGCATCTGGCTATGGGCCACCCGATCCGCTCGGCGCGGTCGCCGGGTTGGGGGCGCAGGCGGTGATCGTCTTGACCGTCACCTTGCTGTTGAGCAGCCGCATCCCGGCGATCGCCAGTGGCGCGATCGCGGTCGTCCTGTTCGGGCTGGCCTGGGGAGTCGGCGTCCTCGGCGGTGTCGGGGCCGCTCTCGGCGTGAGCTCGCTCGAGACCGTCAGCTCGATCGCCCGGATCGCATTCCCGTCCGACGGCCTGTGGCGGGCGACGATCTTCACCCTCGAGCCGCCGGCCGTCATCGCCGCGATCGGCGCGAACCGGTCGGCTGAGATCCTCCAGGCCAACCCATTCTTCGCCGGGACGGGCCCGTCGCCAGTCTACCTCGCGTGGTGCGCACTGTGGGTCGCCGCCCTCGTCGGGGCGACCGTCGCATCCTTCTCGCGCCGAGAGCTCTGACGGCGGATGATCGGGGCGGCGACGGCTCCGGTCGAAGACCCAGGTCCGGGGTCGCGCTGGTCCGTATTCACCATGGTGCGGAGGGTTGGAGTGTGGGAAGGTCTGAGCCTCGTGAAGGCACCCTCCGCGCCCCGGCTCCGACCGGATCGGCTCGTCCGCCTGCTCGTCGCGACCGTGCTCG
>JBBQJL010000089.1:0-2902 GCA_038325875.1 Candidatus Limnocylindrales bacterium
TCAGGTTGCGGAACGCCGAGAAGAAGGCCTCCTGGACGCAGTCGGACGCCTGGTCGCGATCGGGGACCATCCGCACGACGAGCGCGAAGAGCTGGTCCTGGTAGAGCACGACAAGGTCGTTGAATGCGTCGAGGTCGCCCTGACGGGCTCGCTCGAGCAGGATGAGGTCGCGGCGCTGGACGGGGTCGTCGGAGACCGTCGTCGAGCGAAGGTCCTCCACGGTCGGGGGGTCCCTCCGGACGGCGATTCTGAGGCTGGGCGAGTCTAGCATCGGTTTCGGCGGAGACGCCGCGATGCACGGGACGGTTCCGCGGACTGTTCGGACCGTGGTTGGTGACAGATATGTGTGGGAGGACTGGTAGGCAGGATTCCGGGCAGATCTCAGGCGATCCAGACACGATTCGATCGATCGCTGAGCGTGAGCGAGGGCGCCCAGACCCCTGCCTGGCCTTCCAAGGCTGCCTACTAGTCCCTCGACGCATGCCTGACAAGATTTCCTGCCCGTCCACGCTCCGACCGGGGTCGTCTCGCTCGGGCATGCCTCGGGCCGGCCGGGGCCAGCGACTTCGCTCGGGATCTTGATGGGGCCCGTCGCCCGAACGTCCCCGCGGGACGACTCACGCTCTCGCTTACACTTCGAGTCGCCCCGGAGTGGCGGAATGGCATACGCTGCCGACTCAAACTCGGCTGCCCGCAAGGGCATGAGGGTTCGACTCCCTCCTCCGGGACCACCCGCCGCGTGTGACATCATCCGACGATGCCCGAGTCCCGCCGCGCCATCGGCTACCCCACCAACCGGGTCCTGGCCGTCGTCGACGACCCGGCCATGGCTGCCGCGGCGCTCGCGGAGCTCAAGGCGGCCGAGTTCGCGGACCGCGATCTCGAGATCCTGCGCGGGGAAGAGGGCGCGGACCGGATGGATGGCACCGGCGAGGTGTCTGGCTGGCTTGGCCGGCTGCGGCGCGCCTTCGACTTCACGCTGATGGACCAGCTGGTCGATTTCGCCGCTTACGAGCGGGCGCTGCGCGACGGGCGCGCGGTGGTCATGGTCCACGTCCACGGCGATGCCCCGAAGGCGACTGCGCACACCATCCTCAAGCGGCACGGCGGTCATTTCATCAACTACTACGGCCGCTTCGCCACCGAGGAGCTCGACCTGTGGCGCGGGCCTGAGCCCGAGATCCCAGGCTACCTGCGGCGCTAGCGGTCGTCGCCGGACCGCCGCCATCCACCGGATGTGGCTGCGTGACCGCCGTCCGACGCCCATCGACTCGCCCGTCCTGCTTCGCGCCTGGCCGGTCGAGACGAGCGGCGACCGGGTCGTCGTCGACGCCGAGATGGCATCTGGTGGCATCATCACCGCCACCTGTCGCGGCACCTTCGTCGCCGTCGGACCCGACCATCCCGCCTTCGAACGCTGGTAGAGGAGCCTCATGTTCAACCGCTTCTTCCATTCCGAGCCGGCAGCCGCGCCCGACCGGGCGCCCCGGCCCGCACCCGGCGCCTCGAACGACGCGGGCGACACCGCCACCGTGCGCCGGATCGTCGCCAAGCTCGAGGCGATGCCGCCCGAACAGGCGCGGCTGATCGCGTCGGCCGCCTACACCCTCGCCCGCGCCGCCAATGCCGACCTCGACATCAGCGACGAGGAGACCGCTGCCATCGAGCGCGAGCTCCAGGCCAATGAGGCCCTCGACGAGGCGACCGCCGTCCTCGTGACCCAGATGGCCAAGCTCCAGGCGAAGACCGTGGGCGGGACCGAGGACTTCGTCGTCACGCGCGAGTTCAAGGCGCTCGCCGACGAGACGCAGCGGCTGGTCATCCTGCGGGCGTGCTTCGCGGTCATGGCCGCCAACGGCTCGATCTCGGCGGAGGAGAACGCGGCCGTCAACCAGATCGCCGCCGAGCTCGACATCGACCAGGCGACGCTCAACTCGATCCGCGGCGACTACCACGACCAACTCTCGTCGGTCCAGCAGATCCGCCGGATCACGCCCGCGGGCTGAGCCGCGATCAGGGGATCTCGTCGTCTCCGGCCTGCCCGAGCTCGTCCTCCTCAGCCAGCCGTCGAGCCAGGCCTCGAGCGATGGCGCCCTTGGCGGTCAACGCCGGATCGATCGTCCCCGCGCGGTTCGCCTGGACGACCCGGTCGAGGTCGAGGCCGGCCTGCCGGAGCTGACCGACAGCTGGCCCAGGTCGAGGCTGGTGGCCCCCGCCTGGAACTGGCTCGGCCGCTGGTCGGTCCGTCGAGCCGGATCGGCGGCACGCTTTCGGAGGCGCTCGAGGAGGGTTCCGCTCAGTGGGGCGTGGTCGGTCATTCGGATCCAGGTTCAGGTGAGGCGCAGGTCCACGAGCCCGTCGCCCAGTCGGCGGCGGACCTCGGCCAGCAACTCGGCGTCGTAGGCCACGCCGCGGCGGAGCTCCATCGGTAGCGCCGTACCACCACCGAGCGCCGGGACGTGGATGACGACCCGTGTCGCGCCGGGCCGGTCCCGGAGGACGGCCTTGAACATCTCCATCGCCCCGACGACGCGATCGGGCGCCGCACTTCCGGCGAACCTGACGTGCAGGACGGTCTCGGGACCGGCGTCGACCGGGGCATCCGCGCTTGCATCGGCGACGATCCGGGCCCGGGCCTCGTCCGGGACAGATGGCTCATCGTCCTGATCCGGACCCTGTGCCGCGCCCGGCGTATCGGGGTAGGTCGAGACCGGTTCCGCCGGCGCGATGGCCGGCAGGGTCGCGGTGATGCCGGCCGGCGAGATCGCAGCATTGCCGGCCCGAGCTCCGTCGATCGCTGACGCGGCGCCTCCGCGACGTGGTGACACCAACGGCACGGCCGGCGGGTTCCCGCCCGCAACCACGCCGATCGGCGCCCCTGGCCCGACCGGGACGAGTGGCC